>CAMRSM010000029.1 GCA_947053345.1 uncultured Lachnospiraceae bacterium
GAGCGCCGCCCTGTCACGGCGGAGGTCGCGGGTTCGAGTCCCGCTTAGGTCGTTTTCATAGAAAGAGGATATAAGATTTATCCATATAAATTTTATGCTTGCAAAGTTTCTGTGAAAGGTATATAATATAATAGCATGGAAGTTTAGCTCAGCTGGGAGAGCATCTGCCTTACAAGCAGAGGGTCATAGGTTCGAACCCTATAACTTCCATTTGTGGTATGCCTGCATGTGCGATTGCTTGTACGTTGGCTGCTGCATATGCGGGTATGGTGGAATAGGCAGACACAAGAGACTTAAAATCTCTCGGAGGCAACTCCGTGCCGGTTCAAGTCCGGCTACCCGCAGTGTCTATGAGGGGGAATTCCGGTTTGCGTGGAAGCGGTCGGGGTTCTTTTTTGCGTGTGGGCAGAAAAGACGGAGGTTATGCTTTATGTGCGGAAGATATTATGTGGATGATGGGACGGTGCGGGAAATTGAAAAACTTGTGCGCCAGGTGGATGAGGGCAGACAGCAGGGCAGTCTTTCGTTTGCCGCATTGCAGGCAAAGGATATATGTCCGACGGAGATAGCTCCGGTTCTCGCGGCATCAAACACAGGCAGCCGTCTGTGCTGCCGTATGCAGCGGTGGGGATTTTTGGGGCAGGTTTCCGGTTCTGGCCATGCCGGGAAAAAACTTGTTTTTAATGCCAGATGTGAGACGGTAACAGAGAAGCCAATGTTTTCTGCCGCCGTTGCCAACCGGAGGGCTGTCATTCCTGCCACGTGGTTTTATGAGTGGAACCATGAAAAGGAAAAAAATATTTTTTCCCGGAGGGGAGGAGAGGTGCTGTTTATGGCAGGCTTTTATGACCGATATCCGGACGGGGAACATTTTGTGATCCTTACCACACAGGCCAATGAATCCATGAGACCGGTGCATGACCGGATGCCGCTGGTTTTGGAGGAGGAGGATATCCGTCCGTGGATACTGGAACCGAACCGGACGATGGATTTTTTAGGGAAAAAACCCTGCCTGTTGGAAAGAAAATCCCCGTATGAGCAGCTGTGCCTGTTTTAAGGGATAGTTAATGGCGGAAAAGGATTTTCCGGGATTTTTGGCAAAAGATCAACATTTTACCCGAATATTTTCGGATCCAAGTCTTTTTTGGAGACGATAAAAAAGACTTGGAAGGATATACCGCTTGAAATAGGAACGTATGTTTGCTATTATGGAACCGGAGGTGAACATACGTTTGGATAAGATTATATTCCATATTGATGTGAATTCAGCCTTCCTTTCATGGGAGGCTGTTTATCGTCTTGCCCACCTGGGGGAGCCGTATGACCTCAGGGAGATACCCTCGGCAGTTGCCGGGGATACTTCCCTGCGCCGCGGGATTATCCTCGCGAAGTCCATTCCGGCGAAGCAATGCGGGATACAGACAGGGGAAGCCATCTGGCAGGCGCAGGAGAAATGTCCGGGGTTGCTTTTGGTTGCGCCGGATTATGAATTGTATGAGAAATGTTCCCGGGCTTTTTTGGATATCCTGCGGGAGTATTCCGACGTGGTGGAACAATACAGCATTGACGAGGCGTTTATTGATATGAGTGCATCCTGCCACCTGTTCGGGACGGCGTGGGAGGCGGCGGGAGAGATGCGGGAGCGCATCAAAAGGGAGCTTGGCTTTACCGTGAATATCGGGATTTCAAGCAATAAGCTCTTGGCAAAGATGGCATCCGACTTCCGTAAGCCCGACCGGGTCCATACTTTGTATCCGGAGGAAATACCGGAAAAAATGTGGCCGCTCCCGGTATCGGATCTGTTTTTTGTAGGGCGCGCGGCAGCAAAACGGCTTTTCTCGATGGGGATACGAACGATAGGGCAGCTTGCAGGTGCGGATCCGGTATGGCTGAGATCCGTGCTTAAGAAGCAGGGTGAGGTGATCTGGGCATTTGCCAACGGGACAGATCTTTCACCGGTGCTGGCAGCCCCCATGCCGAACAAGGGGTACGGCAACAGCACGACCATTCCGTTCAATGTGGAAGATGCCGCGACGGCAAAAAGAGTGCTCTTAGCCTTGTCGGAGACTTTAGGGGAGAGGCTTCGCGCCGACCGGGCGGAGGTTTCGGTAGTCTCGGTAGGAATACGGTATGCAGATATGGCCTACGCCTCGCACCAAGAAAGGCTTCGGATCCCGACCAACCTGACCTTGGAACTTTATGAGGCGGCATGTGGGTTGTTCGGGGAATTGTGGGATGGCCGTCCCATCCGGCATTTGGGGGTGCATACCAGCGGGGTGGGGGAGGAGAGACCGTACTGGCAGATGGAACTGTTTGGACATATGGATCATGGGAAGCTTGCGGAAATGGACAGGACATTGGATTGCATCCGCGGGCGCTATGGAAGGGATGCCGTATTGCGGGCAGGCTTTCTGAACCAGCCGGTCGATCATATGTGCGGGGGGTATCCGGGGAGCGGCGGCAGGGTATAATGTTTTTTCGGAGGGAAACGGCGGCAGGAACGGATTTTTTGGGGATGTCCCGGCGGAAAAGGAGGAATCTTCATGGCATTCGGGGGATATACAAACAGTGGCAGGAGCGATGCGGGGAGTTTGCGGGGGACGCAGAGGGAGGTTGCGTGTGAGTGCTGGTTTACCAGTTCCGGGAAACTGATGCCCCTGATGATAAAGGTAAAGGACGAGGAAGGGCAGATACAGGCCATCCGTCCGGTCATTGTCCATTCACAGGAGCGGAAAAGGTACGCGGGGATTTTGTCCGTCGAATTTGACTGTACGCTGACTATTTTCGGGCGGGCCGTCCGGTGCTGGCTCATTTACTATCCGGACAAAAACCGATGGGTGCTCAATTTTCGTTGAAGACTGCTAAAAGGGGGGAGGGCAGCGCTGCCCCGGCAAGAGAAGAGAAAAATATATTTTTGTGGATTTATAATAGATTTCGTTTCGATTTATGGACAAAAATATGCAATGCATGCAAAAGGCTTGAAAATTCTACAGAAAAATGGTATACTTTATCAAAACTACATGTTTTCTAATATAAATAGCTGGAAGAACCCCTGATAAGTAACGCGGGAAGGGCAACTGGTAAGAGAATTAGGAGGTCGTGCAATTTATGGAAAAAATGAAGAAATTAAATGCCAAACTGATGGTTTTTGTATTGTTGCTGGCAGTACTGCTGATTGTGGTCGCGATGGTAGCATTCGGGTCAAAGTCAAGGGCCCTCGCAGATTCATTGATGGAAGAGCAGCTGAGGTCCACTTGTTTTTTAGTTGATGAGCTGCTTGGCAGAATAAATGCGGATGATTATAACCTGAGGGATGGACAGCTGTACAAGGGCGAGGTGAATCTCACCGCCAGGACGGATGAGATTGACAAGATTGGAGATATGACCGGGCTTTCGGTAACCATTTTGTGGGGAAATATCAGAAAGACCACGACGATAAAGGATGAGAGCGGCAAGCGTGTGATCGACACGAGCCTTGATGCGGACACGGCGAACAGGGTATTGGCAGGGGAATCCCTGTTTTTAAGCCGCCTTATGATCCAGGGGGAGCAATACACCACCTATTACATGCCGTTAAAACAGCCGAGCAGCGGTGAAATCGTGGGGATTGTCTTTACCGGGAAAATGCGCAGCGAGGTGGATGATTATGTCAACACCAGCGTTTTGGAGGCCGTGGGTATCCTGACAGTAATCAGTATCGCATTTGCCCTGGTCAGCTGCCTTACGTTCCTGCGCAGGATCACCGGGGCGCTCATGACGACATCGAGCTATATGGCACGCTTGGCAGGCAAGGATTTAAGCGGAACGATCGAAGACCGGTTCTTAAGCCGCGGGGATGAGATCGGTGATATTGCGCGCAGCCTCAATTCCGTACAGGAGAGTTTCCACGGGGTGATCCGTGACCTCCAAAATTCTGCGGAAGGGTTGGACACGGAGAACAAGTCTTTCCTTGAGAAATTTAACATGATCTCCCAGAATATCGGAAATATCAATATTGCTGTCGAGGAGATTGCCAAGGGTTCCACAGACCAGGCAGGTGAGACGGCAAAGGCTTCGGACAGTGTGATCAGCATTGGTGCAGCCCTGGACCAGAATGCCAATAATATCCAGGATCTGAACCGGTCCGTGGAATCGATGAACAACTATGCGAAGCAGGCATACGAGGCATTGCAGAAACTCCTTAATATTGGAAAGAAAACCTCACAGGAAGTTACGGTGCTCAAAGAGGAGACCAACAATACAAACGTCTCTGCGCAAAAGATCAATGAGGCGGTCAGCCTGATTCAGGATATCGCGCAGCAGACAAACCTTCTCTCGCTGAATGCTTCGATCGAGGCGGCGCGGGCAGGCGATTCGGGCAGGGGCTTTGCGGTAGTGGCGGAGGAGATCCGCAACCTTTCCGAGGAGAGCAGCAAGGGCGCGGAGCAGATTGCGGAGATTGTCAGCCAGCTGATCCGCAACAGCGATATCAGCGTGGAGCGTATGGGAAGCGTGGAACAGAATGTCGGTGTCCAGATGGATCAGCTCGACGGACTGAATACCACCTTTGGCGGGCTTGGCAAGGAAATCAGTAAAGTATCGGATGCGGCCGAGAATATTTCGGAGCAGACAAAGCAGATTACTGTGATGAAGGATGAGATCAGCAATATTGTGGAGCAGCTTGCCGCGATTTCCGAGGAGAATGCCGCATCGACGCAGGAGACGAGTGCGAGCATGCAGGATCTTTCCTGCGCGATCGACGAGTGTACGGCGGGTACGGATAAGCTTTTAAACCTGAGCGAGGAGCTGTCAAGGAAAGCGAACGATTTCAGGCTGTAACAGGCTTTCATTGGGCAGGAGCGTAAACAAAAAACCACCGGGCAAATAATTTGTCCGGTGGTTTTTGTGGCATAATGGCACAGGAGAGTGGAGGAACAAATATTTTCATAAAATTGCTAATATTTTTTTATGGTCATGTCGATATACAAACCAGATAAGAAGAATACAATCAAATGGATTTGTATCTGGCTAAGGAGGGCGCAAAAATGAACAAGTTAGGTGCATACAGTGCATATCAGAGCAATGCGGCAGAGAGTTATGTAAAAAATACGAAGGAGACTGGCCGCGGCGGTGCCACAAGGACAGAGCGTTCCGGAAAGACGGCGGGAAGTACGTCGGCGGAGCGGGCAACACAGACCGAGCTGAACATAAGCGATAAGGCAAAAGAGCTTTTGCAGCAGCTGAAGGAAAAGTACAAGAATATGGATTTCATGGTAGCCGAATACTCGTCGGCGGAGGAGGCACAGTCCTATCTTTCACGAGGAACGAAGGATTACAGCGTGCTGATCGACCCGGATACCCTCGAAGCGATGGCGAGCGATGAGGCAACGAAAGAGAAGTACATAAAACTGATTGAGGATTCTACCACGAAGCTTGACAGCATCAAGGAGGAGCTTACCGAAGAGGCGGAGGAGAGCGGCAGCGAGATCAAGAGCATCGGCATGACGATCGGGAACGACGGTTCGGTCAGCTATTTTGCGGAGCTTGAGAAAGCAGGGGCAAAGCAGAAAGAGCGCATTGAGAGTTCAAAGGAAAAGAAGGCGGAAGAGAAAAAAGCCGAAGAGAAGAAAGCGGAGAAAGAGAAGGCAGAGGAGCGCTTAAAGGGCAGCTATGGGGACAGTGCGCTGTCGGCCGAGAAAAAGACCGTGAAGGTTTCGGCATCCACTGTTGAGGAACTGCTGGAAAAGATCCGCAAGGTGGACTGGAGTGAGGTAAAAGCGGAAAGACCGGAGACCGGAAGCCGTTTTAACTGTACGATCTAAAATTAATACAGAAATGAAAGGCGTGGTTCATGGTGTGAACCCGCCTTTTTTGTGTCGTTAGGTACGGACAGCGGAAAGTGCAAGAGGGGGCAGTCCGCTTCCATGTAAAACGGGAGAACGGGAGTGCTGTGGGATCGTCCCCGGCCGCTTGCTTTCTCCGGATCTTGGCACATATGTTATGGAAAAATATAGGGCTTTTATATTGAAATCTGCATTCAAAAGGTCTATAATAAGCTGGCAGCCTAGGGTAATGCAATTTTTGGAAAGCGTGTTTGGGGCAACGATGAGAAGAAAAAAAAGATTTTTTGTGATGACAACAACGCGGATGATCATGGTTGGATTTCTTGCCGCGATTCTTTTGGGGACATTTTTCCTGTCCCTGCCGGCCGCAACAAAGAGCCGTACCGTGACACCGCTTATTGACGCATTTTTTACGGCGACCACCTCCATCTGTGTGACAGGGCTTTCCACTGTGGTCATGGCGGAGCAGTGGAGCCTGTTCGGGCAGGTTGTAATCCTGTTCCTGATCCAGTTCGGCGGGCTTGGTATCGTGACTTTTACAACGACGATACTCCTTGTGCTCGGAAAAAGGATATCTTTAAAAGAACGCTTGCTGTTGCAGGATGCTTACAATCTGGATACCCTGCGGGGATTGGTGCGCATCACGATCCGGATCATCAAGGGGACGCTCCTTGTGGAAGGGATTGGAGCGCTGTTTTGCTGCATCCGTTTTGTCCCACAGTACGGGTTTTGGCAGGGGATATGGTACGCTGCCTTCCATTCGGTCTCGTCTTTTTGCAATGCGGGGATTGATTTGTTTGGGAGTGACAGTTTGATCTCCTACCGCGGGGATATTCTGGTCAACTTGGTGACAATGGCACTTATCATTCTCGGCGGTATCGGCTTTCCGGTGTGGTGGGAATTTTTGGAGAATGTAAAGGAGATGCGCCGCAAAAAGAGAAGGAACGAGCTTGTGCGCTTCCGGCCGAACCTCCATTTCCGGATTGCGGTATCCATGACAGCCTTTTTGATTTTAAGCGGTGCGCTGCTCACTTTTCTTTTGGAATATAACAACCCGCAGACATTAAAACCCCTGCCGTTCGGCGAAAAGCTTCTGGCATCGCTGTTTCAGTCGGTGACACTGCGCACGGCGGGCTTCCAGACAATTCCGCAGCAATGTTTCCGGGAAGGTACGAGCATGATCTATCTGATGATCATGTTTATCGGGGGTTCGCCGTCCGGAACGGCGGGCGGGATTAAGACCGTCACGATGGTATTGGTCGTGGCGACGGTCATTTCCACGGTCGCGGGGCGGAGCGGGACGCAGGTCATGCGGCGGAAGATCGCGGCAAAGGATGTGAGGAAGGCGTTTGCGGTTTTCGGTGTGGGGTTCGGCATCATGTTTGTGCTGGTTGTGGCGCTGATGGTTGTGGAACAAGCGGATTTTCTGGATTCATTGTATGAGATGGTATCGGCGACGGCAACCGTGGGGCTCTCCCGCAATTTTACGGGTTCTTTGTCGGCAACGGGAAAGGTTCTGGTCATCGTGGGCATGTATCTTGGGCGCATCGGGCCGATCACGATGGCATTGGCGCTCAATGCCCGCCATGAAAATGCCAGGACAGCATACCCGGAGGGAAGGGTTTTGGTAGGTTGAAGCGCATGGGCGGCTCCGCGGTATGTGTGGACATAAAAATGGAGGAAGATTATGAGTAAGAAGGAATATATCGTCATCGGGCTCGGACAGTTTGGAACCAGCATCGCAAAAACATTGATGCAGAACGACTGCGAGGTGCTGGCGCTTGATATCAACGAGGAAAAGACACGTGCACTGGCGGACACAGTAACCTGCGCGGTGACCGGGGATGTGAAAGATCCGGAACTGGTCACAGGGCTCGGCATCCGCAATTTTGACGGTGCGGTCATCGCGATCGGCGAGAACATGGAGGCGAGTATCGTTGCGACCATGATCGTGAACGAACTGGGTGTCCCGCATATACTTGCGAAAGCGCAGAGCGAACTGCACGCGAAAATACTGCGCAAGGTTGGGGCAGACCGCGTGGTGCTTCCGGAAAATGAAGTGGGGATCCGCTACGGGAATAATCTTGTGCACGGAAACTTTTTCGACGCGGTGGAGCTCTCGCCGGACATCAGCGTTATGGAAATCAACATGCGCCGGGAATGGGAGGGCAAGAGTTTAAAGCAGCTGAATATGCGCGCAAGATATAAGATTACGGTAATCGGCATTAAGAGTGAAGATGGGTTTGAGGTGAATCCGGACGCGGATGAGCCGCTGCTTCCCAATTCGCAGCTCGTCGCGATCGGGCGCAACGAGGTTCTGAACCGGCTGGCGGAAGGGCGTTAGGAACCCCGATGACAATGCTGGATTTTTGAAAGTGCCGGTTCCCGGAAGATATCCGCAAGGGGCAGGGTATGGTGGTGATTTGAGGGAAACAGCAAAGATGAGGTGGAAGGCGTTTTGGAATCAAGTGTTATGCAGCGGCAAGAAGACTTTGCTTCTTCTGCCGTTTCCTCATCGGCCAAAACTGCTTACCGGGAACCAGTTTTTTTGAAACGGGGTCGTTGAGGATGATATGTGGGCAGTGAGATATGCTTTTGGAAGGTATGAGGCATGGACTAATAAAAAAAATAAATTTTTAAAAAATTTCTCTTTACTTTTTGGAAGTCTTCTGCTATAATAACATTGCGGTTAAGTTCCGGAAGGAAAACAGACCGTGTAATATGCAGATATGGTTCATCGGTAGAACATTGGCTTCCCAAGCCGAAGAGACGGGTTCGACTCCCGCTATCTGCTTAAAAAAGACAGTCAATGACTGTCTTTTTCTTTTCAGGGAATCTAAAAAATCCCGACGGAAATATAGCGCCTTTGCGGGTATAAAGAGGCGTGGGAAGCCATTGGTACATGAATCTGCCCGTGGCATTCTGCGGGGGAAGGAGCAGCGCATGATCAGCAGCACGGCAAACGCACAGATCAAATATCTTGTGAAGCTGCAGGAAAAGGGGGCAGCGCGCAGGGAAGATAAGGTATACGTGTGCGAGGGAAGAAAAATGTTCGGTGAAGTGCTCGCGTGCGCGCGGGAAAGTATTGTAAAGGCTTATTTTGCGGAGAGCTTCATCACGGAATGGGGAAGCGTGCCGGAAAATATGGCGCATATATCCGGGATTCCCTATGAAACCGTGGCAGACCATGTGTTTGGCGAAATTTCACGTACCGTAACGCCGCAGGGGGTGCTGGCGGTTGTGCGCCAGCCAGAGTATCATCTAGATGATTTGCTTTCGGAAGAACAGGCTGCGCTGCGGCTTTTGCTGCTTGAGAACCTCCGCGATCCCGGGAATCTCGGAACGATCATGCGCACGGCGGAAGGAGCCGGGATTTCCGGTGTGATCCTGAGCCGTGAGAGCGTTGATATGTTTAACCCTAAAGTGATCCGCTCGACGATGGGGGCGATTTACCGGATGCCTTTTGTCTATGTGCCGGATCTTGCGGCGGTGGCCGTCGGACTGAGGCAGCGGGGGATCATGGTCTGTGCCGCACATCTGGAAGGTTCCGTGGCATACGACACCGTAGAGTATCCGCGGCGAACGGCGCTGATGGTCGGCAACGAGGCGAACGGACTGTCGGATAAGGCAGCGCAGGCCGCCGATCTGCGGATACGGATCCCGATGGAGGGGGAGGTTGAGTCGCTGAATGCGGCGGTGGCGGCAGCAGTCCTGATGTATGAGACATACCGACAGGAGCGTGCAGGCAAAGCAAACCGTGCCAAAATTTAGGCGAAAAAGGACTTGCAAATTCTCCGATTTATTGTACAATAAAGATAATGTGCCGTCCGCCAGAAACGGCGCGTTCGGCGGATGCGGAACTAAAAGCCGGCATCTGGCCGGAAAGAGCCCGGAGAAATTTTGGGGAGAGAAGAAGATAAAAAATTCTCCGCCAGAATTGGCGCGTTCGGGCGGATGCGGAACTAAAAGCCAGCATCTGGCCGGAAAGAGCCCCGGAGAAATTTTGGGGAGAGAAGCGGACAAAAATTTCTCCGCGGAAAACGGCGCGTTCGGGCAGATGCGGAACTAAATATAGAAAGGGTCAAACAAAGACATGATTCAGGCAAGCGATGTTACATTACGAATTGGAAAAAGGGCATTATTTGAGGATGTCAATATCAAGTTTACCGAGGGAAACTGTTACGGGCTGATCGGTGCGAACGGAGCCGGAAAGTCCACGTTTTTAAAGATATTATCCGGCCAGATTGAACCGAGTAAGGGAGAGATTATCATCACACCGGGGCAGAGGCTTTCGTTTTTGCAGCAGGATCACTTCAAATACGACGCATATGATGTCATCGGTACGGTGGTCATGGGAAATGCGCGCCTGTATGAAATCATGAAGGAGAAGGATGCCATTTACGCGAAGGAAGATTTCACGGAGGAAGATGGGATCCGTGCAAGCGAGCTGGAAGCAGAATTTGCAAACATGAACGGCTGGGAGGCGGAGGCCGATGCGGCAACTCTTTTAAACGGCCTTGGCATCGAGACCGAACTGCACGCAAAACAGATGTCGGAACTTACCGGCAGCCAGAAAGTAAAGGTGCTGCTTGCGCAGGCGTTGTTCGGCAACCCGGATATTTTGCTGCTTGATGAGCCGACGAACCACCTTGACCTTGAGGCAATCCGCTGGCTGGAAGAGTTTTTGATCAATTTTGAAAATACGGTGATCGTCGTGTCGCACGACCGCTATTTCCTGAACAAAGTCTGCACACAGATCGCGGACATTGACTATGCGAAGATCCAGCTCTATGCCGGAAATTATGATTTCTGGTATGAGTCGAGCCAGTTGATGATCAAGCAGATGAAGGAAGCGAACAAGAAGAAGGAAGAGAAGATCAAGGAACTGCAGGAGTTTATCCAG
This sequence comes from uncultured Lachnospiraceae bacterium, assembly GCA_947053345.1. Lineage (GTDB taxonomy): Bacteria > Bacillota > Clostridia > Lachnospirales > Lachnospiraceae > RGIG4057. The sequence goes on from CAMRSM010000029.1 coordinate 10,726, forward strand.
CGCTTTTCGGCAAATGCCTCGAAATCGAAACAGGCAACTTCCAGAAAGAAGGCGCTTGAAAAGATTGAGCTTGACGAGATAAAACCTTCCTCACGCAAGTATCCGTACATTGATTTCCGCCCGGCGCGCGACATCGGTAATGAAGTACTGACCGTGAAGAACCTCTCAAAGACGATTGACGGCGTGAAGGTACTCGACGATATCTCTTTTATTTTAAATAAAAATGACAAGGTGGCGTTTGTCGGTGCGAACACACTTGCGAGCACGACGCTCTTTAAGATTCTTTCGGGTGAACTCGAGCCGGATTCGGGCGAGTACAAATGGGGGGTGACGACTTCACAGGCGTATTTCCCGAAGGACAATACAAAAGAATTTGCATGTGAGGATACGATCGTGGATTGGCTGATGCCGTACTCGCCGGAAAAGGATGTTACTTATGTGCGCGGCTTCATGGGCAGGATGCTGTTTGCCGGGGAGGAGGGCACAAAGAAGGTCAATGTGCTTTCCGGCGGGGAGCGCGTGCGCGTCATGCTCTCGAAGATGATGATTATGGGCGCGAACGTGTTGATTATGGACGAGCCGACGAACCATCTGGACATGGAGTCGATCACGGCGCTAAACAACGGGCTGATGAAATTTTCGGGTGTACTGTTGTTTACCTCGCTTGACCACCAGTTTATCCAGACAATCGCGAACCGCATTATGGAGATCACGCCGGACGGGCTGATTGATAAGATCACAACTTACGACGAATACCTTGACAGTGACGTTGCCGTGCGCAGGAGACAGAGCCTGCAGGTACAGGTAGTGGAGGAGAATTTCGAGGAACTAGGGGAAGAGGAAGCGGCACAATAGGAGAATGATAGACCGGAATATTGCATGCGGAAGACATAAGGAGGCCGGAATGAAAGCAGAGAGAAAAACGATACAGACAGAACCGAACCGACCGGTACCGCTCGGCGTGAGCCGCTGTCAGGAACAGTATGATTTTGCGGTTTTCCTGCCGGGGACAAAAGCATGCGAGCTGCATATTTATGATCTTGAGAAAGGCAAAGCGACAGTATCCCTGTCGCTTTTTGCGCAGGAGGGCTGGCCAGGTTTTTTTGCCGGCAGCATTGCGGCAAAAGAACTGCCGGAATGTTTTGGATACCGCTATGCCGTATCCGGCAGGGAATTTCTGGATCCCTATGCAAAATATACGGTTGGGCGGGATGTCTTTGGCGTGCGTGGGGAGTGCTATGGCGTGGTAGATGAGGAGATGGCATATGCCTGCTACGCGAAGAAAAATGGCCTGACGGCAAAATACCACCCGTTTGTGTGGCAGGATGACCGGCCGCCGCGCCTTGCGTATGAGGATATGATTTTATACAAGCTGCATGTGCGCGGGTTTACGATGACGGCACCGGGAGTGCGCCACAAAGGGACATACCGCGGTCTGTTGGAAAAAAAGGATTACCTGCTTGAACTCGGTGTAAACGCACTGTTATTGCTGCCATGTGCGGAGTTTGATGAGATTTTGGAGGAGGAGGCGTACGGCGTGATCCCCTCTTTCGCGCGGCCGCCGCAGGCAGCGCGGGAGGGTGGCAGCAGGCCCAAAGAGGTTCTTGCTTCTGACGCACGGTATCCCCTTGGCGTGTGCGGGGACGCAAGGGGAGTAGAACCGGCAAAAAAGCCCCGCGTTAATTATTGGGGATTTGCGAAAGAAAGCAGTTATTTCGCGCCGAAAGCATCCTACGCGTCAAAACCGTACCAGGCGGCATCGGAATTCAAGCAGATGGTCGCCGGGATGCATGCGGGGGGGATAGAAGTATTGCTTGAGATGGACTTTAAGCCGTCCGACAACCCGAATATGATCCGTGACTCCCTGATTTTTTGGGTGCAGGAGTACCATGTGGACGGTTTCCGCTACAACACGGAGCTTTTCCCGGCACGCATGGCGGCGCTGTGCCCGGAGCTCAGCGGGGTGAAAATTTTGTCCTCCGGTTTTGGCGATGTGGAAGGGATACGGCGCGTAAGCGGTTTCGGGGAAATGCTGCCGCGCCGGCAGGGCGGCGGTGTGTTTTCGGATGTTTCGGCAAGCCATGGCACATGGCAGGAAGCTTCGGGGGAAAAGACGGTGCTCGCGGAGTACAATGAGGGCTTCCTGCGTGAGATCCGCCGTTTTGTAAAAGGCGATGAGGAGATGGTGGGTGCGGTGGCGGCGCGCTTGGAGCGCCAGACCGGGGTGGTCGGGACAATCAATTATCTTGCCGACCATAACGGCTTTACACTGGCGGATGTCTACGCCTATGACGTGAAGCACAATGAGGCGAACGGGGAGGACAACCGGGACGGGACGGACTATAATTTCAGCTGGAACTGTGGGGCGGAAGGCAGCACAAAAAAGAAAAAAGTCCTGAAATTGCGCAGCCAGATGCGGCGCAATGCGCTGATCCTTCTTTTTATTTCGCTTGGCACCCCGATGCTTTTGGCGGGCGATGAGTTCGGAAATTCCCAGGACGGGAACAACAATGCGTACTGCCAGGACAATGAGATCGGCTGGGTAACATGGAAGCAGCTTCGTGCCAACCGGGATCAGTTTGAGTTTGTAAAGCAGCTGATTGCCCTGCGCAAAGCGCATCCGGTACTGCGCAACAAGATACCGCTGCGCGGCATGGACTATATTTCTTGCGGCTGCCCGGATGTTTCGCGCCACGGCACGAAAGCGTGGTATCCGGACTATTCCAATTACAGCAGGACGCTTGCGGTGCTTTTTTGCGGGAAATATGCTATGATTGACCGCAAGACACCGGATCAGAGCATTTATCTGGCCGCCAATATGCATTGGGAACCGCATGTATTTGATCTTCCGGATATCAATGACGGGGAAGAGCTGAGTTTCCTGCTCGCCTCCGATGAGGACTGCGCTGCTACAGGGCAGCGTACCTTTGAGGTGCCGCCGCGCTCCATTGTGCTTTTTATCGGAAAAAAGAGCGGGAAAAAGAGCGGTGCGGGGAAGCAGATGGCAGAACCGGCTTTGGCTGCGGCATCTGGCCGGGGGAATGAAACGGGGGAAGGCAGCCCAAGAAAGAAAGCGGTGTCCGCCCAAAAACCTGGTTCGGGAGGTGTGGGTTGAGTACCTTTGTATTAAAACTAATCGCCTGTGTGACCATGTTCATCGACCATTACACGGAGGTCTTTGTCCCGCAGGTTCTGCGCAGGGTCATGATCGGGGATGTCCGGGTGTTTCTTCCTGTAAAATACCTCGTCGGAAGGGGGATCGGGCGGGTCGCATTTCCTATCTATTGTTTTTTGCTGGTGGAGGGATTTTTCCGCACGAAAGACCGCCGAAAGTATATGCTGCGGATGGCACTTTTTGCGCTGGTCTCGGAGATTCCGTTTGACCTGGTGTTCCAGATAAAAGGCGGGGAGTTTACTATGGCAAAGCTGTTTGGATACCAGAATGTAATGATCACACTGTTGTTTGGACTGATCCTGATGTATATCTATGAATGGATCAAGATGAACTATCTGATGCAGCCGCTCATTTTTAATACGCTCGGCGTGTTTGCCATTGTGGGGATCGGTGCGGCCGCTGCGTTTCTAAAGACAGACTACGGTATGGGCGGGGTCTTGCTCATCATGGTATTTTATCTTTTCCGGGGGAAAAAGCTGTTTTTGTTTTTGGGGGCGGCGGCAGTGATGGTTCTGTTTATCAACCGGTTTGAATTGTTGGGGCTGGCGGCGTTTTTGCCAATCTTTATGTACAGCGGGAAAAGAGGACCGAAGGTAAAATATGCCTTTTACTCCTTTTACCCGGTACATCTTCTGCTGTTATGGGCGTTTGCGTACATGTAGCGGGAGAAGCGCAAAAAGAAAGACCGGAATCGCATGGGTGCAGTTCCGGTCTTTTGTCTTACTCGAAGTGGTGATCCTTGACGATCTGGTCGTAAAGGTCAAGGACGCAGTGCTCGTCGCGGTCAAAATACTTGCAGGTTGTGCAGGAGACATTGCAGCGGCAGGACTCGCAAGTACTGTTGGTGGTGCGCTCCGCTTCCTTTTTGGGCTCGAAAGCACTGCAGTTTTCAGCAACCTTTTCGTAGGTGGTTTCGCTTGCTCTCATGAAGATCACTCCTTTCGGATAAAATAATGTTTGCTGTTACGCTTACATTTATTGAAACAAGAAATCCGGCCGGATTTCATTGTGACAATTATTATTGCGATTTTTAATAGGATTATTCACTTTTCAATGCCTGCCAATAATTGGGCAAAACATACATCGGTAAAGCACCAGGAGATTTTGGCGGGTAAAAAGTACCTTGCCGGGAAAGATAATTTTTGGCATACGTGCGATTTCGAATGAATGGGGAGGAATTACATATGGTTGCATTTCAGATCAGGGAAGTGAAAAATTTCATGGCAAAGTTATTCCAGAAGGATGATTTTGACCGCTTCACCGTGCGGGAAGGGCAGATACAGACGGCGGCCGGGTTCCAGATCAACGGGCACCGAAGCCATGATTTTTATACGGAAGAGGAACTGGAGGAACTTGCCGAACCGGATTTTATGCTGTGGGAGGAGCTCAAGCCGCTGGCTTTTGCAATGATCAAAGGAACGAGGACACCGCAGGTCGTGAATCTGGTGCTGCAGCTGAGGAAAGAGGAAGTACAGGCGGTGCTTGTGGATTCCGGGGCAAAACTAAACGCGGAGGAGATTGCCGGGGCATATTTAAACATCAAATTCCAGGCAGGTGAGCTGATGGTCGTCACCGGGGTCGGTTTTTGCAGCTTTGTAATGGATAAAATGTTTGAGCGGGAATTTGACGGGTGGGTGAAAAAATTTCTGACGGAGCACGGGATTGTGTTCGATGAAATGTGAAAGGAATGGGGCAAACAGGATAATTATTAAAAAACTCTAAATTATTAGCACTCAACCGAAATGAGTGCTAATTTTTTGTTGACATTTGGAGGGGAGCGTAGTATAGTATTCGTATCGAAAACCGGACGGAAACGTCTGAAATGATAAAAAAGGAGTGATTTTCATGGGTAACACAGAGCATGGCAGTTTGTCGATCAATTCAGAAAACATATTTCCGATCATCAAAAAGTGGCTGTATTCCGACCACGACATTTTTTTCCGCGAGCTGATCTCAAACGGCTGCGACGCGGTGACGAAATTAAAAAAGCTGGAGCTGATGAGCGAGTATAGCATCCCGGAGGGTGAGGAACTTTGCATCCGCGTGCTGGTCAATCCGGAGGAAAAGACGATCAAGTTTATTGATAACGGTGTCGGTATGACAGCAGATGAGGTGAAGGAGTATATTAACCAGATTGCATTTTCCGGTGCGGCGGCATTCCTTGAGAAGTACAAGGATAAGACGAACGAGGATCAGATCATCGGGCATTTCGGCCTTGGATTTTACTCGGCGTTCATGGTGGCGCACAAGGTGGCGATCGACACCCTTTCCTGGCAGGAGGGTGCGGCGGCCGTTCACTGGGAATCCGAGGAGGGCATTGATTTTGAGATGGGTGAGGGCGACCGGGCGGAGCGCGGTACGCAGATCACGCTCTATCTGAACGAGGACAGCTATGAGTTCTCGAACGAGTACCGCGCGAAGGAAGTCATCGAGAAATATTGTTCCTTCATGCCGGTTCCGATTTATTTTAAGAATGAGACCGTGGAGGAAAAGCCGGAGGACGAGGAAGAAGAGGAAACGGACGAGAGCGCGGAGAACGAGGATGTGATCGACGCGGAGGTTTCCGAGGACGGCAAGGCAGAGGCGGTTGAAAAGGAAAAGAAAAAGAAAGGGCCAAAGCCGTTAAACGATACGGCTCCGCTGTGGACAAAGCACCCGAACGAGTGCACCGAGGAGGAGTACAAGGAGTTTTACCGCAATGTGTTCCACGATTACAAGGAGCCGCTCTTCTGGATCCACCTGAATATGGATTACCCGTTCAATTTAAAAGGCATTCTCTATTTCCCGAAGATCAACACCGAGTATGACAGCATTGAGGGCACGATCAAACTCTACAACAACCAGGTATTCATCGCGGACAATATCAAAGAGGTCATCCCGGAATTCATGATGCTCTTAAAGGGTGTGATTGACTGCCCGGACCTGCCGTTAAATGTTTCCAGAAGCGCGCTGCAGAACGACGGTTTTGTAAAGAAGATTTCGGATTACATCACGAAAAAGATCGCGGACAAGCTTTCCGGCATGTACAAGGTTGAGCGCGAGAGTTACGAGAAATACTGGGACGACATCAGCCCGTTCATTAAGTTCGGCTGTTTAAAGGACGAAAAGTTCCGTGATAAGATGAAGGATTATATCATCTATAAGAATCTGGAAAAGAAGTATGTGACGCTGACGGAGTATCTGGACGCGGCGAAGAAAAAAGCGGATGCCGGAACGTCACAGGACGATGGCGGGGAGACAAAAGGTGCTGGACTGGCGGAAGCCGAAGCCGCAGGCAGCAGCGGGAATGCACAAAACGGCGCAGAACAGGATGATAAGTCCGGCGCAGAGGCAGAAGGCGGGGATGGAAAAGACAAAGATTCTGCCGGGGATGCCGGGAAGAAAGAGCCGGAGAAAGATATTGTCTACTATGTGACGGACGAACAACAGCAGGGTCAGTATATCCGGATGTTCACCGAGCAGGGCATCGATGCGGTCATCCTCACGCACAATATCGACCAGCCGTTCATCAGCCAGCTGGAACAGGGCAACGACAAGATCCGTTTCCAGCGCATTGATGCCGATCTGACCGACACTTTCAAGGAGGAAGTCTCCGCGGATGCGACGGAAGAACTGAAAAAGGAGACCGATACCCTGACAGAGCTGTTCCGCAAGGTACTTGGCAGGGAAAAGCTGACCGTGAAGGTAGAAAAGCTGAAAGACGCAAAGATTTCCTCGATGGTGACGCTCTCGGAGGAGAGCCGCCGGATGCAGGATATGATGAAGATGTACAATATGTACGGTATGGATCCGACGATGTTCGCAAACGAGGAGACACTGATTTTGAACGCGAACAACGCGCTGGTTCAGTATGTGTTTGAGCACGGGGACGGGGAGCACGTGCCGATGTTCTGCGAGCAGCTTTATGATTTGGCGCTGATTGGCCACAAGCCGCTTGCCCCGGAGGCAATGTCGAAGTTTATCGCGCGCAGCAATGAGATCATGCTGCTGCTGGCGAAATAAGCGCCCGACAGGCAAAGATTATCCCATACGGCAGACTGCCGTGGTATGGCGGCGGGATCAAAATTCTTTCGGCAGATTCTGATATTCTGTGATGACAGCAGGGGCTTGGCGGCAGATGTTACCGTCAAGCCCCTGTTTGGTGTGTTCCCCAGTAAGGCAGCAGTTGAAAAGTCGGGAGTTATGTAGTTGGCATGGCGGTCAACAAGTTTTCGCTGCGGCAGGCAGGAGGTGTCTTACATAATTCGAAATTGCATGAGCCATATGCCGGACGATGGATAGAAGCGATAAGTCCGCATGGAAAAAGAATGAATCCCCGAACCGCAGGGTAGCGGCCGGGGATTCTTCTTTATATAGAGGGAAAATACCTCCATATGCCGTTTTCTGTCCGGATTGCCCTGCCGCCTGGCCAACCGAAACAAAAGCTTTGCACCTGGTATGGCCGGGCACAGGAAACGCAAGAAGTGGAAAAGCGCTTGACGGAGGGCGGCAAGACTGCTATTATTATAAGATAAACAGTCCGGAAAGCTTTAAGACCGACTGTTAGGAAAGTACGGTAAGAGCGCCGCAGTGTGAAAACCAAGCGGCAGCCGCAAAGAAAATACATTAGGAGGCAGACCATGAATTTAAAAGGACGTTCATTTCTGACATTAAAAGATTTTACGCCGGAGGAGATCATGTACATGGTTGATCTGGCTGCCGATCTGAAAGCAAAAAAGAAGCAGGGGATTACCGGGAACAGCTTGAAGGGCAAGAATATTGCGCTGATTTTTGAGAAGCCGTCCACGAGGACGCGCTGCTCGTTCACGATCGGCTGCATTGATGAGGGCGGGCACGCGGAATATCTTGGCAGGGAAGACATACAGCTCGGCCATAAGGAGAGCGTGGAAGATACCGCGCGCGTGTTAGGGCGGATGTTTGACGGCATTGAGTTCCGCGGTTTTTCGCAGGATACGGTGGAGAAACTTGCGAAATACAGCGGTGTCCCAGTCTGGAACGGGCTGACGGACGAGTACCACCCGACGCAGATTTTGGCAGACTTTTTGACATTGAAGGAACAGTTCGGCAAGCTTGCCGGCTTAAAGTTAGTCTTTGTCGGCGACGGCAGGAACAATATGGCGAACAGCCTGATGATCGGCGCGGCAAAGATGGGGCTTGATTTTGTGATTCTTGCGCCAAAGAGTTTGTGGCCGACCGCGGGGCTGGTAGATACGTGCAAGGAGTACGCGCAGGAATCCGGCGGCGGGATCACAATCACGGACGACCTTGCCGCGGTTGCGGGCGCGGATGCCATTTACACGGATGTCTGGTGCTCGATGGGCGAGGAAGACAAGGCGGCGGAACGTATCGCGCTGCTTTCCCCGTATCAGGTCAATGCAGAGCTGATGGCAAAAACGGGCAAGGAGGGCACGATCTTTTTGCACTGCCTCCCGGCGGTTAAGGGCAAGGAAGTGACGGAGGAGATTTTTGAAAAATATGCGGATGTTGTCTTTGATGAGGCGGAGAACCGTATGCACACAATCAAAGCCGTGATGGTGGCGACGCTTGGAAATCAGTAGGAATGCGGATATGCGGGCATTTCCTTTCACCCGCCCGTAAGTCCGCTTTGGAAAACGGGGGATTCCATGAGGAAATTTTTACAAAAAATCAGGGACAATAAGCTGCTGTTGGATGGCATCAATGTCGTTGCCGGGTTTGTGCTGCTCCTCGCCCTGCTCATATTTTTCATCAGCCAGGCATTTATCGCGCTCCTGATCGCCGTGTGGGCGGCGGGGTTTATGAATATGGCGAACGGGCTTAAGGCGATGAAGAGAAACAAGAAGGGGGCGGCGCTTGGCCAGTCGATGGTCATGCTCGGGATGATCATTTTGATTGGCGGAACGGCACTCATTCTCTCTGCGATGGGGCTGTTTTAAAAATATCTTCCTTTTTTGGAACTGCGCATCAGTTGAAATCAGCCTATAAGCCTGCATTGCGGCCGGAAACAAATATTTGGCAGTCAAATATACGGATTGGATTTATGAGGGAAGCTGTTATGGAATTTAACGAAGCGTTGGAGCAGTTTACGTTTGAGTATAATGGAGTGATTTTTGCCTGGGAGGAAGAACCGGAGGAAGGCTATTTGGAACAGGTAAAAGCATTATCCGAGAAATATGAGACACATTTAAATTCGATCATAAAGTTTATGATGCCTGATATTATAAAAGTTTTTGGTGATTATAGTGCTGATAAAATAAAAGAGAAGCTGGGTAAGCCGGTTATTGATTATGATAACGGGCGGGTAAATTATTTAGAACAATCATTTGATAATACACACATTTTTACTTTTGAATTTTTGGATGATGAATTCGAAGATTTACAATATTTTTCAATCGATGGCTGATTAACAGTTTCTCACTGGGGGAATTGTTAAGCGTCCGCAAATTCAGTAATTGTGTTGAAGGAGATGCATTATGCAGTGGGAAACTTTCCTAAAAGGGAAGAAAAATGTAAGGCTGGTATTTCATGGGTAAATTTTTATACATTGCGGAGAAGCCGAGCGTGGCGCAGGAGTTTGCGAAGGCCTTGAAGCGCAATTTTAAAAAAAAGGACGGGTATCTGGAGGCGGAGGATGCGGTCGTGACCTGGTGTGTGGGCCATCTGGTCACGATGAGCTATCCGGAGGTTTACGACCCGGCATTAAAGCGCTGGACGCTTGAGACGCTGCCGTTTTTGCCGGGCGAATTTAAATATGAGGTGATCCCGTCCGTCAACAAGCAATATAATACGGTGAAGGGGCTTTTAAACCGCGAGGATGTGGAGCGGATCTATGTCTGCACCGACTCCGGGCGCGAGGGGGAATACATCTACCGTCTGGTGGATCAGATGGCGGGTGTTCCGGCGAGCAAGGATAAGCGGCGCGTCTGGATTGACTCGCAGACAGAGGAAGAGATTTTGCGCGGCATCAAAGGCGCGAAGCCGCTCGCGGATTATGACCATCTCTCCGACGCGGCGTACCTGCGCGCGATGGAAGATTACCTGATGGGGATCAATTTCTCCCGCGTGCTGACGTTAAAATACGGCTATGCAGTGAGCAACTTCCTGAAATCCGAAAAGCGGGCGGCAATTTCTGTTGGGCGTGTTATGACCTGTGTGCTGGGTATGGTCGTGCGCAGGGAGCGCGAGATCCGGGCGTTTGTAAAGACCCCGTTCTTTCGTGTGATGGCAGGATTTCTTGTGCAGGGACACCGGTTTGAGGGGGAGTTCCGCGCGGTGGAAGGTTCAAAATATTTCCGGTCACAAAAACTCTACAAGGAAAATGGTTTCAGGGAGAAAAAAGATGCCGAAGAACTGATCGCAGCGCTGCTTGGGCAGCCGGTTTCCTACCGCGAGGTGACGGAAAACGGAAAGACCGGCCACGAAGCCGTTTTTGACGCGCAGGCAAGAGGGCTTACGGGACAGGTCGCGGCGATTGAGAAGAAAAAGGAGAACAAAAATGCGCCGCTTTTGTTCAATCTGGCGGAACTACAGAACGAGTGCAGCCGGCTGTTCAAAATCAGTCCGGATGAGACGTTAAAGATCGCGCAGGAACTGTATGAAAAGAAATTGATCACTTACCCGCGTACCGATGCCCGTGTGCTCTCAACGGCAGTGGCGAAGGAGATACATAAAAATATTGGCGGCATGGGGCAGCTTTCGCAGTTTGCCCCGTTTTCAAAAGAAATCCTTGCGGGCGATGCCTACAAGAATATCGCAAAGACCCGCTATGTCAATGACAAGCAGATCACGGACCACTATGCTATCATCCCGACCGGGCAGGGTTTTTCGGCACTTCCGGGGCTTCCGGTGATTGCCAAGCGCGTATATGTGGCGATCGCAAAGCGGTTTCTTGGCATTTTTTATCCACCCGCAGTCTATCAGAAAGTTTCGCTGACCATTAAGATTGATACAGAGAGTTTCTTTGCTAGTTTTAAGGTGCTGGCGGAGGAAGGGTATCTGAAGGTCGCAAACGCCGGAAAACCGGCGCAGGCGGGAAATTCATCCGCGGGGGGGGACGGCAGTACCGAAGGGCAGGCTGTGTCAGGGGATGCAGGCCGGACAGAGGCAGCACCCGCAGGAGGGAGCAGCGCGGGAGGGCAGGCTGTGTCAGGGGATGCAGGCCAGGCAGGGCTGCAGCCCACGGCAGAACAAACTCCGGCGCGGGCAAACGATGCGGGAAGCGGGGATGCCACGGCGGGTGCAGCACCCGTAAACGGCAGCCCGCCTCCCGTTGCCGAGCCGGACGGGGAGAGTTTTGGCAAAGATTTTTTCGAGATTGTCAAGGGCATAAAAAAAGGTGCGAAACTTGACGTGACCGGCTTTACGATCCGTGAGGGCGAGACCGCACCGCCGAAACGCTACAATTCCGGTTCGATCATCCTTGCGATGGAGAACGCCGGGCAGTTCATCGAGGACGAAGAACTCCGGGCGCAGATCAAGGGCAGCGGCATCGGCACGAGTGCGACGCGCGCGGAAATCCTGAACAAGTTGGTAAAGATCAGCTATCTCGGCCTGAATAAAAAGACGCAGATCATCACGCCCACACAGACCGGGGAAATGATCTATGAGGTCGTAAACAATTCCATCCGTTCGCTGTTAAATGCGGAGCTGACCGCAAGCTGGGAGAAAGGTCTGACCTATGTTGCGGAGGGAACGATCAGCCGCGGGGAATATTTAAAAAAACTGGAGGACTTTGTCGGGCGTTTGACCAATGCCGTGAAGGCGGCCAACAACCAGGGGCAGTTAGGCCGTTGTTTCGCACAGACCGCGGAGAACTACAAATAAGGTGCAAAACTTCTGAAGCGGCATATGACCGGGCAGAGGTATTGTAAGGATATTTAATGATTTTTCATATAAGAAAGGAGTTTTTTCACATGGATGAATTAGAAATCAAAAGTCTGTTTGATCTGTCAAAGAGCTTGGCGGGAGAGTATCTTAGCGGTTTTACCTACCCCTGGGAGGCGCTTCCCGGCATCGGGGCGATGGTTGTGGCACTCGGCGAAACACTTTCCGAGAAAGAGTATGAAAAGCGCGGGGAGAATATCTGGGTGGCGAGGGATGCCACGGTCGCGCCCACTGCTTGCATCAACGGGCCGGTGATCATCGGGAAAGGGGCGGAGGTGCGTCATTGTGCCTACATCCGGGGCAATGTGCTTGTCGGGGCGGGCGCAGTCGTCGGAAATTCAACGGAATTGAAAAATGCGATTCTTTTCGATGAGGTGCAGGTTCCGCATTATAATTATGTCGGGGATTCCATCCTCGGTTATAAGTCCCATATGGGTGCGGGTTCCATTACTTCAAATGTTAAGTCGGACAAATCGCTGGTGTTTATCCATGCGGAAGATGCGGATATCGAGACAGGATTAAGGAAAATGGGGGCGATCCTTGGGGATCAAGTGGAGATAGGCTGCGGCGCGGTACTCAATCCGGGAACGGTCATTGGCAGACAGAGCACAGTATACCCGCTTTCGTCGGTGCGCGGCACCGTCGGCCCGGGAAGCATTTACAAAAAGGCGGGGGATATCGCGGGGAAAGCCGTGCCGCTCATCTAGGGCGGGGTGGCGCGGTTGCAAAAAGGAGGACAGGATGGAAGAGCTATACCGTGCGATTGAGGAGAAAATACGCGCTGCGGGTTATCCCGGTGAGGTGGATGGGTTTGCTGTTTATGAGGATATCTGCGACCAAATCGGGGATAAAGAGGAAGGAACCTACATCCTGATGTCGAAGACGGGGGATGAAATCTGGTATGAATATGAGCTTTCGGTAATGGAGGACAATTTTAACCTTTCGGTTATGACCATCCACACGGGGGAGCGGGATTACCGGATTGATTTCGACGCATAGCATAGGGAAAGAGGGGCGATAGAGTTGTTGGTATCGTATATACAATACGTGGGCATGCTGGTTCCGCTGATTGGTCTGATGATCCTTTTGCGCAAGGATTCCGGGCGGGCGGGAAGTGACCTGATGTTATCCAGCGTGGGCTGTATCATCGTGAATGCCGGATATCTTCTGATATTGAAAATGAACAACCCGGAATCAGGGATGGTGGCGTTAAAGGTCGAGTATCTGGGGAACGCGATTTTTTACGCGTTTTTCATCCTGTTCCTGATAGATTATTTCCGGCTGCGCTATCCGCACTGGCCGTTCTGGATCTGGGGCATCTTACAGGCCATTGAGATTTTTGTGCTCTGGGATGATAAGCACAGGGAAATGATCTTCCAGGATACTGATCTGGAGCAGATGGACTTTACAATGCCGTTTGCGAGCGGTATCCAGGGAGGGGGTATGGAGGACGGGGCGCTTCATGTTTTCCGGATCAAGCCGGGCGTGCTCTATGTTATCCAGTACAGTATAATTTGCTTTGCCCTTCTTCTTTTGGTCGGCTATACCATCGTGCGCATCCGAAGAACCCATGTCCGCAAAGAAAAGATGGCGCTGATCCGTCTGGAGGCATCGGAGATCATCGTTATGTTTGCGATGGCGATCTATCTTTTTGTGGAAGATATAACGTTTGATATCCTGCCGTTCTGCGCTTCGGGTGCACTCCTGCTCATCATACTGAGTGTGGTCAGGGGTGAGCTGTTTAACGTGGCGGATGCCGGGCGCAACTGGATGTTTGAGCATATGCAGGACATCTTCCTGATCACGGACAGCATGTATGGATACCTCGACGCGAACGCCTACGCCAAGGAACTGTTCCCGGAGCTTTGTGAGAAGCGCAAGAATGAACGCATACCGAGGGAACTGTATGAACTTTTCATCACGGACCAGACGGAATATCACAAAGGGGAGCGCTGCTATGAAAAGACGATTACCCCGCTGAGGGAAGGGAAATCCGTGCAGGGGTACTGCCTGCTTTTGATGGACGTGACGCAGACACACCGGCTTGTGGAGGAACTAAAGGGAGCGAAGGCAAAAGCGGAGGATGCGAACCAGGCAAAGTCTGCGTTTATGTCGAATATGTCTCATGAGATCCGCACGCCGATGAACGCCATCGTCGGGATGACGGAGATTTTGCTGCGCAGTGAAATGAGCGCGCAGCAGAGGGGCTATCTGGCGAACATCAAAAATTCCGGCAGCGCACTGCTGACGATCATCAATGATATCCTTGATTTCTCCAAGATTGAGTCCGGAAAGCTTGAGCTTGTGAATGACGAGTACGAGCCGATGTCCATGCTGAACGACCTTTCGATGATCTTTTTGAACCGCATCGGGGAAAAGGATGTGGAACTTTTGTATGACATCGACCCGATGCTGCCGCAAAAGCTTTACGGGGATTCCCTGCGCCTGCGCCAAGTCATCATCAATATCGCGAACAACGCAGTCAAATTTACGCAGAAGGGCTACGTAAAGCTTTCGGTCAAGGTGGCGGGACGCGAGGGGGAGGAATGGATCCTCTCCGTTTCCGTGCGCGATACCGGGCAGGGCATCCGGGAGGAGGATTTAGGAAAGCTTTTCCAGTCCTTCCAGCAGGTTGATATGAAGAAAAACCATAACAAGGAGGGAACCGGGCTGGGGCTCTCCATCTCCAAGCAGCTTGTGGAGCTGATGGGTGGGGAAATCGGTGTGCGCAGTACCTACGGGGAGGGCAGTGAGTTTTATTTCACGGTCCGTCAGAAAGCTGTGGAGGAGCTGCCTGCCGCCCGGCTGAAGGGGCGTGCGCGGAAGGCCGTTTCGGGTTATTTTATGTCGGATGACATGTCGGCGGTATTAAAGAAGCTCGCGGACGATTACGGCATGTTCTATATGGAGTATGACGAAGTGTACCGGCAGGCGAAGGAGGAGGGATATTTCGCGGCGGACTTCCTCTTTACGGACGGCGCGGCGTACCGGGAACTTGCCCCGGAGATTCTTTCCGCAAAGACCGAGGAGGGAACCATCTGTATCCTTCAGAATCCGATGACGGAGAATGTGGAGGCACAGGGGGCACTGGTCGTAAACAAACCGCTTTATAGCCTGAATTTCTGCCAGATACTAAACCATGAGGAGCTTGGTGGATTTGACCAGACGGATGATTTTATGAATTTTACTGCCCCGCAGGCAAGAATATTGATCGTGGATGACAATGAAATGAACCTGAAAGTGGCGGCCGGCCTTTTGCAGCCGCTTATGATGCAGATTGAGACGGCAAAGAGCGGGAAGCAAGCCATCGCAATGATCGAGAAGAACCGTTACGACCTCGTTTTTATGGATCATATGATGCCTGTGATGGACGGTGTTGAGGCGACGGGGCACCTGCGTGCAAGGCAGGAGGAATACTTTAAGACCGTGCCGATCATTGCGCTGACGGCGAACGCGGTGGTCGGCGCGAGGGAGACATTCAAGCAGGCAGGTATGAATGACTTTGTGGCAAAACCGATCGAGATGAAGGAGATCTGCGCGAAAATAAAGAACTGGCTTCCGAAGGAAAAGATCAAAAAACAGACGAAAGATACGGTGTCGGAGGGGCGTGGGGATAAAAAGCAGGATATGGAGCCACTTCCGCAGATTGAGGGGCTTGATGTCGCCGAGGGGATCAAAAATTCCGGGACAAGGGAGCTGTTTATCAGCCTGCTCGGCGATTTTTACAAGCTGATCGACATGAAGGCGACCAAGATTGAGAAATGCCTGGCGGACGGCATGGTGCGCGATTTTACGATCGAGGTGCACGCGTTAAAGAATACGGCGCGCATGATCGGCGCGACGGAACTTTCGGGGATGTTCCTTGAGTTGGAACAGCTTGGCAACGCGCAGGATCTTTCCGCCATCGCCGAAAAAACGCCGGAGACCCTCGCACGTTACCGCTCCTATAAACCAATCTTAAAGCCGTACGGCCAGGCACAGGAAAATGAGAAGCGCGAGGTATCCAAGGAAGAATTGGCACAGATTTTAATGAAACTGCGCGGTTCGATGGAAAACTTTGACCTTGACGGAGCGGACGCGGCGTTAAAGGAACTTGAGGAGTGCCGGATGCCAAAGGAGCTGCAGCCGCAGATGGAGCAGCTGCGCGCCTATGTCGCTGATGTGGCAATGATGGAGGTCATGGAACTCGCAGATGCAATGGCGGGGACGCTGAGGGAAAGCGGGGATGAAAACAATGGCGTGTCATAGCTGTTTCAACAGCCTGTAGATCATCTCTTTTTCTGCCAGCCCGTCGGAGAATGCAGTTGCGCCGCCTGCTGCGGTGCCAAGCTTCAGGGCATACCCGTAGTCACCTGATTGTATGCCGGCGAGAAAGCCCGCAACCATAGAATCCCCCGCGCCCACGGAGTTTTTTACCTCGCCCCTGCAGACACCGCACCGGTGGACGCAGCCGTGCGCGTCGATCAGGATTGCCCCTTCACCTGCCATGGAGACCAGCACATTGACTGCGCCCATGTCCTTTAACTTTTTTGCAAAGGAAATAATCTCGTCCCCGCGGGAAAGTGTGACACCAAACATTTCCCCCAATTCATCGCTGTTGGGTTTTACTAAGAAAGGTTTGTACTTCAGCACGTTTAAGAGCAGGTTTTTTGTCGCGTCAACCACGGTTTTAATGTTGCGGTCCGATACGCGCGCCAAAATTTTTTCGTAGATATCGTCGGGCAGCGAGCCGGGAATGCTGCCCGCGAGCACCAGTGTGTCCCCGTCCCGGAGGAGTTCGAGTTTTTTGTAAAGTTTCTGGACCGCTTCCTCCGGGATCTTTGGACCCTGCCCGTTCAGATCCGTCTCCACGTCCGACTTTATCTTTACGTTGATTCGGGAACAGCCGTTTGTAAGGTGTACAAAATCGGTTTCCACGCCTTTTCCGGCAATTCCGTCCTCGATTGCCCGCCCGGTAAAACCGGCTACAAAACCGAGCGCCTTTGAGGCAACCCCCAGTTCGGAAAGCACAAGGGAAACATTGATTCCCTTGCCGCCGCAATACATTTGTTCCGATCTGGAACGGTTGATCTTTCCCGGTGCCATTTTGTCCGTGTGGACGACGTAGTCGATTGCGGGATTAAAGGTTATGGTGTAGATCATGATTGTATCTCCTTTGCAGAATATAATTCCGGCAGATACCAACGTACTCCGGAGGAAATGGAAAATATGAGCCTTACTCCCTGTTTTTTCCCTTTTTTGCATTATAACAATTCATTTTGGGAAAAGCAAGCCTTTGAGATCTTCACTCCTTTAAGACCAAGAATTTTGAAAAATAATATTTTTTTTGGAAAAGTATATTGCAAAATAGAATAGTATGTGGTAACATGTAATCAGTACATGGAGAATGTTTCCCGGATACGGGAGGAAAGGAGAAACGATGAACGCACAATTCAAAAAAGGAGTGCTGGAGCTGTGTGTGCTGTCAAAACTGGTGGACAGCGACCAGTATGGCTATGAGCTGACCGAAGCGATCTCAAAGGAGATGGTGATTGCGACGGGAACTTTATATCTAATCTTAAAACGCCTGAAGGACGAGGATTACGTGGAAACTTATCTTGTGGAGTCGGGGGAAGGGCCTGCGCGCAAATATTACCATCTGACCGAGGGCGGCAGGGAATACCAAAAAAGATTGAAGGGTGAGTGGTTTGAGTTTGTGGAAGCCGTCGCGCGCGTGCTGGGAGAGTATGATGTGTGGGATCCCAAACGTTTCCGGCCGACAGCCAGCCATGCGCCTGCGCAGCAGGACGGGAAGCCCGGGGAGGAGAAGGACGGGAATTTGTAAGGCAAACAGTTTAAGGGCAGCTGTATCCGGAATACGGATCATGCGGTGCGGGGGAAATGGTATGCCCGCCCAAACGGGAGGATGCAGGAACTGACGGGATGCGGTGCGGCGCACCGGATGAAAAATCCCGCCGGCAGATAAGTGCGGGTTGGAATAAAATCATGCAGGAATGGAGGATGTCATGACAAGAAAAGAATATATGGATTTGCTCTCAAGGGCGCTTGAGAATGTGGAGCCGGAAGTGGCAAGGGATATCATGGAAGATTATGAGGCGCATTTTGAGCGGGCAAAGGAGTCCGGACGCAGTGAGGGGGATGTGATCGCGGAGCTTGGCAGCATCGAGGAGTTTGAGGAAGAATTACATGCGTTTATGACAGGGAAAAATGTGCCGGGAAAGAAGGAGGGTGCCGGAAAGGAACCGGAACATGATGTCCGGCCGGATACCGGGAGCACCGCAGACCCGGATCCGCTGAGCCGGAAACGGGAGGAAGCGAACCGGACAACAGCAGATCCGTCGGAAGAGGAATGTTTGCACAAGCGTGAGGAGATGAACCCGGGACAGGGGGATATGCAGCCGGAAAGCCGGGAACTGGAGCGGGCTCGTGAGGAGATGAAGCGTGCGTGTGAAGAAATGCTGCACGCGAAGGAAGAGTTGGAGCGCGCAAAAAGGGAAAGTGAACGCGCTGCAAAGGAGATGGCGCAGATGGATGGCCAACGCGCCGCAAAAGAGGAACAGAAGCGGGCGGAATACCGTAACTACACGCAAGAGGTGGACGTTGACAATATCATCAGCAGCGCGAAAAATATTACAAACAGTGTATTAAACCAAGTTTCCGGCGCGCTGAACAAGGCATTTTCCGGATTTGGTGACTGGATGGGAAACCAGTTTGAGAGATCCGGGGAGGATATGGCAGATTACCGCAGGCGGCAGGAAAATGCCAAAGCGGAGGCGGAAGGATACCGGCGTGAGCGCAGTGCGGACGGCGGCCAAAGTATGCGCAAAGACGGGGGGATGGCATCCAAGTACAGTTACAGCAATGATTATGACACGGACGATGCAGGGGAGCAGTATATGCCGGAATGCAGGGGCATCGTCACAAAGGAGGAGGGCATCCGCCATATTGTTTTGGACAGCAAATCGGCAGATGTGGCGATCGCTGCG
Source organism: uncultured Lachnospiraceae bacterium (assembly GCA_947053345.1). Classification (GTDB taxonomy): domain Bacteria; phylum Bacillota; class Clostridia; order Lachnospirales; family Lachnospiraceae; genus RGIG4057. The sequence continues at coordinate 29,749 of CAMRSM010000029.1, forward strand.
TCGGAGGATAATAATTTTTCCTATCACTATATCAACGAGGGCAGCACGGGCAGCAAAATCCTTTACCGCTGTGAGCGGAGGGTATCGCAGGGGATTTTGACCCTGAGCATCGTGCGGGACGAAAAAGCGGGACGGAAAAACCATTTTTCGATTTTGGGCGGGGTATTTGAGGAGAATGCCGACCTGCGCATGGAACTTTTTCTTCCGGCATGGGTGGAGGCGCTTGAGGTAAACGGGAAGAGCGGTGACATCAATATGAAGGATACCGCGGTCAGTACCCTGATGCTGAAAAGTATGTCCGGGGATGTTACGCTCTCCCGGGTCAATGCAGGAAAATGCATGGCGGAGACTATGAGCGGGGACGTGACCATCCGGGACGGACAGTTTGGCTACGTGCTGGCATCAACAAAGAGCGGGGATGCCAGGGCGGTCAATGTGAAAGCGGAAAAGGCGGCGTTTAAATCCATGAGCGGGGATGCCGATGTACAGGGTGTTTGGTTTGGGGAGGCAGCCATTTCCAGTATGAGCGGAGATGCCAGGGCCGCAGGAATCGGCGGACGGATCGTCAGCGTGTCGAGCATGAGCGGGGATGCGTATGTCAAAAAGATGGAGGCAAAGGACGCGAAAGTTTCTTCGATGAGCGGGGATGCAGGGGCGGAAGATGCCGTGTCGGACAATCTTTTGATGACGGTTGCTTCCGGAGACCTGGAGGGAAGCGGCCTTGCAGTCCAGATGCTCAAGGCATCGGCAGCTTCCGGGGATATGAGCATCCGCGGCGGGATCGGCCAGATGAATCTGACGAGCGGCAGCGGTGATGTGATCGTTGTGCAGGAGGGGGACACGAAAGCCAGCGTGAATACCCGGAGCGGGGAAGTGCATTTCCACTTGAAAAATAATGGTGCGGGTTTTGCCGCGAAAGTCTCGACCCACGGGGAAACGAGCTACCGTTATCATGACCTGCATCTGCGCGAGGCGGCGAACGGTATCCACCGCTACGGGGCGGAAGGATCAAGCCTTGAGATCAAATCCACGTCGGGGGATATCTCGGTCACAGACTGAGGAGTGCGGCGGCCGGCTGCACACGGGATATTAGCACGCAATTATAAGAATCTGGTATATGAAAAAAGCTGCACTATACGGTGCAGCTTTTTTGGTACGGTGCGCAAATCATGCCCTCCGGCACAGTGCCCCGCGCAGCTTTTACGGTTCCTCGAGCGCCAATGTGACGGTCCATTCGCTTCCGTAAGGTACAATCTCGATAACGGTTCCCGTCAGGTTCTTCAGGGGCTTTGGGGTGTTGTTGGACATTGCGAGCGCCGGGATGATTGTGTAATAGTACACCGTTCCGGCAAGTGTACTCAGGGTAGATTCGGCGAGGGTTACGGTGTCGCCGACTTTCATCAGCCCCTCCCGCGACATGCGAAAATCCATTGTTCTTGTCATTTTTTGTCTCCTTTCCCGCGCGAAAAGCCGGGCGATCTCTTTTTTACTTCCCATTCTGGTAAAAATATCATAAAAAACGCGCGGCGGTAATTGAAATATTGGACCAAAAAGGGTATACTTTTAATATAACAGCCCAGAACAAAAAAAGCAAAGGCAATATGAGTGCCGCGCACGGAAACAAACCGGGCAGGCGGCGGGACTTTGCCGGAGGGAAAGAGGAGAATATGAGAAGAACAAAGATTATATGTACGTTAGGGCCTGCGGTGGACGATGAAAAAATGATCCGCAAATTGATCCAGAACGGGATGGACTGCGCGAGGTTTAATTTTTCCCATGGCACGCATGAGCAGCAGAAGGAACGCAAGGAGCGCGTCCAGAAGGTGAGCGGGGAACTTGGTATCCCGATCGCGTTTCTGCTTGATACAAAAGGTCCGGAGATACGCCTGAAGGATTTTGAGGGCGGCAGTGCGATGCTGAAAGCGGGGCAGACATTTACGCTCGATACGGACAAGGAGACACCCGGCGACTCGACGCGCATCGGGCTGACATATGACAAACTTGCAAAGAGTGTATCGGAGGGCACGCGCATTCTCATCGACGACGGGAAGATTGCACTTAAGGTTGCGCAGGTCAAGGGCACGAAGGTTGTATGCACGGTTGTTAACGGTGGGAAGATCAGCAACCATAAGAGTATCAATGTCCCGAATGTCGTGATCCCGATGCCGTACTTAAGCCCGGTGGACAAAGAGGACATCCTTTTTGGGATTGAGCAGAAGTTTGATTATATTGCGGCATCTTTCGTGCGCAGCGCGGACGATGTGCGCAAGCTGCGCAAATTCCTGAAAGATAACGGCGGCGGGGCAATGCGGATCATCAGCAAGATCGAGAACGGTGAGGGTGTGAAGAACCTGGACGAGATTCTTATGGAGAGCGACGGCATCATGGTGGCGCGGGGTGACCTTGGTGTGGAAATTCCGTTTAAGGAGATCCCGGCGATCCAGAAAGTAATGATCAATAAGTGCAACGAGGCGGGGAAGATTGTCGTGACCGCGACGCAGATGCTGGAGTCCATGACGCAGAACCCGCGGCCGACAAGGGCGGAAGTCTCGGATGTGGCAAATTCCATCTACGACGGCACGACGGCCATCATGCTTTCCGGGGAGTCGGCGGCAGGGGCGTACCCGGCAGAATCGGTAAAGACGATGGCGGAGATCGCACAGAGTACAGAAGAATCCATTGACTACAGCCGTTATTTTGTCCGCGACCACATGAAGATGGAACATACGGTAGCAAACGCGGTGTGCGCGTCGGCGTACAGCGCGGCAAGTTATCTTGAGGCGGATGCGATCGTTGTTGTGACCAGAACCGGGCGCACGGCCCGAATGCTCTCGGATTTTAAGCCGACGGCACCGGTTCTTGCCGTGACGATGGAGGAGGAAGGGATCCGCGGCCTTAAGCTTGCCTGGGGGGTAAAGCCGGTGGCAGCAGACCGTATGGACACGCCGGAAGCGCTGTTTGATTACGCCGTAAAAAAAGCGCAGGAATCAGGGCTTGTGAAGAAGGGGAGCACGCTGATCGTGGTCACTTCGTCCGACCTTGAAAATAACAGTGTAAATGATGTGATGAGAATCTGCAAGATATGATAAATTGACGTGTATTATAGGATGTGCACCGTGGTTTTGCCGTCTGAGGCAGGCGCGGTGCGCCTTTGGAGGCCACCATGACGGAGGAAGAGATCATTGAACTGATAAAAAGGCAGGAAGATGCGGGGCTTGCGATTTTGGCGCAGCAGTACGGGAAACTTCTTACCTACATCATATCCGGGATCTTGAAGGAGCGTGCCGGGGACATTGAGGAATGCGTCAATGATACGTACGTAAAGGTTTGGCGCAATGTGGAGAAATTTGATTTCGGGCGGGCATCGCTTGTGACTTACTTGAAAGTAATTGCGCGCAACACGGCACTGAACCGTCTGCGCGACGTAAAACGCCATGAGGATTACCGTGCCGGGGCGGAGATTTCCGAGTTTTCGGACACGGTGGCGGATGCTGCCGGAAGCGTGGAAAATGCCGTGTTGCGCAAAGAGCGCGCAAGATTGCTTGGCAATCTGATCCGGGGGCTTCCGGACAGGGAGCGGGAGTTGATGCTGCGCAAATATTTTTACCTTCAGTCTTCAAAGACGATCGCGACGGCGATGGGGATGACGGTCAATGCGGTGGACACGAAGCTCTCAAGGCTTCGGGGGAAAATGCGGGCAGCCTTTTGCGAAGCGGAGGGTACATAGCCCGCACATCCGTGCGGAATGAAGACGGCATGGGGATGCATGGCGGCGGAGTGGGACAGACAAAAACACGCCCCGGAAAATGGCGTTAGAAAGGGTTATATGGGACGAATACGGTGCAGACCCGTTACAATGCCGGAACATGGTCCGGGAGCTTGTATATGGGTTGTGTTGCCTGGAAAGAGGCACTCGAAGGGCTGCGGAACCAATAATTATGAAAGGAGAACATATGGACCGAACAGACGAAATGCTTGTGGATCTGATGGGTGATCTGGATGTGGAGCTTTTGGCGGACGATTATATGGAGGCGGATCTTAAGCGGAAGAAGACTGCGTGGCTTGCAGCCTTTTTCCGGGAGAAAAGCTGGCGCAGGGACGATGCCGTGGAATCTGCCCAGATCGGGGTGCAGGGAATCACGGTATCTGCCGTGGAGACCGCAAAGGAAAAAAAGCGTCCAAGGCACAGGAAACTGGAACACTCGCCGCTTTCCTACGAGTGGGGGGAAGCCATCCGCACCGATATGGGCAAGCGCTTGCGCAATGGCGTGCACAGCGTGAAACGCCGCGCGGCGGCACTGTGGGGCTTTGTTTCGGGAGTGCTTACAATGGCATTGATCGCGCTCTCGTTCCTTGCTCTCTTGGACAAGAAAAAGCGCGCGGTATAATTTTTAGAAAGGTATGGTTTTGGGAATGAAGAAAATAGCGTTTGTATTCCCCGGGCAGGGAGCCCAATATGCGGGGATGGGAAAGGATTTCTACGAACAGTTCCCGGAAAGCAGGGAAGTTTTTGACCGGGCGGGGGAGTTGCTCGGCATGGACATGAAAGCACTTTGCTTTGAAGAAAATGACAGGCTTGACCTGACGGAATACACACAGGCTGCCATGATCACGACGATCGGTGCGATGCTGAAAAAAATCGGGACGATGGGAATCCATCCGCAGGCGGCGGCAGGTTTAAGCTTGGGGGAATACGCCGCGCTTGTGACGGCAGGGGTGCTCGACCTTTATGATGCCATCCGCCTTGTGCGCCTGCGCGGGCAGCTGATGCAGGAAGCCGTGCCGCAGGGTGTGGGCGGCATGGCGGCGGTGCTCGGTATGGAGCAGGCGGCCGTGGAACAGGTATGTGAGGAGACGGCGGGCGTTGTGACGGTTGCGAATTATAACTGCCCGGGACAGCTTGTCATCTCCGGCGAAATTTCCGCGGTGCAGGCGGCATCCGCGGCATTAAAGGAGCGCGGTGCAAAACGCGTGGTGCCGTTGAATGTGAGCGGGCCGTTCCACTCGCCGCTCTTACAGCCGGCAGGGGAGAAATTGCTCCTTGCGCTAAAGGACACCGAGATCCATACGCCAAAACTTCCGTATGCCGCGAACGTGACGGCGGAATATGTGCGGGAGGCGGACGGGATCCGCGGCCTGCTCGCAAGGCAGATTTCCTCGTCCGTGCGCTGGCAGCAGTGCGTGGAGTGCATGGTGGCGGACGGCGTGGAGGTTTTTGTGGAGATCGGACCGGGAAAAACAATCTCCTCGTTCGTGAAGAAGATCGACCGCACGAAGGAGACCATCAACATCGATAAGGCGGAAGACTTGGAGAAGCTTTCCGCGCTCATCGCATAAGTATGGGACGGGAGGTGCTTGGAATGTTAGAAGGTAAAGTTGCTTTGGTGACCGGGGCCAGCCGCGGAATCGGCAGGGAGATCGCACGCACGCTCGCGCGCTACGGCGCTGCGGTGGTGGTGAATTACAATGGCTCGAAGGAGCGCGCGGATGAGGTGGTCACAGAGATTACGGGAAACGGCGGCAGGGCGGTTGCCGTGCAGGCGAACGTCGCGTCCGCCGGGGAGATCGCGAAGCTGTTTGAGGAGGCGGTATCCGCGTTTGGGAGGATTGACATCCTGGTAAACAATGCGGGTATCACGAAAGATAACCTGATCTTAAAGATGTCCGAGGAGGAGTTTGACGCTGTGCTTGACACCAACCTTAAGGGGGCGTTTTTGTGTATGAAGCACGCGGCAAAGCTGATGTTAAAGCAGAGGGGGGGCAGGATTGTCAATATTTCCTCCATCAGCGGGATCATCGGCAATGCGGGGCAGGCGAATTACTGTGCGGCGAAAGCAGGTCTGGTCGGGCTGACCAAGTCGCTCGCAAGGGAGCTCGGTTCGCGCGGCATTACGGTAAACGCAGTGGCTCCGGGCTTTATTGAGACCGATATGACGGAAAAACTCCCGGACCAGGTCAAAGAAGGGATGCTTGCGCAGATTCCGCTAAAACGTGCCGGTTCCGTGCAGGATATCGCGGAGGCAGTCGCGTTCCTTGCATCCGACCATGCGTCCTACATCACGGGGCAGACGCTGCAGGTAAACGGCGGCATGGATATGTAGGGGGATTTCCGGTCAGAGTATGAGCGCCGCCAGCAGGCGGCAGAATGAGAGGATATATGAAACGAGTCGTAGTAACAGGGATGGGAGTTATTTCGCCGATCGGAAATTCCGTGGAGGAATTCTGGGGGAATGTAAAAAAGAAAACGGTGGGCATCGGACCGATCACTTATTTTGACACGGCGGAATATAAAGCGAAAGTTGCTGCCCAAGTCAAGGATTTTGAGCCGGGGGATTACATGGACGCAAAGGCGGCGCGCCGCATGGAGCCGTTCTGCCAGTACGCAGTGGCGGCGGCGGGACAGGCGATCAAAGATGCGGGGCTTGACCTTGAGAAGGAAGATACCGCGCGGATCGGGGTCTGTGTCAGTTCCGGCATCGGCAGCATGCAGGCGATCGAGCGTGAGCACGCGAAGCTTCTGGAGAAGGGACCGAAGCGCACGAACCCGATGCTGATTCCGTTAATGATCTCGAACATGGCGGCGGGCAATGTTTCGATCGCTTACGGGCTGCGCGGGAAATGTACCAATGTAGTCACGGCTTGCGCGACCGGGACAAATTCCATCGGTGACGCGTACCGTTCCATCCAGACCGGCGAGGCGGATGTCATGGTGTGCGGCGGCACGGAGGCGGCGATCACCCCGCTCTCTGTGGCAGGTTTCTGCGCCCTGACTGCCCTTAGCTCCGCGGAGGACCCGATGCGCGCGTCCCTGCCGTTTGACAAGGACCGGAGCGGCTTTGTCATGGGGGAGGGCGCGGGTGTGGTCGTCCTTGAGTCATACGAGCACGCTATGGCGAGGGGGGCTGTGATCTATGCGGAGATTGTCGGTTACGGCGCGACCTCGGACGCGTACCACATCACCCTGCCGGCGGAGGACGGCGACGGTGCGGCGCGCGCAATCACGTTTGCATTAAATGAGGCGGGTATCGTCCCGGAGCAGGTGGACTACATTAACGCGCACGGAACGGCGACCCACGCAAATGACCTCTTTGAGACGCGCGCGATCAAGAAAGCATTTGGCGATGCCGCGTACAAGGTGAAGATCAACTCGACCAAGTCCATGATCGGGCATCTGCTCGGCGCGGCGGGGGCGGTGGAATTTATCGTCTGCGTGAAATCAATCTTGGAGGGTTATGTGCACGCAACGGCAGGGCTTGCGGAATCGGAGGAGGAGATGGATCTTGATTACTGCAGGGAAGCCTGCGAGATGCCGGTGAATTATGCGATGAGCAATTCCCTTGGGTTTGGGGGGCATAACGCGGTGCTGCTCTTAAAGAAAATCTGAATATAGGGCAGGACTTGAAAGTTTAAAGCAGGGGATGTGCCATAAAACCGGTCGGTCCGCAGGAAAAACACGAGTTCCCGGAACCGGGATTTGTGTGGGCGGATGTGGAACCGGTGTTTGACAGAAAAGGGGAAGACATGAAGATAGATGAGATTCTTACATTGATCAAGGCAGTCTCGGATTCCGAGCTGACCGAGTTTGAGGTTTCCTTTGACGAGGAGGGGGAGGACGGCGGAAAGGGGCATGTAACATTTTCTGCCAAAAAAGAAGGGAAAGAACTTGTCATCCCACCGCAGGTGGGATTGGCACCGCAGGTGGGATTGGCACCGCCGATGCCGCCGATGCCCCAGATGGGACAGATCCCTCCGGAGGGAATGCTGCCGCCGCAGACGGATCTGGCCGCTGCCGGGTTTATGCCTCATATGCAGATGACCCGGCCGGTTTTCCAGCAGCAGGCAGTGACGAAGGAACCGGAAGGGGAGTACATTACTTCGCCGATGGTCGGGACGTTTTATGCCGCGTCCGGCGAGGATGCGGAACCTTATATCCGGGTCGGCGACGTGGTGAAAAAGGGGCAGGTCATCGGGATTGTGGAGGCGATGAAGCTGATGAATGAGATCGAGTCGCCGTACGACGGTATTGTAGAAAAAATATTAGTGGAAAACAAAGCAATGGTTGGCTTTGGGGATGAACTTGTGTTAGTGCGCACGAATGAGTGAGGTATATATGTTAACAATCAAAGAGATTATGGAGATTATTCCGCATCGTCCGCCGTTTCTTTTGGTGGACAGGATTGATGAATTGGAGCCGGGCAAGCACGCGGTCGGAAGAAAATGTGTCAGCATGAATGAGCCGTTTTTTGTCGGCCATTTTCCGGGGGAACCAGTGATGCCGGGCGTATTGGTGATGGAGGCACTTGCCCAGGTCGGCGCGGTCATCTGCCTCTCGCTTGAGCAGAACAAGGGGAAAACCGCATATTTCGGCGGTGTCAGCAAAGCGAGGTTCCGCAACAAGGTTGTGCCGGGCGACGTGCTCACGCTGGAGGTGGACATTGTCAAGTGTAAGGGACCGGTCGGGGTCGGTATGGCAAAGGCCTACGAAGGGGACAAAATATTCGCGGAGGGTGAGATTACGTTTATGATCGGCTAGCGCACCGTGGCATTACAGTGGGGAATGGTCTATTTTCCCGGCACAGTCCGGCATGTTTGGCGGTCTTTTCATTGCAGATTGAGGGGTGCGCCCTGCATATGGGGGCTTTTAGGGTGCATTCCGGAATGGGGAACATCATGATTAAGAAGTTATTGATCGCAAACCGCGGCGAGATCGCGGTGCGCATCATCCGTGCCTGCAGGGAACTGGGGATTGCTACGGTTGCCGTGTATTCCAGGGCGGATAAGGATGCGTTGCATGTAAAGCTGGCAGATGAGTCTGTCTGCATAGGTGAGGCACCGGCGCGCGAGAGCTATCTGAAGATGGAGCGCATTTTGTGTGCGACGATCGCTTCGGGGGCAGACGCGGTTCATCCGGGTTTTGGCTTTTTGTCGGAGAACTCAAAATTTGCGAATTTATGCAGGCGATGCAACATTACGTTTGTCGGACCCGACGGGGATATCATCGACCGCATGGGGGATAAATCCGCGGCGCGCAACACGATGATTGCGGCGGGTGTGCCGGTAGTTCCGGGGACGACGGAGCCCGTGTTTGACGCGGAGTTCGGCAAGCAGCTCGCGGACGCGTTCGGATACCCGGTTATCATCAAGGCGAGCGCCGGAGGGGGCGGAAAGGGCATGCGGATTGTCCGCTCCAAGGAGGAGTTTATCCATTTGTTCGAGACGGCGAGCACCGAGGCGAAAAATGCCTTCGGTGACGATTCCATGTACATCGAGAAATACATTGAGCATGCGAGACATATTGAATTTCAGATTCTGGCGGACAATTACGGAAATGTTATACATCTTGGGGAGCGTGACTGTTCGGTGCAGCGCAGGCACCAGAAGATGATTGAGGAGTCCCCTTCCGTGGCGCTTGACGAAAAACTGCGTCAGGAGATGGGCGGGGTTGCGGTACGTGCGGCGAGGGCGGCGGGTTACCACAATGCGGGGACGATTGAATTTATATTGGACAGTGACAAAAATTATTATTTTATAGAGATGAACACGCGCATTCAGGTAGAGCACGGCGTGACGGAGCTTGTGACGGGGCTTGACCTGATCAAGGAGCAGTTAAAGCTTGCATCAGGGGAAAAACTTTCCTTGGCGCAGGAGGATGTCGTGCTGAGGGGGCATGCCTTGGAATGCCGCATTAATGCGGAATGCCCGGAGAGGGGGTTTCTGCCGTCGCCGGGAAAGATCGGGGGATTCCACATGCCGGGGGGGAACGGCGTGCGCATCGACACGGCACTGTATGCGGGTTACACGATGCCGGCCATGTACGATTCGCTCGCGGCGAAGGTCATGACACTGGGTGCGGACCGTGCGGAAGCCGTCGCAAAAATGAAGGGGGTTCTTTCGGAACTTGTCATTGACGGCATTGAGACGAACAAGGATTTCCAGCGGGGGCTGCTCGATGAGCCGGAGTTTGTTTCCGGGGTGATTGATACGGACTTTGTCGGTAACCTGCTCGAAAGAAAAAAGGGGCAGGGAGAACGGCAGGCAGGTGAGATGGGAGCGTGAAGTGATTGGCGGAGAAGAACAAAAAGGCAGGACAGGGGGATTATCTGGCGGACGCGTTCGCGGAGCCGCAGGTGCCGGACGGTCTGTTCCAGAAATGTGAGAAGTGCGGGGAGATCATCTGTTCGGAGGATGTTGTGACAAATTATCATATGTGCCCGAACTGCCGGTGCTATTTCCGCGTGCCGCCGCGGGCGCGCATCAGCATGGTAGTGGACAAGGCGAGCTTTGTCGAGTGGGACGCGGGGCTTCCGATTTCCGACCCGCTGAAATTCCCCGGATATATTGAAAAACTTGAGCATATGCGGCAGGTGACGGGGATTGACGAGGCGGTTCTCACCGGAAAGGCGGCGATCGACGGGATGCCGGTCGCGGTCGGTGTGATGGCGGCGTCTTTCATGATGGGGAGCATGGGTGAGATTGTCGGGGAGAAATTGACGAGGATGATTGAGCGTGCGACGAGGGAGAGGCTTCCGGCCGTGATTTTTTGCAGCTCCGGCGGTGCCAGGATGCAGGAGGGGATCGTGTCCCTGATGCAGATGGCCAAAACAGCGGGGGCGCTGAAACGACATTCGGACGCGGGGCTGTACTATGTTTCGGTGTTGACGGATCCGACGACCGGGGGTGTGGTTGCGAGTTTTGCCATGCTTGGCGATACGATATTGGCGGAGCCGGGAGCATTGGTCGGGTTTGCGGGACCGCGCGTGATCGAACAGACGATTGGGCAGAAGTTGCCGGAGGGCTTTCAGAGGGCGGAATTTTTGCTGGAACACGGTTTTGTGGATAAGATCGTTAAGCGCGAACGCATGCGCAAGACGCTCTCGTTCCTGATCGAGGCAAACGGCGGCGAAAAGCCGTCGGTGGCGCGGATGTCTGCGATGTTGGTATCGCCGCAGGAGAAACTGGAGATTGATTAGGGATTCTTTTTCCGGAACCGCGTGGATGGAAATGGGGTTTTGGAATGTGGATTATGCCAAGAATGATCTGGCAGGGAGGTTTTTGACATGGAAGAATTGACGGCATGGGAGCGGGTCAAGCGCGCGAGGAGCAGCGAGCGCCCGACCAGCATTGACTATATCAGCGGTATTTTTGACCGTTTTATGGAACTGCACGGGGACCGCGTGTGCCGGGATGACGGGGCGATCGTGGGAGGGATCGCGCGCCTTGACGGCATTATGGTCACAGTGATCGGGGAGCAGAAAGGCCGCAATTTAAAGCAGAACCAGAAACGTAACTTCGGGATGCCGTACCCGGACGGATACCGAAAGGCGCTGCGCCTGATGAAACAGGCGGAAAAATTTGGCCGTCCGGTCATCTGCTTTGTCGATACGCCGGGGGCGTTCTGCGGCATCGAGGCGGAAGAGCGCGGACAGGGGGAGGCGATCGCGCGCAATCTCTACGAAATGTCGGCTCTGAAAGTACCGGTTCTCTCAATCTTTATCGGCGAGGGCGGCAGCGGCGGCGCGCTCGCGCTCGCGGTTGCCAATGAGGTCTGGATGCTTGAGAACGCTACGTACTCCATTCTGTCGCCGGAGGGCTTTGCCTCCATCCTCTGGAAGGACGGGAAGCGTGCCGACGAGGCGGCAGGGGTGATGAAGATCACGGCGGAGGATTTAAAGGAACTGCATATTGTCGAGCGGGTATTTGGCGAGCACCTGGAGGAAACGGGTGAAATAGAAGAGGCTGATGAAGAAGAAACTTTGGATGGTGTGCGGGAACTTTCGGATTATCTTGGCGATGCCGTGGAAGGGGAAGAGAAAGTGCAGGAAGAAGAACCTGCCATGTTAAACCGTGATAATATGGAACCGCTCGTACAGGAACTGCGCGAAGGAATACTGGAATTTCTGCGGATCTATCACCGCAAGACACCGGTTCAGATTGTCGAGGAGCGCTATGCGAGGTTCCGCAGGTTTTAATGCCTGCGGGAAGCCGGACCTGTAACTGCCGGGGGGGAGTAAGAGGAACCGTCTGTGATTTAGGGGCGGATGTCTGGGCAGCAGCGAATCCGGCAAACGGATGTCGGCCGAAAGAAAAAAATAAATTGCCCCTTGATTTTTTCCTGCACTTGTGTTAAGGTAGTGAACATAAATTTTGTCCGCCGGGATTTGGCGGAGTTTGATCGACTGGGAAGGAGACTCTGCGATGCAGGTATCACATTGGACGACAGGAACGGCATGTCACCGACTGAGAGCATGCCTTTTGATGTGGTCGTATGGCAGGGAACACTCCGGAGTCCGCGGCCTGAACATGCAGGGGCATCATAGGGCAGCGCGTGGCGCGCGTTAAGCGTAAGAGGGGAGGGGCGAAGACGCTCCTCAACGCGGGTGGTACCGCGGGAACGAACATGGATAGTTTTGTGGTTTCCCGTCCCGGAAACTTGATCTTGCCGATTGGCATGGTTTGGTTTCCGGGATTTTTTGCATTTTGCGGATATTAAAATATGCTTTGTGTAGAATGTAAATTCCATACATAGAATGCATATTCAAATAGATAAAATGAGAGGAATGGAGGGATGTTTATGGAATTTGTGACAGGGCAAAAAAAGAAGAATACGGTTGAGATCGCCGATATTTTGCGGGAAGGTATGCACGGCAACGCCGTGAAGCTTCGCGGTGCCGTGCATACCGTGCGCGACATGCGCGGGTTTTCATTTTTGGTGCTGCGCAATTACGGCGGGCTGGTGCAGTGCGTGGCGGACGGGGATTCCGGAGGGGCAGTGGTTCTGGCAGTTCGTTCCATGAAGGAGGGGACTGCCGTTGAGGCAAGCGGTGTAGTGCGGGCGGAAAGCCGGGCTCCAAATGGGTTTGAGCTGCATCTGACAGGCGTGGACATTCTTTCGGAACCGGAGGGGGATGCGCCGCTGCCATTGCCGATTGCGAAGCGGAAGCTAAATGCTTCGCTGGAAACAAAACTTTCCCTGCGTCCCCTCTCCCTGCGCAACCTGAGGGAAAGGGCGGTTTTTAAGCTGCAGGAGGGGATTGTGCGGGGGTTCCGCGATTTCCTGTTTTCCGAGCATTTCACGGAGGTGCGAACACCAAAGATTGTGGCGGGTAACGCGGAGGGCGGGGCGAATGTATTCCAACTTGAGTATTTCAGGAAGCGCGCGTTTCTGGCGCAAAGCCCCCAATTTTACAAGCAGACGTTGGTTGGTGTCTACGACCGCGTTTTCGAGGTGGGACCGGTGTTGTGTGCCGAGAAGCACAACACGGCAAGACATTTGAATGAATATACCGGGCTTGACCTTGAGATGGGTTATATCGACAGTTTTACCGAGATCATGGAGACGGAGACGGCAATGCTCTCCTACACGATTGGGCTGCTTTTTAAGGAATACGCGAGGGAGCTTGCAATTTTGGGGATTGAACTTCCTTCGGCAGGCAAAATCCCATCGGTTCGTTTTGATGAGGCAAAACGGCTTGCCGCGGAAAAATACAGCCGCAGAATCCGTGATCCATATGATCTGGAGCCGGAGGAGGAAGCTTTGATTGGACGGTATTTTAAGGAGGAGTACGGGAGTGATTTCGTGTTTGTCACACATTATCCGTCCAGGAAGCGCCCTTTCTACGCGATGGATGATCCGGCCGACGAAAAGTTTACCTTAAGTTTCGACTTATTGTTCCGCGGCATGGAGATTACGACAGGCGGGCAGCGCATCCACGATTATGGGATGCTGAAGAATAAGATGAAGGAGCGGGGGATGGAGCCGGATGATTTTGCAGGGTATCTGATGATCTTTCAGTACGGGATGCCGCCGCACGGAGGGCTTGGCATCGGGCTGGAACGTTTGACGATGCAGCTGCTCGGCGAGGGGAATGTGAGGGAGACGGCAATGTTTCCGCGCGACGTGAACCGCCTTACGCCGTGAGATGGCAAGGAATAAAACGGCACAACCGAAAAAACGTGCCGGAGGGGATTTGCGGGAGAGGGGGGATGGAAATCCCCCGCGAAAGGAGATCCCAAGGGGCATAGGCAGAATGAAAAAATAGGAGGATTAACATGACGATCACGGACGAAACAATCACGTATGTGGCGGCACTTACAAAGCTTTCGCTGTCCGCGCAGGAACAGGAGAAGGCGAAGGAGGATCTCGGGAGGATCCTCGGATACATCGACACAATGAATGAACTTGTCACCGATGGGGTCGAACCGATGTCCCATGTGATTTCGCTGCAAAATGTTTTCCGGGAGGATGAGGTGACAAACAAGGAAGAGCGGGAGAATTTGCTTTCGAACGCGCCGGCAAAAAAGGACGGGGCGTTTCTGGTGCCAAAGACGGTGGAGTGAATGCAGCATGGGTGCGGCATTGTAGCGGCATAAGTGAATGCGCGTAGATGAAGCAGGACGGAAGCAGATGAAACAGCACAAATGTTGCATGAATCCGGTGGGAACGCCGGCAAAGAGGAGATAGGACATGGATATTACAAAATTAACGGCGCTCGAACTCGGAAGACAGATCCGGGCGGGCGGGGTTAGTGTCAGGGAAGCGGTAGAAGCACATTTGGCAGTGATCAGGGAGAAGGAGAACGATTATCATTGTTATATCACTGTGCGGAAGGAGGAAGCACTTTCCCGCGCGGATGCGGTGCAGGAAGGAATCCTGTCCGGGCAGTACACGTCACCGCTTGCGGGTGTGCCCGTTGCTGTGAAGGATAATATATGCACAAAAGCAGTGAGAACGACCTGTGCCTCTAAAATCCTCGGGGATTTCGTGCCGCCGTACGACGCGGCGGTTGTGGAGCGCCTTACGGCGGCGGGTATGGTGATGCTCGGCAAGACGAATATGGATGAGTTCGCGATGGGCAGCACGACGGAAACCTCGTACTTTGGGGTGACGAAAAACCCGTGGGATATCACGAGGGTTCCGGGCGGTTCTTCCGGCGGGTCGGCGGCGGCGGTCGCAGCGGGGGAGGCGGGCATTGCGCTTGGGTCAGATACGGGAGGTTCAATCCGCCAGCCAAGTGCGTTCTGCGGGGTGACCGGCATCAAACCGACATACGGAACGGTATCGCGCTACGGGCTGATTGCTTACGCGTCGTCACTTGATGGGATCGGACCGGTCGGAAAGGATGTCGCGGACTGTGCGGCGCTGCTTTCCCTGATCAGCGGCGGGGACCGGCGGGATTCAACAAGTGTGCCGCAGGATAGATTTGATTACATGGGTGCGTTAAAGGGCGATGTCCGTGGGATGCGCATCGGCATACCGAAAGGATATTTTCAGGCGGGGCTTGACGCGCAGGTGGCGGATGCCGTTCTCGCGGCGGCGAAGGTACTAAAAGAAAAGGGTGCCCTCCTGTCGGAGTTTGACCTTGATGCCGTCGATTACGCGGTTCCCGCTTACTATGTGATTGCCTCCGCGGAGGCAAGTTCAAACCTCTCGCGCTACGACGGTGTAAAATACGGTTTTTGTGCGCCGGATCATAAAGATCTGCAGGAAATGTACAAGCGCACCCGCACGGAAGGGTTCGGGGATGAGGTGAAGCGCCGCATGATGATCGGTGCGTTCGTCCTAAGTTCCGGTTATTACGATGCATACTACAACAAAGCGCTGAAGGTGCGGGCACTCATCAGGCAAAGCTTTGACCGTGCGTTTGAGAATTGCGATTTGATCCTTGGGCCGACTGCTCCGACTACGGCAATGAAACTGGGTGAGAGTTTAAGCGACCCGCTAAAAATGTATCTCGGCGATATTTATACCGTGGCTGTCAACCTTGCGGGTCTTCCTGCAATCAGCCTGCCGTGCGGGTGTGACGATCAGGGGCTTCCGATCGGCTTACAGTTGATCGGCAAGCCATTCGGGGAGCGGGATATCCTCCGTGCGGCCTATTGCTATGAACAGGAAACGGGCGGGGCATTTTGCGGCAGGTGCTAAGTCAGACGTTCTGCCGGCAAGGGGCTTGTGGATGAAGGCTGCCGGTACGGCGGCGGAAGGTGAGGGAGAATGAAGAATTATGAGATGGTAATCGGGCTTGAAGTACATGTTGAGCTCGCGACAAAAACAAAGATATTCTGCGGTTGTACAACACAGTTCGGAGGGCTGCCGAACACACATTGCTGTCCGGTCTGTATGGGGATGCCGGGTACGCTGCCGGTCTTAAATAAAAAAGTGGTGGAGTTCGCGGTCGCCGCGGGGCTTGCGCTCGGCTGTGAGATTACAAGGCATTGCAGGTTTGACCGCAAAAACTATTTTTATCCGGATATTCCGAAAGCGTACCAGATTTCACAGCTCTATCTGCCAATCTGCCGAAACGGAGGGATTGAGATTGAGACGGATACCGGGAAGAAGCGGATCGGTATCCATGAGATCCATATGGAGGAGGATGCCGGAAAGCTCGTGCATGACCCCTGGGAGGATTGTACGCTGGTGGACTACAACCGCTGCGGTGTACCGTTGATTGAGATTGTGAGTGAGCCGGACATGCGCTCGGCGGATGAAGTGATCGCGTATCTGGAGAAATTGCGCCTGATCTTAAAATATCTCGGCGTTTCGGACTGCAAGATGCAGGAGGGATCGCTGCGCGCGGACATCAACCTCTCCGTGCGGGAGGTTGGGGCAGCGGCGTTTGGCACGCGCACCGAGATGAAAAACATGAATTCCTTCAAGGCGATCGTGCGGGCAATCGAAGGGGAGTGCAAGCGCCAGATCGAGGTGCTTTCTAACGGCGGCAAAGTCATACAGGAAACAAGGCGCTGGGACGAAAACAAGGATACGAGTTTTGCGATGCGCTCGAAGGAGGACGCGCAGGACTACCGGTATTTTCCGGAACCGGATCTTGTGCCGCTTGTGATTGACGAGGACTGGCTGACACGCATCAAGTTGAGGGAGCCGGAGCTGCGCGATGCAAAAATGAAACGCTATATGGAGGAATTTGACATTCCGGCCTACGATGCTGCAATTCTTACCGGGGCAAAGAGGATGGCGGATATTTTTGAGGAGACGGTGGCAATCTGCGGCAAGCCGAAGGAAGTTTCCAACTGGCTGATGGTCGAGACCATGCGCCTTTTAAAGGAGACGGAGACGGACGCGGAAGAGCTTGCCCTTGCGCCGGAAAAGCTTGCCGCGCTGATCGGCATGGTCGATGCGGGGAAAATCAACCGCACGGTGGCGAAGGAGGTCTTTGGGAAGATTTTTATGGAGGATGCCGACCCGGAGGAATATGTGAAGGAAAAAGGACTGACCATGCTCCAGGATGACGGGCTTTTGCGCGAGGCTCTCTCCCGCGTGCTCGCGGCAAACAAACAGTCGGTTGCTGATTTCCTTGGCGGGAAGGACAGGGCGTTTGGTTTTCTGGTCGGGCAGATGATGAAGGAATTGAAAGGAAAAGCCGACCCCGGCATGGTCAATGCCCTTCTGCGGGATGCTCTGGCTTCCTATCAGAAATAAAAAGAATATTCGTTCCCCTTTTCAAGCGGTGAAGCTTGTGTTAAAATGAGATTAAGATGTTACTGTGGACAGGGTGCTGTTGTCGGACAGCCGCGGATCGGATTCAGTAGCAATATGACGGCATGGCCGCAAGGAACGGAGGGATTTGGTTATGTATACGGTTGGGCTTAAGAAACTGGTAGAAAAAATGGCACTTGAGAACTGCACGCCACAGATTGATCTTTCGGGCATTAAGATCTCGCAGGCGGAGATCAACCGCCCGGCATTGCAGTTAACGGGCTTCTTTGATTATTTTGACTCGGAGCGCATCCAGATCATCGGGAATGTGGAGTACGCGTTCATGCAGAAGATGGAGAAGGATCACGGCATCGGGATCATGCGCAAGCTGATGAGCTTCCAGATGCCATGCATTGTATTCTGCCGCAACATCGAGGTCTCGGAGGAAATAAGACAGATTGGTGTGGAGTGCGGCGTGCCGATCCTGCGCACCGCGAAATCAACCTCCTCGTTTATGGCGGAAGTCATCCGCTGGCTCTGCGTGGAGCTCGCGCCGCGCATCTCCATCCACGGTGTGCTTGTCGATGTCTACGGCGAAGGGATCCTGATCATGGGGGAGAGCGGCATTGGAAAGAGCGAGGCGGCGTTAGAACTTTTAAAGAGGGGGCACCGTCTTGTGACGGACGACGTGGTGGAGATCAAGAAGGTGAGCGACGATACGTTGGTCGGCACGGCCCCGGATATTACACGGCATTTTATCGAGCTGCGCGGCATCGGCATCGTGGATGTCAAGACGCTCTTCGGTGTGGAGAGTGTCAAGAATACGCAGGCGATCGACCTTGTGATTAACCTGGAAGAGTGGGATAAGGATAAGGAGTACGACCGCCTGGGGCTTGAGGAGCAGTACACCGAATTTCTGGGCAACAAGGTTGTCTGCCATAATATCCCGATCCGCCCGGGACGCAATTTGGCGATTATCTGCGAGACGGCGGCGGTCAATTTCCGCCAGAAGAAGATGGGCTACAACGCGGCGCAGGAACTTTACAAGCGTGTGACCAACAATCTTATGAAAAACAGCGGCGGGGATGAGGAGGAGTAAACGATGGGGCAGTATATCTTTGGGATTGACATCGGAGGGACTACCGTAAAGTGCGGACTTTTCACGAAGGAGGGCGAGCTTCTTGAAAAATGGGAGATTGTGACCCGCAGGGAGGAGAAGGGCGCGCACATCCTTCCCGACGTGGCGGGAACCATTCTTTCAAAATGCGAGGAAAAGGGAATCCGAAAGGATGACGTGTGCGGTATCGGGCTCGGTATCCCGGGACCTGTGACAGAGGATGGGGTGGTATTGAAATGCGCCAATCTCGGCTGGGATATCACACCTGCGGCGCGGCAGATGGAAGAGTTGACGAAAATCCCGGTAAAGGCGGGAAATGACGCGAATGTGGCGGCGCTCGGTGAAATGTGGAAGGGCGGCGGCATCGGCTATGAGGATGTTGTCATGGTAACACTCGGCACGGGCGTGGGCGGCGGTATCATCATCGGCGGCAGGATCGTCGCGGGAAGCAACGGCGCGGGCGGCGAGATTGGGCATATGATCGTAAACCCTCAGGAGGATGCACTGTGCGGGTGCGGCGGGCATGGGCATCTGGAGCAGTATGCTTCGGCGACCGGCATCGTGCGAATGGCCAAAAAGCGCCTTGCCGCGGACAACACGGCATCAAAACTCCGGGAGTTTCCGGAGTTAAGTGCGAAAAACGTTTTTGACTGCGCGAAGGAACAGGACAGTATTGCGTGTGATTTGGTCGATATGCTCGGGGAGTACCTGGCGCTTGCCTTGACCCATGTGGCGGCGGCGGTTGACCCGCAGGTTTTTGTCATCGGCGGCGGTGTGTCGCGCGCTGGGGAAATCCTGCTTGATGCGGTTCGCAGGCACTACAATGAAAACATCCTCTTTGCGCTGCGCAACAAGGAGTTTCGTCTGGCAAAGCTCGGGAATGATGCCGGGATTTACGGGAGCGCGCGCTTGGTCGTAAACGGGTGAGCGCGCGGGCGGGGTGTGCTAAAAGCGGAGAAAAACGTTTCGGCATGCCCCCGGCAGAATGCTGAATCAAAAACGAAAAAACGCGAAAAACACAGCGCTATGCACAAAAATTAAAATCTTCGGATGAAACGATGGTCATTTGCATAAAATCATGATATAACTATAAAGGTTGCAAAAAGATGTTAAATCTTACGGAAACGGCGGGAAATGCAGTGGAGCAGGATTTTTATGGAAAGCTGGTTGCGATTGTAAGTGAAGACAGAGTGCGAAGAAATGAGCTGCTTGCCCGCCATACGACGTTTCGGATCGGCGGTCCGGCAGACTATTTTGTTTGTGCGGATAAAGAACAGTTCGCATCGGTGCTTGCTCTGTGCAGGAATGAGGGCATGCCGTATTTTGTGATTGGGAACGGAAGTAATCTGCTCGTCTCGGATGCGGGCATCCGCGGGGTTGTGCTACGGCTTGACCGCGCGGACAGTATACTTTTTTATCCGGAAAAAGACCGTCTTACGGCACGCGTCGGGGCGGGGATGCTGCTCTCCATGTTCGCGAAGGAAGCTGCGTCGCGCGGTGCGGCAGGCTTTGCGTTTGCGGCTGGGATACCGGGGAGCGTCGGCGGCGCGGTATTTATGAATGCGGGGGCATACGGCGGGGAGATCAAGGATTTCCTTGTGAGTGTCCGGGCAGTAGGACCTGGCGGGGAAATTGTCACACTTACAGCCGGGGAATTGAAGCTTTCCTACCGCTTTAGCATCCTGCAGAAGGAAGAATTCTATGTGCTTGATGCGGATTTTTCCTTTCCTTTGGGCGACGCGGTGGAGGAGTGCCGCAAGATCGAGGAACTTGCCGCAAGGCGGCGTGAAAAGCAGCCTTTGGAATATCCGAGCGCAGGGAGCACCTTCAAGCGTCCGGAAGGATATTTTTCGGGGAAGCTGATCATGGATGCGGGGCTTGCAGGTTTGCGGGTCGGAGGGGCGAAGGTATCAGAAAAGCATTGTGGTTTTATCGTCAATGACGGGAATGCGACAGCGGGGGACGTGATGGGACTGATCGCGAAGATACAGGAAACCGTACAGGAAAAATACAGTGTTTTTTTGGAGACGGAGATCCGCATGCTGGGCGAATTTTTTTAACATTTAGGAACGGGGATGAGGATGAGATTTGTTGTCGTAACAGGTATGTCGGGGGCGGGGAAGAGTTCGGCACTTAAGATGCTCGAGGACGCGGGATATTTTTGTGTGGACAATCTGCCGGTTCCGCTGATCCCGACCTTTGCGAGGCTGACGATCCGGGAGAGCCCGAACATCAGTAAGATCGCGCTCGGTATTGATATCCGCAGCGGCCAGGCACTTTCCGGGGTCGAGCAGGTATTCGGGGAACTCTTAAAGGAAGGTTACCCGTACGAGATTTTATTTTTGGAATGCTCGACGGAGGTTCTTGTCAAGCGTTTTAAGGAGACGCGGCGCACACATCCGCTTTCCGGCACTGACCGGGTTGACCGCGGCATTGAGGAAGAGCGCAGACGTTTGGCATTTTTGAAATCAAGGGCGGATTACATTTTGGATACAAGCCACCTGCTGGTTCGGGAGTTAAAAACACAGGTGGATCACATCTTTGTGGAGAATGGCACTTACCATAATTTTTTTATCACCGTACTTTCGTTCGGGTTTAAGTACGGGATACCGCCGGATGCGGATCTGGTGTTTGATGTGCGTTTCTTAAAAAATCCTTACTACGTGCCGGATTTAAAAGCGCTTACCGGGCAGAGTGAGGCGGTGCGGGATTATGTCCTCTCCTCACCGATGGCACCGGAATTTCTTGACCGGCTGGAAAGTATTCTGCTTTTTTTGATTCCGGGATACATTGAGGAGGGAAAAAACCAGCTGGTCGTCGCGGTCGGCTGCACAGGCGGAAAGCACCGCTCCGTCACGGTGGCTTATGAGCTGAGCGAAAGGCTTGCGAAAACGGAGTACGGGGTCAAGACCGACCACCGCGATATCGCGCGGGTATAGCAACGGAGGAGGACATGTCGTTTTCTAAAAAGGTGAAGGACGAGCTTTTTGACCGTTTTCCTACGGCGAGGCACTGTATGCTGGCGGAACTTGCGGCAGTCACGCTAAATTGCGGGGAGGTGGAATTTGGCGGGGACGGGGTCAGGCGGCTTACAGTCTGCATGGAAAATGGGGCGCTGGCAAGAAAATATTTTGAATTACTGGAAAAAATATTTAATATAGAAAATGTCCGGATAGAGGCCAGAAAGTTCCATGCGCGGACTAAGGGGGACGGTTACTGCATTGTACTGGACCAGGACAGCGGGGTGCGGCGCGTCTGTGAGGCAATCAAACTTGAGCGCTTGGGGATGGGGACGGCGGATTTTACCGTAAATCCTATCATCGTGCAGAATACCTGCTGCAAGCGCGCCTTCCTGCGCGGCAGCTTTTTGGCGGGGGGATCGCTCTCGGATCCGGAAAAAGCATACCACTTCGAAATTGTTTTTCCTGCGGTGCAAAAAGCGGAGCGGATGCGGGAGATCATGCATTCGTTTTCGGTGGAAGCCAAGGTGATACGGCGGAAGAAATATTTTGTCCTTTATGTGAAGGAGGGTTCCCAGATTGTGGAACTGCTCAATATCATGGAGGCACATCTGGCATTGATGGAGCTTGAGAATGTCAGGATACTGAAAGATGTGCGCAATAGTGTGAACCGCCAGGTAAACTGTGAGGCTGCGAATATCAACAAAACCGTGCAGGCGGCGGCAAGACAGATTGATGATATCATATATATCAGGGACAGTATTGGGTTTGACCGGTTGGCGGACGGGCTTAGGGAGGTCGCGGAGCTGAGGGTTGAGTATCCGGAAGCTTCCCTGAAGGAATTGGGGGAGATGATGGATACCCCGCTTGGAAAATCCGGTGTGAACCATCGCTTAAAACGGCTTTGCGGGATCGCGGAGGATATGAGGAGAACGGCAAAGAGCGCGGACAGTGCAGGAGGGGGGACACTGTAAGGCCTTTGCGGAACTTAAAACAGTATGCCGCCCACTGCGTTAAGCGGTACGGGGAGGGAGCATACGGAACTCAAAAACAGTATGCTCCCGAACGGTGCCCAGTGGGGTTTGTGGGAGCGAAGCGGCCAGAAAGCCCACTGCGTTAAGCGGTACAGGAAGGGAGCATACGGAACTCAAAAACAGTATGCTCCCGAACGGTGCCCAGTGGGGTT
>CAMRSM010000030.1 GCA_947053345.1 uncultured Lachnospiraceae bacterium
TATTTTTCCCAGATTGCGTCCGGGGAGACATGGGTCGGATAATTTTTGTATTTTGAGAGGGAATTCTGTTCGCCGTACGCACAGTTCCAAACAGGAACCGGTTTTTGTTTCCCGGCGGGAAGGGAGCGGTTGGCAAGCGCGGCACGCTCCTGCGTGTCGATAAAACGGTAATGTTCCCCGCGGCGCGGGCAGTCCGGGACGCAGCAGGAATTGACAAGCACCTCACAGCGTGCTTTGTCTGTGATACCTTCAAGCTCCTTGAAGCGGTTGTTTAAGTTATAGTCGAGTACAACAAGGCCGTAGTCTTTCGCCAGCTCGTCATTTAACGCCGCGACACTGCGGATTTCCTTGCAGGTGGAGCTGTTGATGGTGTAACTCTTATAATTTTTGCGTATGTATTCCTCCAGGATAGGGGAGACGACGAGCACTTCGTTTTTGCCGTTGTCGCCTGCCTTCATGCAGAAATTGCAGTATGGATCCGAGAGGTCTTTTTCGGTGAGGGCTGGGTTGGTGAAAGTGTAGCGGATGGCAACCCCGGCGGCGTTGACTGCTTTTATGACCTGCTGCACATAGCCGGCATCGCACTGGTCGTCCCTGTCGTAGCGCCCGCCGTTCCACAGGCAGGTTGGGAATTCCCCGAAGAAAGACACGATCCGGATGTCCTCACGGAAATATTTTGGGAAGGCATCGAACATTTTCAGCATCAGCATATTGAGCGGGAAATTGTTGCGCAGTCCCGGCAGATGGAATTTTATTGGCATAGCTTTTCTCCTTTTGCGTCGAAATTTGGGTTTTCTTTTTTTGTGATATATGATAGACTTACTATAACACAGCGGTTTGACGGGTGTCAAGGAGGGGAGCGGTGCCGGAAGGGTTTTTCTGATCGGTGAGGAGAAAAGCCGTTTCACGGCGTGGGCGCTCGGGCAGGGCACATATGGGACTTTAAACAGGAGGTTGGGGCGATGGCATCATGGATGGTACATTTCCGCATTGCGGATGCGTTACTTGATAACGTAAAAGGGCTTTCCCCGGTGGAGTTTGTTTTTGGCAATATCGCGCCGGATTCCGGCGTACCGAACGCAGATTGGTCGGAATTTACGCCTAGCGGTGATATTTCGCATTTTAAGACGACAGCGGCGGACGGCTTGAAGGATATCCATATCGGGGAATATACGGGGGCATATCTGGGAGCGGAGCAGTGCAAAAAATATTCGGGGGCACAAAAATCATTTTATCTCGGCTACCTGACCCACCTGCTCACGGATATTTTTTGGGTGGACAAGATCGTGCGCCCGTCCAAGGAGAAATTCCGTGCGCTTTACGAGCGGAACCGGAACGAGTGGATCTGGACGTTAAAGAAGGACTGGTATGACCTGGATTTTCTGTTTTTGTGGCAACATCCGGATTTCCGGGCATTTTGCCTGTATGAGAAAACAGCGGGGTTTCGGAATGAGTTCCTTGATTTCTTTGCGGCGGACGCGTTTGATGTACGGCGGGAATATATCTGCGGCTTTTACCGTGGAGGCAGGGAGGGGCTTGACCGGGAATACCTGTACTTAACAAAACAGGAGATGGACTGTTTTGTCGCGGAATGCGCGGGAGAGATCGGGAAATCGGAGTATTGGGGGATATTAAAAGGTTAAGATCAAAAGTCAGGATCTATGTTTTTGGCCAGGATACCGCATGCGCGGAAGAATGAGAGGATAATATGCAGTGGGATTATAAGAAGATCAGGAAGAACAGCTGGGATACCGCGTTCCACAAAGGTGGGAGGGCGTGGCTCATGCTGGCCGCGGTGGGGTTTTTGTTCTCTTTTATCGGGATAGCCCATTCCTCACAGACAGGCTTTATAGATGCCATAGACAAATACATTTGGGCGAATGATACGTTCCTGCCGGACAATATTGCCATATTGAAAGAGTATATTGTAGAAACCCCGCTTGTAAAAAATATTCCGTTTATTACATCGGATCTCGCGCTGGCGGTGATTGACATCCTTTCGGAAAGTGTGACTTGGGTCATCTGGCTGTTTGCGGCGAATATTGCATATTTTCAGAGGAATCCGGGGGAGGTCATCGCAAATATGCTGATTGCGGCCGGTGTGACGGCTGCCGTTGGCTTTTTCCTGAAAAATGTCGCCATTATCGGCAGAAACCGGTACGTTATGGAGAACCGTTTCGGGCGGGAAGTGTCTTTCCGGAGGCTGTTTGCTCCGTTTCACATGAAAACTTTGTGGAATTTGGTGAAAGTAATGTTCTGCTATCACCTGACAATTTCTTTGTGGTCACTTACGGTCGTGGGCGGGCCGTACAAGCGTTACCAGTATTATTTCATTCCGTATATCCTTGCGGAAAACCCGGCGGTTTCGTGGAGGGAGGCAAAACGTCTCTCGTGCTCCATGACAAGAGGTTTCAAATGGAAGATGTTCCTCACACAGCTTTCCTACTGGTACATGTGGCTGCTGGAGCTGGTTCCGTTTGCCGGGCTGTGCTTTGCGGTTCCCCTTTCCATGCAGCTGGATGTGGAAATGTATTTTGCCGCGCGCGCCCTTTTTGGAGGGGATCGTACGCTGTTGGCAGAGCCTGCTTTTTCGGGCTGTGCTTACACGGAGTTGGCGGACAGGGAAAATGCGGGTGCGCCGGACTATGTACTGGCCGATCTTTCGCTCGGCCGCCCGCAGCGTGCAGGAAAATTCTGCGATTACAGTGTGACGGATTTCATTTTCATGTTTTTTGTTTTCTGCTTGATCGGTTGGCTGTGGGAGTGTGGACAGCACATTATCCGCGACCACGAGCTTGTCAACCGGGGGACGATGTACGGACCCTGGATACCGATTTACGGTTTTGGCGGCGTGATCATGGTATTTTTGCTGAACCGCTTTAAAAAGAATAAAGGGAAGGTGTTTGTTTCGGGAGTTGCCCTGTGCGCTGTTTTAGAGTATATTACCAGCTTTATCCTTGACTTTATGTTTGATTCTTCTTATTGGGATTACAAATCCGAGTTTATGAATATCAATGGGAGAATCTGCCTGTCCGGGCTGCTCGCGTTTGGCATCGGTGGTATGGCGGCGATCTATCTGGTCGGCCCGGCGATCCGCAATTATGTGGAGCGGTTTTCCCGGCGATCGCAGATTATCATATCCGTGATATTGTGTGCGGCGTTTCTTGCAGATTTTGTATATTGTATGATATTTGGGTTCAATTCCGGGGCGGGAGTCGGAGGGAAAATGTAGGTTTTGTTAAGATATGGGGGTATGGTTGGTTGGAAGATAAAATATGGTGGAAGAGTTTGAAGCCGTTCCGGCTTGCGCCGAATTGGAAGATAGTCTGGAATAAACTGGAGGATGTGGAACCGGATCACACCGCGCCGGACGATGCCCGGTGGTTGTTTACATTTGTACAGGATATGACGCGCATCGTGACAGAATACACGTACAAAAAGAACCGGCAGACGAAAACCCACACACTTGCCATTGATTTAGGCTGGATTCCGGAGGGCGATGTGGTCGGGCATTATGATCTTTCGGCAATCTTGGATGACGATTGGGAAAATCCCGTCCTTACGGCCAGGACGCGGAGTACGCAGGAAATCGCGGATATCATGGAGTCCTGGATGTTTGAAAAGCTTACGGATGTGTTTTGGATGCAGGTGAGGCAAGGGGAGGGAGATTTGCACCGCGGTGGAAAGAAGATGGCGTGATGGCGGGTCGAAATGGAGTTTGGCAGGAGGAAAAATGGAAAAACCCGCAGACACGCTCCATCGCTGTGTCTGCGGGCATCCCACGGGCATAAAAAAGAAGCACGAGACGGGATTCGAACCCGCGACCCTCGCCTTGGCAAGGCGATACTCCACCACTGAGCCACTCGTGCAAACAATATGTGCATCCTTGCGAATGCATTTATTATATTACACCAACATCATCGAAATGTCAAGAAAAAAATCTAAGATTTTTTTGAAAATATTGTAATACAAATTTAAGCTTTTCGCGATTGAATTTATAAAGTTTTTCTGGTATGATATTTTGTGTAGAAACAGGTCGACGCGGCAGCATAAGCCCGGACAGTGCAGAAGAAGTACCGGGAGCAGGGCGGACGGGACTTCTTCCGAAGGTGGCAGTGCCGGGAGGGATTATGCGGGATTTATAATAGGAGGAGAAAGTGCAGGACAAGAATCGGAAAAATCAGAAAAAAGAGGATTCGAAATCGCAGGCGCTCGATGTGCTGCGGGAGATTCAGCATCTGAACGAGACAGCGGAGCAGTATTCGAAATATAACCAGAGTTATGAGGAGATTGACCGTAGGGTAGAGGGGATGGCGGAGATTCTTCCGGATCTTGAGGATGCCCCGCAGCAAAAGGTGCGTGTGGAGCAGATTGCCGAGGAAGTCCGCTCCGTGCGGGAGAAACTGAAATTCATAAAGGGTGATATCTCCGCGGCGGACGGGGAATTAAAGAGCATGCGCAAGCGCTTGGAGGAGTACGGGAAAAGAAAGCAGAAAAATGTCTGGCGCACGGTGGCGGCGGTTGAACTGGTCTGCCTGCTCGTGACAGGGACGGTGTTTTTTGTTTACCATCAGATAAAGCAGGGGCAAAATGTCCCGGCATCGAGCGGGGATGCCACGCCGACACCGGCGGCATCGGATGATGACGAGAAGGACAAAACGCCGCAAACCCATGTCCTCATATCGGACTTAAAGGAGCGCGTGGCGGCATTGTCCCAGAATAATATTGCGCCGTTCACCGCTTCGGTGGAGACGGTCGAGGGGCGGGAGGCACTTTGCTTTTCCTACCGGGAGCTGCGCATTGTCTATTGGAACGAGTACCCGGAGGGGGAGGAAGGGACGAAGCTGCGCCTTGAGAGCGAGGGACGGCTTTTGGTGTATCCGTGGGACTATGACTTTTCCGGGAATCTGGAGCTTTTGGCACCAAAGTATGGGGCGTACGCGGGGGCGGAGGGAAACCAGATCATCTTTACAAAGTATACAAAACCGGATGATAATATCCCGGAGCGCATCTGTGTGCTCGACGCACAGCGGCTGTGGGAATACAGCGAACTGGATTTAAAGACGGCACTTCTGGAATCCTTTGAACTTGGGTATTCCGAAGGAAACCCGCAGCAGGACGGGCGCTCGGGGATGTATATGACCATGACGGTCGGCGCTGCCCCTTATCAATATGAGATATCGCAGGCAACCTACACGAACGCGGTTTACAGCGGGGAGAATCCGCTTTTGTTTGACCGGTATTTCACATTGGAGCTTTCAGAGGAAAAAATGAGTTTTTCGGCGGTCGTGTACACGCCGCAGGGTGAGTATCTCGGGGAGATTGCCGGGGAGATTGCCGCCGTGGACCGCGAGATCGTGCTGAAAAATGTAAAGTTCGGCGCTTATGTGACCCCGTACCAGGAGGATGCCGGCAGCACGGGCATCATCGTGCCGCGCGAGAACCGCATGACCGAACATATTACGATCAGCGGGAAAAACAAACAGAGATACTATATTGCCCTCTCGGACGAGGTGGCCCGGGTAGACTATGACATGAGCCGGCTGATCCAGAACGAGAGCGGGTTTTTTGAGTATTTTGACGAGAGCGGGAGGAAAATTTCGCGCACGGGTATTGATGTTTCCAAATATCAGGGCAATATCAACTGGAAGCTTGTAAAAGATGCGGGCGTGGACTACGCGATCATCCGGCTCGGCTACCGCGGTATGAACGAGGGGACGCTGGAGCTTGACCCGTTTTACGAGGCAAATATCAAAGGGGCGAACGAGGCGGGGGTAGATGCTGGGGTTTACTTCTTCTCGCAGGCGGTCACGGTTGAGGAAGCGATTGAAGAAGCGAATATGGTACTGGAACATATTAAGGATTATGACATTACATATCCGGTTATTTTTGATACGGAAGTTGTGACGACCTACAATGCGCGCGCAAACGGCATTGCGCGTGACCTGCGCACGGATATCTGCATCGCTTTCTGTGAGACGATCGCAGCGGCGGGCTATGAGCCGATGGTGTACGCGAACACGAGGTGGATGATCCTTGGGATTGACTTAGAGCGCCTGACACAGTACGACAAATGGTACGCGTATTACGGCACGACATTCACGTTCCCGTATAAGTACCAGATGCTGCAATATTCCGATTCGGGACAGGTGCCGGGCATTTCGGGGGCGGTTGACCTTGACATCAGTTTTGTGGATTATTCAGAGAAAAAACGGTGAATCAGTAAATTCTTTCTAAAAAAGAAAATTTCTACTTGAATTTTATGGGAAAGTTGGGTAGAATAAGAAGCAGGGTTAGGGTTGTGCCGCATGGGTTTAAGCCGTCCGGCAAAATCCTGGCAATCCGAAGATGATAGCTGCCTTTTTGGCAGACAATTAAAAATATTTAGGAGGAATTGAATCATGGCAGTAAAAGTAGCAATCAATGGTTTTGGACGTATCGGCCGTCTCGCATTCCGGCAGATGTTTGACGCAGAAGGGTATGAAGTCGTTGCGATCAACGACCTGACAAGCCCGGAGATGCTTGCGCACCTGTTGAAGTATGATACCGCACAGGGCAAATATAAGTATGCGGACAGCGTATCGTTCGGTGAGGATTCCATCACGGTAAACGGAAAGAAGATCACGATCTACGCAAAGGCAAACGCTGCGGAGCTTCCGTGGGGTGAGCTTGATGTTGATGTAGTTCTTGAGTGCACGGGCTTCTACACATCCAAGGATAAAGCTCAGGCACATATCACTGCAGGTGCGAAGAAAGTTGTTATTTCTGCCCCGGCAGGCAATGACCTTCCGACCATCGTTTACAATGTAAACCATGATACGTTGAAGAAGGAAGACACGATCATCTCCGCTGCTTCCTGCACGACAAACTGCCTTGCTCCGATGGCAAAGGCCCTGAATGATTTTGCACCGATCCAGTCCGGTATCATGACGACGGTACACGCTTACACCGGTGACCAGATGATCCTTGACGGTCCGCAGAGGAAGGGCGATAAGAGAAGAAGCCGCGCAGGCGCTCAGAACATCGTTCCGAACTCCACCGGTGCTGCAAAGGCGATCGGCCTTGTTATTCCGGAATTGAACGGCAAGCTCATCGGTTCTGCACAGAGAGTTCCGGTTCCGACCGGTTCCACCACGATCCTTGTAGCCGTTGTCAAGGGCAAGGTGACGAAGGATGAGGTAAATGCAGCGATGAAGGCAGCAGCGACCGAGTCGTTCGGCTACAACACTGACGAGATCGTATCGAGCGATGTCATCGGTATGCGTTTCGGTTCCCTTTTCGATGCGACACAGACGATGTGCGCTCCGATGGAGGACGGCAACACCCAGGTACAGGTTGTTTCCTGGTATGATAATGAGAACTCCTACACGAGCCAGATGGTTCGCACGATCAAGTATTTCGCTGAGCTGGCATAATCGGCACGGTGTTTTCCGGGGTCTTGCAGGAAGCGGTCACAGCGGTGGCCATGCTTTGTAGGAAGCTTTGATAGAAAGACTCAGTGTGGGGTCCGGTCTGTATGGGCCGGATCCCTTTTTTCATGCGTGTGGCTTTTTCCTGCCTAAATTCATTAAAATATCGCCGTTATGATACGGCAGAATGTGAGGAAATCATGTTAAACAAGAAATCGGTTGATGATATCAATGTAAAAAGCAAGAGGGTGCTGGTGCGCTGCGATTTTAACGTGCCGTTACAGGACGGCCAGATCACGGACGATACCCGTCTGGTAGCAGCCCTGCCGACGATCAAGAAACTGATCGCGGACGGCGGCAAGGTGATCCTCTGTTCCCATTTGGGCAAGCCGAAGGGTGAGCCGAAGCCGGAACTTTCGCTGGCACCGGTAGCCGTAGCGCTTGAAAAGCTTCTCGGCCAGCCGGTAAAATTCGCGGCGGATGCGGCAGTTGTCGGTGAGAACGCGAAAGCCGCGGTTGCAGCGATGAACGACGGCGATGTTGTTTTGCTTGAGAATACCCGTTACCGCGCGGAGGAGACGAAGAACGGCGAGGCGTTCTCCAAGGAGCTTGCTTCCATCTGTGATGTATTTGTAAACGACGCGTTCGGCACCGCGCACAGGGCACACTGCTCGAATGTGGGCGTGACCCAGTATGTGGATACGGCGGTGGTTGGTTACCTGATGCAGAAGGAGATTGATTTCCTCGGAAATGCGGTCAACAACCCGGTTCGTCCGTTTGTGGCAATCCTTGGCGGCTCGAAGGTTTCCTCGAAGATTTCCGTCATCAACAACCTGCTTGACAAGGTGGATGTCCTGATTATCGGCGGCGGCATGGCTTACACGTTCATGAAAGCGATGGGCTATGAGGTCGGCAAGTCATTGCTTGAAGAGGACTATATCGACTACGCGAAGGAAATGATCGAGAAGGCCAAGACAAAGGGCGTTAAGCTCCTTACCCCGGTGGATACCGTAGTGGCAAAGGAGTTCTCGAACGATGTACCGTTCCATACCGTAGGTCTTGGCGGTATTGCCGCGGACGAGGAAGGGCTTGATATCGGCGAGGAGACCTGCAAACTTTACGCGGATGCGATCAAGAGCGCAAAGACGGTCGTATGGAACGGTCCGATGGGCGTATTTGAGATGTCCAACTTCGCGAAGGGTACCATTGCGGTGGCAGAAGCATTGGCACAGATCGAAGCGACCACGATTATTGGCGGCGGAGATTCGGCGGCGGCAGTCAACCAGCTCGGTTTCGGCGACAAGATGACCCATATCTCGACCGGCGGCGGCGCATCCCTTGAGTTCCTTGAAGGAAAGGAACTTCCGGGCGTTGCGGCAGCGAACGACAAATAAGAATAAGTGCAGGGCAGGGGCGGCTCTAAGGTTTACCTTTGGGGGCGCTTTCTGCCTGTAACCGGAAATATATAGACCATTGGAATCAAAGGGGGCAGGCATAAAGCGCCCCGGAAAGAGGAATCATGTCAAGAAAGAAAATTATCGCGGGAAACTGGAAAATGAATAAGACCCCGAGCGAAACGGTCAAGTTGATTGAGGAGTTAAAACCGCTCGTAAAAAATGACGATGTGGACGTTGTGTTCTGCGTTCCTGCCATTTCCCTGACGAAGGCGGTCGAGGCGGCAAAGGGCACAAACATCGCGATCGGTGCGGAGAATATGTTCTACGAGGAGAGTGGCGCTTACACCGGCGAGATCGCGCCGAACATGCTGACCGATATCGGCGTTTCCTATGTGATCATCGGGCATTCGGAGCGCAGGGAATATTTTGCTGAGACCGATGAGACAGTCAACAAGAAAGTGTTGAAGGCATTTGAGCACGGGATCACCCCGATTATCTGCTGCGGCGAGTCGCTGACCCAGAGGGAACAGGGGATCACGATCGACTGGATCCGCCAGCAGATCAAGATTGCTTTCTTAAATGTGACTGCAGAGCAGGCAAAGACCGCCGTGATCGCGTATGAGCCGATCTGGGCGATCGGCACCGGCAAGGTGGCGACCACGGAGCAGGCGGAGGAAGTCTGCGCGGCGATCCGTGCCTGCATCTGTGAGATCTACGATGCAGCGACGGCGGATGCGATCCGTATCCAGTACGGCGGCAGTGTTTCTGCGGCAAGCGCACCGGAGCTTTTTGCGCAGGCGGATATCGACGGCGGACTGGTCGGCGGCGCGAGCTTAAAGCCGGATTTCGGGAAGATCGTCAACTACAATAAATAAGAAAAAGATATGGGATGAGGCTGTCATAAACAGCAATCCACCATAGGTACGGAGTGTCTAAAAAGCTGGTTTTTGCCGTACTTACAAGGGATTGCTGTGTTTATGGCAGCCTCTTTTTTGGGGGTTAACAGTTATCGGCGCGGTTCTTTGGCTTCTTTCTGGTGATACGGGTTTTGGTAATCGGGGCAGAGATGTGTTTCGCTCCATGCCATCATGCTTTGCAGGACGGGGAGAAAGCTCTTTCCAAGCGGGGTCAGGGAATATTCTACCCTCGGGGGGATTTCGCCGTAAATCTCCCGGTGCAGGAAGCCGTCATGCTCCAGTTCCCGCAGCTGCTTCGTCAGGGTAGACTGCGTGATTCCGTCCAAGCGGCGCATGAGTTCCCCAAACCGCTGTACTTCGTAAAAAGATACATACCACAAAATCAAAATTTTCCATTTGCCGCCGATCACGGACTGCAATTTGCTCATCGGGACGCAGCGGGCAAAGGTTTCTTTTTTGCTGAATTTGTTCTCAGCCATCTCATTCCACCTCTTTTCAAGATGAGTATATCTCGCGGGATAACAAAAATCAAGGTTTCATTGTGTGCGTATATTCTGGCTTTCCTGAAAATCGGTTATAGCTATCTGCAGATCGTAAAAGTGTTCCCTGCCAAAGAAAGTTAAATTTATCTATGCCTATTTATATTGACCGGAAAAATGCAGGAAAGAAGTTTCAAGCAAGCATGGTCAGACTTCTGAATTTTTTAAAGAAAATTATATGGGGTAAGGGATAGGTATAAAAAAGAGAACTATCACAATAAAAAGACAGTACTTGATTGGATGGGGTTTTTGCGGTAATTTAGTGCTGGAAGGACCGCACGGACAAAAAGAGCCGTCCTTAACATCGGAAAATAAGGAGGAAGGAAAGATGCATTACACCGGAACCATTTGGAGACCGCCCTATGAGGCATCGTCCCTTTTACTGGAAGTTACTGCGGGCTGTACGCACCACCGCTGTAAATTTTGCACGCTTTATGCCGATCTGCCCTTTGCGTTTTTTATGTCGCCGCTTAAGGATATCGAGGCGGATTTGAAGGAAGCGATGGGGATGTATCGGCATGTTTACAAGAAGACGGTTGCCCGGACATTTCTGACCGGGGCGAACCCGTTTGTATTGAAACCCCAAAGGTTGACAGAAATTGCCGGACTGATCCATAAATATTTCCCGAAGATGGAAACAATCGGCTGTTTTGCAAGAATAACGGACATTGCCCTGAAATCGGACGAGGAGCTTACAGCATTGCATAAGGCGGGTTATGACGGACTGACCATCGGCATGGAAACGGCGGATGATACGGCACTGCGGTTTATGGACAAAGGATACTCTTCCGCGGATATTATAGAGCAATGCACTCGGCTTGAGCATGCAGGCATCCGCTACAGTTTCTTTTACCTGACGGGCATATCCGGGGCGGGGCACGGGGAGGAAGGGGCAAGGGTTACCGCCGCGCTGTGCAACGGCCTTCGTCCGGTTTTGATCGGTGCAAATATGTTGACGGTGTATCCGGATTCGCGGTTGTATGGGGAAATACAGAAAGGCAGCTGGGAGGAGGAGAGTGAAAAGGAGAAATACAGGGAAGTCCGCGCCCTGGTGGAAAATCTCACCATCCCCACGGTCTTTGCGGCGATGGGGGCATCCAACGCGTTCCAGATACAGGCCAGACTGCCGGAAGATAAAGAAAAGCTGTTAAAGCTGCTGGATGATATCATAGGGAATGTTGGTGAGGATGAATTGCAGCGTTACCGCAAAAGCGTACACCATCTGTAAGGAGGTGCTATTTTGCATTTTGCAGGAAGAACGTGGAGACCGCCCTATGAGGCACATTCCGTCATTATACAGGCGACCACCGGCTGTACTTACGGGAAATGCCGTTTCTGTAATCTTTACAAAGACGAGTGTTTCCGGATGTCCCCGATGGAAGAGTTTGAGGCGGATCTGGCAGAGATTAAAATGTACCAGCCGGATGCAAGGCGTATTTTCTTAACGGGCGCGAACCCATTTGCCATGAACTATGAGAATTTAAAGCTCCGCGCGCTCACGGTGCGGGATTACCTGATCAAGTGCCGGACGATCGCGATGTTTGCAAGCATCCGTGATATAAAGGATAAAGAAGTGTGGCAGTTAAAAAAGCTTCGGGCAATGGGAATCAACGGGCTGAGCATCGGAACCGAGAGCGGGGATGATGACGTGCTTTTGCAGGCAGGCAAAGGGTACACGGCGGACGACATAAGGCGGCAGTGCGGGAAACTTGATGAGGCGGGGATAGAGTATTATTTTGTTTATATGACGGGGCTTGCGGGGAAGGGGGGCGGATACCGCAACGCAGTAAACAGTGCAAAACTGTTTAGCAGTCTTAATCCGTATTTTATTTCCGTGGATTCCCTCACGCTGTTTCCGGATACGGAATTGTACCGGATGGGGCAGCGGGGTGTTTTTATCCCGGCGGGGGAAAAGGAGCGTTTGCTGGAGCTGCAGACATTGATCAAAAATCTTGAGATACGGACGCACCTGTTTGCGGATTCCGCCTCCAATTTCTATCCTGTCACGGCGTATCTGCCGAAGGAGCGGGAGTTTGTGGTCAGTGAATTGCAGTATGTCATGGATACGGTAAGCGAGGAGGAGATGGCAGAATACCGGAGGGGGCTGAAATCGTTGGGATAAGAAATTTTATATATCATGTCTCTAAAGTTATCTGAGATAGTAAAATAT
This sequence comes from uncultured Lachnospiraceae bacterium, assembly GCA_947053345.1. Classification (GTDB taxonomy): domain Bacteria; phylum Bacillota; class Clostridia; order Lachnospirales; family Lachnospiraceae; genus RGIG4057. Next base: position 12,433 of record CAMRSM010000030.1, read on the forward strand.
AGTGGTAAACAGGGTACGGCTGCTGCCGTGCTCTGTATTTTTGTGGAAAATGAAAGAGAAACGTGATATAATCAGAGCGTAAAATAACGGATTGCAGAAGAAGAGGATTTCACGCATGTATGACTACTTTTTGTGGGTTGAAAACAAAAAAATCGTAATATGAAGGTGAAAAATTATGAGTATATACAAATCAAAAGCAGGAAAAGAAAAATCACTTGCATTATACGACAAGCAGCTTTTAAAGCTTGATATGCCGTTTTCCGATATTTATGTAAAAACATCATTCGGAAAAACCCATATTGTGGAAACCGGGAATCGGGCGGGAAAACCGAGGATCCTTCGGCGGCGGGATTTTGGCAAAGCTGATGTGTGCTGCCCCAGAGAAAATTGAAAAAGCTGTTTTCATTGTTCCTGCAGGAATAAACAATGCGGTTCCGGTTTCCTCTATGGCAATGATGATCCCTCTTTTGCAATATCGAATCACCAGGCAGGAAAAGTATTTAAGAAAAACTGCCATGCCGACAAATATCGAAGAAAAAAGACTGGGCGGTTATTGTTCTCCCACAATGGTTGTTGCCGCTGAAAAGGATTGTCTGTTTCCGGCAGGAAAGGTTTTACGCCGGGCAAGGAAGATCATTCCAGGTTGCCAAACGGTCGAGTTAAAGGGAAGCGGGCATATGCATATTTTACCACAGACGGTAAAAGAACAGATTGTCGGGTTTTTAAGAAATGATTGATACGGGATGAAAAAAGCTGCAGATCTCGGTTTTATTTGGGGAACAGAATGGCAGGGGAGGCAAAAGCGTATAATGGAAAACAAATTGGGAGTTTAAGGAGAATATATGGTGCAGCAGCATGACAAAATCATAAATATGGCAGCAAAAAAAATATTAGCGCCCCAGGGTCTTTTCCGGCAGGGCACATCAAGGACGTGGCTGGATGACAATGGATATTTTATTATTTTTGTTGTATTTGATTCAAGTAACTGGGCGAAGGGATGCTGTCTGGGTGTTGGGATTGATTTTCTTTGGGAGAAAACCGAAAGCCTGAATGAAATATTAGTATATTCTTTCGGGGGACGGGAGAGGGAGTTCTGCAAATATCATGAAAATGACGGTGAATTTCAGGCGATGATGGAAGCGTATGCCGAAGCGGGCTTGCAAAAAGTGATGGCGTACCGTGAATTTAAAAATATGGACCATGCGAGAAAATGTCTTGAACGGAAAGTACTGCGAACACCGAAAAAACGCTGTTTTTGGGAAGTATATGATCTGGCAATGTTATGTTTTTTAATGGGTGATTTTGAATGTGGGGTCAATAGATTTGAGGATTTTTTAAATATTTTGGAAGGAAGTTTTTATGTCGGCGATTTTTATATAGAATGGCATGAAAAATTTTACCAGGATTGCATCCATCAAATAAAGCCTTATTTGACTTCAAAAGAAACGGCACAAAAAATGGTTTTGGATATGATCGGGCGGCGGCGGGATTTTTTTAACCGCAAAGCTTCTTTTAAGAAGATGAAGAAAGAAACATTTCTTTTGTGATCGTGTACAATGCGGCAAGAATCCGGGGATACATTGATTATGCAAAAGATCAGAAGATCGATACTTTGATAAAATCGTACAAAAGACCGAGGCGGCATCAGGACACCAAACTTTGGTTTGGCCCAAAGAATGAAATTGAAAAGAAGAAAGGAGTTTTGAGATTTTTGATGGACATCCGGGGAAAGAATGTAGTATACTGAAAACAGCATTTTTTATTCATGCTGTCTTTTCCGGCAGCAAGGTATCACACGGCAGCATGCTTTGAAAGGAATTTTAGGAAATTTTGAAAGGAGTATCAGGAAATGAGAATACAGAAAACAGGAAAAATAGCCGCCCTGGCACTCGGTGCCATGTTATCCGTCAGTCTATTTTTTGGCGGCTGTTCGGGCAGGAAGGACACGGATCTTGCGGATTTCGAGGCAAAGACACTTTCCGGGGAGAACTTTACACAGGACGATCTGGAGGATGCCGATGTGACCGTGATGAATTTCTGGTCGCTGCGCTGCGGTCCTTGTATCCGTGAAATGCCGGACATCGCTGCATATGCAGGGGAACTCCCGGACAACGTGCGGATCATTACCGTGTGCCTTGACGGGGAGGGGAAGGAGGAGCAGGTCAAAAAAATTCTTGACAATGCTGGTTTTACCGGTATTACTTTGCTTGCGGGGATAAGTTTTACAGAAGACGCGGGGGATTTTAAGACGCTCTGTGAAAATATCATATATACCCCGACCACGCTTATCGTCGACCGTGACGGAAATATTGTCGGGAATCCTATTGTCGGCGGGCAGGAAGACCTGGAAAAGACTTATACGGAAGCCATCAACAAGTGCCTGGAGCTTTTAGGGGAAGAGGAGATTGCGATTGGGAAATAGGAAGAAAAGAGAGGGGAATTTCCCGGTGCGCATTGTCCGGGCTGCCGTACTTCTTGCCGCCGTGGCTTTTCTCATGGTCGGGATCTTGCAAAGGGAATATTTGGAAGTCCTGCAAAAAGCGGCCAGAATCTGCCTTGAATGCATCGGGATCGGGTGAGGCAGGTATGGGGAAAACAGGTAACAGAAAACCGAAAAGAATAAATGAGGTGATGGAAACAGAATTGATGGAAGATGTAAAAAGCACGGTGGGAAGGAAGGAAGCTGTGACAGGGACATCAAAAGGGAAACTGTGCCGGGACAGTATAAGGAGCGGGGGAGAAGGGAAACGCGGGGGAGAAGGAGAGCGGAAGCAGGAAAAGGAACCGGACAAAGAAAAGAAACCGAAGGAAGAAAAGATCCCCGGGTCTTGCCGCAACATCCGCCTGTCCTTCCAGAGAACGGTTCAGATTCTTTCCGCCGCAATATTTAACGGCTATGTAGCAGGATTTGCACAAGGAAAAATTTTTACGGGAAAGGCAAAGGGGCTCTGTGTTCCGGTTTTGAACTGCTATTCCTGTCCGGGCGCGCTCGGGGCATGCCCGATCGGTGCGCTGCAGACGGCGCTCGGGGCGGGGCACCACATCCCGTTTTATGTTTTAGGGTTTATGCTGTTGTTCGGGGTTGTCCTTGGGCGGGTGGTATGCGGGCTTTTATGCCCGTTTGGACTGGTGCAGGATCTGTTACATAAAATTCCCCTTCCAAAGTATAGCGTGCCGAAAAAAATTGACCGTCCTGCAAGGTATCTTAAATATTTTATCCTGCTTTTCCTGGTGATTCTCCTGCCCGCTTTCCTCGTGGATGATACCGGGGTGACACCGCCGCTTTTCTGCAAGTATATCTGTCCCGCCGGGACGCTTGAGGGAGGTCTGTTCCATATGGCAGCGAACGCGGTACTGCGGGGGCTGGCGGGTATTTTGTTTTACTGGAAATTGATCCTTTTGATTGTGGTCGTTCTGGCAAGTACCATGATCCCGCGCCCGTTCTGCCGTTACCTCTGTCCGCTCGGGGCGTTTTATTCCCTGTTCCGGCGGTTTGCCTTTTTCTCGATGCATCTGGAAGAAACAAAATGCATCGGCTGTAAAAAATGTGAGGGAGCCTGTCCGATGGCGGTGGAAGTGACAAAAAATATCAACAGTGCGGAGTGTATCCGTTGCGGGAAATGCCGTGAGGTCTGCCCGACGGGGGCAATCACTTATCGGAAAAAGTAGAGTTTGGGGCAGACAGAAATCCTGTCTGCGGAGGGTATATACGAAACGGAAAATGGGAGGAATACAGGATATGGACATCGCAAAATGGAAGGATTTTCGTGACAAGATCGTAAACCAATGTGCAAACGTGATCCTTGGCAAGGAAGATATTTCCGAGAAGCTGGCCGTGTGCTTTCTGTGCGGCGGGCATGTTCTTCTCGAGGATGTGCCGGGTACGGGCAAGACGATGCTGCTGCGGGCGTTCGCTAAAATTATCGGCGGCGGATTCAAGCGTATGCAGTTCACACCGGATATCATGCCGTCGGATGTGACAGGCATTCACTTTTTTAATATGAAGAGCGGGGAATTTGAACTGCGCAAAGGCCCAATTTTTACGGATATTCTGCTTGCAGACGAGATCAACCGTGCAACGCCGCGCACGCAGGCGAGCCTGCTTGAGGCGATGGCGGAGGGGCAGGTGACAATGGATGGGCTCACTTGTACGATGACGGAAAATTTCATGGTGGCGGCAACGCAGAACCCTCTGGAGTCCCATGGTACGTTCCCGCTGCCAGAGGCACAGCTCGACCGCTTTTTCATGCGGCTTTCACCAGGCTATATGCAGCGGGAGGACGAACTTCGGGTGATGGCGTGCGGCGGCGGGGCAGAAGGGCTTGCAGCGCTTTCCTGTGCCGTCACGGCAGAGGAGATTTCTTCGTTAAAGAAAGAACGGCGCGCAATCATGGTTCATGAGTCCGTGGCGGGCTATATGATGGATATCATCGCGGAGACAAGAAAAAGCGCGGAAATCCGGGTCGGGGCATCCACGCGCGGAGCCATCGCCCTGTATGAGGCATCGCAGGTTTACGCGGCGTTCTCCGGAAGGGACTACGTCCTTCCGGAAGATGTGAAAACGCTTGCACCGTGCATTCTGGCGCACCGCCTGACGTACCGGGGCGTTTTGCGTCCGGGTGAGGGGGAAGCCGTGTTTCGAAAGCTTTTGGATCAGGTGGCTGTGCCAACGGAGTCCATTTAAAAGGGACAAAACAAACAACATCAAGACAGCAGGAACGGCTTTGTTTTTAAGGCACACCCGGATATTATGGCATCAAGCAGGAAATAAAATAGCAGGAAACCGGACGGTTCGCATACTCCGTCCGGTTTTCTGTTTTTTCATATACCGCTTTTCATTTTTGAACCGGCTTCTCAGGCAGATAAAACAAGAAATTGTACAATATGCATAAAAGAAGCAGGGTATTTTTGTGACATATTATCGGGAAAATCAAGAGAAATCGGTTGACAGTTTTAAAAATCCGTGATATTATACAATCAAGTTAATTGATAAAACGATTTATCAAAACGGAACGTCCCGCAAGGGGACATATTTTTAGGGTTAATGATAAAACGTTTTATCAAAAGAATTTTCTGTTGCACGCGATTTCCTGCATTATTTTTGTATAATGCGGCAAATTATCAGGGAAAGGATAGCGAAATTTTCTTTGATGGATTTGTGTTTTTGTCCGGCTTTTATGGAGGCTGTGGGATATATGCGGTGGAGGTAACAATGGAGCAGTATTGTATAGAAAGAGACGCGCTTACCCCGGAAATTTATGAAAGCCTCCGGGCGAAAGTTTCATTGCAGTATTATGGAAGGGAGGATGTCAAAGAGGCGCTTTCGCGCACACTTTTTTCGGTTGTCATCCGGGAAGGGCAGGTTCCGGTCGGAATCGGCAGGATTGTCGGGGACGGGAGGATCGTTTTTTTCATCAAGGATGTGGTGGTGGATCCATCCAGACAAAACCGGGGGATTGGGCGCATGATCATGGAAGAGCTGATGTGCTATATCCGGCAGCACGGGTGTCCCAATGCCTATGCCGGGCTGATGGCACTGACAGGAAAGGAGGGGTTTTACGAAAAATTCGGCTTCCATATCCGTCCGCATGAAGGACAGGGAAGCGGCATGACGCAGCTGGTCAATACGGATTTGCCATCCTAAGGCACGGGAAAGGAAATAACGTCTTTGCAGGCAGCGCGGGGGAAAGAGCAGCGGTTCTGACAGAGGGAAAAGTGCCAGGTCAAACAGGAAAAAAACAGGAAAATGAAAGGAGGAAAAACAGGAGAATGAAACAGGTAATTGTGTTTGGGAGCCTGAACATGGATCTGACCATCCGGTGCGAGCGGATGCCGCAGCAGGGGGAGACGGTGGAGGGCAGCAATTTCCTCTCCAATCCCGGCGGCAAGGGTGGCAATCAGGCAGTGGCGGCGGCAAAATTCGGTGCACCTACCAAGATGATTGCCTGCGTGGGGCAGGATGTATTTGGTAAGAAGCTCCTTGAGGTGCTGCAAAGCTACCGCGTAAGCTGCGAAGAGGTTCAGGTGAGCGAGACGGGGCAGACCGGGGTGGCGATCATTACCTGCCACGAGGGGGACAATCGGATTATTTTAAGCCCGGGAACCAACCATGAGCTGAAAGCGGCAGATGTAAAGGAAATCCTTTCACGCATCGCCGCGCCGGGGGATATTTTTATGACGCAGTACGAGTGTGAGCAGAACACGGTGCTGTCCTCCCTCGAATATGCGAGGGAGCTAGGGATGTACACGATTTTTAACCCGGCTCCGGCAAAGATTATTCCGGAAAAGTATTATCCGTTCATCGACCTTTTGGTCGTCAACCAGACGGAGGCGGAATACCAGACAGGGATTTTCCCACAGGAGGAGGAAAGCTGCCGGCAGGCGATCGAGAGCATGCAGCGCATGGGGGCAAAACAGGTGATCATCACTTTAGGCAGCCGGGGAAGTATCTTTAATGATGGGGAATCCCTGCACAGTGTCCCGGCGGAGCGCGTGGAGGTCGTTGACACAACGGCGGCGGGCGATACTTTCATCGGTGTGCTGGCGGCATGCCTGGCGGAAGGGAAGGGATTTGAGGAGAGTGTGCGCTATGCAACGAAGGCGGCTGCGCTGACAATCATGCGGTATGGCGCGCAGCAGGCGATCCCGTACCGGGACGAAGTGTGATAACGCAGCGGGAGGAAGTCCTGCCTGGTATTTTTGCATATGACCGCTATGTTCACCGTTTCAAAGTGAAACCCTTTGGAGGTCACTTTTGGGACGGCTGACAGGATGCGGGGCGGGCAAAGAATTATAAGGAGGGTTATTATGAGCAAGAGACCGATTATCATTGACACGGATCCGGGGATTGACGACGCGCTTGCGATCGCGATCGCCCTGTTCTCGGAGGAGCTTGAGGTAAAACTGATCACGACGGTAGCGGGGAATGTCTCCCTGGATAAGGTGACGAACAACGCACTGCGCCTTCTCGCGTTTTTTGGCAAGGACGTACCGGTGGCGGCGGGAGCGGAAAAACCGCTGATCTGCGAGCTGGTGGACGCTTCAAATGTGCATGGGGCGAGCGGGATGGAGGGCTTTGATTTCCCGGAGCCGAAGAAGGAACTGCTGTTAAAGGAAAATGCGGTAAACGCGATGTACCGCACCATTATGGAGAGTGACGAGCCGATCACGTTAATGCCGATCGCACCGCTCACAAACATCGCCCTGCTGTTTGCGGTTTATCCGGAAGTGAAAGGGAAGATCCGTGAGATCGTCCTGATGGGCGGCTCGGCTGCCCGCGGCAACAAAGGGGTGATGTCCGAGTTCAATATCGCGACCGACCCGGAGGCGGCAAAGATGGTGTTTTCCTCCGGCGTGCCGCTTGTGATGGCGGGGCTTGATGTGGGCTGGAAGGCGCTCGTGATGCCGGAGGATACCGAAAAACTTCCGGGGCTTGGCGAGGTTGGGAAAATGGCGCACTGCCTGTTTAAGAAGTACCGGGGCGGTACTTTTCACACCGGCCTTAAAATGTACGACAGCTGTGCGGTTGCTTATCTGTTATGCCCGGAACTGTTTCAGGTCGAGGAAACTTATGTGGATGTAGAACTTGCCGGGACGATGACCGCAGGCTGTACGCTTGTGGATCTGAAGGGTTACTTAAAGAAAGCGCCGAACGCGAAGGTGTGCATGGACATCGACCAGACAAAATTCCGCACATGGTTTTTGGAAGCGGTCGGGAAGTGTAAGTAAGCGGCAGCGCCGGCGGAGGGGATGGCGGAAAGGTTTTCCGCATTGACCGTCTGCCCGTATGAAAAACTATAAAATTGAGCCGCCTCCCGCGGCAGAACGGAGGAAAGTATGGAAACAGCAATCATGTATATTGCAGCGATCGTATCCGTCGCCCTAGTCATCTTTATGCTGATCAAAAAGATGGACATTAAGATCACGCTGTTCGTCATCGGTATCATCCTGATGTATATCGGCATGGCGTGCGGCAACACCATCGGCGGAGGGGAGTTTTCCTCCACCGGAATGGCGTGGCTTGACCCGCTAAAAGTCATTGCAGACCAGTTTAAATCAACCATCAGCTCAGCGGGCTTTATTATCCTGATCCTTGGCGGGTACTCAGCTTATATGAGCGCGATCAAGGCAAACAATGTAACCGTCAGCGTGCTGACAAAACCGATCGGGAAGATCAAATCAGTCTATATCCTTGTCCCGGTTGTGTTCCTGATCGGAAACCTTTTGTCGCTTGTCGTGCCAAGTGCGTCAAACCTCGCCATCATCCTGCTTGCAACCTTGTACCCGATCATGATCCAGGCGGGCATGAGCACCCTGACTGCAGCGGGCATCATCGCGACCACCGCGACCGTTATGCCGACCCCGCTCGGAAGCGACAACGTGGCGATCGCGGCAGAGCTTGCAAACACCGCGGAATTTGCGGGGCTTACGGCAAGTGATTATGTGTTCCGCTACCATGCCGTCGTATCCGTCCCGACCTTGTTCGTGATGGCGGCCGTACATTATTTCTGGCAGAAATGGATGGATAAAAAGGATAAGAAGGGGAACAGTGAGCTGAGCAATAAAGCGGAGGTGGAGAAGATCGAGGGCGGGGCACTCTTCCGCACCGTCTACGCAATCCTGCCGTTGCTGCCGATCCTGATGTTAATCCTTGTCTTTGCCATCCAGAAGATCACGGGTGCTACCATCAATTTGAGTGTCGAAGTTGCAACGTTATTCTCCTTTGTCATCGCGATCATCTGTGAGCTTGTCCGCAACCGCAGTGCAAGAAAGACTTTGGATGAGACAGAGACCTTCTTTAAGGGCATGGGCGGCGCAATGCCGATCGTCGCACTGCTTGTGGCAGGCACGGTATTTGTCACCGGTTTAAAGACCATCGGCCTGATCGCGGCATTGCAGGAGGCAATGACCGGCCTGCAGGGTTCCGGGCTTGGCTTTGTCCTTCCGCTGCTCCTTGTTGCGCTGACCGCGTTGATCGTACTTCTTAGCGGCAGCGGCACGGCACTTTTCTTCGCGATGGTTCCGCTCATGGTTCCGCTCGCGGCAGCGGCGGGCATCAGCGTGCTCGCGGTATCCGTCCCGATGGGACTTGCAGGAAATCTTCTCCGCGCCGTATCGCCGGTATCTGCGGTAGTCATGATTGTGGCAGGTTCGGTCAAGCGGGAACCGCTTGAGATTGTCAAGCGGACTTCTGTCCCGATGATCGCGGGCGTGGTATTCATGTTCGTGCTCTCACTGATCATGTTCCTGTAATGCGGCAAACGTCTGTCTGCAGAGAGCATCGTTCCATTACCGCTTTCTCCGCCTGCAAAGGGTTAATATCTTTGCAGCAGGAGGAGAAAGCGCAGGCGAGTATGCTGTGAAACAGTGCAGTTTTGGTGGAGGAAACACTTTTGGTGTTTCCCTTGCCGTAAAATATGAAAAATAATTTGAGTTCACACAAAAAGCAAGGGAATCTCCCTTGCTTTTTTGTGGTATTAGGGCTAAAATGGAAACAATTATAATTGACGCAGAAGATAAAAACGGGCGAAAGATGGTATTTATTCCGGAATATCCGACTCAGCCAAAGCCCGGACAACAGTGTTAGGAATAGCCAGAAGAAAACAGGAAAAAGACCGGGGGGATGAAGGGGTATATATGGAGGAGAATCGGAGAAAAAAAGTTACCATCAAGGATATCGCGCGGGAAGCGGGGATTTCGACCGCCGCGGTCTCCCTGATATTAAATAATAAGCCATGCAGGATTTTGGAGGAGAAAAAGCAGCTTGTGCGCGAGGTGGCAAAGCGGGAAAATTATGTCGTGAACCAGGCGGCCAAAAGTCTGGCGACCCGGAAATCCCATATGCTCGCACTGATTCTGCCGGACATTGAAAATACATTTTTTTCATCCCTGGCAAAGCAGATCGAGAACCGCTGCCGGAGGGAGGGTTATTCGCTGATCATCGCAAGCTCGGACGAGAGAAGGGAAAACGACGAAAAGCTCTTGAGGGTGCTGGAATCCCGCGGGGTGGACGGTGTTTTTTTGATTTTGAGCATCGAAGCCCTGGAGCAGCGCCAGAAGCTTTTGGAGGAACTCTCCCTGCTTTCTATGCCTTATGTCATGATTGACCGGACGCTGCCCGACGCGGGCTGTGCGGGGGTCAGTTTTGACCACGAGCAGGGCGGGTATCTGGCGGCAAAGTACCTGATTACCCAGGGGCATACAAAGATTGGCTGCGTGTACCGGGACGACAAGGCGGGAAGCGGAAAAAGCCGTCTGGTTGGGTATATGCGGGCGCTGTCAGAGCATAGGATCTTGGTGAGGGAGGAGTATCTAAAGAAAGGGGATTACCGCATGGAGAGTGGTTACCATGCGGCAGGCGGGCTCTTAGCGACGGACTGCACGGCGGCTTTTATCTGCAATGACATGATGACGCTCGGTTTCCTGCGCAGGCTGTACGAGGAAGGATGCCAGGTACCAAGGGATTATTCCATTGTCAGTTACGACGATTCCCTGAAAAATTATTTGCTTGGGCTGGAGCTTACGACGGTAGTGCAGGATATTGAAATGCTTGCGGGGGAAGCGTGCCGCCTGCTTTTTGGACGGCTTGCCGACGGGGAGGATGCCCCGAAAAGCATCGTTCTGGCACCAAAGCTTACGGTGCGGGGCAGTGTGAGATTTTGTGGGATTTGACAGGGGGGACAGAATGATCTTATTTTTGTTGATTGTGGTGGCGGCAGCGCTGGTGATTGAAAAAATATCGTTGCGCCTTCCGATTAAAAATGTGGGATACCGGATCGAAAGCTCAGTGCCAAGTGCCGAGCAGGGGGAGGAATTTTTTATTGTAACGACGATCGAGAACCGGACAAAGCACAACATCCCCTATCTGCGGCTGAAGGAAGAAATACCTGGCGGCGTGCACCTGTGCGACGGGGAGGATCTTGATTTTAACGGACGGGAACATGTCAGCACGCTTTTTGTTCACCGGCACGAGCGTGTCAGGCGCAGCGTCCGCGCAGTCTCCTGCACAAGGGGGATGCACTTTTTTACCAAAGGCGAGCTTTCTTTTGGGGATTTTCTGGGTCTAAAAGAGTTTTCCTGTGAGAGGAAGACATCCGGTGCTATTTTGGTCTACCCGCGCCGTATCCGGAGCGAGCATTTGAACCGTGTGCTCGGCGATGTCATGGGGGAGATTTCGGTTCAGAGTTTTCTGTTTGAAGATCCCATGCTGGTGCGTGGATACCGGGATTATACGGGCAGGGAGCCGCTCCGTGCGGTCAGTTTTGTGCAGAGTGCAAAACGGATGCAGCTCACGGTAAAAGAATATGACCGCACGCGCACACCAATCGCAAATATTATTCTCGATATGGAATTTTACGGGGACTTCGAGCATTATTTTGACCAGAGGGAAGCACAGGTTTCGGTCGTGCGCATGATCTGTGAGAGTTTTGAGCAGCAGGGGATGGGCTACCGCATCATTACTAATATGTGCTATCCGGAAATGAAGACGCGCGGGGTCAACGTGATCGAGAGTGAGGGGAACGGCGATTTTTTCCGCATCCTTGATATTTTGGGGGTGGCGGCGGGTGTGGCAATCTGCCCGGCCGCGGAACTGCTTTCCTACGCAAAATCCTGTTATTGGGGCGGGGCATTCCTGTATGTCGCTCAGCGGGACTGTGAGGAAGTAAGGGCAGAGCTATCACGCCATTTTGCGGGGGGTGCGGGGATGCTGCACACATTTTACGGCTCAGAATATGAAGAGTGCTACCGGGAGGCAGGCGCACGATTAACAGGGCAAGGGGAAAGGAAGGGGGAGGGAGCGGCATGATCGTGTCATTTTACAATGCGGTGTTCCGGATTGCCTGCTATTATGCGGCGGCCAGCTTTGCGTTTTGCTATCCGGCTGCCCTGGATCACGGGACGGATCCGTATGCGTTTGGTCTATTGATGGCGGCGGCGCTGCTTTTGGCACTGGGGGAGACAGGGGCGGGATGTGCGAAGGTTTTGCGCATGGCGGCTTTGCTTTTGCCCGCCCCGGCGCTGGTCTGGAACCATGCCCTGCCGGGGATTTTGGAGTATGCCCTGCCGTGGGGATATCTGGTGTATTTGACATACCGCAGGCAGCGCACCATTTCCTATTATTATTTCCTGACGGATTTTCAACATGTCCTCTGGCTGTTTCCCATTATGTTTTCTTTTCTTATGTTCCGGCCGCAGCGCGGGTTTGTGGCGCTGCGGGAGGCCGTGCCGTACGCGGTGGTCTTCCTGACGGCGGGCGTATCCCTCCTGCAAACGCTGCGGCATCAGCAGGGGAAGGGAGCAAAGGGTCTTGTGAAGCATCAGGGTATACAGGCGGCGAGATTTTTTCTTCTCTGCATCCTGCTCACCGTCGGGGGTGTACTTGATTTTCTGGAAAATGTCCTGTTCCGGAGAATTTTGCTTCCTGCGGGACTGTTCTTTGTCAATCAAATTTGGGCGCTGATCCAGTATGTCAGCCGGCAAATTACCGTGAAACCGCCGGGGAACGGAGAAAAAGATTTTGTAGATTATATAGATTTCGTGGAAAAGAATATGGCAGCGCAGGAACCGCTCTTAGAGCCAAGTTGGTCCATTCCGCCGGAGCCGATACCGCACAGGGAGATCAATTATGTTCTGATTGTAGTTTTGGTTGCGCTTGTGGCCGCCGTCCTGATTTTTGCCGTACTGCGCACCAGCATGAAAAAGCGCGTCCAGAAAAATGTGATTTTAGATGAACGTGAAAAATTGCCGGAGGGGGCAAAACATGCCAAAAGAAGTCGGCACAGGGATACGCCACAGGAAAATATCCGGAAATCTTACCGGAAGTTTATGCAGTTGGCGGACGGGATGTCCCATAAATTAAAGGTGCAGGATACAACGGAAGAAATCCGGGAAAAATATGTGCGCGGGAAGGAAGATGGAAAGGCCGCCGCATTTGCGGGGGAGTTGACGGGAATTTACCGGATGGCAAGATACCGCGGTGCCTTGAAGAATCCGGAAGCAGGGAGCGGGGGTTTAGCGACGGATCCTTCCGCGGGCAGGAAGGGCGATGTTCTTCATGCGGGTTATGACGGGGAAAAGGATTCTGCGCGGGCTGCCGCACACGCGGGAAATCTGCGGCAAGAGGCGAAGCGCATGAAGATTTTGCTTGATTATTTGCGGAAAGTGTGAGAGAATATATAAGGCAGTTATGTAATTTTTTCTGGAGATGGAAGAACCTGCTTCATGTTCCGTGTAAAACTTAATGGTTAGAAGGATACTTTTATGTCCTGCTGAAAAACGCCATTGCAGGTTTGTCTGCGGCGCGCGGGTATGGATGCGGAATTTGGCAGGTGTTTGGAGAACCTTGCTGTGCGGGAACTCCCACATGACCGCCCTCAAAAATAAGACGCAGCATGGAGGAAAATTATGGAAAAGAAACCTACAGTATTGATGATTTTGGACGGGTTCGGGTTAAATGATAAGAAGGAGGCAAACGCGGCGGTGATCGCGAAAACTCCGGTGATTGATAAGCTGATGGCAGAATATCCTTTTGTAGAGGGATATGCCTCGGGCATGGCGGTCGGACTGCCAGACGGACAGATGGGCAACTCCGAGGTTGGGCATCTTAACATGGGCGCGGGGCGCATTGTCTATCAGGAACTGACCCGCATCACAAAGGAGATCGAGGACGGCGATTTTTTTAAAAATGCCGAGTTATTGCGTGCGGTAAATAATTGCAAGGAGAACGATTCCTCGCTGCATTTGTACGGGCTGCTCTCAAGCGGCGGTGTGCACAGCCACAATACGCATCTGTATGGGCTTTTAGAGCTCGCAAAGCGCGAGGGTTTAAAGAAGGTTTATGTGCATGCATTCCTTGACGGGCGCGATACCGCACCGACTTCCGGCAAAGAATTTTTGGTCGAGCTGGATGAAAAGATGAAAGAGATCGGTGTCGGAGAGGTTGCGACCGTGACGGGGCGCTATTATGTCATGGACCGTGATAACCGCTGGGACCGTGTGGAGAAAGCTTACGCAGCGATGGTTTACGGTGAGGGCAAGAAAGCAGCCTGCCCGATCTGTGCGGTGTCGGATTCCTACAAGGAGGATGTGACCGACGAGTTTGTTGTGCCGACTGTGATCGAGAAGGACGGCGCGCCAGTGGCAACGATCAAGGACGGCGATTCCGTCATTTTCTACAATTTCCGCCCGGACCGTGCGAGGGAGATCACCCGCGCGTTCTGCTGTGATGATTTTTCGGGCTTTGAGAGGAAGGGCGGCAGGGTGAAGACGACGTATGTCTGCTTCTCCGAGTACGATGTGACCATCCCGAACAAGACTGTGGCATTTGAGAAGATTTCCCTGACCAACACGTTCGGTGAGTATCTGGCGGCGCACGGCAAGACCCAGGCCCGCATTGCCGAGACGGAGAAATATGCGCATGTCACGTTCTTCTTTAACGGCGGCGTGGAGGCTCCGAATCCGGGCGAGGACCGTATCCTGGTCAATTCCCCGAAAGTTGCAACTTACGATCTAAAGCCGGAGATGAGCGCCTATGAGGTTGCGGATAAGCTGGTGGAAGCGATCAAGTCATCAAAATACGATGTGATCATCATCAACTTTGCAAACCCGGATATGGTCGGGCATACCGGCATCCTCGACGCGGCAGTGAAAGCGGTGGAAGCGGTGGACGAATGTGTCGGCAAGGCTTACGAGGCGCTGCTTTCTGTGGATGGTCAGATGTTTATCTGTGCGGATCACGGCAACTGCGAGCAGCTCGTGGACTATGAGACCGGTGTGCCGTTTACTGCGCACACGACCAATCCGGTGCCGTTTATTCTGGTCAATTACGATAAGGACTATACGCTGCGCGAGGGCGGCTGCCTTGCCGATATCATTCCGACGATGATCGAGATGATGGGGATGGAACAGCCGGCGGAGATGACAGGGAAGTCGCTGCTGGTAAGGAAATAAAGGGGATCATACGGGGGATGTACCGCGAAGGGACAGATTCGCGGGGATTTGTTTCGGGATCTATGATGTTGGAGGTTTAAAGGGAAGCGCCGGGTAACCGGTGCTTCCCTTCGTGTTTCAGGTGGGTATTTCAGATCCCAAATGAGATGGATCTTTGGGAGAGATTATGGGCAGAAAGGGGGGATTTGTTCCCCCTTATTTTATGTCATGTTTTGGTGTTTTGTTTTTCGGGAAGGGATTTTTGGTGTTATTTTAAGAGTGGATTTCGAAATTTTAGGCTCCTGTTGGAGTATATTAGTCTACTAAAATGTAATAAAGCATCGTACTTCATTACATTGGAAAATTCTGTAAAAATAATGATAGTTTGTACTATCAATCTATAAAATTGTATCACAGGGGAAACTGTTTGTCAATAAATTCAGAAGTAGTATTTCATATTGTCAAAGAAAAATGTCCAGATATTACTAAAAACAATCAAAAAGGAATGGAAAGATACCATAAAACAGGTAAAAACTTATATGTTCTGCTTTATTCGCAGTCAAAATCAGCGTCAAAAACCAGGCTGTAATTTTACATCACAGGCAGCTTGCAGCGGCCAAAGCGCTGTTTTGTTTTTTTGCTATTCGCAGTCATTCGCAGTCAAGTTTGATGGCGGGGGATGCAAGACTTCGCTCTGTTACTGGCTTTGCAGGATAAACGGGTAAGTATGTAATGAAGTACGATGCTTTATTACATTTTTCCAACCAATCCGTATGTACCGGCACCAGCCAGAAAGGAGCCGCTGATGGGAAGTATACTGTTTGAACATAACCGTAAAGCTTACGAAGCAGTGGTGGAAATGCTTGGCAGGACGGGCAAGGCCGCCGTGATCCATCCGACGGGAACGGGAAAGTCCTTTATCGCATTCCAGCTTTGCGCGGATCATACGGAAAGCAATTTTTGCTGGCTTTCGCCTTCTGAATACATTTTTGCAACACAGGAGGAGGAATGGAGCTTAGCGGGAGGGGAAAAAGCCGGAAATATTCAGTTTTTTACGTATGCACGCCTGATGCGCATGGGGAAGGACGAGCTTGCGGATATAAAGCCGGACTACATCATACTGGATGAATTTCACCGCTGTGGTGCCGCGCAGTGGGGCGAGGGTGTTGCCGGACTGCGGGAGATGTATCCGCACGCGAAGGTACTGGGACTTTCTGCAACCAGTGTGCGCTATCTGGACAACCGCAGGGATATGGCGGGGGAACTTTTTGACGGCAATATCGCCTCGGAGCTGACACTTGGGGCGGCGGTGGCTTGTGGGATCCTGCCGGAGCCTAGGTATGTGCTTTCCGTCTATAATTATCAAAAGGAATTGCAAAGGTATGAGGCACGCGTGTGCCAGACAAAAAATAAAGCGGTGCAGGATGCGGCGGGAAGGGAGCTTGAGGCGCTGCGGCGGGCACTGGAAAAAGCAGATGGGCTTGTGGATGTTTTTGCGAGACATATGGCGGCGGAGGAGAAATTACCATCCCAAGAAAGCAGTGGGAACGCCGGCGGCGCAATTTCTCCAAAAGTCCCCGGAGCACAAAAAGACTGCGGCAGGTATCTCGTTTTCTGTGCCAATTATGACCATTTGCTTGAAATGCGGGCGCTTGCCACAGCATGGTTTGCAAAAGTGGACCCTGCACCCCATATCTACACGGCATACTCGTTTGACGCGGCAACCAGGGCAGAATTTGCGGCATTTCGGGCGGACCGGAGCGGTCATTTAAAACTGTTATACTGTATTGACATGCTCAATGAAGGCATTCATGTGGATGGGCTTTCCGGTGTTATCCTGTTGCGGCCGACCGTATCGCCGACCGTCTATAAACAGCAGATCGGGCGGGCGCTTGCGGCGGGGAAGAAAAAGGTGCCGGTCATCTTTGATATTGTGATGAATATTGAAAATCTATGCAGTATTGGCGCGGTGGAGGAAGAACTGCGGCAGGCGGTTGTCCGTTACCGTGCGGACGGGAGAAGAAACCAGATTGTCAATGAGCATTTTCGGGTAATCGACGAATTGGGGGACTGCCGGAGGTTGTTTGCGCGCCTGAATGAGACACTTGGCGCTTCGTGGGAGGCGATGTATGGGATGGCACGGGAATATTATGTGCAAACAGGGAATCTTGAAGTGCCGGCGGCTTATGTGACACCGGAAGGGTACTCGCTTGGCGCGTGGATCGCCACGCAGCGGAAAGTCCGGGCAGGGAAGGCGGCAGGCTGTCTGGATGAGGAACGAATGAAACGCCTGACTGCGATCGGCATGCGCTGGCAGAGCGTTCAGGAGGCAGCGTGGGAGCAAAATTTCGCGGAGGCAAAACGCTACTACGCGGAGCATGGGAATTTGGCTGTTCCAAAGCGCTATGCGACAGGGAGCGGGAGAAATCTGGGAATCTGGCTGCAGAGACAGCGCGCTGGGCACAAGAACGGGCAGCTGGCAAAATGGCAGGTTATATTGCTGAGTGAAATCGGCATGGTGTGGGAGAGGGAAGAGGCGTGGAAAGTTGGGTTCCGGCACGCCGAGGAGTATTTTGGGGAGAACGGGAATCTAACAGTGCCGAATGCGTATGTTTGCGCGGATGGATATCGGCTGGGAAAGTGGATTTCGAACCAGCGGAGTGCGTATGCGGCGGGGATGGGGGAGGGGAAACATAATTCAGCAGCAGAAAAAAGATTGAGTGCGGAGAAGATCGGACAATTAGAGCAGATTGGAATGGTCTGGAGTGTAAAGGCAGGAAGACCAGGGCGGATATAGTGGTTAGATAAGAAGCAATATGAAAAGGATATTAGCTTTTTATATCCGGATCGGATATCGGAAAGACCGGAATATGAACTGCAGGATATGACAGGAGGAGCAGAAACAAATTGTATATGTCAAAAGAATGAGTAAGAGAAAGTAAAAAGCAATTAAGGGTAAAGTGAAATATAAATCTCTAACGGCTACAAAGTTGGATGATATGACTGAAATGAATATAAAAGATGAAATACCGAAAAACATAATGATTACTGGGAATGTATGCATGGCACGAAATCAAAGTTTATGTATACCAAAATATCAAGAAATAAATGATAGAAATAAAGGTTGATAAAGAAAAAACAATAAAATGTCATAGTCTGTAAGGAAGAAGAATAGGAGCAGGAATAGACGATGAAACGGATTGATTTTCAAGCTGACCCAAGATTTGCAGGCATAGAACCATTCAATAAAAAAATATGGCTTTCTTCACCAACGATGCACGGGGAGGAACAAAGGTATGCAGACGAAGCCATTCGTACCAACTGGGTTTCCACCGTGGGCGAAAATATTAACGAGGTGGAACGCATAACGGCAGAAAAGATTGGGCGAAAATACGCGGTAGCACTTTCTTCCGGTACGGCGGCGTTGCATCTTGCCATAAGACTTTGTGGGGAAAAGCTTTATGGGCAGGCAAAGGCAGGGCAGGGAACACTTGCCGGGCATAAGGTATTTTGCTCCGATATGACCTTTTGTGCGACTGTAAATCCGATTGCATACGAGGGTGGGGAGGCCATATTCCTTGACACAGAATATGAGACGTGGAACATGGATCCGGCGGCACTTGAACGGGCATTTGAGCAGTATCCGGATGTGCGGCTTGTCATGCTGGCACATTTATATGGTGTGCCGGGAAAGCTTTGGGAAGTCCGGAAGATATGTGAAGAACACGGGGCTTGGATTGTGGAGGATGCAGCGGAAGCCTTTGGTGCGTCCTATCAAGGCGCACCGGCCGGGAATTTCGGGA
The DNA here is from genome assembly GCA_947053345.1 of uncultured Lachnospiraceae bacterium. Lineage (GTDB taxonomy): Bacteria > Bacillota > Clostridia > Lachnospirales > Lachnospiraceae > RGIG4057. The sequence goes on from CAMRSM010000030.1 coordinate 31,164, forward strand.
CAGCATCCGTGATTTCCTACAATGGAAATAAAATCATTACGGGGTCGTCCGGCGGAATATTTTTAACGGATAGCAAGGCAGATGCGGACAAGGTGCGGAAATGGTCCACGCAAAGCCGGGAAGAGGCAGCGTGGTATCAGCATGAGGAACTCGGCTATAATTACCGGATGAGCAATGTGGTCGCCGGGATCGTGCGGGGGCAACTGCCGCATCTTGAGGAACATGTTGCGCAGAAGAAATGGATTTATGAGAGATATCAAAAAAGATTTGAAGAAATGGGGCTTCCTGTCCGGATGAATCCTTTTGATGAGAAAAGGAGTGAACCAAATTATTGGCTGAGCTGTCTGCTGGTGGAGACCGAGGCAATGTGTGAGCAGGTGCGCGGGGAGAGGGAAAGTCTTTATGTGCGGGAAAAAGGAAAATCCTGTCCGACAGAAATACTGGAGGCAATGGCAACGTTTGGGGCAGAGGGAAGACCAATCTGGAAACCAATGCATTTACAGCCGGTATATCGGACGAACGCGTTTGTGACAAAGGAAGGGAATGGGAGAGGAAAGTCAAATGCATACATAAGAGGGGAGGGCACTTTAGATGTCGGGGCAGATATTTTTTCGAGGGGACTTTGTCTGCCAAGTGATAACAAGATGACGGAAGAGGAAGTGGACAAAGTGGCAGAAATCGTGGCAAGATGCTTCGGTTAAGGGAGATATCGGATGAGAAAATTATGGATTGCTGTTTTTGCTGCTGCGGCAGGGATACCAACAGGAATTACCCTGTGCAGGGAAACGAGAAAAAAGCAGAGGGAGGCAAGGGCGGAGGGAAAGCATGTCCCGTATGGAGTGTATGAGGCGGTATTGAAGCGACGCTTTGATTTTTTCTTTGCGCTGGCCGCAATTATTTTATTGAGTCCGGTAATCTTTATAACAGCGGTGTTCGTAAAGAAAAAACTCGGAAAACCGGTGATTTTTATACAGAAAAGACCGGGGAAAGATGAAAAGATATTTGAAATGTATAAGTTCCGGAGTATGTCGGATGCGAGGGGAAAAGACGGGGCGTTACTACCGGATGAGGAGCGGCTTGGGAAGTTTGGTAAAACTCTAAGAGCAACAAGTTTGGATGAGCTACCTGAATTGTTTAATATAATAAAAGGGGATATGAGTGTGGTGGGGCCAAGACCGCAACTAGTTCGGGATCTAGTATTTATGACGAAAGAGCAAAGGAGGCGGCATGAGGTACGTCAGGGCTTGACTGGATTGGCGCAGGTGAAAGGAAGGAATGCGATCGAGTGGGAGAGAAAATTAGCGTTGGATTTGGAATACATAAGGAAGATAACTTTTGCCGGGGATATTAAAATAATTTGTAAAACCTTGATAAAAGCTTTTGTAAAACGAGAAGGCATTACGGATGGTGATATGGCTACAGCTTATGATTATGGGGATTGGCTTTTGAAAACAGAAAAAGTCAGCCAAAAGGAATACAAGGAGAAGCAATGCGAAGCAGAAATAATTTTGGATATGAATTTGTGATCGGAGGATAACATGGAGATAAAGGGATGGAAATATTATAACCATGCGATAATTCCAGTATGTGCTCCGCATGAGCATGCCGATATCAAAATGCTTTCGAACAAAGGAATATGGAAGCTAGGAGGACATGCTTTCCTTGCCCGGTGGACATCCGATTTTGATTGTGGTTACGAAACCAACTGGTGGTATGTGATCAAGGATACGCCATTTGAGGTTGGGCAGCTCAAGGCAAAGCGCCGTTATGAGATCACAAAGGGAAAGAAAAATTTTGAGGTGGAAAGAATAAATCCTCATCAGTATATGAAAGAAATGTTTGAGATTGCATTTGCCGTATTCAAAACATATCCACTCAAATATCGTCCGAGTATCGACGAACAAACATTTTGCAGAACAGTTGAGGAAGCAAAAAATATCATAGCGTATGCTGCCTTTGATAAAGAAAGAAAAATGTGTGCATATGCATGGGTCGAAATGCATCATTCCTATGCCGAGCTCTGTGTTTTGAAGGCTGATATAAATAGCGAAAAATATGGTGTGAATGCCGCCATGCTAGCTTGCATATTGGAAGATTTTGAAGAACGGTTAAAGGAGCCGGAGTTTTATATTTGTGATGGGGCAAGGAACATCTTGCACGAGACATCCTTCCAAGACTATTTGGAAAAATATTTCGGTTTTCGGCGGGCATATTGTATTCTGCATATAAGATACCGCTTTTTGTTTGGCTTAATAATAAAGATGTTATATCCGTTTCGAAGTATGATCCGTGGAAAAGGGAAAATAGCAGGAAAGATCAGTGCAGTGCTGAAGATGGAGGAAATAAGGAAATCCACATGGGACAAAGAAAGGATGTAAGATAAGAATGAAAAATTCGAAGGCAAAAAATCCGGATTTCCCTTCCTTTTCCGTTGCGATGTGCGTGTATCAGAAGGATCGACCGGATTGGTTCGAGAAAGCAATATACAGTGTGACAAATCAGACTGTCCGACCGAAGGAGCTTGTTTTAGTCATTGACGGACCGATTCCGCAAGGCTTAGAAAATGTTATCAGAAAATATAAGGGAAATTGTAGGGATATTATTTTCAAAGTGATCCGTTTCAAGAAGAATCAGGGACACGGAATCGCCCGCAGAAGAAGTGTAAAAGAATGTACGACAAATATCGTAGCTTTAATGGATGCGGATGATATCAGCTATGGTGATCGCTTTGAACAGCAGTTAAGTAAGATGTTGTCCATAAAAGCGGATGTTGTCGGTGGAAATATTTCGGAGTTTGTTTCTGAGGAAAGTAATATTGTAGCATACCGAGATGTTCCGGTGCATGATGACGAAATCAAGAAATATATGAAAAAGCGGTGTCCGATGAACCAAATGACAGTAATGTTTAAGAAGAACGCTTATGATATGGCAGGCGGATACCGTGACTGGTATCAGGATGAAGACTATTACTTATGGATCCGGATGGCAGAAAAAGGTGCTAAATTTTCGAATACAGGAACAGTTCTGGTGAACGTGCGGGTAGGAGAGGACATGTATCGGCGGAGGGGAGGAATGAAATATTTTAAAAGTGAAGCAAAGCTGCAGATTTATATGCTTCGAAAAGGAATGATCGGAATCGGAAGGTGTTCTTTGAATCTATTACTAAGACTGAGCGTGCAGGTAGTACTCCCAAATGGACTGAGGGGATGGCTATTTTGTAACCTTGCCAGAAGGAAAGAAAAAATTTCTTATGGAAAGTATAAAATATGAGGTGAAATCGTTGAGAAAAATAAGTTTAGAGGAAATGAAACAAATTGAGTTAGGGATATTGGTTCGTATTGATAAGATATGCAGATCACAGGGCTTAAGATACTCATTAGCGGGAGGAACATTGCTGGGGGCGGTGCGCCATAAGGGTTTTATACCGTGGGATGATGATATTGATGTCATAATGCCGCGTCCGGATTATGAAAAGCTGATTGATTATTGCAAAAAGCATGATGTTGATTTTATCTTGAAAACCAATGCGAATGACCGGAAATACTGGAGTTTGTTTGCAAAAGCGTGCGCAAAAAAAACACGATTGGATGAAACAAATTGTAACCGGAGCGGGCTGACTCTGGGGGTGTATATTGATATTTTTCCGGTTGATGGCTTGGGGGATACCTATAAAGAGGCAAAGAGAAGATTTTTAAGCACGGAAATACAGCGGGAAGTATTGAATGCGGCAAGATGGCCGAAGTTTACCAGAAGTAAAACACATGCACTTTATTATGAACCTTTAAGATTTTTGATGTTTGTTGTGAGCCGTTTTGTTTCACCGAACAAGCTGATTGCTTCGATCGAACAAAAGTGCAAAAAAAGAGAATTTGACAAATCAGCATATTGCGGTTATATCAGCGGATCCTATCGCTTGAAAGAGGTTATGAAAAGATCCTATTTCAGCGAATATTGCGAAATAGAGTTTGAAAACCATAAGTTTCATGCAACGAAGCATTATCATAAAATGTTAAAGCGAATTTATGGGGATTATCTTAAATTACCACCGGAAGATAAGCGCGTTTCGCATCATATTTTTGATGCCTATTATCTTGATGAAGAAGAATCGGAAAATCATACCTGATCAATGAATGCGGGGCTATGAACCGAAAATGGATGTGAGATGGAAAACGTACTTCGGGAGAAGGGTAACAAAAAAAGAATGACTTCACCGGATCGCACATTATTTTTTTGGAGTGAGAAAAATGTTTCTGTATCTGTTTCCGGTGTATGGGGAGATGAACGATGAAGCCTGAAAATAACCGAATAAAAGTATGCTTGATCCTGCCTTGTGCCTTGCCGGTACCTGCAGTGCATGGCGGTGCAGTTGAATTGCTGGCACATAGTATATCAAAATACAATGAAAAATTTAACCTGTTGGATCTATATATTGTGTCCATTCACGATGATAAAGCTGTAAAAGAAAGTGAAGCGTATAAAAATACAAGCTGGATTTTTATAAAAAAGAACCTCTTCGATGTGATATCGGATTACCTGTTTCGGATATTACGGAGATTATTCCGACGTTCCTTTTTGATCAGCACATATGATTACAAGGTTTTAAAAAGACTAAAAGCTATGGAATTTGACCGGATTATTTTTGAAGGCGGAAACATACTTTTCATGACAAAATATCAGAAGTATTTTCCGAAAAAGAAGCTCATGTTTCATCTACATTATGTGGAACGACCGGATTATGATATCAATAGATGCGCCGGAAGTGTCATAACGATCAGTGAGTATGTAAAAAGAGTTTTGTTGGAAAATAGCAAGCTTGAGCCGGAAAACGTTTACACCCTTTTAAATGGTATAGAAATTGAAAAATTTGCAGTAAGTCCATCGGAGGAAGTTTGTTATTTTCTTAAGAAGAGATTGGGAATAAGAAAAGGAGATTTTGTACTTTTGTTTGTTGGAAGGATCATAGAAGAAAAGGGGGTAAAGGAATTGATTTCTTCTGTTTTAGCTTTGAATGATCCTTCTGTAAAGCTTATTTTGGCCGGTCAAGGCGCAAGCTTCCATAAAGGGTACAGGAGGGAGATCGAAACACTGTCAAAAAATGCCCCGGAACAGATAAAATTGGTAGGTTATATACCTAATGAGCAATTATATTGCTATTTCGGTATCGCAGATTGCTTTATTATGCCGTCAATAGGGGAAGAGGGGGCAGGATTGGTACAGAGTGAAGCATATGCGGCAGGGAAACCGGCCATTGTCAGTAACCGTGGAGGCATTCCGGAGTATCGCTTGGAGGACGCGTCTCGGATGGTAGAATATGATCCGGATTTCGTAAAGAATCTGAAAGCTACCATAGTGGAAATGCGAAAGTTGGTTTTTGACGAAAAAATAGATGTGCAACGAATGCGGGAGGAGGTTGAAAAATATTCTGCCGAACGATATTATCTGAATTACGTCGAAGTGCTTCGTCAAGAGGTTTTGAGGGAAGGATAGCCAGGTGATGGTATGGATTTGGTTTCAGTTATTGTGCCGGTATATAACGTGGAAATGCATTTACACAGGTGCATAGAGTCTGTGTTAGCGCAAACTTATAAGGAGATCGAGTTAATTCTGGTGGATGATGGGAGTTTGGATCAAAGCGGAAAAATATGTGATGAATATGGAAAAAGGGAGAATGTAAAAGTTTTTCATGAAGAAAACAGAGGACAGTCAAGTGCCAGAAATGTAGGACTGGACAATGCTACAGGAAAGTGGATTATATTTTTAGACAGTGACGATTTTATGGAGCGGGAATTTGTATCTTATATGTTAGGACTTTGTCATAAATATCATGTGAAAATTGCGCAATGTGGGGCTATTCGGGGAAAAGAAGACCATTTTCCGGAAGAAAGCAGCCAGGTGTTGGAGAAAAAATGGAATTTTGACGAGTTATATGCGTCAGCAACCAGACAATACCGATCTGTCGTATGGGCAAAAATATATGACGCAGAATTGTATAACGATTACCGCTTTCCGGTCGGAATGATATTTGAAGATGAGGATGCCGTGTTTAAAGTCATGTATCAGGCGGGGGAGGTGATCATCAGTAACCGGCATTTGTATTATTATTTTATGTCAGAGCAAAGCACACTCCGAAAAAAACGTGAGCGGATATGCTTTGATTTTGTTACGATCTTTGAAAATAGGATACGGTTATTACAGCAAAACGGAGAAGTATTTTTGATCGGGGTAACAGAAAAGGAATTGTGCATCCGGCTGATGATGAACTATGTAGAGGCAGTAGAAGAAAAGATCATAAAAGATGACATCGGTATGTTGCGGAAATTGTTTGCCCAACATTATAAAAGCATTCTGGATAAAGGTATCATCCCGACAAAGGAAAGGGCTGCCCTGTTTTTGTTTTATAAATTTCCGCGTCTGTTTGCGTTTGTTGAAAATCATGTTTCGTTTATCGAAAAGAAAAAGCATAAAAGAGAAAGGGCTTAGCGGTAGGATTGAATGAAAATCGGTATTTTGACATTTCATTTGGCAGACAATTACGGGGCTGTTTTACAAGCCTACGCCTTACAGAATATTTTGCAGGATATGGGACATGAAGCGAGGATTTTGAATTATCAGGATAAGGCGCTCATAAGAGCCTATAAAATATTTGGCTCTTGGAAACCGAGGGCTGTCATAAAAGGTATATTGAAAATGCTTTTAAAAGAGCCGGTCAAGCATAAGAAGTTTCAGGACTTTAGAAGACGGTACCTTGATCTGTCAAAAATGTGTTATGATATATGGGATATCAATGGATTTGATCTGGATGCAGTAATCGTGGGAAGTGACCAAGTGTGGAATACGACCATTACAGGAAAAAATCCGATCTATTTTTTAGAAAAGCACGATGAAAAGCTCAAGGCGGTCTCTTACGCCGCAAGTATTGGGAACTTGGAGGACATTGATGCAGAAAAAGGATTTATCGCTCAGGGCTTATCTAATTTCGACTATATTTCCGTGCGGGAACAGAGTATTTCCGGGTATTTTTCTGATATTGTCCAGCGGAAAATATATACTGTTTTGGATCCGACCTTGGTTGTCAAAAAAAGTGTTTGGGATTCATTTCTCCGTGATGTCCCGCAGAAGGAGAAGTATGTGTTTGTATATCGTATGACTTATCATCCGCTTATTGAAAAATTAGCCAGATATATTGCAGGGTTAAGACAGAGCAGGATCGTATCGATCTCAACGTATGCAAAGCCGGAGATGAAAAGCGGGATAAGGAGCAAGTATGGAATAGGACCGGAACAATTTCTAAACTATATTCACGGAGCGGAATTTGTTATTACGGATTCTTTTCACGGGACGGCATTTTCCCTTGCTTTCAACAAAAATTTCTATTCGGTTCTAAATCCGAGATATGGTGGAAGGATTGAGGAATTGCTTAAGAGATTAGGGTTGGAAGAGCGGATTTTTTGCGGTCAGAGTGATTTCAATTCAATCAGTTTGGAGATGGACTATGGTGATATCAATCAAAAAGTAAAGAAATTGCAAGAAGAATCTATGGATTTTTTGAAGCTTTCCTTGAAAGAAGGTATGTAGATGCTGGTTTATTTTCTGGTTTTTATCGGGGCGGCCATAATAGGATTGTTGTATCGAAGGGTAAAAGAAAAGAGGTTATGCAGCGGGATTTTCATTTTCCTGTTGTTCTGTATTTCTACCCTTCGGTCGGCAGATATTGGTTCGGATTACAGGACATATATATCTATTTTTAACCAAGAACTATATATATATGGAAAAGGTTATAATTTGATAAATTATTTGGCTTCCCTGTTGGGGGATTCCTATGTATGGCTTGCAATGATGGTGAATATTGTGATCTTCACTTTGCTGGGGTATGTTTACAAAAAAGAGGTGGATAAAAAATATTATTTTTTTGCCCTGACACTATGGGTGCTTAATCCATATTGCTTTATCCAAAGCAGTATGAATATACTGCGGCAAGGGTGTGCGATGGCATGTGTTTTAGTGGCGGTCTATTATATTCGGAGAGGGAGGGGGAAATTATTAAATTTTTTAATATGCATATTGATCGCGGGATCTTTTCATAAATCGGCATATTTTTTTGTAATGCTGTTTCCTTTTGGGCTGGTTCACTGGAAGAGGCCATACCATATCTTGCTGTTAGCTGTTTGTACAGTATTGAATTTGTTATTTTCCGGAAGCCAGTTGATCCAGCCGTTTGCAAAGTTTCTCGGTTATAGTGGATACTTAACGGTAAAACCATCTCAATTTGACATGCCAGTTTTTACACTGTTGATTGTTTTTGTTTCTTTGTATTTAATGTACCGATATCCTTTGCTTTATACAAATGAAAAGGAAAAATGGTATGTGGATCTTTATTTGGTCTCCCTTAGTGCATTGCTGATTTTAGTGAAGAATGATATTGCATATCGAATGTATATATACTTTTCTTTTGCCGCACCGATCGCGATCAGCTATATTGTAAAGAATCTTTCCGCAAAAGTCCGGAGGGCAGTGGAGACTTGGTTGGTACAGACCGGATATTTAGCCTATTATTCGGCTATGTATTGGCTGTTTGTTTTGCTGCAGATGATAAATCATAATGAAAAATATTTCCCATATCGTTTTTTCTGGTAAAAGATTATGTACTGTTGGGAGGTTACGATGAAAGAGATCCAAAAGAGCGGGGACGGTGTGGCGTATGCGCTACTCTGCAATAACAGGAAGACCCGGTTAGAGAGCAGCTCAGGTGGTGCTTTTACTGTATTTTCCGATATTATTTTACACAAGGGCGGCGTGATCGCCGGTGCGGTTTTTGACGAGAAAATGAATGTTGTACATAAGATCGCAAAGACACCGGATGAAAGGGATGCAATGCGTGGGTCGAAGTATATCCAAAGTGATGCACATGCCGTTTGGAATGAGATATTGGACTATTTAGAAAATGACAGCTATGTAATGTTTACCGGAACGCCATGCCAGGTCGATGCCTTAAAATCTTTGGCGGATATAAAGGGAATCCGGACGGATAAGTTGTATACCGTTGATTTGATCTGCCACGGAGTCCCTTCGCCTAAAATTAATAGGGAATTGTTTTCTCAGTTATCCGGAAACGGTAAAAAGCTTGTTGGTTATTCATATCGTTCAAAGAAAAAAGGATGGCATGCACATTTTGAGGAAGCAAAATATGAGGGAGGGATAAAAGAGAGCAGGAGGGGGCGGTGGTTGGCATATTCAAACATTTTGCTGTTTGAGAAATATTATACAAACCGCCAGTGCTGCTGTGAATGTCCATATTGCGACACAAACAGAGTTTCGGACCTGACGATTGGAGATGCTTGGGGAATCGAGAAATTTGCGCCTGAAATTGATGATAATATCGGGATATCCTTGGTACTGGTCAATACGGAAAAGGGGGCGCAGCTCATGGGGCGTGCGGAGGATGGCGCAAAAATATATAAGTTTAGGCTGGATGATTTCATGCAACCAAGGTTAAATAAGATTCCTTGCCCGAAGCCCGAAAAAAAGGAGGAATTTTGGGATTACTACGAAAGAAACGGTTATCTTAAGATGCTCCGCAAATATGCCGGATACGGTATGAAGGGACGGCTATTGTACTATACAAAAGTAATTCTTCGGCGCATTGGCGTGTCAAAATATTTAAAGCAGATATTAAGGGGAAGGTCGCAATGAAATTATATACCAAAAAGGAAGAATGCTGTGGGTGCGGTGTATGTTATAGCATGTGCCCGGTGGGGGCGATCGTGATGCAGGAGGATGAAAGAGGTTTCCAATATCCGGTCATCAAGGAAGAAAAATGCATTGGATGCCTAAAATGTGTTAAGGTCTGCGCGCTGAAAGCTCGGCGGAATTGTGTATATGGAGAGCGCTATGAGAGGAAAAAAAGCAATCTTTAATATTATTGCTACATTGGGACTGCAATTAGCAAATATCATCAGCGGGTTGATCGTTCCCAACCTGATCATAAAGCAATATGGTTCGGATGTCAATGGTTTGATCGTGTCGGTCACACAATTTCTTAATTATATCTCTTTACTGGATGGTGGGGCGGGCGGGGTCATAAAAGCAGCGTTATATGCTCCGCTTGCGCAGAAAAATAATAAAAAGGTTAGTTCTGTTTTAGTGGCGGCAAAACAGTTTTTTCATAAGATTGCTCTTGTTTTTTGTGTTTATATTGCTATTTTTATGCTGATATATCCAAGGTTTGTGGAAAGTGTTTTTTCATTTTGGTATATTGCATCCCTTATTCTAATTATTGGATCAACCTCTGTGATCCGGTATGTTTTTGGGGTTACGTATCAGCTGTTGGTTCAGGCGGATCAAAAAGCATATGTATATGATTGTATCCGCATTTTTAGTTTGCTCTTTCATGTATTGTTTACTTTGATCTTGGTACGATTCCATGTAAGCATACAGACGATAAAGTTATTTAGTCTGATCGCTTTTACAATGGAGCCGATGATATTGGTGATCTATGTAAGAAAATGTTATAGGATTTTATCGGATGCTGATCCTGATAAGCGAGCTATATCACAGCGGTGGGACGGGTTTGGGCAGCATATTGCTTATTTTATCCATACAAATACCGATGTGGTGATATTGACGATATTTTCTACAGTTTCCGAAATATCGGTATATTCTGTATATTCTTTGATTGCAGCAGGATTAAAAAATGTTATTTATGCGTTATCAAATGGGTTTAGTGCGATGCTTGGTGATATGATCGCAAAAGGAGAAAGGGCACAGGTGCGGTATACCTTTGAAATGCTGGAATGGGTCAATATGCTGTTGACTTTCGATGTTTTTGCCACAGCTTCGGTAATGATAATGCCGTTTGTACGTATTTACACAAGGGGAGTGGACGATGCCGACTATTTAAGGCTGGGATTTGCACTGCTCATTCTGGGGGCAGAAATGGTATATTGCCTAAGATTTCCTATGGTTGTTACGGCAAATGCTGCGGGGCATTATAGGCAGACCAAAAAAGGAGCCTTTTGGGAAGCGGGAATCAATATTTTAATTTCTGTTTGTTTGGTCAAGAGCATGGGACTGCTTGGTGTGGCAATCGGGACATTGGCCGGTATGACCTACCGGACGATAGATTATATACGTTATATGGAAAAAAATATACTTTGTAGAAAGCCGTGGCGTTTCGTGAAAAATTTTGTTGTGAATCTGAGTGGGACGGGATGTGGTATGTTATTGCTGCGTTTTATTCCATTGCCAAAGGCGCAGGGATATTTTACGTGGGTGTGTGGTGCAGTTGTTGTTTTTGGGATTTTTAGTGGGGTTTTAGTGGTTTTTAATTTGGTGTTTTCGGCGGGGGAGGGGAGGATGGTGTTTAAGAGGTTAATGGGGATATGTACGATAAAATAAATAATGATATCAGCATATTCTGGCAAATAAAGTATATTTTGATAATATCTAAAATTTATAAAATAAGTGGTGTTCGATGACATTAAATTATATATTTATACCTAGTTGTGTAAGGCAGATAGACAACAAACCATAAGTCGTAGCATTTTGTGTTTGTTGAAATCTGATATATCAACTTGCAACTGTGTTCATGGTATTTTTTTATAGAAGCTATTTTGTTTAAAGTGTGTCAATATTGTAGGTTTTGGGAATGTTTTGGCATCAAATGTTGATACTAGGGATTTTTGCATTAATGATTGTAAAGCTGTAGATGTAATAGTACTTTTTGTTTGTTCTGAAATGTTATATAAGGTTATCAAATCTGCAGATGCATGAAAAGCTTCTATTATTTTCAAGGGATAAGAAAAATTATATATTAGGTGAAATAAACCAAATAAAGTATTTGAGATATAAAGTTGACAAACCGTAAGAAGTAAAGTAAAATGTAAAAAAATGATAGAATGTGTCGGATTAGCTGTTTAAATGGGGATACCAGTATAACCTTTTGGCAGATAATGTGTTACCTACGACTTCTTCACTGGGTTTTATTTCTTTAAGTCTATATTTACAGTGATAAACAACGGAATCTGTATTGACCTCATTAAAGTATCTGTATATGTGGTCAATGAGTTCCCCTTTCATCTTGATCCTGATGCCATAAAGAAACTGGCGTGAGAATTATGGAAGAATTCGGTCATTATTAAAAAAGGCAATAACTGACCGCAAGAAGTTATTATTTCATCTCATTTCCCCAAGTATTGCACGCACTTTAGCAGAAAGATTTAATGATATTAATCTACTATTTTGAGTGGTAAATGTATCATCAGAGATTAAGGCTGGTGATTAGTTTTATACATTTCATAACATGTTTTTTGTCGTTGTTATTCTGTTTACAAGCACAGGAAGAAAATATAATGTTTCGATTGGCGTAAAATATTATAAGTGGTTCGGAAAAGGGGAAAATATTATGATTAAAATAGGAAAAATTATCACATTGATTATTTTGGCATTGTTGATTTTATCTATTTTTTATCCGCTTTTAGAGATGAATGATAGAACATTGGATAGTATTGTAGAAAACATTAATAATGCAAGTGTGTTCGTTACTATAATTTGTGTTTTCTTTGCCGCCCTATCATTTTTATGTTCTCCGGGATCGTTTGCTCTATTTTGCATTTGCATTGTGGATATTGTGCTTTCAAATGATTTATATCGTAATGACAGAATAGGCGGGTTTATTAAGGGTTTCTCCGAAATAAAGAGGGGATCTGTGCTTAAGTTCGTTGTTGCAGCCATTCTGATTTTTCTTACCATAGTCGGTGCTTATATTATTTACAAAATATATAAAGGAGATGAAACCTCCGAAGCTTATCGGAGAAATGCACGGAAAGGGATAGCGATTGTGTTGACTTTGTCCGCAATCATAGCACTGTGTGGAGTGATGGACTATCTTTTTTTTGAGGTTTTCCCCTTGGATGTAAGCAGACCAAAGGCAATGGAAAAAATAAAGAATGGTTTGCATTATGTATCTGTCATAGGCATGGCAGTTTTTTTTGTTTTTCTTGGATTGTTTTTTTCCTTAAGAAACAGAAAAATTGGAAGAAAGCCGAAAGGTGAGGAAAATGTTTTTCGCAAGGCTGCATTTTTTGCCCTGATATTAGTGATTATTACGATTGTAGCTATTAACAAGATCGATAAAAAGAATATAGGAGATACTATAGATAATTTTATAACTGCCATGACGGATAATGCATTTTTAGCTATAATATTACCTGTTATTCTGTTCTTTATATATCAGATTTTGCTGACAATACTCCTTCATGCGTTATGGAAAGACCAAAAAAACAAAAATGGTTTATGGAACTGGGTGAGATATGTCGAGAATATTGAAAAAGGGCTTTTGAAAGCGGCGTATAATATAGTGAATGGCTGTATTCAGCTGCTGGAGTTTATTCCAGATTTTTTTGATTCAATCAACGTAGTATTTTTAGGTTATGAAGACCGGACGGACAGGGATGGGAGTGGAGATATACCGGATACCGATCAAAATGCAAATAGTCAGATGATGGAGAAAGAAACGGATGGAAAAGAAAAAAAGTAAGATTGTTCGATGGATAATTAGTTTACTGGTGCTGATAATTGTTATGGTAATAATATTGGTGAGTGTGCAGAAAAAACCGCTTTATACTGTTGTGGGTATATTGCTGTTTATTTTGGCTTCCATGATCAGTACAATTTTTACGGCATATTTTTGGGGAGAAAGAACGGATAGCAGAAGTGACAATCACTTGTTGGATGAAAAGGATTTTAAGAGCAGTCAAAGATTACTTCGGTATGCAACGGCGATTTTGGCATTTGTATCATTGACGACGACTGCAAATGGTATGAAAGATTTTATTTTTGAATCTAATTTATTAGCTTATCTTGCTTCTTTTGCGATCCAGAGTATCTTAGTAGTCTTTAGCCTGTTGCTTTGCCGTTTTTTTGTATTCGTTACCAAGCTTTCATGGCCGGAATACATAAAGCGACTTGTGTGTTATCTTTCCGCTATTTTTTTCAGTGTAACCTTGATGGTATCGTCCTTGTTCAGTTATAGCTATATTGCTAATTATGCGTATAAAGGTACTTGGTTAAATGACAGGGAAGTTATAATCAGGGAATACCTTTTGGATGCGGCATATCTTTTGTACAAGGAAAATGAAACACAGGGGAAGAAGGCACTGGAAGCAATAAAGGAAAATGCTAATAATGAATTGCTGGCTGTAATGGATGATATTGAGGCTCAGGAGCGGGCAGCATTGGTTGGAGAAGTTAAGGGATTAATTGAAAAGATTGATCCTGAAAGGTTTCTTGGTTTGGATGAAGAGGAATTAAAAGAATTGTTAGATGTCAACGAATCAGAATGGGTGGGGCGCTTTCCGGTATATAAGGAAAAGATAGAAAACCTGTGTTTTTATTATGAAGAATATGTGGCGGATTTAAAGAGTGAGATAAAAAATTATAATCAGGTTGTAGAAGATATAAATAACTGGAAGGATGAGGACGCATCGGATTTGCAAGATGTAAAAAGAAAAGGAAAAGAAATATTAAGTAATCTGGAAGGGGTACAGATAAAGATAAATGGAATAATGGAGAGGATGAACGGGGCTTGGAGGGGAGGAACAATTCAAGAATTATATGATGATATCAAAGGAAAAAGAAGTGCTTTTCAAAAGGTAAAAGAAGATTTAGAGTATGACACGGATTTTTTATATGCCAGTATCCATGAAATAGTTGAGAAAACAGAAAATGCTTGGATGGATACTAGTAGAAGCCGTATTTCCGACGAAGTAAACGAAATACTTTCCAGAATTTATTTATTAGGGATACACGAGGAGGGGGAAGACACCGGAAAGGAAGAACATGATCTGGAATATTTGCTTGAGAAAGTAAATAAAATTGCGATTGATATCAGTGGTGACAAATCATTTGACGCGGAATTGGTTGAAAATGTGATTTGGCTGAGTGACGAATTGATAAAATATTCGGATTACATAAATTTAAAAGAAACATTGGATAAATATATGGAAGAAATTTTAAGAAAAGCATACTATGTTGTAGAGGATGGGAAAAATCAGTCAGAGTGGAGAATACAGGCTGGAACCTCAGAAGTTCAGGGGTTCTTTGCTTTTACCGTTACAGAGTCGGATTGGAAGGATATAAGAAATGAAGATTTTAATTTGTTTTATACGTATCTTAAGTCTTTACCGGATATGCTGACCAGGAATACGGGAGGAAATGCTTCGGATGGTAAAGGGAAATATGTAGTGGCTGATGTTATGAAACAAGCATCACAGCACCAAAGAGATTTATTAGGAGAACTTACTGACTTTGAAAAGGCATATAATTATTTGAAATATCAGTTTCGTGTTATGGCATGTTTCTCCTTATTTTTAGCAGTCTTTTTTGACCTCGGAGCATTTTTTGTTGGAAGTTTTATATTTGCAACAGAGTATTTCAAAGACGGATGGAAGGAAAAGGATGTGGGAGGTGATCAAAAAGAAGAATTGCCTGACAAAAAGGAAGAAAATGTTTGATTATGATTTTTGTCAAGTAATTCAATGCGTATAATATCGGATTTATATTAGATGGGTCGGTTGTAACCTGTATGCTGTAAACCTTACACATTCCCCAACCAAAATCTTCAACACCCCCCTTGAAATCCCTCACCGGATATGCTATAACCCGAGTTTGCCACTTGTAAAGACAAAATGGAGCCCCCGTGGGCTCCATTTTCGTTGGTATTATGCAGATTTTCCAGTGTTTATACGGTTTGTTGGCTCTTGAGAAAACATACCTACTTTTATGACCTACATGAAAATCTTTATTCCTGTTTTTATGCTTTTCAGCTCTGCCCTCCGGTATAGTTTTGCAGGAATGTTTATGCCAAAGGAGTCAAGGATCAGCTTCAGGTCAGGGTCATCCACATCCATGAACCGGTACAAGTCCCCGGGAAGGGGGTCTACTTTCCATTTATTGAGGGCAGCCTGGATCCTCTGGGCATTCAGGCCGCTGCTCCAGTAGGCATCCGGGTCTATGGCCACGCGGCCGCTGTCCCGGATCCGTTTCTGTATGATCCGCATCATGATCAGTGCGACCATGCAGATTAGCAGATGTGCCGTGACGTGTTCTGGCGTGTTCACATAAATGGGACGGGTTTCCAGGTCGCCCTTCATGACACGGAACTGGTCTTCGATCTGTGTCAGCCCATGGTATTTCTCAATGACTTCCCGTGCATCCATAGACAGTTCCGATGTGACGATCTGATAGTAGCCAAGGCTTTTTCTGTATTCTGTCACCTTGTCAAAATCAATGAACGCCTTGACCTTTGTGGAATCCAGAATCTCTCCGGTCTTTTCATTGACGCATTCCTTTTTGAAAAATTTACGCAGGCTTTTCGACTGTGCTGCGGTGATCCGGAAATTTTCCGGGTGTTCCTGCAGTTTTTCCAGGAAATCGAGGAACTTTTTATTTTCCCGTTCTGCACGCAGCTGAAATTTTTTGCTCCAATAAACAACTACCTTTTCTTCCATGGTCCGCTTGTTTGCGTTTTCATCTTTGGCTGTTTTCTGGACGACCCTGGATTTATATTTGAAATCCTCACTGACCACAGTATAGCCTTCACCGCTGTAGGCCCATTCCTGTTCCTTCTTCGTGCTTTTGGGCAGGCTTTTTGAAACAATGTACCCATTCCCGGCATCCGTTACGTGGAGAAGGTTTGGGTAATTGCAGATCCCCCGGTCTGCGATCAGGATAAAGCGGGAGAAGTCCATGCCGTCGATGTTGTTTTCCAGGGATTTCCTTAAAGTCAGGTGGTCCAGGGTATTGCCGGGGAAGGTTTCGATGGCGATGGGGATGCCCCCGTCATCCATGAACAGTCCCATCTGGACAATGGGGAGCTTCCTCTCCTCCTTGCAGACACCCATTTTGCGTTGCCCTTTTCCGGTTACGTTTCCATCCTCGTCAAGGATATCGTCATCCGGCCCGGGGATTTCAAAATAGAAGTTGGTCACATCATAATAAATGATCTCGGGGGAGCGCCCGGCTTTTTTGACAAGGCTTGTGTTGATGCGGCGGATGATCTTATCCTTATTGGCATAGATAAAATCCAAGGTATCAAAAACATTGTCCGGGTTGTATTGTGTGAGGGGCGGTTCAAAATAATCCCCATTCTGCCGGACAGTGGCGGATTTGGAGGCAGGATTTAAGAGCCTGCCGAATATAAGGAGTTTAGCAAAACCGTAAACATCATACTGGATTTTGGTAAATCCTTTGTAAGATGAGAAAAAAGTGTTCAGGCCCAGTTCTTCCAGGATACGTTCGAGGAGGATATGGGAGGAAAGTTTTGGGTGGCCAAAGCAGTCCGGGCTGCCCCCGTTGATGGAGAAGCGGTAGGTTTCTGCTGGTTTTGGGGATGGGCAGAACGCCCCAAGGGATGGAATCAGGGGATTTCCTGATCTGAAGGATTTTTTCAGGCGTGGGAGATAGTCAGGGAGACCATCATCAAAGCGCTCCAAAGGGCCGATGTTAAGGAGAACTTTTTTTGTGGAAACCATGTCACCGTTTTTATTGGGTTTTCTGACAGCATGGACAAGCCGGAGATAATCTTTTCCGTTATTTTTAAACTTTTCTATGAACATAACGCACCTCACAAAGGGAAGGGAATATAACGATATACCTACATATAAATCATAACATACGGGGATAAAAAAAGCAAGGAAAACCTTAGTTTTACGTTGATAAGGAAGTATTCACAACAACTTATCATCAACGCTGACAAACAGGGTGCAAGCAAAAGCAGAGAATAT
>CAMRSM010000031.1 GCA_947053345.1 uncultured Lachnospiraceae bacterium
AGGTATTTCTGTCCGCTCCGCTCCCATAAATCCCTCTGGGGCACTGTTCGGGCACGTACTGTTTTTTTAGTTCCTAGCAGTTTTTAAACGGAACCACCTTCAGCTTCTTTTCTTTATCTTTCTCAAGGAAATTTGCCATACCGGCTTTCTGATCCTCGGTTTCGAAGCAGTCGCCAAAGAGCTTCTCCTCAACTACGATCGCCGCGTCCATATCCACCTGCAGACCATCGTTGATCGCCTTCTTGCAGTTTCTCACTGCGATCGGTGCGTTTGCTGCAATAATGGAAGCAAGCTTCTTTGCCGCCGGGATCAGTTCCTCAAGCGGATATACATTGTTTACCAGACCAATGCGGTAAGCCTCGTCCGCCTTAATGTTGCGGGCGCTGTAGATCATCTCTTTCGCCTTGCCGACACTAACAATGCGGGCAAGCCTCTGGGTGCCGCCAAAACCCGGTGTAATGCCAAGCCCGACTTCCGGCTGCCCGAACACCGCGTTCTCGGAACAGATGCGGATATCGCAGCTCATTGCGATCTCACAGCCGCCGCCGAGCGCAAAACCATTCACCGCCGCAATCACCGGAACCGGGAAGGTTTCAAGCCTGCGGAACACATCGTTGCCCTTCTTCCCGAATGCCTCGCCCTCCGCCTTTGTGAGCGTGCTCATCTCCCCGATGTCCGCACCCGCAACAAAGGACTTCTCGCCGGCACCCGTCAGGATTATCGCGCGCACCACATTAAGGTCAACCGCGTCAAGTGTTTCGGAAAGCTCGTCGAGCACCTGGCTGTTCAGCGCGTTCAGGGCTTTCTGGCGGTCGATTGTGATCGTCGCCACTGCACCCTCCACCTCATACTTAATAAATTCCATCACAAACCTCTTTCTGCACCTGCCCATACAGCATATGCATATTTTCTACTTACTCATCCCCTCAGGGCCGCCCCACGGCAACACTCCGCGCCAGGCTCACAAGCCGTAAAATCTTACGCGGAGCAGCCATCGCACCCTGCGATGCAAGAGGGGTCACTTCCCAACCCCTCCTACATTCATTCAATCCTCAATTTTTACGATTGTCGAGCAGCCCATGCCGCCGCCGATGCAAAGCGTTGCAAGACCGGTCTTTGCACCCTTCGCCTGCATCTCGTGAAGCAGTGTGACAAGAATGCGGCAGCCGGAAGCACCAACCGGATGACCGAGCGCAATCGCGCCGCCGTTCGGGTTAAGCTGCTTATCCACATCAATGCCAAGATCCTTGCCAACCGCAACGGACTGCGCCGCAAATGCCTCGTTTGCCTCGATAATGTCGAAATCCGTAATCTTCATTCCGGTCTTTTCGAGAACCTTCTTCGTGGAGGCAACCGGACCAATCCCCATAACTTCCGGACGAACGCCCGCAAGCGCACCGGCAACAAAAGTTGCCATCGGCTTAACGCCGAGCTCCTTCGCCTTCTCCTCGCTCATCACAACGATCGCAGCCGCGCCGTCGTTGATGCCGGAAGCGTTTCCTGCAGTTACAAAGCCGTCCGGATTGATCGGGCGCAGCTTCGCAAGACCCTCGATCGTGGAACCAGGACGCGGTCCCTCATCCACCTTAAACTCAACCATTTCCTTCTTTTTCTTTACCATAACCGGCACGATCTCATTCTCAAATGCGCCGGAAGCCTGTGCCGCTTCCGCCTTCTTCTGGCTCTTTAAGGCGAACTCGTCAAGCTCCTCGCGGGTAAGACCCCACTCGCGGCAGATATTGTCCGCGGTCGTGATCATATGGTAATCATTGAACGCATCCCAGAGCGCATCCTTGATCATCGTATCCACTAAGGTGCCGTTGTTCATGCGGTAACCAAAGCGGGCCTGCGGCACCGCGTAAGGAGCCATCGACATATTCTCCATACCGCCTGCCACTACGATGTCGGCATCCCCTGCCATGATCATCTGTGCCGCCTGATTGACGCAGTTAAGGCCCGAACCGCAAACGACGTTCATCGTCACCGCCGGAACCTCAATCGGAAGCCCTGCCTTGATGGATGCCTGGCGCGCCACATTCTGGCCAAGCCCTGCCTGGATAACGCAGCCCATGTACACCTGGTCCACCTGCTCCGGTTTAACCCCCGCACGGTTGAGCGCCTCCTTGATCACGATCGCACCGAGCTCTGCCGCCGGTGTCGTGGAGAGGGAACCGCCCATCGTACCGATCGCGGTACGGCATGCGCCTGCTAAAACAACCTTTTTTGACATTTTCTTGTCCTCCTTTTCATGTATGCATAATCGCATAGAATCGCATAAAGAGCTATGATAATAGCATACCATTTTTTTTGTCGCTTGTCAAATTTTTATCAATCCTTTTTTTATTCCGCCGCAGTTTTCCGACCGCTATCCTCCGCCGCCAAAAAATTGTTAAAATTGCCCGTTATCCTTCGTTTCCAGTGAGCAGCAGCTGTTCAAAATCACCAATCGGCATCGGCTTTCCATAATAATATCCCTGAATGATATCGCACCCGATCCCACGCAAAAACTGATCTTGGTCAGCATTCTCCACTCCCTCACACAAAACCGTGATATGCAGCTTTTTGGCCATTTCTACCACGCAGGAAATGATTGTTTTGTCCCCCTCGCGCAGTTCCGATTTTTTCATAAATACTTTGTCCAGCTTGATCACATCAATCGGCAGATCGTTCAGCACATTCAGCGAGGAGTAACCCGAACCGAAATCATCCATTGAAACCTTGATCCCCATCCCGCGCAGTTCAATAATCATCGGGATCACATGATCCGTGTTTTCTATGTAAAGGTTCTCTGTAAGCTCAAATTCGAGATATTTCGCCGGAACCCGGTATTCCTCCATCAGCTCCTTAATATAGGAAATCAGTTTATCATCGCGCAGATGGAAACGGGAGACATTCATTGAGACCGGAACTGCAAAACCGTCGGCATCGAGCCGTCTGCGCAGCCATGCAAATACTTCGCGGTACACATAATAATCCAGCTCGACGATATTGCCGTTGCGCTCGAACACCGGAATAAACTCATCGGGGTAATAAAACTTACCGTCGGGTTTCTGCCAGCGCACCAGTGCCTCCGCGCCGATGATCTCCCCGGTGACGCAGCTTACTTTCGGCTGCAGGTATACTTGTAGCTCCCGGTTTTTGATCGCGTCCGGCAGCGCGTCGATCAATTGTCCCTCTTTGCGTACTTTCTCGATCATGCTGTCCTCAAACATGATCGCCATCCCCGCATAGCCCGGCTCCTTCGCCCTCTTGCGCGCCATGTTGGCGTTGGACACCACGGTTTCCGCTTTCTCGTTGCCCTGGATGATGTAGTAACCGGAATTGATGTTCAACTTTCCGTTGAGGTACTGCTTCCTCGCCTTAGCAGAAAATGCCTCATTAAATGCAACGATGATCTTCCCGAGCTTCTCCGCGCTCATCCCTGCCGGAACATGTGTTACCGCGACAACATTGTCCGAATATATCCTTGTCGCCAGCAGCATCATCCCGTTTGACACTCCCAGCTCCTCCGCAAACGAGCGCAGAAGCTGGTCACCGACACTGATCCCGTAATTCTCATTGATGTATTTGAAATGCCGGATATCGGAGGAAACGATGCACAGCTCCCCCGGATTTGCGGAATCAATCAAAATCTGAAGTTTTTTCAGGAAAACATTATATTGGTACAGCCCGGTCAGCGAATCCCTCTCCTGAAGCAGTTCCACCCGTTCTGTCGTCTGTTCAAGGGCACGCATGCCGAACAGGAAATCCGTCAGGATGCGTCCAAACATTTTTAAGGTATGGATCTCGTTGGAATCCCATTCCCGGTTCTCGTAGGCATCGCAGAAATCAATGCAGCCGATAAACTCCTGCTTGCGGAACATCGGGATTTCAAGCAGGGTGTAGACGGAACCCATCTCATTGAACCATTCCTTCGGCATCCCCTCCGGAAGGCTTGCCCCGCAGAACACGGCGTAACCGTCCTTGTAAGCTCCGCGGAACCGGTCCCAGCGCTCCTTTTTCTGCGTCACGGTCTCGCCGAGCCTTGATACCGTGTAATCCTTGCGCAGATACTCATAACTATGGCGCATGGTATAAGGGCGGTTCACCGTCTCCCGGATGCCGATACCCGAAAGATCGTACTCATCCGCTACCCGGTGCAGCATCAGGTTGATCACACTGTCGGCATCCAGCCGGTCCTCGATCAACCGGAACGCAAGCTCCATCAACTCGTAAGCAAACGGGTCATAGCTTTCCATACGGATATTATCAAAGGTGTCGTACTCTCTCGCCGCCGCCGGAATCTTGCGCAGCCTGCGGTACTCCTCCTTCATCGCCGCATCCCAGAACGTATAAGTACCGACCGCATTTAACTTTCCCCATGTGATCGCCTCGATCGCGCACTCAAACAGCTTTGTATAGCTCATGCCATCCTGCGGGTACATCGCCACACCAATGCTCGCGGAAAGCTTATAGTCCGCCTGCTCCCCGATATAAATCCCGGCAACCGACTGTATGACTTCCAAAAGCCTCTCCTCTACTTCCTCCCGGTCACGGATGCCTTTCATGCAGACAAGGAAAGTATCCCCGCCGACCCTTCCAAGCTCATCCGTCTGGCTCAAGGAGCGCCGGATCGCGTTAGCGATCTCAACCAAAACCTCATCGCCGAACACATGCCCCATCTTCTGGTTCACGCGGTAAAACCCGTCGATATCGACCAGCATCAGCGCCGTTTTCTCTCCCGGCTTAGCGCGGAAATAAGTTTTTAGTATTTCCTCGCAGCTCGCGCGGTTTAAAACCTTCGTCAGGGGATCCCTGCGCTCACGGTTGTAGTCCCTTCCATCCTTTGTTTCCTGTCCCTCAAGAATCTTGATCCTTCCGACCACACGGACAGGCTTTTTATCTGCCCCGTACACGGTCTTCCCCTCAAAAGCGGTCCAGTAAAATTCCCCGGACACACGCAGCATCCGAAGCTCTGCGTAAATCCGCTCCTTCCCGCTGCACACATCCTCCATGAACTGGTCAAACAGCCCGTAATCCCCCGGATAAATCTTGGCTCTTAAGTTTACGCGCGGGTTCTCGATATAACGCGGTACTCCAAATTCACCGTCGCGGCAGACACGGTTCATGATCCGCCCTGTACTAAAATCATATTCAAACAAGATATCCGTCACCAAACCTGCGATCACGCGGTAGCTTTCCCTGTCGCTCTCCTGTACCATATCATCCAAATCTCCCAGCATAGCTGCCTCCTATTTTAAGTTCCGCATATTCCCTTCCCGAAATCCCAACAGGGTTCCGTCCGGGCAAATGCTCCTAGGAAACCTCATGAACTCCGTAGTCGATCTCCCCGTCCTCCCCCACCCGCATTAAGATATATGTTGGCTTTCTGCTTTCCTGGCGCGGCAGGGAAATGCTTCCGGGGTTAATCACCCGTACCCCGTCCCGCCAGTCCACACACGGGCAATGGGTGTGGCCGAACATGACCGTATCCGCCCCCAGTGCCTTCGCACGCCCCACGAGACGCTCCGTGCCGCTGTAAACGCTGTACCCGTGTCCGTGCGTCAGCCAGATAACATGCTTTCCCTCCCGGATGGTGAACTCTCCCGGAAGTTCCGTAAAATAATCATTGTTCCCCGCGACCATGTCAACCGCACACCCAAACAGCGCCGATATATAGTCCTGGTCCCGCGCCACATCCCCCAGATGAATGATATAATCCGGCTTTGGCAGCTTTTTTTGGAGCTGCTCCAAATAAAAATACTGCCCATGGGAATCGCTGATCACAAGCACCGTCTTTACCACTCTCAAATTCCAATCCCCCTGCCCTGACGGCAATCATACATCCGTCCCGGCACACAGCACTTCCCGCTTCACTGCCTCAAGCGCCTTTGCCCGGTGGCTGATCTTATTTTTCTGTTCCATCGAAAGCTGTGCCGTCGTCAGGCCAAACTCCGGCACATAAAAGATCGGGTCATAGCCAAAGCCATTATCTCCTGCCGGCGCATCGGCAATCCTTCCCTCAACTGTCGCCACGCGCACCCCGCTCTCCCCGTCCGGGAACACCACCGCGATCGCACAGACAAAGCGCGCCGTGCGCCCGCTTGGCAAAACCCCCTTTAATTGATCAAGAATATACTGGTTTTTGATCTCATAAGAAGTATCCTCCCCGAGAAACCTGGCGGAATAAATTCCCGGTGCCCCGCCGAGGAAATCCACCACAAGCCCCGAATCGTCCGCCATCGCAATCTCACCGGAAAGCTTTGCGACCGCGCGCGCCTTGATCAGCGCATTCTCCTCGAAGCTCGTCCCGTCCTCCACGATATCTGCCGAAATCCCGGCCTCCTTCATTGACAATACCTCGTAGGGAGTGCCTTTGAAAATCTCCCGGATCTCCCGCATTTTCCCTTCATTCCCGGTCGCAAATATAATTTTCCTCATCGCCCCCACCTATCTTCCTTTCTCTGTCCCATAGCTTCCTCCGTGCCCTCTTCCTGCTCCGCCCCGCTACCAAGCTCCTCGTATCCGCGCATAATCGCATCGAACAGCCCCTGCGCCACCTGCGCCCTTGCCTCCTCCCTGGAAAGAATCTCCAGATCCGACGCATTGGACATAAACGCAACCTCCACAAGCGCTGCCGGCACCTCGGCATATTTTATCACCGTCAGATTCTGCTCCCTCGCCACAATGCCGCGGTTGTAAAGTCCCAGATGCTCGTCCATTTCCTCAAGGAGGATCTGTGCAAACCTGCGGGAATTCATGCCTGAAAACGCATTCTGCCTCGAATCGTACAGCACCTCCGTGCCGTGCAGGGCACGTGTCTCATTCGCATTGCAATGGACGCTCAAAAAGAAATCCGCCTCGACATCGTTCGCCAGGTTTATCCTCTGGCGCAGCGAAGGCTTCCAATCCGTTGTCCTCGTATAATAAACTTTAATCTGATCCTGTTCGTCCAACAATTCTTTCAGGCGCAGCACCATGTCCAAGTTCATATTTTTTTCCAGATAGGCACCGCCCTGTGAGATCGTCCCTGCATCAAGCCCCCCATGCCCCGCGTCCACCACAATGATCTTTTCGTACACATCCTTCGGTCGGATAAGGGCAATATAATAATTCCACTCATCCTCGTAAAGCTGATAGACATACGTCTTGTCAAGCGTCAGCAAAAGGGTCTGCGTCATACTGCCGTCCTCCGCCATCTCAGCCGTCGTCTCGATCGCTTTTACCACATCGTTGCGCCACACATAGTATGGGTCGGATGGTGATAGCGTCGGCACAGGGGTTGGACTTGCAGGGGAAGTCGGGGCCATCTGCGTTTTCCCGGTTGGGATCGGGCTTGGGGTCGCCGTCGGGGTCGGGGTCGGCGGTGTCCCGCAGTAATACGCATCCCCCGCGATACGTTTTACCTGCCCATCCGACAACGCGTCACCCATAATACCACCCACCGTCACGCGCAGCTGGCGCGTCGTCGGAAGTTCCTCGAGAAAAGCCGTGCTCCCCCCGTATCCCTCGCGCTTCTCAAGCACGATCACTCTCACATCCTGCAGCTGTCTGACAACCGCGGAGCTTTCCGCCCCAGCCACATTCTTCCAAACGGCAGGAAGCGGCGGGAGATCCGATGCCGGCTCATCCTGCTGTGCCAGGTCCTCGACCGGAATCGGGGTTGCTACCGGAAGCGCGATATCCGGCGGTACGGGTCCTGCCGCATCCTCCCACTCCCCTGCCTCGGAGACGGACAGGATTGGCAGGATCAGCTTTAAAAACGCCGCATCCGCCGCCATCACCCTGTGGATGTAAGCAGAAAATAATATACAAAGGCACAGCAGTACAAAACTTGCCTGCACTGCCCTCCTCAACATTCGTTCCTCCTGCAATGTATTCTTCCTCCATTTTACAGTAATCTAAGTATAATCCATTTTCCATCTTTATTCAATAGGTAATTTTAGATGAAATTATATCTGTACTTTGCGCATACTGACGAATATTCTTTCCATGCTTTGGACGGATATATGCGTGTAAAGCAAAATAAAAGCGGCCATGACAGGAATTTTTCCCGGCATGGCCGCTTTTTGCTAATTCAGACCTGTACTTCCAATCCCGCCCCGGTCTTTTCCGTCAAGTCCCTCCACTTCTTCAAAATCAAGCCTCGGCTGATTCTGTACAATACGGAACTGGCAGATGCGGTCATTCTTATGGATCACCGTATCGCGCAGGGCATATGCAGGCATGTACCACCAATCATTCGGCCCGCAATATGAATTGTCCACGATCCCGGTATGGTTCGTCTGGATGATGCCGAAATTCTTGTATGTACTGCTGCGCGGCACAATATGAGCCTCATAGCCGGCAGGCAGCTGCATGGCGACACCGAGCGGGATCAGCCTGAATTCCCCCGCCGCCATCGTGACTTCCTGCGCCGCGCGCAGGTCGACCCAGTCGGATTTCCCGTCGATATAGCGCAGGCGTTCCACCGTATCGTCCTGATACTGTATCCTGATCTTCTCCATGATCCCTCCCCCGCATGGTACCGCCAGAATTTAGCGCGGTGCCATGCGCTTGGCACTCTTTCCGTGACAGGGTCCTGCTACATTTCCGCGAGGAAAGCCTCATAGCCCCTCATCGCCTCGTACACATCGGCCTTGCTCGTGATTTCCCAAGGTGCATGCATGTTCAGCACCGGTACGCCGCTGTCGATAACCTGCATGTTATACTGCGCCATAATATAAGCGATTGTCCCACCGCCGCCCTGGTCCACTTTGCCAAGCTCCGAAGTCTGGAATGTCACGCCATGCTTTTCAAGTGCCGCGCGGATCGCCGCCATGAACTCCGCATTCGCGTCGTTGCAGCCGCTCTTGCCCCGCGAACCGGTGTACTTGTTAAACACAAGGCCGTGCGCAAAATACGCCGTATTCTTCTTCTCGTTGACCCCCGGATAATTCGGGTCAAACGCCGCCGAGACATCGGAGGAGAGCATCACGGAATTTGACAGTGCCCTCCTTACCTTAAGTTCCGAGTAATCCCCCATGCGGTCCATCAGTTCCGCCACCACATTCTCAAAAAATTTCGAGTGCATGCCGGTCGCGCCGATGCTGCCGACCTCCTCCTTGTCCACAAGGATGCACACTGCCGTGCGCTCGGGCTTTTCTGTGTGGAACAGTGCGAGCATCGAAGTGTAGGCGCAGACGCGGTCGTCCTGCCCATAGCCGTAGACCATGCTGCGGTCAAGACCGTAATCCCTCGCTTTTCCCGCCGGAACAACCTCAAGCTCCGCAGAGATAAAATCGTCCTCCTCGACACCGTACTGCTCCTTTAGAAGTTTTAGCACATTCTTCTTTACCGCTTCTTTGTCCTCATCCGCCAGCGGGATGCTGCCGACATTGACATTGAGATCCTCGCCCTCGATCACCTTGCTTGCCGTCTTTTGCATCTGGTCCGCGGAAAGATGCACGAGCAGGTCGCTGATGCCGACAACCGGGTCGTCCTCCTTCTCGCCGACACAGACATCCACTTTCGTGCCATCCTTTTTCACGAATACGCCGTGGATGGCGAGGGGGAGTGTCACCCACTGGTATTTCTTGATGCCGCCGTAATAGTGCGTGTCAAGGAACGCCATCTCCGTCTCCTCGTAGAGCGGGATCTGCTTGATGTCGATGCGGGGCGAATCAATATGTGCGCCAAGGATTTTCATCCCATCTTCAAGCGGCTTGCTGCCCGCAACAAAAAGTACCACCGCTTTGCCCATATTCACCGCATAGAGCTTGTCACCCGGCTTTACCTTCTTTACGGCAAACAGATCCTTATAGCCTGCTGCCTGCGCCTGGCGCACGACCTCACTGACACATTCCCGCTCGGTCTTGCAGTCCGAGATAAATCTCTTGTAGCCCTCACTCACATCAAAGGCTTCTTTCTTCTGCGCCTCCGTGTATTTCAACCAGGCGTTGCGGATCTTTTTTTCCTCTTTTTTCTCCGTCTGTGCTTTCTTTGCCGAAGCAGTCTTTTTTTCTGCCATAACCAATAACCATCCTTTCTTTCCGCCGGCTCGGCTGACTGGCTGTAAACTCCCGCCCCGTCCCGCACGGCCGACAATTTATGCTTTTTATTGTAACACGCTGCCTATAAAATAGCAAATACTAATTCCGGTTTCCGTCCGTCACCGTGACAGGCCGGACAGTCCACCAAAACCATGCGGGATATCATTGTAACCATGCTAGAGCACTCCCCGCCGGAAATGCCCGCGGGTAGGCTCACAACCCTCCGGCAGGCGGTCTTGCTCTAATATTCCCAAGATCTCCTCCCCCGATTCAAACGTAAAATCATAGCGCAGGGCGGCGGGCGCAAGTTCATCCAGTTCACCGCAGCCTAAGAGCGCAAGGCACTCCGCGCTATAGATCACATTGTAGCAGAAACGGCAGAAGGGATGAACCAAAAGTTCTTTCCCTTTGCGGTCCATGAGGCAGGCCGCAACGGCATCCCTCCTCTTTTCTTTCAGGCAGCCGCCTGTATTTTTGTGCACACACTGGGCAGAAGTCATGAGCGGCAGCCTGCCGTAGACAATGACTGCCGTATCCGGATCCAATATGCCGCGAAGCTCCTTTTCATTTTCCTCATACGGCGCAGTAAATTCTGCCACGCCAAGCCCAAAGAAAAACTGCTTCGCCTGTTGGTTCATCGCATAGAGCATCGCATCCGCCACGAGAATCTTGCCCATATCCTGCGCGCGCCATTCCACCGCAAACAGATACAGCTCCTCATAATTCTGCAGCAGATACCCGCCCACCAATGCACTTGTAAGAATCTCCCCGTGTTCTTTCAAATAATCGTAGGTTTCCGCCCGGCAGACGCGGGGCAGACGCAGGAAAAATTCCTTTCCCGCCCTCTTCGCGCGCGCCGCCGCCGCCGTCACATCCTCCATTGGCAGCGCCGCAGTATCATAGTAGATCCGGCTGACTTTTTCCACTTTAAGCGCGGCCAAAAACTGCTCCTTTTCCATCACGGTAACATGGATGTCCGGTTCCCTCCTGCCGCCGCCCTCCTCAGGCAAAGCCGCACCGTTTGCTTTTGCCGGACGGCACTCCTGCCCAAAACCACCGTTCCCCGCACAGGCCGCCGTTCCCCCACGGCTTGTTGGCACCGGATCTGCCATCTTTGGCTTTGGCAGTTTTCTCCGGCTGCCCGCCGCTGCATCCGCAAGTTTTAAGAGTGCTTCCCGACGCAGTTCGTTCAGCGCCGACACCGGAATAAAAATATCCCCTGATATCCGTATTACCAACTCCGAAAAATAAAACGGTGTATCTCCTGTTTTTTCCAATGCCGCACGCAGCCGCTCCTCCCGCATCGGATGTTTCTCGGCATGCTGCACGGTTCCTCCCCGCAAGCGGACATATACACCTTTTGCAAAGCTTTCCCCGCTGATTTCGGATATATGTGCCCTTTTGTTGTCCTGCTCTTTCCCTGCCCGGCTAAAACCCACAAAAAGCTCTGCCGCCTCGCCCTCCACCGCGGTAAATTCTCCAAAAACTGCAATTTTAGGCTCTTTTTTATAGTATTCTTCTGAAATCTGTTCCAATAACCGGTTATTCTTTGTCCGGTAGACCATATTTCCTTTTTTCACGGGAAACCCTGGCGTAAAATTGGCCCAAAAACACTCCCCCGCCGCATGCGGCTGTCCCAGTGTAAACTCGTAAGCCGCCCGCGCTTCCTCTCCGTCCCGCACGGGCTTTTCTTCCGTTTTCCCCTTCCTGTCCTTCCCGGTTTTCCCAACGCCCGAACCGAAGCCCTGCGGGAAGGTTTCCTTCCCGCCACAGACCCTTCCTGCATTCCCCTCCATCCGGATTTCCAGGATATCCTGCTCGTGCAGTTCTTTCGTGCATCGCAGCAGCGCGCGGCTTGCGCGCACCTCCTCCACTACCGCCACCGCCACCCCGCTATGGTTCGGCCGCTGCAGGGACATCATCTGCCTTCCGTTATGCCTGTTGTAATACCCTCCTGAAAATCCTCCCCGGTTATACAGATCCTGTAAATCCGTGAATGCCTGTGCCAGCACCTCCGGGTGCTTCTGGTGGAAGTCCCGGTATGCCTTTTTTCCAAGTTCATAATAACGGTCCACTTCCCTCCGGTAAGCCGCCGTCACACCCGCCGCGTATTCATACCGCTTCATGCGCCCTTCAATCTTAAACGAGTCAATGCCCGCCCCGAGCAGCTCCGGTATCTGATCGAGCGTGCAGATATCCTTCGGGGAAAGCAGATACCCACCGTTGTACATCAGGCGGCAGGGCTGCGCGCAGCGCCCCCGGTTTCCGCTGCGCCCGCCGATCATACTGCTCATCAGGCATTGTCCGGAATAGCAGTAACACAGTGCCCCGTGCACAAAGGACTCAATTTCAAGCGTGCTGTTTTCCCGGATGCGCCCAATCTCCGAAAGTGCCAATTCCCTTGCATTTACAATGCGCGTCACCGGATATCCCTCAAAGCATCTCGCCCCTTCTGCCATCGTCAGGGACATCTGCGTGCTCGCGTGGATGGGCAGCCCCGGAAATTCATCCGAGATGAACTTTAAGACACCGGCATCCTGTACAATCACGGCATCAACCCCCTGTTCGTAGTAAGGCTTCAAATAGCGGTAGAGTTCGTCGCCCATCTCCTCCGCCTTTAAGAGCGTGTTCACCGTCAGGTATATGCGCTTCCCGTGCAAATGCACATAATCAATCGCCTCGCACAGTGCGTCTCTCTCCGGGTTATCCGCATAAGCGCGCGCGCCAAAACGGACACCGCCCATGTAGACCGCATCTGCCCCTGCCCCGACCGCGGCGCGCAGACCCTCCATCGACCCGGCAGGTGCCAGGATCTCAACACGCCTGTTCTCGTTTTTCATCTTCTCCCCACTCCCGTCTTGGATTTTTAACGTCTCCATATCCCTCCTGCACCTTGCTGCACCGCTCTTAATGACATCGTTAAGGACGGCATGCCAAGCTGCCAGCCAATTCCCCCTCACTGCTCTTCCCATCTATGATTTCCGGCAATGTGCAAGGGATTGCAGTCCCATTTCGCAAATCGGGTTCCCGCAGTGACAAAAGGACTGTCCGCAAAAACGTACAGTCCCCTTCCTCAGTTCTTTCCCCCGAATGTCCCGCCCGTCTCCGGAAGCCACATCATCTTTCCGTTCTTTTTCTTCTCCCCTGTCTCCTTCATGCGGTTTGTCCCCTGCCTTAAATCCTTAAGTTCCGTTTCGAGCCGGATATTTTTCTTCTCTTCCTCATAAAAACTTTCCTTCGCCGCCGAAAGTTCTTTCTCGCAAGCCTCCAGCTTTGTCTGCAGGGAAATGATCTCATGCTTTAAGTCGAAGATCTCGTTATTCTTTGTGTCGCCCTCGCTCTCCTTATTCTTCATCTGGTTTTTCAGCTTAAAATAATCATCCGCGATGTTCAACTGCATCAGGATGCTTTGTGTCTCCTTGTCCAGATAGCGGAAATCGGTCTGTGCAGCCAGCTCCGTGTGCTTTTTGTTGAGGTAGGAGGCCACCTGCTGCATGTATTCATTGCTTTCATAGCCGCTCAATGTATACTTTTTCCCATTGATGATCACATCCGTATCGGTCTGTTTATTCATTGCCTCCTCCTTTCTGCCCCTTAAGCCCAAGATGTTTGTATGCCAGTTCCGTAACCATCCGCCCGCGCGGCGTGCGCACAACCAGACCGTTCTGCACCAGATACGGCTCGTAAACTTCCTCGACGGTTCCGGCATCCTCCCCGATCGTTGCCGCCACTGCCTCAATCCCGACCGGGCGGCCGTGGAATTTCTGCATCATCGCAAGCAGGATCTCCCGGTCGATATGGTCAAGTCCGAGGCGGTCAACCTCCAAAAGATCAAGTGCGAACTCCGCCACGGATTTCGTGATCCTCCCATCATATTTTACCTGCGCAAAATCGCGCACGCGTTTTAACAGACGGTTGGCAAGCCGCGGGGTTCCCCTCGACCTTCTGGCAAGTTCCGCCGCCCCGTCCTCCTCGATCTCCACCTGAAGCACTTTCGCCGAGCGCAGGAGGATCTCCTGCAATTCCTCCACAGTGTAAAATTCCAGGCGGTTCACCACACCGAAACGGTCGCGCAGCGGTGCAGTCAGCATCCCGGCGCGCGTCGTCGCCCCCACAAGCGTAAACTTCGGCAGGTCAAGGCGGATGGATTTCGCGGCGGCCCCCTTTCCAATCACAATGTCGATCGCGAAGTCCTCCATTGCCGGATAAAGCGTTTCCTCCACCTGCCGGTTTAGGCGGTGGATCTCGTCAATAAAAAGGATATCCCCCTCGCGCAGGTTGTTTAAGATTGCCGCCATATCCCCCGGCTTTTCAATCGCCGGTCCTGCCGTGGTCTTTAAACTCACGCCCATCTCGTTGGCAATGACCCCGGCGAGCGTCGTTTTACCAAGCCCCGGGGGGCCGAAAAAGAGCACGTGGTCAAGCTGCTCCCCCCTTTTTTTTGCCGCCTCGATGTATACCTTCAAATTTTTTTTCGCTTTTTGCTGCCCGATATACTCAGCGAGCAGCCGGGGGCGCAGGCTTCCCTCGATCGCAACATCTTCCTCGGTAAACTCCGTGGTAATCGTCCTCTTTGCCATAAAAACCTCATTCCTATCGTCAGATCATGCCTTTTTTAACGCCGCTTTGAGCAGCTCGTCCGGGGACATCCCCTCCGCACCCTCCACGCTGTTTACCATGCGCTTTGCCTGCGCAGGAGGAAAGCCGAGCGCCTCCAATGCCTGGATTGTCTCGAGCACCGCCTGGCGGAAGTCATCCTCCCCGTTTTCGGATACCAAGTTCTCCGCCTGCATCAGCTTCCTCTCAAACGCATCCTCCAAGCGGAACTTGTCCTTCAACTCCAAAATCAGCTTCTTCGCGGTCTTCGCCCCGATACCTGGCGCTTTCGCGATCGTCTTTTCGTCCTCCGCCAGCACGGCAAAGCGCAGGTCATTCGTTGAGAGTGCGGACAAAATCCCGACCGCACCCTTTGGACCGATTCCGCTCACCCCGATCAAAAGCCGGAAAACCGCCAGTTCATCCCTGTCAAGAAATCCGTACAGGGACACACCGTCCTCCCGAACCTGCAGATATGTATAAAGCTTTACTTCATTCCCGATACGGGGCAGGTTTTCAAACACCTGCCCCGGCACGAGCATCTCGTATCCAACTCCGCCGCAGTCAATCACCACCGAACTTTCCGTGATTTCCGCCAATTCCCCCCTGATAAACGATATCATGTCCTACCTCGATCTTGCGTATTTGTATTTTCGTTTTCCGTGTCGTTTCCTTTTGCCAAAAACACTTCCGGATATCCCCCACTTTTCTCATTTTATTATAGTCATTTTCTCCTGTCATAGTCAAGTATAAAACCTCGTTTTATTGCCATAAATTGCACCCGGCAGGCGGGCACCTTCCAAATGTCAAAAAAAGTGGGCAGGCATATGTTCTTTTCCGACTTTTTCTGATATACTTATGGAAACACGGATGGAATCCTCCCGCAGCACCTACAGCGGATGAACGCCTTTGCCGGATCTTTCCTGACTTCCCGATATGCGAAGGAATCAACTGCGTTACGGCGCGGGACCGGCGGAATGGATTTCCCGCTGAATCCCGGCTTTCCATGCGGCATCCGTGCAAAACTTAAAAACATGCGAGGTTTTTATGCTGCAATTTGAACATATCCTAGACTGCCCGGCAGGCTGCTTTGCCATATCCCCTGCCCCCGCAGACCAGACCCTGTTTTTTGATATCGAAACGACCGGCTTCTCACCGGAAAGTTCCTACGTTTACCTGATTGGCTGCGCCTTCTTAAAAGACGGTGCCGTAAGGCTGCGCCAATGGTTTCTTGATGACATATCAGAAGAAAAACAACTTATCCGGGAATTCGGAGAATTTGCCAAAAACTTCCGCGCACTTGTGCATTACAACGGGACAACCTTTGACCTGCCCTACCTGCAGAAAAAAGCACGCCGCCACCGCCTTCCCGCCTACTTTTTAAGCATGCCGGGCGCGGGCTGCAACGAAGAAACTTACTGCGAAGCAGAGGGACATGCGGGCATAAAGCTGTCTGCACCATACAGCCTTGATCTCTACAGGCAGCTGCTTCCATGCAAAAAGCTGCTGGGGCTAAAAGACCTGAAGCAAAAAACAGTGGAAGAGTTTCTCGGAATCACGCGCGGGGATGTTTTCAGCGGCGGCGACCTGATCCCGGTCTACACGGAATTTGTCGGACGGTATCGCTATGAGTGCATCACGCACGGCAACCCGTTTTGGGATATGGATACCGCAGGACAGACGGGAACGGACGTGTTGTCTGTCGGCACAACATCCTCCGGGACAAAAGCCACGAACCATACCGTGCCGCACGAGACACCGGATTTTGTTGATACCGGGCTGACGAACATGCCGGAATCCCCGGCAAAAGCGCTGCTCTACGTCCTTCTTTTACACAACTGCGAGGACATCCGCGGGCTGCTCGGAATTTCCCCGCTCCTCTGCCTGCCAAGGCTTATTTCGGGGGATTTCACGGTGGAAATACTTCCCGAACATGCCGCGGACCCGCCGGAAACCGGCGTTTCTTGCCTGTACCGCCGAAAAGTCCTGCGCCTTGATACGGGATGGGATCCCGTCCTGCTTTCTGCCTGCTTTCGCACGGAAATCGCAAAGCAGCTTCCATGCGACGCACAAAGCACCTCTTCCCCCGTCTGTGTAAGCCTGTCCGCGGCTTCTTCCGGCAGCCTCCTCCTTGTGGTTCCGGTGTTCTCCGGGACACTCAAATATTTTTTCGGGGATTATAAGGAATACTATTATCTGCCGCTGGAGGACTGTGCCATGCACAAAAGTGTGGCTCAGTTTGTCGATAAAGAATACCGGCGCAAAGCGACAAAGGAAACCTGCTACCAGAAAAAAGAGGGGCACTTTCTTCCACAGCCGGAGCAGATCATCACCCCAGCTTTCCGCCTGCACGCCAAAGACCGCTTTTCATATTTCGAAGATGCAGAAATACCCGCAGACCCGGATGTGTTAAAAAACTGGGCACAGTCGCTGCTTGCGTGGCTGCTTGACCGCACGGCAGCCAAGTAAGAAACACCTTGCACGCCGGCATTTCCCCTGCATTTTCCCATGCACCGTATGGCGGCATATTCCCTTCGCGCCGGCCAGCGCATAAAAAAACCGGAAGCCCCACGGGGCTCCCGGCCAAAAATCATTACTCTGCAGTGGTAATGATTTTCTTTTTGTTGTACGAACCACAAGCTTTGCAGACCCTGTGCGGCATCATCAGCTCACCACAGTTCGTGCACTTTACAAGACCCGGTACGGACATTTTCCAGTTCGCCCTGCGGCTGTCACGTCTCGCCTTGGAATGTTTATTCTTCGGACAGATAGCACCCATCGTTCACACCTCCTTTTCTCTCTTCCATCCGCCTACCCATAAGGGCAGAACATGCAGATGAATCTATTCCCTCCTCCCCTCACGCTTGCCGCCTAAGAAGAAGATTCGTTGAAATTGTTGAAAATATCCCGGATCACTGCCATGCGCGGATCCAGACGTTCCCCGGGATCATGTGCCGTGCATTCGCACCTGCACGCACCCTCGTTCCGGTTGGCACCACACACGCTACAGATTCCTTTGCAATCCTCCCTGCAGAGCACCTTGGCCGGAAATGCGACCAAAAGCTCCTCCATGACCAGACGGTCCACATCAAGGTCATATCCGGAAATACAGGACATCTCTTCCAGGTCTTTGGTGCGCTCCCCCTCCGGCTTTGCAAAATCAATCTCCTGCCTGTACCGTATCTCAAACGGAAGCTCCACTTCCTTCAGACACCGGTCGCACGGAGCCGACAAGATACATTCTGCCTCTGCCTCGATCAAAACCCGTTTGGGTGACGGGCTGTTTAAGGTCAGACGGACAGGCGTTTTTTTCTGCACCGGATATTTCACACCGTTCTTCCAGAGCGCGGAAAACTCCGTCCCAACATCCATCCGCACGGTCTCATCCCTGCGGTTCATGACCTCCGATAAGCAAACCAACATAATCTCTCCTGCCTTTTGCGCACAAAGCACCCCCAATAGACACAGCTAGTATTATAGCGGAGGGAAGGAGATTTGTCAACTTCTTTTTTAAGGTTTTCCCCGCCATGCCCGCGCTGTCATTTCCCGGTCACAAAACACGGCTCTTTGCCTTCGCTTAACCGTCAGGAAATACCTTCCGCCGTTCATTCCGGCCTATCCCTCCACGATCCCCTCCGCCACAAGCATCTCAAGCACCCGCACCTCGCGCTCGATCATTCCCGCAAAATGTGGATTTCCATCTTTCTCCCCATGTCCCCTTCCCCGGTTTACCTCCAACGCATGCCTTGCACTTACCAGCTCCGGCACAAACTCTTCTTCCGCCTCATACGCATCCAGTTCCTGTGCCCCAACCTCATCTTCCACATCACATAGATAATAGTAGTTATCCTGCACGAAAATATCTTCCACTTTGCCCTTCTGAACCCGGTGCACCATCCCGTACGCGCGCACGGAGCGGCGGAGCACCGAAAGCCCGCTCTCCTCCTTTACTTCGCGGATCAGGGTATCAATCTGCCCTTCTCCCTCCTCTGCCCCGCCGCCCGGAAATTTGTAATAATTATATTTGAGGCTGTGGATCATTGCAAGCTTCCCACCCCGCACTATGATTCCCCGGACCGAGGGGCGTATCCCGACGGTTCCGTTTTCCTTGTAGTCCTTTTTATCAATTTCAAATAATGTCCTCATTTTTTATGTTCCCCTTTCTTACCGGTCAAGTGCACATAAAAGAAAGCCTGCGGATTCTTTTTGTTTTCACCAACAGGCTTTCTTTCCCACCGTTCCCCGATACCGGAGCGGCATGTGTTTCCATATCTTATTTCCGCACCAGGGCTACCGTATCCCTCGCAATCGCAAGTTCTTCGTTCGTCGGGACTGCGAGTACCTTCACACGCGAGGCATCCGAGGAAATGACGGCCTCCACGCCCCGCACATTGTTGCGTTCCTCGTCAATCTTTACACCGAGATAACCAAGGTAGGAACATACCCGCGCGCGGATCTTCTTGTCGTTCTCCCCAAGACCCGCCGTAAACACGACTGCGTCCACGCCGTTCATCGCCGCGGCGTACGCCCCGACATATTTTGCGGTGCGGTATACAAAAACCTCCGTCGCATCTTTTGCGCGCTCATCGCCCTGTCCTGCTGCCGCCTCCAGATCGCGGAAATCGCTCGAAACGCCGGAAAGGCCGTACACACCGGATTTTTTATTCAGAAGGTTCATGATCTCCCCGAGGGATTTTCCCTCTTTTTTCGCGATAAACTCTATGATCGCCGGGTCGATATCACCGGAACGCGTCCCCATGACAAGACCCTCAAGTGGTGTCAATCCCATGCTCGTGTCCACCGACTTCCCGTTTAACACGGCGGAAATGCTCGCGCCGTTGCCGAGATGGCAGACAATAATCTTCGAATTTCCATAGTCAAGACCCGCAAGCTCTGCCGCACGCCTGCTCACATAGCTGTGGCTTGTCCCGTGGAAGCCGTAGCGGCGGATTTTATATTTATCATAATATTCATACGGAAGTGCGTAGGTGTACGCCTTTTTCGGCATCGTCTGGTGGAACGCGGTGTCAAATACCGCCACCATCGGCACGCCGGGCATCAGCTTGCGGCACGCGTCAATGCCGATTAAGTTGGCCGGATTGTGCAGCGGCGCTAAATCATTGCACCCGCGGATTGCTTCAATCACCTCATCGTCAATCATGACGGAGCTCGTAAAGCGCTCCCCTCCGTGCACGACGCGGTGTCCCACTGCCCCGATCCCGGAAAGCGATCCGATCACACCGTGCGCCGGATCCGTCAACGCTGCAAGCACGGCCTGCACCGCCGCCTCGTGATCCGGAAGCGGTTTTTCAAACGTTAACTTTTCAGCCCCTGCCTTGGTATGCACCAGCCTGCCGTCGATACCGATGCGCTCGCACAGCCCGACGGCAATCGCTTTTTCGGTCTCCGAGTCGATCAGTTGATATTTCAGCGAGGAACTCCCGCAGTTAATCACTAATATTTTCATTCCTTCATGCTCCTTTTCACTATTATTAAGTTCCGCTGCCGCCGCGCCGTTTAATAATTCCCTGCCGCCGCCTGCACCGCCGTGATCGCGATTACACCGACAATATCATCCGCATTACAGCCGCGGGAAAGGTCATTGACCGGGGCAGCGATCCCCTGTGTGAGCGGCCCGTATGCCTCTGCACCGCCAAGCCGCTCCACCAGCTTATAGCCGATGTTGCCCGCGTCCAGATCCGGGAAGATCAGGACGTTTGCCTTGCCCGCCACCGGGCTTCCGGAAGCCTTAAACGCCGCGACTTCCGGCACGATCGCCGCATCAAGCTGCAGCTCACCGTCAATCTTGAGATCCGGATACTGTTCATGTGCAATCTGTACCGCGCGCGTCACCTTGTCGATATCCCCATGTTTTGCGCTGCCCTTCGTCGAGTGGGAAAGCATTGCAATCTTTGCCTCCTTGCCCGTCAGAAGCTCAAAGCTCCGCGCCGAGGACTCCGCGATCGCCGCCAATTCCTCGGAGGACGGGTTCTGGTTTAAGCCGCAGTCCCCAAACACAAAAGTCCCTTTGGAGCCAAACGGGGAACCCGGCACGACCATCAGGAAAAACGCGGATACAAGTTTTGTTCCCGGAGCAGTTTTTAAAATCTGTAAGCATGGGCGCAGCGTGTTGGCTGAGGAATGGCATGCACCGGAAACCATCCCGTCTGCATCCCCCATTTTTACCATCATCACGCCGAAAGTCGTGTAATCCGTCAAAAGCACCTCCTGTGCCATCTCTGCCGTCATACCTTTACTTTTCCGTATCTCCACGAGCTTTCCGATATATTCCGCCAGATGGTCGAACTTTTCCGGGTCTATGAGCGTTGCCCCCGAAATATCAAAACCGGTCGATTTTTTCCGGATCACCTCATCCTTCCCGATAATAATAATGTTCGCGATCTCTTGATCCAGTACCTTTGCCGCCGCCTCGTAGATCCGGCGGTCCTCCGACTCCGGCAGGACAATCGTCTTTTTGTTCTTTCGTGCCCTTTCCTTGATCTCTTCGATAAAACTCATCCTACTGTATCTCCTTTCATGAGAAATTCCGCGCCGCTTTTCTATATGATGGGCATACTTCGTGCGGTGTATAAAAACTCTGTTTCTAGTATAATGCATTTTACATATTGTGGCAAGCGAAACTTTGGCATTTCCCTCTGTTCAAACGAGGGAATTCGTGGTAGCATAAAATGTGAAAGGGGCAATATATCGCTGCTTGTTTCCGGGCGTGTCCCCTTTCACATCGTGAAAGGGGCAATATATCACTGCTTGTTTCCGGGCGTGACCTCTTTCACATCGTGAAAGGGGCAATATATCACTGCTTGTTTCTAGGCGTGTCCCCTTTCACATCATGAAAGGGGCAATATATATCACAGCCTGTTTTCCGGGCATGTCCCCTTTCCAACCGCGAGAAGGACAGACAGGAGGGCTTTATGAACGTTACGGGAATCATCGCAGAATTTAATCCGTTCCACAACGGCCATGCATATCTTTTACAAAAGGCACGCGCAATCACCGGGGCGGATATTTTGGTCGTCGTTATGAGCGGAAGCTTCGTTCAGCGCGGCGCTCCCGCCATCGTATCCAAATATGCGCGCGCAAAAACCGCGCTTTGCTGTGGTGCCGACCTTATCGCCGAACTTCCGGTCTTTGCATCCTGCGCGAGCGCGGAATATTTCGCGGAGGGGGCACTCCGGATTCTCCGCGACCTAGGCGCAGACTCCTTTGTTTTCGGGAGCGAATCCGGTGATCTTTCTGCGCTGCTGCCACTCTCCGGGCTTCTTTGCGACGAGCCCGCGGCTTATAAAAAACATCTGCGGGACGGACTTTCCTCCGGCAAATGCTTTCCTGCCGCCAGACGGGAAGCCGTGCTCGCCCTTTTACCGGACGCGGCACCGCTTCTTGATACCCCGAACAATCTGCTCGCCTTGGAATATTTAAAAGCATGCCGCAGGCGCGGATTTTCCCTGCGCCCCCATACCGTGGCACGGCTTGGCAGCCCCTACCTCGAAAGCACACTTCCGGCGGATGAACTTTCCGGCGAAAGCCTCTCCTCCCATTTCTTCCCCAGTGCCTCCGCGCTCCGCAGCTATATCCGCACGGACGCTCCCGGGCAGACGAAGCTTCTTCCCTATATGCCCGCAGCCGCCGGCGAAATCCTCGCAAAAGAGATTGCCGGACACACCCCCGTGTATGAGTCCGACCTCTCCTCCCTGCTTGCCTGGCAGCTTCTTCAGTGCTCCTCCCCGGCGGAGCTTGCCGTCTATGCCGATATGGGAAACGGACTTGCCGCCCGCGTTTTCGCAAAGCGTTATCAGCCCATCCGGTTACCGGACTTTATCATGGATTTAAAGACAAAGGAGCTTACCCACACAAGGATTTCCCGCGCCCTGCTGCACACGGTCTTACAGATCCGCAGCGAGGAGCAGGAGGCATTCCGCGCCATGCCCCGCTCCCCCTATGTACGTATCCTCGGAATGCGCCCTGCTGCACAACCGCTGCTCGCACGCCTGAAAAAAGAGGGGGATGTCCCGCTCATCCTGCGCCCGGCAAGGGCAAAAAAACTCCTGCCGCCCCAGGCATACCACTTTTTTATGAAGGACATCGCGGCGGCACAGCTTTACCGCCAGCTCTCCTCCACCCGCAGTCATCTTACGTCCGCCTGCGAATTTACGCATGAAATCATACGCCGCGAATAGATTGTAGGGAAAAGCATTTACCGGAGCTGCCATGAATACCACCCCTGCCCGAAAAACAGCCGCATACTCCCGCTTACGGCGCGGATGTTTATATCTTGTTGTCTTCTTCGTACTCTTTTTGATGCTCCTTTTTCCGCAGACTGCTGCGTGCGGTGCCAAAAACGGACTTATCCTCTGGTCGCAGACCCTGCTGCCGATCCTGCTGCCCTTTCTGGTTCTTTCTGCGCTTTTGATCATGCTGCACCTGACACGCCCTTTTGAGCTGCTGCTTGGTCCGGTTTTTACCCGCATATTCCCGGTGTCTGCCAAGGCGTGCTACCCACTGCTATTAGGGCTTCTCTGCGGCATGCCGCTCGGTGCGAAAACAACCGCGCAACTGTATCAGCTCGGACAGATCAGCGAGCGGGATGCCATGTTCCTGCTCGGTTTTTCCAATCAGGCAAGCATGATGTTCCTCATCAGCTATGTTGCCGCCAAGGAACTGAACGTCCCGCACTGCGCCTTCCTCGTGCTGCTCGTCCTCTACAGCTCCGCCCTGCTCTCCACCTTCCTTTTCATTCTTCCAAAGCAATATAGAAAAACACCTGAACGGAAAACCGCGGACACAAAGCCCTGTCCCGAACCGTCCTTTTTCACTGCGCTGGATGCCTGCATCCCAGAAAGCTTCGCTACCATCACAAGGGTCGGCGGATACGTGATTCTTTTTTCCATGCTCTCCGCCTTCCTCACCACACTCGCGCTTCCCGCCCCGGTATCCGCCGTCTCCTGCGGGCTTCTCGAGATCACAGGCGGCATACAGCAAATCTTAAAAACCGGGCTTCCCGCCGCACAAAAAACAGCCCTGACACTCGGAGTCACCGCATTCGGCGGGCTTTCCGGCCTGATGCAGACGAAAAGTGTGACTCTTTCCACAGGGCTGTCCATGCGCTACTATGCATTTGTCAAACTGATGCAGGGAATCATCGCGTATTTCCTCACGCTACTCATCCTCTCCCTGCGGTAAGAAATGAAAATCCACCTTTGTGAGGTCTTCTTATAAGTATGTATCCTGCGCCCGGTAGCGCGACAAAACTCTTTTTACGACTTTTTGTTCCACCATCCCGTTTCCCGGTACCCATGTCAGATCCGTTCTCCAAGGCACTGAATACGGACCATCCGGATTTGCCTTTAGCTGCTTAAATATGTTCCTGCGCTGCTCGGCAGAGCGCGCCGCGTCCGGACTGCCGATTTGTTCCTGCCATGCCCGGTATCCGTCCAGATAACTTTCCACCAACCCGTCCCAGGAAGTAAAACGCTGTTGGATCACTTTCCCCGCCGCGCAAAATTCCCGGTCCATCTCTTCCCTGCCGATCATTTTTACAAGATACATCATACCCAGCAGCTGCGTTGCCCGGCACAGATCCCATCCCGCATACATCGTATCCAGCCGTCCCGCGTGCTCCTCCACGAGCCCATGTACCGTGCAAAGGCCATCCTCCCGGTTCCGTATCCCCCATTGCTCCCCCAATGCTACGTTCCGGAAATTGGAAACTACCTTCCGGCTGCCATGTGCTCCCGTAACCAAAGGCCAGCCCTCCAATATCGGGAACGAATGCGCCCAGACCGCAAACGTGGAAGCGCACCAACATTCCAGATCGTTCCTTGGAAGAAGGGGGTCTCTTTTCCATAAAAAAGCAGGTGCAAATCGCCTTCTCCTCACCCCTGCCACCCGGTAGAGCAGCACACCAAGCACGTAGACCCACGCGGAAGCCTTACGCCCCAATGCCCGGCTATAATCCCGCTCCGACAGTACCGGGACATAATCCCCGTACATATCCACGTAATGATCCGTCACCGTCAGGATTTTGTCAAAGACCATAATTTCCCCCGGCGCTTCCCACTCCTTCCACACACCTGCCGGCATACGGTAAACGCCCGCTTCATCTGTGTCCTGTATCGCGTTTTTGTTGATGTGCGCGATCACCTTTTCCCCGCTTGGAAGCGTGATCCGGTGATAAATATGGTTCCCGCAGCGAACGGTATCGTAGTTGATGACCACCCCTTTTATGATCAGGGTAAATGTGCCCATCCGCTCCATGTCCGCAATCGACTCTGCCACAAAAATATCCGCTCCCGCCTTATTCCCGGCCTCGCACTCCCCCAAGGCAACATTCCTCTGATAAATCTTATACAGAAGCGGTCCCACGGCAAACTCCAGCGCCAGCACAAACGCTATCATGACCGGGATCCACAAAAACATTTGATACATGTTCGTTTTGAACCCGTAAATGTTTTTATTTGATATTTTATATCGAACCGAACCCATAAAACCAGTTTTTACTCCCCGTCAATATCACGCAAAAATGTATTTTCATCGAAATCAAAATCATCGCCCCCATACCCGCCCGCATCCTTTTGCCGCATGCTGCGCGGATCAAGCTGCTCGTTCAGTTCCCTTCGGTTCTCAAGAACGACATCCAGATTCCGCTTCAGCGCGCTGACGGTCTCCTCGGTCTTGACCCGGCTTTCCTCATACGCCGCGGTCAGAACTTTCTCGACCTCCGCGAGAATATCGTTCGTGTAGCTTAACGCGCCGGCACGCAGCGATTCCGCCTCCTCGTTCGCTTCGCGCAGCATCGAATCCGCGCTCTCCTGGGCATTCTGCAAAATCTCACTCGCCTGCTCGTAAGCCTGGCGCGTGATCTCATTCTCATTGACCAACTGCTTCGCTTCCTCCCTCGCGCGGTCCTTGATCGCATTTGCCTGATCCTCCGCATCGGCAAGCAGTGCATCCCGGTTCGCAATAATCTTCTGATAACGCTTGATCTCATCCGGCAGACGCAGGCGCAGCTCCCCCAGCAGATCGTACAGATTATCCTTCGGCACAACTAATTTTGCCTGTGAGAACGCCTGCGGTTTACAGCTTTCTATCAATTCATAAATATCATCTATTACCTGTTCTATTCTGCTGCTTCTGCCCGTTGCCATCTTTATACACTCCTTATTTTTTTAATTTTTTCCATCACAAGCGGCAAGATGCTCTCCGGAACAAATTTCGCAATGTTCCCCTCATAGCTCGCAACCTCTTTGACAATGCTTGAGCTGAGATAGGAATATTTAACGCTCGTCGTCAAAAACACCGTGTCAATATCCGGGTTTAACGCGTGGTTTGTCTGCGCGATCTGTATCTCATACTCAAAATCCGTGACCGCCCGCAGGCCCCGGAACATCACCGTCGCCCCCTTACTCCTCGCAAAGTCCACGGTCAGCCCGCCGAACGTTTCCACGGTAGCGTTTTTAATATCCTTTGCAACCAGCTTTAGCATATGTACCCGTTCATCGGCGGAAAACATTGGTTTCTTCGCGCTGTTGTTCAGCACACCGATGATCAGCTTGTCCACAATTTTGGATGACCTTTTTATAATATCCAGATGCCCCAGTGTAACGGGATCAAAACTCCCCGGATAAATCCCTATCGTCATATCTCCTCGTTTCCGCCGCACTCTCCGGCCGGCACGTTTTTTCTCACAAATACATGTTTGTTCGTTTTATAACATTTTTCCTTCACAGTCCGAAACCCGCATTCTTCCACAAATGAAATGTCCGTCTCCAGCGCTTCCTCGAAGACCACGAGCGTCTTTTCCCCACAGACCGCGCTGCCGGCAAGCTGCGCGAGCACCTCTCGGGCAAAGCCCATCCGGTACGGCGGATCCATAAAAATGATATCAAAAGCTTCCCCCTTCGCCGCAAGCCGTGAAAGCGCGCCCGCCACATCGGCCCTGAAAACTTCCGCATCCGCTGACAGCCCTGTCCGTTTCAGATTCGCCTCAATGCAGGACACCGCTTTTTTATCTTGTTCCACAAACACTGCCCGTCTGCAGCCGCGGCTTAACGCCTCAATGCCGATCGCCCCGCTCCCGGCAAAAAGATCAAGAAACACCGCGTCCGGCAGTTCACGGTTTATCATATTAAACAATGTCTCCTTGATGCGGTCCGTCGTCGGTCTTGTCGCAAGCCCCTCCGGAGTATCAAGGAGAATCCTTCTCGCCTTACCTGCAATTACCCTCATAAAAACCTCTGTTCTTCTTTCACCGCCGCGGATACCGCAGCCCGGTGCAAAAAACACTTTCATCCGTGCTTCCTTAATTCTTATTTTAGTATAATATTTTTAATTGTCAATAAAAAATCAACAATTTTTCGAACAGCTTCCCCGAAAAAAACGACATTCCTCGTGCCGCGGGCACATTCCGCACCGCCCGTTGCAGTGCTTCTCCCCGTTCCCTGCCCCATCGCGGA
Source organism: uncultured Lachnospiraceae bacterium (assembly GCA_947053345.1). Taxonomy (GTDB): domain Bacteria; phylum Bacillota; class Clostridia; order Lachnospirales; family Lachnospiraceae; genus RGIG4057. Next base: position 27,080 of record CAMRSM010000031.1, read on the forward strand.
CGTTGATAAAACCCGTCACGGATTTTAGCGGGATGAGGATCCCTTTCGTGTTTACCGAAAGGCCGATGCCCTCCCCCGCGCCCGCCAGCCTCAGAAAATCAGGTTGGAGCGCAAGCGGGAAATCCTCATAGCCAATCCCGAACAGCCATCCAAGGTCAAGCCCGAGAACATCCCTTGCCTCCTGCTCCAGATGTATGCGCAGCCGTTCGACCGCCGCATTTGCAAGGGCATCGGCCAACAGTGCATCCAACATACTCTCCTTTTGCAGCTTGTCAATCCATGCATCCACCTGCCCGCCAAGTGTCAGGCATGCCGCGACCGCAAGCCCCGCCCTGCCCAGATGGGCGTGGATCGCATCTCCCGGCAGCCGGAGGCACTGCCCGCCGAAATCTGCCGCGATGTGCACGGTGGGATCCCCTTGCCCTGCCGCTTCCGGTCTTTTCACGCAGTCTTGGACAAGACGGACCGGAACAAACAAATAGCGCGGCTTTATCACATCAAGCAGCGCATCCGCCAGACGGTGCAATTCCCTCTCTGTTCCGGAATCCGGCATCTGCTCCCCGTATCCCAGAAAGACCGATGCCTCCTGGTAGTCCACCAGACTTTTATATTCCTGCCGCCCGACCCATACAATCCGCGCTGCCTCCATACTTTCCCTCCTGCCGGCCAAAAACATACCCGCCTCTTTCCCATGGTTTATGGGATGACACAGCGCACGATCAGGCGCTCTTTCCCGTCATTCTCACAGGTAACGAGCGTCAGCATCGCAACGCCTTCCCCGGTGTCCTCGATCACCCAGACTTCTTCCGGCTGCACGACCATTGTCTCCGTCACCTTATATGTGAAGACCTGCTGTTTGGTATCCGTGATAATGACTTCATCCCCGATCTCAAGTTTATCCAGATTCTTAAAATATGGTCCCGAATATCCGCCGCGGTGACCGGCAAGCGCACAGTTCCCGTTCTCCCCAAGATTCGCGGTATTGTCCATATGTCCGATCGCCACACCGATCTCCGCCGAGTCCGCGCCCTCCACGATCGCGTAGATCAACTCGATTTTGGGGATCTGTATGACCCCGATAACAGTCTGTCCGTTCAGGCGGTTTGCATTCTCCTTTTCCTCTTCCGTCTCCTGGTCTGGCGCGTCCGGATTTTCCAAAAGATCCATCCCAAGCATTGCTGAACCGCCCTCTTCCCCGTCTTTGTCCTCTCTCCCGTCCGGTTCCTTCACCGGCTCTGTCAAAGTGGGAACAACATTTGCCCCCTGCGTGGATTCCGGCACTTTTGTAGGTGCCTGGTCCTGCCCTCTGATGAATCCGCCGCCCGTCGGCTGCGGGGTCAGGATCATATTGATGGCATCTTTGTTAAAATCATCGCTCTTTTTTTGGCGGTAAAATGGGTACAGGCACACACAGACCCCAAACAGCATGATCGCGATGCCAAGTGCCATGCGGAGCCTGCCGCTGCCTTTCTTTCGGTGTGCCTCCCCCGCGGTATCCTTCCCCGGTTTCAATGCTTCTGCACCCGCATCCTCGTTCTGCGCCGGCTCCGAAGCCCCCCCCCCCTTCGCCGCACTGCCTTTTTCGCCTGTTATCCCTTTCTGTTCCGCATCCTTTGCATCTGCAAGCCCCTCCGGTATCCGGGATACCGTTTCCTGCACCTTAAGGGTATCCTTTTTCTCCATTATACCGTCCCTCCTTCCCGTGTACCACAGCTTCCAAAGCGCGGTTCCCCGGCTTTTATGCTTCTCCCTCTCCCCTCAGCATCGCGATCTCCTCCCGGTACGGGGCGGTCTTATTCTCCGGGTCGCCCTCCGACGGGATAAACGGGGTCTCCAAAATTTTTGGTACGCCCACGAAATCCGGATGGTGCACGATGCGGTACAGCGCAGGGAAACCAATCTGCCCCTTGCCGATATTCTCGTGCCGGTCTTTCGCCGCGCCGCGTGCGTTTTTGCTGTCATTGATATGGAATACCGCAATCTGCCCTTTCCCGATCAGACGTTCAAACTGCGCTGCCACACCGTCGAAATCATTCACGATATCATAGCCCGCATCGTGGGTATGGCAGGTGTCAAAACACACGCGCAGCTTATCGTTGTAATGAACCCCGTCATAAATCCGTGCCAGTTCCTCGAAACTTGCCCCGATTTCACTGCCCTTGCCCGCCATCGTTTCCAATGCCACCATGCATTTTGTATCGGCAGCCAGCACTTCATTTAACCCCTTGATTGTCTGACGGATCCCCGCGTCCGTGCCCGCACCCACATGGGAACCCGGATGCAGTACCAAAACCTTGCTGCGCATGGCAGCCGCCCTCTCGAGCTCCTTCGCCAAAAACTCCACGCCAAGTGTAAAAGTTTCGCTTTTTACCGTATTCGCCAAATTGATGATATACGGTGCGTGCACGATGACTTCGCGGATCCCGTGCTTCTCCATCAGTGCAAAGCCCTCCGCAAGCCGCAGTTCGCCAATTTCCTTGCGCTTTGTATTCTGTGGTGCCCCGGTGTAGACCATAAATACATTTGCCCCGTAGGAGACGGCCTCCCGCACCGAACCGGCAAACATTTCCTTCCCGCCCATACCGACATGGCAGCCAAGCATCAACTCTTCCATCAAGCACTCCTTCCCGCACCGCACAACTCATGTTTGCTGGCAGCGCTTCCTCATCAAAAACAGATAACTTCCTTCCTTCATCGACAATTCAAACTCCTTTAGACACACAAACGGCACCTGGCCGTATTTTTTTACCAGTCCGCGGTCATGCGTCAGCAGCAGCAGCACGCCGTCCTCCTTGAGAAATTCCGGCGCGCGCAAAAAAAACCTGCGGTAAAGCTCCGCAATCTCCTGCTTTCTCTCCTCATTTTCCGACACGGTAAAGGGCATATCCGTCACAATCTCATCAAATGCTTCTTCCCTTTGAAATGTAAAAAAGTCGCGGTGTACATAGTTTGCCCTCTCGTCCGCAAGGCGCGTATTTTCCCGTGCCGCAAGAACCGCCTCCTCCAAAATATCAAGCCCGAACATCTGCTTTACCGGAGCGTATTTTGCCCTCTCGATGAGCATTGTCCCCGCGCCGCAGAACGGGTCGAGCACCTGCGCATTTTCCCGGAAAAACGGATGTCCGCCGCCGTCGGTCTCGTCCCCTGCAAGCGCCATGCAAAAAGCCGCAAGGAACGGGCGCATTCCTGCCGCGATCGCTTTCCTCCGGTAGGCAAAGCGGTAATCCCTCAGCGTAAATAATTTCAGCAGCACGTGAAAGCTTTTTTCCTTCGTTTCAATCAGGCGGAGCTCTACCTCATAGCCGTCCGTGACATTGACAAGTTCCCCCCTGCCCTGCTCCTCCAGAACCGCCGCCATGCGCCGCACAAAAGCGCTGCGCTTTTCAAGCGTCATGGTGCTGCGAAGCTCGATCCGAAAACGAAACGGCGCGCCGTTTTCTTTGTGGCGCTCCTTTAAATAAGACGCAAGCCCCGCCTGAACAAGCGCTTTTGCTGCCTCACCCGGATCAGCCGGAACCGTTTTACATCCCGGAAGCACAAAAAACATTTCCTCAAAAGTACGCAGCCCATAGAGGCTGGAAGCCTCCTTTGTCTGCACCATCACCCCCGCCGCAAGCTCCTTTTTCCGGCACGCGCCAAGACCGGAAAGCAGGACATGCTTGTGGTTGCGGTTTGTGGTCAGCACCAGCCCGCAAACAAGCCCATCCCCGGTATAGCAGTGCGGTTTCACATCCTCCTTCGCTGAGATCAGCCCGCGCAATAGCATCCGCTCCTCCTGCAGGTGCTTGCGGTTTTCCTCACATACTTCCTCCGACCCCACCCGTTTTAAGGCATCCTTTAAGCGCGGCAGCAATTCTGCATAATCGTAACTTTTTAGCGCCGTTAAATGCGCACTGCGCACAAAACGTGTCTGTTCCGCCTCATAGGCCTCCCACAACGGAGTGAGGAGCTTTGGCACAGAAAGTTCACCGATGACAAGCGCCGCGTTTTTCCTTGCCTTGGCATCCTCCGAGGACAGACAGGAAAGCAGCACGGAGAAATCCCCCCCGCAGTGCGAGAGCAGCTCATCCCTCTCCCGCGCACGATCTTTCCCACGAAGCAGTTCCTTGGCTTTGATCAGGTTCTGGCGCACGTTTATGCCCTGCCGTAGTTTTTCATATAATTCCGCAATCATCCGGTTTTATCCTCTCCTGAAATTGATTCTCCCCTTTTGCAGGGAATTTTTAAAAACAGTACCTACACTTTACCGGCGTACCCGGACAAAAAAGCAGCCCCGGGCATACCTTAGATCATCGCATACCTGCGCCAGCGCTCCGACGCAAAACGCCAGACGAACAACACCGCCCGCGCCAGCCAGTCGATGGTCATGGCGACCCAGACACCGACCACACCGAGCCCGAAGCTAAGCGCCATAACATAGCTTAGTCCAATGCGGAAGATCCACATGGTACTGATGGATGCCAACATCGTAAATTTCACGTCATTCACGGCGCGCAGGGCGTTCGGTAGTGTGAAGGATGCCGGCCAGACCAGCACGCAGCAGACGCTGTGGTATAAAATGATCTGTTTTGTCAGCCCCTCCGTCTCCGGGAGCAGCCGGTACGCGGCGCAGATCGGATTCAGGAGCAGTACAACGAGCAAATTGACGGCGAATACCGCAAAATACGCGTATTTCATCAGCTTTTTTGTATATTTTTTCACTTCCCCGGCATCCTGTGCCCCGACGCACTGCCCCACGATCGTAACCATCGCAAGCCCGATTGCGTTTCCGGGGATTACCTCAAAAGAACAGATGGTATTTGCGACCGCGTTCGCCGTGATGGCCGCCGTCCCAAAACCGGAAACCAGTCCCGCGACAATCAGCTTTCCGATCTGGAAAATACTGCTCTCCAAGCCGTTGGGGATCCCGATACGCAGGATGCGCCGGATCATTTCCGGGTAAAAACCAAGATGCAGTTTCGCGTCCAGATGGATCAGCCTCCCCTGATCCCGCAAAAGACCCGTCACGACAAGCGCCGCCACGATTCTTGAGACAAGCGTCGCAAACGCCGCCCCAAATACCCCGAGATGAAATACGTAGAGCAGGAGCGCATTGCCGGCAACGTTGACCACATTCATGACAATGGAAGTTTTCATGGAAATTTTGGAATCCCCCATCGCCCGGAACAGCGCCGTCCCCGCGGAGTACACCGCAAGGAAAGGATAGGAAACCGCCGACAGATAAAAATACGTGCGCGCATTCCCCATGACATCTGCTTCGATCTTTCGGTATATAATGCGCAATATCATGTAATTCCCAACCAGGGAGAGCAGCATCAGCACGCCGGAAACCGCCAATACCGCAAGCAGGAGCTGGTTTGCCGCACGGCACGCCCGCTCCCTTTCCTTATGTCCGATATACTGCGCCGCTACAACCGCACCGCCTGTTGCGAGCGCGGAAAACATCCCCGTTAACAGGATATTGATCGAATCCACCAGCGAGATGCCGGAAACCGCTGACTCCCCGCAGGGACTGATCATAATAGTATCCACCATGCCGACCATGACAATCAAAAGCTGCTCAATCATCAACGGAACGATCAGCTTGCGCAATGCTTCCTTTGTGAACATTTTCTTTCCCCCTGCACAACAATACCATTATGCACACATCAAAATGCGTGCATATTTTCATTGCTTATTATCCTCAGTTACCATTATGCACACATCAAAATGCGTGCATATTTTTATTGCTTATTATCCCCAGTTACCATTATGCACACATCAAAATGCGTGCATATTTTTATTGCTTATTATCCCCAGTTACCATTATGCACGCATTTGGGGAAAATAGCAAGCAGAATTTATTTGCAGTTTTCCCTTGTGTCTGTTATAATCGAAAGTAAGTTCGCCCTTAATTTGGCGGGCTATCCCGTATGAAATGAGGTGCTAGACTATATGATAAAGCTGATCGCATCCGACCTTGACGGCACTCTTTTGCAAAACGGCAGCCAAGCTCTCACGCCGCGCGCAATCCCATTGATCCTGCGCCTCGCCGGGAGGGGGATTTTGTTCGTGGCGGCAAGCGGCAGGCAATATCCCAACCTTCTGCGGCTTTTTGGCGCAGCCGCGGACAAAATGGCGTTTATCTGTGAGAACGGAGCCCTTACTGCCTGTCAGGGGAACATAATTGCCAAGGCCTGTATGGAGCCTTCCTCCGCCCACACACTCATCGCGGATATTTTGGCGAGGGAAAACTGCGAAGTGCTGATCTCCGGTGAATATACTTCCTATCTTCTTCCAAAGACGGAATATTTCCTTTCGCGCATGCGGGATACCGTAAAAAACAATGTCCGTGTCATACATAACCTTTCCGAGATACCGGAAGAAATCATCAAGGTCTCGGTCTACGGGAAGGAGGGGATCCAAAAACACGCCCCCTATTTCCTTGGCCGATGGGAAGACACCGTCAAATGCACCGTCAGCGACCTGCACTGGATCGATTTTGTGCGCTCTGACGTAAACAAAGGTGCGGCGCTTTCCTCACTCCTTGACCGGTTTGGCATCCGCCCGGAGGAAACCGCCGCTTTCGGTGACAATTACAATGACATAGAAATGCTCTCACTCGTCGGTTCTGGCTATGTCATGGAAAATGCCGCCCCGCAGATCCGGGAACGGTTTTGCTGCCATACCGCCTGCGTTGAGGACACACTGGAAGATTTTCTTGCGCGCCTTGCCCAAAACCCCGGCGCAAAATTATAAATCACCGCGCCCCCGCGGGCAGAAACCCCGGATGCCGTTTTTTGTACGGCGCGGTATGCGGACAAAATTTTTAGAAAGAGGCATATTACCATGAGTATTTACGATACCTTAAATCCCGAACAACGGCGGGCCGTCGAACACGACCGCGGGCCTCTGCTGATCCTGGCAGGTGCGGGCTCCGGCAAGACGCGTGTCCTGACCCACCGCATCGCCTATCTGATCGAGGAGCGCAATGTCAGCCCTTTCCAGATTCTGGCGCTCACTTTCACCAACAAGGCAGCACGCGAGATGCGCGAGCGCGTCGACAAGATTGTCAGCTACGGTGCACAGAATGTCTGGGTATCCACTTTCCATTCAAGCTGCGTGCGCTTTCTGCGCCGCTTCATCCATCTTTTGGGCTACGACCGCAATTTTACGGTCTACGACACCGATGACCAAAAAACACTGATGCGCGAAGTCTGCAAATATTTGAATATAGATACCAAAACAATGAAAGAGCGCACGCTGATGAATGTGGTCTCCTCCGCCAAGGACGAGCTCACCTCCCCGGAGGAATACGCGAAAAATGCGGAAGGGGACTACACAAAGACACAGTACGCACGCGTTTACGCGGAATATCAGAAGCGTTTAAAGACAAACAATGCCCTCGATTTCGACGACATTATTTTCAAGACCGTCGAATTGTTCCGGACACAGCCGGAGGCATTGTCCTACTACCAGCGCCGTTTCCGCTACATCATGGTCGACGAGTACCAGGACACAAATACCGCGCAGTTCCTTCTGATCAGCCTGCTGGCAAATTCAGAAAACGAATACGGGGAGACGGAGCACAACCTCTGCGTGGTCGGGGATGACGACCAATCAATTTACAAATTCCGCGGCGCAAACATCCACAACATCCTTGATTTCGAGAAGCAGTACCCGGATGCCGCCGTGATCAAGCTGGAACAAAATTACCGTTCCACCACCAATATCCTTGACACCGCAAACGCAGTGATCCGCAACAATCTCGGCCGCAAGGACAAAGAACTCTGGACAGCGAACGGCAAGGGCAGCCCCGTTGTATTTACACAGTTTGAGAGCGATTACGAGGAAGCGGAGGCAATCGTCTCCGACATCGCAGGCACAATACAGGAGGAACCGGACACTGCCTCCTACCATGATTTTGCGATTCTCTACCGAACAAACGCCCAGTCCCGCGTATTTGAGGAAAAACTGATCTTTCGCGGCATCCCCTACAAGATCATCGGCAGCATCAATTTCTACCAGCGCAAAGAGATCAAGGATGTCCTTGCCTATCTGAAGACGATTGATGGGGGAGCCGATTCCATTGCGGTCAAGCGTATCATCAATGTTCCAAAGCGCGGCATCGGGCAGACGACGATCGACCGCATTGACACCTACGCGGCAGAGGCGGGCATGAGCTTTTATGACAGCCTGCACCATACGGGGGAAATCCCAGGCATCGGGCGAGCCGCAGCAAAACTTTCCTCCTTCGTCGCCCTGATCGAGAGTTTGAAAAGCCGGCTCTCCTCCTGCGGCAGCAGTTTAAGCAGTATTGTCGAGACGCTGTTGGATGAGACCGGATATTTGGATGAAATACGGGAAAATGAAGATGACCAGACGGCAGCCGACCGCATGGCAAACATTGACGAACTGATCAACAAGCTTGCCGCCTACGAAGAAAATGCGGAGGAAGCCCCCACACTTTCCGATTTTCTCGCGGAAGTCGCGCTCGTGGCCGACGTGGACAACCTGACCGGGGACAGCGACTGCGTGGTTCTTATGACACTGCATTCCGCAAAGGGGCTCGAGTTCCCACATGTTTATCTGTGCGGCATGGAGGACGGTGTCTTCCCCGGCTATATGTCGATCAACGCCGAGAACCCGGAACTTGAGATCGAAGAGGAGCGCAGGCTGTGCTATGTCGGCATTACACGCGCCATGAAAACCCTCCGGCTTTCCGCCGCCCACATGCGCATGGTGCGCGGCGAAGCACAGTACAACCGCCCGTCGCGCTTTATCGACGAGATCCCGCGCCACCTCTTAAATATCAGGGGTATCAACAGGAGCGCTTCTCTTCTCCCGGACGATGCCTTCCCACAAAGTTCCATCCGCGGCGCGAAACCTTCCGGCTACGGGCAGAGTGGGAAAAATCCCCCGTATTCCCTTTCCGGTGGCAGTTACGGTGCAGGAAACTATTCGTATCCTTCCTCCGGCAAATATGGGACAGGTTTTCCCCGCCCTCTCTCAGCAACGGAATTTGACCGCCCCGACCCAACGAAGGCCGCTCGCCCGATCCGGCAGTTTGACAGCAAAAACCTCGCCCCGCTTGGCTATGGCATCGGGGATACCGTTCAGCATGTAAAATTTGGAACCGGTCTTGTCACAAACGTTGTCCAGGGCGGCAGGGATTACGAAATCACGGTCGACTTCCCGTCCGCAGGCACAAAAAAAATGCTTGCGGGTTTCGCAAAGTTAAAAAAAATCTAAACTTGCAAAAAAGCATGGTAAATCTAAGGGAAGCATGGTATAATATGGGCGGGGGCAAAGCGGAAGACTGTTTTGCCCGACCATCTTCACTTACAAAGAGAGAAAGGATGTGTTTTTATGTGCAATAACCCAAACAAGTTAGAATCCTTACTTGCAAGCTCCAAGCTCAGTGACATGCTCGCGGAATCCAAGCTCGGCGAACTGATCAAAAAGAAAGAGGATCCGATCGAGGAGAAAAAGCACACGCTGATCTTCGTGCTCGCGATCATCGGTGCGGTTGCGGCCGTTGCAGCGATTGCTTACGCAGTGTACCGCTACGTGACACCGGATTACATGGATGAGTTCGACGACGATTTTGACGACGATCTCGACGAGGATCTGGACTTTGACGCAGCGGAGGAACAGCCGGAAGAGGCAGAGAAGACGGAGGAATAATATACGAAGGGGGAAGCCTCGCATAGAGCGGCTTCCTCCCATCTCTTTTATTCCGGCAGATTCAGGCAGGGACGGATTCTTCCCGTCCCCGCGCCGGATGCATGCTGCGGCAGCAGCTATGATCTTTCCGCATTCCGGCGCACAAAAAGCGGGAGCAGAATCCTGCGTTCTGCTCCCGCCCTTCGTTCTTACCCGGAATTACTTGCCGAGCATTGCCTCTTCCTGTCTCTTGATCATCTGGCGGACCATCTCTCCACCAACAGAACCATTCTGAGCACTCGTTAAGTCGCCGTTATAGCCTTCCTTAAGCGGCACACCAAGCTCGGATGCAACCTCCATCTTGAAACGGTTCATTGCTTCTTTTGCCTGCGGCACTTCTACTCTACCAGATCCAGACTTGTTCCCTGACATAATGATTCACCTCCATAATTGTATCATGTGTTTTTTTCCGGCACGATCGCCAACTTCTCGTTTTGCATCCTTATGCATTTTTCTGCATGTACTGCAAACGATTGTTTCACGCATTCCGCTCGTTTGAGCTTCGCGTTCCGACAGGGAGCGTTATGTATCTTCCATTCGTTTCTTACGTTTCCCTGTCGGATACATTCCGTTCTCTATCGTGATGATATTATGTGCAGGTTGTAAAAAATTATTTCAGTGAAAGCATTGATTTTTGCAAGTAAATTCTGGTAAGTATTTTTTTATCACCCACTATCGGACATCACCGTAAAAACAAGCCGTCCTGGCTTATCGGTATGTCTTTCTTCTTTAATATTGTACCTCCGAAACTGTGAAATTTACCGTGATTTCATTTGTATCAAGAAGCTCCACGCCCGAAAAACTATAATCACCGTCCTGCATAATCACGAACTCGTTAAATGCCTCATTTCCGGTTGCCCAACGGTTGAGCAGGCAATAATCAAAACATTCTTCATAAATAGCAGGTACATTCGCCGCGTTTCCGGTAAGGGTCAATTTCTTACCGTTTATGGTAATGGCATCCACTGTGAGCTTTCCGGATTTCATCAGGGATTTTTCCAGTGTGCCCGCCTGCACTTTTGCATCTTTAAAATAGAAAGAACCGATATTCCTTAGCATCTCGGCGGACACTTTCATTGTCACAAAATAGCTGCCGTTTCCGGAAACCATAACCGCTTTATCGCCCGATGCGGTCTGCCAGCCCTGTGTTTCCAACAGATACAGATTTACTGTTGTCACTGCAGCCTTTTCCACCGTGACCGTGCACTGTGCAGCGTGTCCGTTGCATTTTGCAGTAATGACAGCACTCCCCACTCCGTTCGCCCTCACAAAACCGTCGCGCGTTACCGTTGCGACCGCATCGTTGGAGGAACTCCAGACCACCCGGTCCGTACAGCCCGCCGGCGTAAGTACCGCCGTAAGCTGCTCGCTGCCGACACCCTCGGTCATGGTAAGGTGTTGTGCCGACAGGGTGATACCGGTCGCCGTGCCGTCCTCTTTTTCACCGCCATCATCAAATGCTTCGATAATCGCCGCCACGATCTCCGGCTGCGTCACGGATATCGTCTGGCGCTGGAAAAGACCAAAACCGTATTTCCCGTTGTAACCGTTATCCCAGTAAACCGGAACCAGCCCGTACTTTACGGCTTTCTCACAGACCTTTGACGCGAAATGGACACGGAATGCGGTATTTTTGGCATCCGCAGGGCTCTTGTCAATCGAGCCGTATTCCCCGATCACGACCGGGTATCCCTGCGAGGAAAATTTTTCATGGAGCTTTGCGAACTGCTGCTCCATATAAACTTCATCCCCCCAGCCCGCAGTCTTTGTGCTGTCGGCATCCACACCCCACTGCGTTGCATCGTCATTCTCCGCGCCGCAGAAACCCCACGGGTCATAATAGTGGACGGAGACCATGATACGGTGCTCCCCCGCCGCTACATTCCCCGAAAGGTAAGTATCCTTTGGAAGCACAAAACCGGAACCATCCGTTGTTTTATCAATATTGGTATTGTAACCCGGAACAAGAACCCAGCGCCGGTCATTGTTTCCGCCGGTCTGTCGGACGGTATCAAGGAAAGTCTGGTTGTAGGCGTTGATATTTTTGTAGAGCGAATCGCTGCAATTCGACTCCGCGCCGATCTCATTCATGGATTCAAAGATCAGGTGCTCGTCATAATCCTTGTAGCGCGTGGCAATCTGCCGCCATACTGCCGCGTATTTCTTCAGGATCTCCTCCTGGTCTGACTGGTGCGGCAACAGCCACCCGCCGTCCACGGTTCCGTAACCGTCACCATGAACATTGATGATCACATACAGCCCTGCGTCGATTGCATAGTCGACAACCTGATTGACGCGGACCATCCAGTTTTCATCAATATGATATCCGCTCTGCTCCGTGCCGATATGGCGCAGGTACGACACCGGAATGCGGACTGTGGAAAAACCCTGTGCCTTTACAAACTGTAATAGTTCCGGCGTGATGACCGGATTATTCCAAGCGGTTTCATAAACCATGCCGCCTATGGATGCTTCCAACTGGTTCCCAAGATTCCAGCCTGCCCCCATCTGTGCGGTAATCTCCTCGGCGGAAAGCTCCCGAAATGGCTTCACGGATGCCGGTTGTTCCGGTGCCGCGCCGACAAAAGCCTCCGTCTGCTCTCTGTCGGATGTTTTTTCCGGCTGCATACCATCTGTCCTCATGCCGACGGAAACGGTCATTGCCCCGCCCGCGGTTTCCGCCTGTTCTGCGCCGTCTTGGCATGCCCATTCCGACGCGTTTACATCCCGCGTCGCATCCGGGGCTGCCACGTCATTTGCCGCCTGCCCTCCGCCGCAGCCGGCAAGCAGACCGACCGCCATTGCCGCTGACAGCAAGATTGCTGCCAATCTGTTTTTCTTTTTCAAATCATCCCTCTTTCTGCGCCGTTTATTTTTTCCGCGCACTGTGGTGCGGCGCGACCACATAGCTGTATGCTTATCATACCGGATTTTTGTAGTTGCGTCAATGCGGAATCCATTTTTATTGGAATGTTCTATTACACTCGGAATATTTCATTTGATAACCATACCGCAAAAAACCTTGGTGCTGCCACCTTGATGCCCAATATTCCCTATCTTCTGCCAAGAACCACCCCGTTTGCTTTTCCTGTCCGCCCCGCTGCTAAAACACCAACGGTCCCCACAATAAGCAGTATGGCCAGACCCCATTGGAACACCGCAAATGCCTGATACTTCTCACACGGGATCTTCCCTGCCGCACGCAGGCTGTCAAAATATCCCCTGCATTTCGTCCACCATTCCCCCAAAAAAATAAATTTTCGCGGGATACAGGCCGCGGGCAGCATACCCCTGCCCCGGACCAAAAAACAGAGCACAAAAAACTCACCGAGCCGCAAAAGATAGCGGTATTCTTTTCCCTTCCCCCTCAAAAATACAAGCAGCATATGGTTAAAAACCGCGAACATTACAACACACGACAATATAACAAGTGCCGCAAGCCGCATCCCGCGCTCCGTCGCCAGATCCCTCACACAGGCATCCGGGAATTTCTTTGCCAGGGTAAATGCCAGGATCTGAGCCGCGCCCTTCTCCGGTGTGATGAGCACCGTCCCCCTATCATATGCCGTCATTTTCACGTACAACCCCGGATACATTTTCTCTATTTTTTCCTGTGGAACGCCCGATACAAAAATCCCGTCCGGAATCAGAGAATTGATCTTATAAAGTCCTAAAATACAAGCCAGAACGACCAAAACAGCCGCAAAATACAAAATATCCTTTTTCTTCACCGAACATGCCCCCATTCCCCACTCACCCTGACCTTAACACCATCCGCAAGTTCCCGGTCCGCCGCGCAGACAACCTGATCCCTTTTGCCCAGACCATCCTCCACCTCATACCATCCGTCTGCCTTTTCCCCCAACTGCACAAAGCGCTCGCGCACGATGAAGCCGCCCTCCGTCTCTTCAAGCACAAAGGCACGCGCCGTTTTCCCGCCGTCCATCCCAAAAAAATCCAGGGCGGATTCCGGAACGCCAAGCTCCCTCTTCGCCGTAATAAACTTTGCCCCGTCCTCTAAATCTATGGTAACCGGAAATTCCCTCTCACGCACCCGCAATACCACAACCTCCGGCATTGTCTGCCGGTGTATTGATCCTGAAAATAAGGTAAAGAAAAGCATGAACGCGGAAAAGAAAACAGCAAACCGATTCAAATATTTTCGTCTTTTCATAATTTTAAATTCCCCAGCCCTTCTTCCAGACTTTCATGAAAATACAGGTAAAGTATCACAACAGGAACCATAAATAAAACACAGCCCGCAAAAAGGGAAGCCATCCCGCCCCCGCGCACGGCGAGCAGCACGGACAGCGGCTGCTTTTGTTCGCTCTTTAAAAGAATCTGCGGCTGCTCCACCAAATTCCAGTTTTCCGCAAACGTAAACAAAAACAGGGCGGCGGCACAGGTCTTTACCTGAGGCAAGGCGATATGGCACAGGATCTTAAAAACCGATCTCGTCTCCAGTCTCGCCGCCTCCAAAACACTCCGGTCAAGCCCTCCCATATACTGTGCCATCAAAAACACGCCAAAAGGGGTAAAGATCCCCGGCAGGATCAGTGCGGGGCGCGTATCCAGCAGATGCATATCCCTAAGCCCGATATAATTCGGCAGCATCGTCACCTGCAGCGGCATCATCATCAAAACAATATAAAAAAAGTAGAGCGCCCCTTTCCCGCGAAAATCCGCCTCACGGAACGCGTATGCAGCAGGAAGGCAGACGGCCAGATTCAAAACCGTGATCACACCCGCGTAAAGAACCGAGTTCCAAAATCCGCGCAGATACCAGGCTTCCTCCACCAAAATATCATAATATCCGGCAAGGGATAATCCGCCTGCCCCCTCCATACCAAAGACCCCGCCCCCCTGCGTGAACGAGCGGAATACCGTAAACAGGGCGGGAAAGAGAAAAATCCCCGCAAGCAGCAACACCAAAAACCCAACGATCTTCTTTTTCATCCCCCACCCGCCTCATTCAAATCTGCGCTGCATCCGGATCCCCGCTGCCACGATCACACAGACGAGTATGGTCGTGATCACCGCGCCGGACGCAAGATACTGGTAGTTCAACTTCATAAAATGGTTGTTCATATAATACTGCAGGTTGTACCCGGCATCCGGCGGATAATTGGAACCATAATACAGGTAACTCTCCCGGAATATCCGGAAGCTGTACACGATCCCAAGCAAGGTCACAAAAAACAGTGTCGGTGCCAGAAGCGGAAGGGTCACATGCCAGTGCAGCCGCATCCCGCCCGCGCCGTCTAACTTCGCCGCCTCATAAATCCCCGCGTCCAGAAGGGAAAATGCCGCACTGCACAAAATGACCGCGATCCCGATATTCTTCCACACAAACAGGGCGTACACCGGAACAGGGGACTCCCTTACCGTAAATACCATCCGCCACACCAGGATAATACTTGCCGTCGGCAACAGCATCGGCAGGATAAACGCGAGGCGCAGTCTCTTCATGCGCCGGTTCAGGCGCATAAACAGCACGGACAAAAATACCGCCCCCGCCACCAGCACCGGAACCCCGACCAGGATCAGCAAAAACGAATTTTTCATTGCCAGCCGGAAATATTCATTGCCAAAAAGCGTACTGTAATTTTTTAATCCTACCCATTTTTTGCTGAATTGGTTTTCGATCAGCGAATAATAGATTACCCGCACAAAGGGAACGCAGTAAAACACCAGGATTCCCGCAATGCTTGGCAGCAACAAATATTTACATTTTCTTCGGTATCGCATCCGCAACCTCCAAACCGTTTCCTTTATTCATTCAGATACATATCCATCTTCCGCTCCATCTCACTTACCGTATCCTCGAAAGACTGTCCCTGCATCCGGCAGCGGTACAGCTCCTCCTCGATAATCTCCTCCGGATAACCGAAATATACCACCGCATCTGCAACAACAGCCTGCACCTCCTGCCATAGCGGCTTACCGTCAAAATCATTGGTTCGAAGCATCATGGAATTTTCGTCCGCATGGATTCCCTTACAAACTTCCTCCATATATGACAATACCCATTTTCGTTTTCCGGAATTTGGGTTCACGACAAGAAACATCATATTCGCCTGTGCCTTTTGCTTTTCGCCTTCCTGCAGATTCGGTGCCGGTGCTGCATGGAAAAAATCATACTCACCAAAATGGAAAAAATCATCTTCCTTTACCACACTGCTGCGCTTCATGCTAAGAAGCATTTTGGAAAAATACTCTGCCTGGCCGTCCGTATGCATCTCTCCCGGTACACTAAAAATCTTTTCCCCGCTATTTACCCGCATATCATACTGGCTCATTAGATCCAGATAAGTATGAAATAAATCCGTATGAAAATCTGATTTTTTTCCTTTTATAGCATAATCAGCCAGATACTTATTTGTAATATCCGTTGTCATAAGGTAATACGGAACGTCATATAATACCGTGCCATCCTTGGGCAGTCCCGCCACCTGTCCGATAAATTCCGTATAAGTATCCAGTGAAGCAGGCTGTAAACCATATTCCCCCATCCGGTTCTCATTATAGATCAGGACAGGGCATTCCACATTCAGCGGCAGCAGCCACAGATCACCATTCGGCGCAGTCGCTGCTTCTTTCACATAAGCGTGGCAGTCTTTAAGCAATCCGTCCAGCCCATCCAGGGAATCCAAAGCGGAATATGCCCCGATCCTCCGGATATTTCCGGAAACGCAATCCCAGGAATCCAAAACAATAAAATCAAAATCCGAATCGCCAGCCAGCAAAACCAGCGCCAGCTCATCACTTGTCTTTTCCTCATAGCTGATGTTGTAGCCGTAATATGGAGGATTATAAACGCTGTTTTTTGTATATGCCTTCAGTGCCGGAATCTCGTTCACAAACACGCTATTTTCCACCCGGACGATCCGTGCCGCGCCATCCACCTTAAAAATCTCATAAGTAAAACCGTCCACACACTGCAAGGTATTATATCCCTGACGCATTCCCTGAAACATATAAGTCTTATCGGAAGCATTTTTTCGCCCTGCCAGAAATACTCCTTTCGCATCCGTGCAGACCAGGCGGTCCGAGATACTGTCATAGGCAATATCCAGAATGGTTCCCAGCCCCTGTCCGGTATATTGCTTCTTTCCGGTTTTCCCCTCGACATCACAGGCCGTAAAATAAAAGCCCCCCTGCCCGTCATAAGCGTAGACGAAAACCTCCCGGTCTCCTTTTTTTGCAATCTGTTTCACATTCGGGATATCCGTTTTTATCAGCTTGTTTGCAGACAGATGATAGCAGAGCAGTTCTTCCCCCTCATAGACATACCCATCGTCTTCTTCAAAGCATACATCCGCCCATTCATCCTTATATTGCTGCTTCCGAATGATAAACAGGGCATCCGGTGTCCCGACCATCCGCCCAAATGCGAACATATTCCCCTCAAAAGTACAAAGAACCTCGGTAGTCCCCGACGATAACTCCATGGTACACAGCTGATCAGTGTCAATGTAATAAAGCCTTTGGTTCTGATAGCAGACCGAAACGATCATTTCCCCGTCAACCGGATATTCCTTCACATATTTTCCTTCCGCATCATATTCGCAAAACGCTCTCTTTTCTTTGCTATATGTATAAACCGTTCCTCCCTCACCGATGCAAAACAGACTGACCGGTTCGTTTTCATAATACAGCGTCGCCCCAAGCATCTGTGATTTGTCCGGTTTCTCCGCCTTTGACCAGTCATATTCATCCTCCGAAATATCGTCCCCCATGCTTTCCGCAAAGTCCCCACCCTGTCCGCTGCGGCCGTCATCGTTACTTTCTTTGCCGCAGCCGGAAAAAGCAACGCAGCATGCAAGTGCCGTCAATGTAAAAAGATACTTGTTCACCGAAATTCCCCCTTCAATATGAATCCCTCATATTTTTTACCACGTTTTTATAATCTATCTCATTATAATTCAAATCAAATTTATTTGTAATCATATTATACTCTAATTCATCTTTTAATGTAACATGCTTGGGGTGACACAAAACGCTGTGCCACCCCAAGCTCATTACAGTTACCTCTTGCACAAATTGTATCTATTCTGGCAATTCTTATAGCTATGTGTCTCTGAGCATGTCCTATAACTCGTGCCCAAGCTAGCACCACATGCGGCACACTTAAGTTCATGTGGTCCATAAACAGCTACAATACTGCATTTTTCGACATAGCCGTTAGGTTCTTTCACCATATGCTGTGCAACTTCCTGTGGCGTTGTTTTACCGCATGTTACACTAATAAGTGTTGCATAACATCCTAACGTTTGATCACATGCGCCTGCTTCTTGCGGTGTCACAGATACAACAAATGCTGCAATTAAACACAGAGCAATAAATCTTTTTGGCATCTTCATATCGTCACCTCCTTCCTAAATAATTTTCTGGCATCCTGAACCATAGATTCAATTTCATCTGCACCATTGGCATATTATTTCTTTCTGCCAAACACGATATAAACCTTGCAAATGTTTTTCTATGTTCCAAAATCACCGGTTTATATATCTGCTGCCGGAGCAAACAAAATATATACATTGGAATCGGAATCTTTTAAATCTTATTCTCTAAAAAGTTTTCTTTACTCTTTTACCGTATTTCCATCCGCAAGATCGACTGCAATCATTTCATTATAATCATCTCCATCCGCATGAATCGAATAATTGATATAAATAGAATCATCCACTATGTAATATGCTTCCAATACATAGCTCCCGTCCATCTGCCCGAAATAGTCTTGTAATATATCAGTGCTTACACCATCTGCGCAACAATAGAGCCGGTTCTCTTTAATATAGAAAATATTATCTTTCCATATATTCGCATTATATCCTTCATCTATCAGTGTTTTCATTTGGTTCCTCGCATTGTAGCAATATAACATATCATCGTCGACACCGGTATAAAATATTGTATCCTCGATTACAACCGCACCCTTGGCTCCTTCTAACAACAACTCCGTATGTTCTCCCCGGTTGTCTGCCACATACAGATTAATCTGTTCTTCCATCAATGTATAAAACAAATGATCCCCATAAACATCCAAATAAAAGTAATCCCCTTCCGGCATAAGCTGCTTACGCTGCTTCCCATCCAACGATATTTTTTCAATTGTATTACTTATAAAATAGACCGCATCCGAAGTTACAACCATATCTTCCACCGGATCTGCGACCAAAATCCCCTCCTTGCCATCGGAAATGCAATATGTCCGGATCGAGTGGTCTTTTTCGCTCTGATAAAAAATCACATCCCCCACCACATTGATATTGCGGCACGGAGCCTCTAAAACCAACTCTTTTTCACTTCCATCCGGCAAAGCCTTATATAAATATCCGTTTTCATATGGATTGCTAAAATAAATTCCATCTCCGCTTTTACATACCCCGCCGCCATTTGCATGATTTGCCGGGGAATTGCCCAAAAATCCACCGGATGTATCAATCTGCTCCCACTTGAATTTCCCTGCATCTTTTTGATCCGAGCAGGAAGCCATCAAAAATCCCGCAATATATAACATCATAATTACAATCTTACATTTTTTTCTCATATTTTTCGCCTCTCAGTCTTTTATTCAATTACATATTTTTTCTTTTTCGCTTATTTGAAAAATGTATCTTTGCCATTTCCATATATATCTTCATATCAAATATTAAAATTTAATAATTATCTCCTTTTATTATTCTATTATTA
>CAMRSM010000032.1 GCA_947053345.1 uncultured Lachnospiraceae bacterium
CATTGATGTAATTATTTAGTGCGTGATGTGAAAAATGTTGCCAAATCGTTGCCAGTACCTAAACAAATTTGTTTGGAAGCCGCATAAACACTAGCTTTCTAAATCCAATTTCATCACTCGAACTCAATCGTCGCCGGCGGCTTCCCCGTACAATCATACATCACCCGGTTAACCCCCTTCACCTCATTCACAATCCGGCTCGTCACCTTTCCCAGCACTTCCCACGGAACCTGCGCGCTCTCCGCCGTCATAAAATCACTCGTCGTCACTGCGCGCAGCGCCACCGCGTAATCATATGTCCTCTCATCTCCCATGACCCCGACGCTTCTCATATTGGTCAGGGCGGCAAAATACTGCCCGAGCTCCTTATCCACCCCAGCTTTCGCAATCTCCTCACGGTAGATCGCATCCGCGTCCTGCACCATTTTCACTTTCTCCGCCGTCACTTCCCCAATGATCCGGATGCCAAGACCCGGCCCCGGGAACGGCTGGCGGAATACCAGATGATCCGGGATTCCAAGCTCCAGCCCCGCCTTGCGCACCTCATCTTTGAACAGCAGGCGCAACGGTTCAATAATTTCTTTAAAATCAACGCAATCCGGCAGTCCGCCCACATTGTGGTGCGATTTGATCACAGCGGATTTGCCCAGCCCGCTCTCGATCACGTCCGGATAGATCGTGCCCTGTACGAGATAATCCACTGCCCCGATCTTCTTTGCTTCCTCCTCGAAGACACGGATAAATTCCTCGCCGATGATCTTGCGCTTCTGCTCCGGTTCGGTCACCCCCGCAAGTTTGGCGTAAAAGCGTTCCTGTGCGTTGACACGGATAAAATTCAGCTCATATGAGCCGTTTGATCCAAATACCGCCTCAACTTCATCCCCCTCATTTTTGCGCAACAGACCGTGGTCAACAAACACGCAGGTTAGCTGGTTCCCGATTGCTTTTGAGAGCAGCACCGCCGCTACCGACGAATCCACGCCGCCGGAAAGCGCGCAGAGCACCTTGCCGCCGCCAACCTTTTCGCGCAGCTGCGCGATCGTAGTTTCCACGAAGGAAGACATTTTCCAGTCACCCGCGCAGCCACAAACTTTGTATACAAAATTCGACAGCATCTGCATGCCCTGTCTGGTGTGCATGACCTCCGGATGGAACTGCGTTGCGTACAGCTTCCGCTCCGGGCATGCCATCGCTGCCGCCGGGCAGACCGGGGTATGCGCCGTGACAGTAAAGCCCTCCGGCACTTTTGCAATATAGTCCGTATGGCTCATCCAACAGATCGTCCGCTGGTCAACACCTCCAAAAAGGATATCGGAAGTTTCCACATCAACCTCTGTTTTTCCGAACTCACTGACCGGCGCGGTGGCAACACTGCCGCCGAGCACATGTGCCATCAGCTGGGAACCATAACAAATGCCGAGAACCGGGATGCCGAGCTCAAATATTTCCTTCGGGCAGCGCGGCGATTCTTCCTTGTAAACGCTGTTCGGCCCACCCGTAAATATAATGCCCTTCGGATTCATTTCCCGGATTTTTTCAAGGCTCAGCGTGTGCGGGTATACCTCACAATATACATTGCATTCCCTGACTCTGCGCGCGATCAGCTGGTTGTACTGCCCCCCAAAATCCATTACAATGATCATTTCCTTTTTCATCTCGATATCCCTCCATAATTTGTGGTTCTTTCTGCAAGTTTCAAATTAAGAATCGGGGTAAGGCCAAATAAGTCATCTTTTCCCTATTCTACTACAAAATCAGTGCTCATGCCAGCCTGAAATCACGGTTTCCCCAAAAGTGAAATACATGTTACATTCCGCTGACATATTATGGTACTATTCCTGCATTTCCTTCCTGGCAACGATGACCGTCACCCCAGCGTCCTCAAATACCCGCACATCCTCCTCCGACGCTTCTTCATCCGTGATCAGCACATCCAGACTGTCCAGCCCGCAGATGCTGATGACCGAATCCATCCCGATCTTTTCCACGGGATACAATCCGTACACTTTGCGCGAATTTTGGATCACGGTGTTCAGCAGCTCCATGTTTTTTGATTTCTGGACGGAAAGACCGCCTTTGGCGGAAATACAGGCGGATGTGATAAAGCATTTGTCAAAATGCAGGCGCTTTAATATTTCCATTGAAAAACCGTCATAAAACGAACCGTTCGCGCTCATTTCCCCGCCGGCCAGAATCACTGTAATATTCCCTTTCTTGCGCAGTTCCTCGGCAATCGCGATGGAATTGGTCACAACCGTGAAGATTTGGTCATCCGGCATGTTCTGCGCCATCAGATACCCGACGCTCGCCGCGGTCACATAAACAACCTCCTGCGAGCCGATTTCCTTAATTGCCCGCTTCGCAATGTCCAAATAATTATCCTTCACATTTTCGGCACGCTCTTTTCCCGTTTTTTCATTTGTCTGCCCGCTCCAGCCAACGCTGCGAATCATGATCGCACCGCCGTGCGTGCGCTTTAACAGACCTTTTTCCTCCAAGATCCGCAAGTCGCGTTTCGCGGAATCATAACTGATCCCAAAACGCTGTTGTATCTCGCCCGTCGTGATGCGCCCTGCCTGTCCCAGCATATCCAAAATCGCCTGATGCCGCTCTTCAATAAATATGATGATCCGCCCCCTTTGATCTGATAAAACAATACAGCCCACAGCCAGACCCCTGCAATATGCATCTCAGTTCCTTTATGTTAACATATTATCACTCTTATTCCCGTTTGTCAAGTAATTCCATCTTCTTATTCTATATCCATTCACTATAATTAACGTTTATCAACATTTTTTCTTTGAACTTCTCTTCATCGAAACAATTTTTCCGAATCGCTTCCAAGAAATCCAGGCAAAACGGGCAGGGAATCGGAAGCCACCAAAAGCCTCTCACCCGATTCCCTGCCCGTTTTGTTTTACACCATCCCCAATTCATCCAGCGTCTTCCCATACGCCGTGAGAAATTCCCTCATAAAATCCTCTGCCTCCACCAGCCCCATCCCATGCAGTGCCGCCGTAATCGTTTCCTTTGCACTCCGAAACTCTGTGTTTCCCGCCTTTTCCTCCTCAATGCATTTAATCAGGGCAGACAATTTATCCGCCGCCTTAACAAGCCTGCAGATATATTCCTCGCTTTCCTCCGGGAAAAAGATCGCTTCATAATCCGGCCGCAGTTCTTCCGGCAACATGGAAAGCAGCTGTCTTGCCGCCTTGTTCTCAATATCCTTAAATGCCCCTTGGATGCTTGCGTTGTAATATTTGATCGGTGTCGGCATATCCCCTGTGATAATCTCGGTCGCATCGTGGTATAAACCGATCAGCGCCGCCTTCTTCGCATCCAAGTTCTTCCTGTAACGGCGGTTGCCAATGACCGCCAGCGCATGCGCCAGCATCGACACCTCAAGGGAATGTTCACTGATATTTTCCTTCATGGAATTGCGCATCAGCGCCCAGCGCTCAATATATTTCATTCTTGACATCATCGCGTAAAAATCCCGTTCCATCTTTCCTCTCATTCCGCCGCGCAAGCAGCATCCCCGCCAAAAAAATTTCGCGGAGTTGACTTTCATTCTACAGCAGTCCCCCCATATCAGCAAACTCCTCGCGCAGCACAAGCCATCTCACAAAACTTTCACAGAGCTAGGTTGCATCCCCACCGACAACTCCGTCCATACCAGCAAACTACTTGCACAGCACAAGCCTTCCACAAAAAATTTTGCGAAACCAGCCATTGCATCCTACCGGAAGATTCGAAAGGGGATCCTCCCAAAACCCCTTCCGCCTATCTTACGCCCCTTTCACACTTTCCACTCCATCTTCCCAACCTCCCCATACAGCCCTGCCGCCGTCTCCTCGATCACCTTCCGCTCCTTCTCCGGGATTTTCCCAAACGCCTCAAACGTCATCTTCTTTCCCTTCTTCTTCCAGCGCCCTGCCACCGTTCCGTCTAACAAAACCGGCGGCATTACGATCCCTGCAAGGTTAAAGATCCCGCGCAGATGCTCCTGCGGCAGGAAAATACTTTCTTCCTTCTTATACCCCAGCATCAACTGATCAAACCCTGCCAAGAGCACGCACTTTGGGATATCCGGAACATTTTTTGGCAATTTCCCAAGATAAAAATAATCCTTGCCGCCAGCTTCCACCTTCTCAAGCGGCAGTCCCGCCATCAGCTCCCTCGCACGCGCCTGCGTGCAGTGATAATAATACGCGAAATCTTTTGCTGTCGCAGGTGCGAAATGCATAAAATACCGCCTGGCAATTTCCCGTTCGGCGGCCTCCTTTCCCATTGGCACGAAATCCGGCGAGAGCATAAATTCTTTATTCCCGCATACCCGGTAACACAAAAAACCGCGCCCGCAGAGCTCCCGCATCCCGCCGCCCCAGGGGTTAAACATCGCCTCCATTTCCGGCTGCGTCATGCCGTTTTTTGCACAAACCTCTTTTAATTCCTCCCTCGTGCAGATTCCCTCGGAAATTTTCTTCAAAACGAACTGCGAAAAATATTTCTGCCGCTCGGGCACCAACACCCATGCAAAACCATTTTTGCGGTATTCCTCCGCCGCTTCCGAGTATCCTTCCTTCTCCCGCACATACTGGTATGTTTCCTCTTTCGCAATGGCATATCCTTTAAAATCCTCACTGTGGTACTGCGCCGCATCATGTAAGAAAAGCGCCAGGTCATCTTCAGCGAATGCATGGACGGTTCCCCGCACCGTCCAATTTTTCACAAGGCCGTCACCGAAATTCCCGGTTGTGATTTCCTCGTTGCAGCGTATTTTCAGGCTGTAAAAAACGTTTGGCATAAACTGCGCCTGCAGACCCATAAGATCATGGCAGACCGTGTACTTATCCGCCGGATCCGTGATATGCTGGCGGTAAAGACGCAGCGCTTTCAGCTCGCAAATATCCATATTTCCTCACATTCCGCCGCAGGCAGACAGCTTACTTTTGATTAAAAATATCAAATCACCCAAAATACAAGGTGATACTCTGGTCATCCGGCGGCAATCCCGCAAAATATATTTTTTATTTTTCCTCCATTCCTTGTTCTGTCAGTTCGCGTCTTTGCATCCCGTCAATTCCTATTTTGTTTTCCTTCGTCAAACTTTCCCTACACAAAAATGCACCAATTTACCCCCAACCGATCCACCGCAACAAACTGATACGGACTGAAATCGCACGGCGCAGGCTGCGTACAGATCGCTGCATCTTCCTTTCGCACCTCGTATGCCTTCCTGACATACTCTTCTCCAAAATGAAAGCAAAATTGCATCGTGCTTCCCGTCTCCACCTCCTCATCGATCTCACTAAATGCCAATATCTGCCCAAATGCATTTAATTCCGAATGCATACCACCGTGCCCGTCCGGATGCGCGCACAAAAGCTCCGCGTCTCACTTCAAATATTTCTTCACATACTGCCCCGTATATGACTTTTTCTTTTTCGCGATCTCCTCCGGCGTTCCGGTTGCGATCACCGTGCCGCCCTTGTCACCGCCCTCCGGTCCGATATCAATGATATGGTCCGCCGTCTTGATCACATCCAGATTATGCTCGATCACGACCACCGTGTTGCCGCCCTCGGTCAGCCGCTGCAAAATGTCGACCAGTTTGTGTACGTCTGCGAAATGAAGCCCGGTCGTCGGCTCGTCCAGAATATAGATCGTCCTGCCCGTGCTTCTGCGGCTTAATTCCGTCGCAAGCTTGATGCGCTGCGCCTCCCCGCCCGAGAGTGATGTGGACGGATGCCCCAGTTTCAGGTAGGAAAGCCCAACATCATTCAGGGTCTCAATCTTGCGCTTGATTGACGGAACATTCTCAAAGAAATGCACCGCCTCCTCGATCGTCATATCCAGCACGTCAAAAATTGACTTGCCCTTATATTTCACATCCAGTGTCTCGCGGTTGTAGCGCTTGCCCTCGCACACCTCACACGGCACATATACATCCGGCAGGAAATTCATCTCGATCTTCACGATGCCGTCGCCGGAACAGGCCTCGCAGCGCCCGCCCTTGACGTTGAAACTGAAACGCCCTTTCTGGTAGCCTTTCATCTTCGCGTCCTGCGTGGACGCGAACAGATCGCGGATCATGTCAAACACACCCGTGTAGGTCGCCGGATTGGAGCGCGGCGTGCGCCCGATCGGCGACTGGTCAATACTGATGACTTTGTCAAGCTGCTCCACACCGGTGATCTCGTCATGGGCACCCGGGATCGTACGGGCGCGGTTTAGTTTTTTTGCGAGGCACTTGTAAAGAATCTCATTGACAAGCGAACTCTTGCCCGAACCGGACACACCCGTGACACAGGTAAACACGCCAAGCGGGATATCCACGTCGATATTTTTCAGGTTGTGCTCCCTCGCGCCTTTTACCGTCAACATCCCGGTTGGCGTGCGGCGCTTTTTCGGCACCGGGATCTCAACCCGATGGGCAAGATACGCGCCCGTAACGGATTCCGGAACCGCCATGATCTCCTCCGCCGTGCCGACTGCGACCACTTCACCGCCGTGGTCGCCCGCGCCAGGGCCGATATCCACGATGCAGTCCGCCGCGAACATCGTGTCCTCGTCATGCTCCACAACGATCAGTGTATTGCCGAGGTCGCGCAGGTGCTTTAAGGTTGCCAGCAGCTTGTCATTATCCCTCTGGTGCAGGCCGATGCTCGGCTCATCCAAGATATACGCCACACCGACAAGCCCGGATCCGATCTGGGTCGCAAGGCGGATGCGCTGCGCCTCCCCGCCGGAGAGGGAGCCCGTCGCGCGAGAGAGCGTGAGGTAATCCAGCCCGACATCGACTAAGAATTGCAGGCGCGCACGGATCTCCCGCAGGATCAGCTCACCGATCTTTTCCTGCTGCGCCGTCAGCTTCAGCTCCGCCATAAAATCCCGCAGTTTCCAGATGGAATAATCCGTGACTTCCGCGATGTTCCTGTTCCCGATCGTCACCGCGAGCGCCCCCTGCTTTAAGCGCTTGCCCTTGCAGAGCGCGCATGGCGTTGAAGTCATAAAGGTCTCGTACTCTGCTTTTAGCCCTTCCGAGCCCGATTCCCGGTAACGGCGTTCCACATTGCGGATCAGCCCTTCAAACTCCACATCATAAGTCCCCTCTCCGCGCTGCCCGCGGTAATGCACCTTGACCTTGCGCCCGTTTGTACCATAGATCAGCATATGGCGGATCTCTTCCGGCAGCTCCTGGTACGGCGTGTCCAGATCAAATTGATATTCTTCCGCCAGCGCGTCCAGGGTGCAGCGCGTGTAGCTCGTCTTGTCGACCGCCGACTGCCATCCCGGTACGGCGATCGCACCGCCTGCAAGGCTCACCGACTTATCCGGGATCATCAGTTCCTCCGAAAATTCCATCTTGATGCCGATACCGTGGCATTCCGGGCACGCGCCGAACGGGTTGTTGAACGAGAAATAACGCGGCTCCAGCTCCTCGATGCTGATGCCGCAGTCCGGGCAGGCAAAGCTCTGGCTGAATGTCAGCTCGCCCTGCCCGATGACATCCACAACAAGCAGGCCGTCCGTCAGCTTTAACACGCTCTCGATTGAGTCCGCCATGCGCTTTTCGATCCCTGCTTTCACGACCAGACGGTCAATGACGACATCAATATAGTGCTTAATGTTTTTTTCCAGCTTGATCTCCTCGCTCAGGTCGTACATATTGCCGTCCACGCGCACACGAACATAACCGCTGCGTTTCGCCTGCTCAAAAATCTTTGCATGCTCACCCTTGCGGCCGCGCACGATCGGGGCTAAAAGCTGCAGTTTCGTCCCCTCCGGCTGCTTCATGATCTCGTCTACCATCTCGTCCACCGTCTGCCTGCGGATCTCGCGCCCGCATTTCGGACAGTGCGGAATGCCGATGCGCGCGTAGAGGAGACGGAAGTAATCGTAAATCTCCGTCACCGTGCCGACCGTGGAACGAGGGTTGCGGTTCGTCGACTTCTGGTCGATCGAAATTGCCGGGGAAAGCCCCTCGATACTCTCGACATTCGGCTTTTCCATCTGTCCCAAAAACATGCGCGCGTAGGAGGAGAGCGATTCCATATAGCGCCGCTGCCCCTCCGCGTAGATTGTATCAAACGCGAGCGACGACTTGCCGGAACCGCTAAGCCCCGTCAGCACGACAAACTCATTGCGCGGGATGTCCACGTCGATCCCTTTCAGATTGTGCTCCCTTGCACCGCGTATCCTGATATACTCTTTCTTGCCGTTCATATGAAATCCTCTTTCTGCAAGGCAGCCTGCCGCGCCTTTGCGTAATTTATTATATTTTAACCGGACATCCTTCCGTTTGTCCAGATCCGTTCTTGACCGCAGACCGCAATCATGACAACGAAACAGACGCTACCATCGACTAACTTTCCATCCCGCTCCCCTGATACTGCCACCGCAGTTCACATTCCCCGCTGGCATTCATAAACTCCCAATGTAAAAAATACCTCGCTCCTGCCTGCAATTCCACACTGCCCTCACTTAATTTGGGATCCAGCCTCAAAACCACATGCTTCTGCACATCCCTCAGTTCAATCCACGCATTTCCCTTCGTAAACCGGCAGTCAATCCAAAATACATATTCCCCCGCACCGGGATAATAAAGCGGATGCTCCAACCAGCCGGAACAGGAGCGCAGCGTGGCAGTATCCCGGTCAAACCCCGGCCGGAAAATGATCACCAGGGCGGCAATGCTCTTGCGGACTACCATTCCCGGCGGATAGCTTTGACCCGCCATAAACTTTCCGCACTCCGCCGAAACCCGGTTCAACCACCGCGCGATCCCCTTCGGAACCATGCGGTTCCTCCAAAGCATCACACAAGCCAGCACCGGAAGCGCCAAGCAAGTAACCGGAACAAAAAACCATCCCATCTCCAATCCCCCTTAATACTTACATTTTACTCAATTCCGTCCGCACCTCCATCAACTGATCCCTCAGTTTCGCCGCAAGCTCGAAATTCAGCTCCGCCGCTGCCGCCTGCATCTTCTTCGTCAGCTTGCGCGCCAGACCCTCCAGCTCCTTCGCACTCATCGACTCGACCGGCTTATCATTCACCAGGTCCGCGCTCTCCTTCTCCACTTTCTTCGAGATACTGATCAAGTCGCGCACCGCCTTTTTGATCGTCTGCGGCGTGATGCCATGCTCCTTATTATAAGCGTCCTGAATGCTGCGCCTGCGCGCGGTCTCCCCGATCGCGCGGCGCATCGAATCGGTCATCGTGTCGGCATACATGATCACATGCCCTTCCGCGTTGCGGGCAGCGCGCCCGATGGTCTGGATCAGGGAAGTCTCGGAGCGCAGGAACCCTTCCTTGTCCGCGTCGAGGATTGCCACCAGACTGATCTCCGGGATGTCCAAACCCTCGCGCAGCAAATTGATGCCGACCAGCACATCGAACAGGTCCATCCGCATATCCCGGATGATCTCCGAGCGCTCGAGCGTGTCGATATCGGAGTGCAGGTATTTTACGCGGATGCCGACCTGCCGCATATAATCGGTCAGCTCCTCCGCCATGCGTTTGGTCAGTGTCGTCACAAGCACCTTGTTCTTCTTTGCCGTCTCCCCTCTCACCTCACCGATCAGATCGTCGATCTGCCCCTCAACCGGGCGCACGAAAACCTCCGGGTCAAGCAGGCCGGTCGGGCGGATGATCTGCTCCGTGCGCATCAGTTCATGTTCGCGCTCGTACACATTCGGTGTCGCCGAGACAAAGAGCATCTGGTTGATCTTGCTCTCAAACTCATCAAAATTTAACGGGCGGTTGTCTTTCGCCGACGGCAGGCGGAAACCGTAATCCACAAGCGTCGTCTTGCGCGCCTGGTCGCCCGCGTACATGCCGCGTACCTGCGGGATCGTGATATGCGATTCGTCCACGATAATCAGGAAATCATCCGGGAAGTAGTCTATCAGCGTGTTTGGCGTGCAGCCCGGTGTCAGCCCGGAAAGGTGCATGGAGTAATTCTCGATCCCCGAACAAAATCCGGTCTCCCGCAGCATCTCAATGTCAAAATGCGTGCGCTCGGAAATGCGCTGTGCCTCCAGCAGCTTGTCCTCGCTCTTAAAGTACCGGACGCGCTCCTCCAACTCAATCTCAATGTTTTTGATCGCCGCTTCCATATGCTCCGGCGAAACGACATAGTGCGAAGCCGGGAAAACTACAATATGCTCCAAGGTACAGTGCACTTCCCCTGTCAGCACGTCAAACTCCGCAATCCGGTCAATCTCATCGCCAAAAAACTCCACGCGCACCGCCGTGTCCTCGTTCGCCACCGGAAAGATTTCCACTACGTCGCCGCGCACCCGGAACGTGCCGCGCTTAAAATCCATATCATTGCGCGTATACTGGATGTCAATCAGCCTGCGCAGTACTTCGTCACGCTCTTTCGTCATCCCCGGGCGCAGGGAAAGCGTCATGCTCTGGTAATCAATTGGGCTGCCGAGACCATAAATACAGGAAACGCTCGCCACGATCACCACATCCCTGCGCTCCGAGAGCGCCGCCGTCGCCGAGTGGCGCAGTTTGTCAATCTCATCGTTGATTGCCGAGTCTTTCTCAATATAGGTATCCGTCGAAGGCACGTAGGCCTCCGGCTGGTAATAATCATAATAGGACACAAAATATTCGACGGAATTT
The DNA here is from genome assembly GCA_947053345.1 of uncultured Lachnospiraceae bacterium. Taxonomy (GTDB): domain Bacteria; phylum Bacillota; class Clostridia; order Lachnospirales; family Lachnospiraceae; genus RGIG4057. The sequence goes on from CAMRSM010000032.1 coordinate 10,642, forward strand.
TCCGGGAAAAACTCCTTGAACTCGCCGTAAAGCTGCGCCGCCAATGTTTTGTTATGTGCGATGACGAGCGTCGGGCGGTTCAGCGCCTGGATCACGTTGGCCATCGTGAATGTCTTGCCGGAGCCCGTGACTCCGAGCAAAGTCTGAAACTGATTCCCCTCCTCAAAGCCCTTTACGAGCTCCGCGATCGCCTCCGGCTGGTCGCCGGTCGGGGCGTATTCCGAATGCAGTATAAAATGATCCATCAAGCTCCTCCTCCGCAATAAGTCTCACCTCTGTCTGCCGACATTAATAAGCGCACGAATGCACACGGTTCGCCAGGGTAGATGTCCTCCTTCGTCGGACGGCGGACCGGCGCTGGTATAAGTCTGACGACATTATACCATGCCCACCCTAAAATGTCCATAGTTTTGCGAACATCAGTTCTATATGCGTTTTTTTGTGGATTTTTTTTATTTTTTTGCTTTCCATTTGTCTATTTTTCCATATTATGATATAATTAAACCAGAATGATGATTTTCCGTGCATTTTTCGTATCTTTTCCGACGGGTTTGTGTCTGTGCCGCCATGCAGACCCGCCAGACCGGGGCGGCACAGAACGGTAGCCTTTATGAAACAGAAATATTTATTTTTTATTGTCCCTGTCCTCATCCTGCTCATGCTCATGCCTTCTTCCTCCATACCATTGTCGGCAAAGGAAGATATTATGCCGGATTCTGACCGTGTGCTTTTCATCAGTTCGTATTCCTACGGCTGGGACACGGTACAGCTGCAGATTGAGGGGATTAAAGCGGGAATCGGTACAAATGTCGTGCTCGACTACGAATTTATGGATACAAAGCGCGTGGACAATGAGATCTCGGCAAAACAGTTTTACGAGGGGCTTGCCTACCGTCTCTCCGTTGTCGAACCTTATGATGTGATTATCCTTGGCGATGACGCGGCACTGCTTTTTGCGCTGCAGTACCGCAGCGAGCTATTTCCCGATACCCCACTGATCTTTGAGGGTGTAAACAACGAAGCGCTTGCACTTGAGGCCGCAAAGAATCCGCTGATCACCGGAATTTTGGAAAAACTCTCGTTCCAGGAAAATATTGATTTTGCGCGCAGGCTTTTCCCTTCCGCTGACCGTGTTGTCGGCATATTTGACGACACGGTGACCGGACAGGCGGAACGCTCCTCCTTTTACCGTAATTCCAAGCTTTACCCGGAACTCACCTTCTCCGAGATCAACACCTCCGCATTGACGAGCGAAGAACTCAAGGAGGCACTGAAAAACATCCCGGCGAACACCATCCTGATCTATGTGGTCATGACACAGGACGCAAGCGGCAAAAACTATACAAACCGCGAATCCATCCAACTGATTTCCAAATATGCCTGCGTGCCCGCTTTCCGCATGGTTTCCGGCGGTATCGGCGAGGGGCTTTTGGGCGGCAATATTGTGTCTATGGAGCTGTCCGGCGAACTTGCTGCCGAGATGGCGATGCAGATTCTTTCCGGCACGGATCCCGCCACATTCGAGACCGTCACGGAAAGCCCAAATATTTATTACATCGACGAAGCAGTGATGAAACGCTTTCATCTCCCGCTCTCCCTCATCCCGGAGGGCGCGGTGGTGGTCAACCATACACCGACTTTCTGGGAACAGTATTCCACCATTCTGGTTCCGGTACTTTTTATCATACTCTTCCTGACAATGATCTCCGTATTGATGTTTGCCGACAACCGGAAACGCCGCAAGCTTGTTATTGAGTTGAGCCAAGCCCAAAAGCAATTAAAAGAATCCAATGACCATGATTTCCTTACCGGGCTGCAAAACCGCAGAAAATTCACGGTCGATCTTGAACAATGCCTTGCAGCCGCAATTCCCTGCAGCCTCGCCATGTTGGATATTGACAATTTCAAAAAAATCAACGATACCTTCGGACATTCGGCGGGAGATGCCGCATTGCGCGAACTGGGGAGACGTTTGCACGCCATCACGGACGACATTTTAATTCCGTACCGCTTCGCGGGGGACGAATTTATATTGATCCTGAAAACGTCAGACACCGCCGTCCTGCAGCACTATCTTTCCAGATGCACCGCCGTATTTGGGGAACCGATCCTGCTCACCGGGCAGCCGCGCCTGATCGGCGGAAGCTTCGGCGTTGCCTCCTATCCACAGGATGCAAAAAAGGCATCACAGCTTGTCATCTGTGCCGACCATGCAATGTATTATTCCAAGACACACGGTAAAAATATGCTTTCTTTCTATCATGAGATCACGGATAAAACCGAAGGGATGCTGCCATAAAATAGCAGCATCCCCTTTTTTGTATCTACAATATCCCGGATAACCTTCAAGCCTTTAAGGCTTTTTTCTTTTCCCGCTGCCTCCATTGCTTTACCGGGTCTGCCACCCAGTTCATCGCCTTCCCAAAAACCGGATTCCCAAGTACGAGGGCGGCAGCCACACAGGCAGGGATTGAAAGCAGCATATAAATCCCCGGCAGCTTTTTGATCTTCCCAAATACACCTGCGTACAGCAGGGCATCCCTGACTAAAATATGCAGGATATAGATGGCGAGGGAATATTTCCCGACATAGGAAAACCACAGCTTCCTGCGCGGCACGAGCAGCATGCACGCCGCAGAAACCAAAACTGCAAAAAGATAAAGCCCGCCGCGGATGAAAAAGCCGTATGGAGCGTAAGTCTTAAGCGCGACACTGTACGGCATACCGCCGAAGACAATCCTTGCGCAGCTTCCAAGCGGATTGCCAAGAAAGACAAAACCTCCCGCCGCCAACAGCAGGAACACCGCCGCCGGGATGCGGAGTTTCTCGTATTTTGACAAAAAACCTGCCAACCCTTCCTTTGAAAGATACAGACCGGCAGCAAAAAACGGCAGGAACACAACCATACGTGAGAATGTCAGAAAAGTACTCACATTGTCAGCATATCCGACCAGAAGCCCGGAAAGTGTCGTCACGGCCAACCCGGTACGGGGCTTCATGGACAAAAGAAGCGGCACGAGCACATACCAGGCAGACAATGCCAGCAGATACCATGCCGCACTGCTGATATCGAAAAATTCAAGTTTTGTCTGCCGCCCGAACGCATGGGCGATCCCGCAATTCATCAGCCGGAAAAAGACAAACAACCAAAGCGTGGAAAAATAGCGTTCTGCCCGGAATTTCCCGTCCTTCACCACACTTTTCGCCAGATAACCCGACGTAAATGCAAAGCATGGCATATGGAACGTATGGATAAAATAGTACAGGCGTGTCAGTTCCCCGACGGGGCGCAGATTGGATTCCACATGCCCCCAGATTACCAGCACGATCAGAAATGCTTTCAGGTTATCAATAAAATAATCGCGTGTATTCTTTAATTCCCCGCTTTTGTAAGCCATCTGCGCCTCCCGTCCCGATTTACACCCACCCGCACCAAAGCCATCCTACTGCTGATCCGAATTGTTCGTCGCCTCCGCAAATTCCTTGACCGCCTCACGCTCCTGGTCACTCAAGATGCGCTCAATATCAAGCAGGACAACCAGCTGCCCCTTTCGCTCCGCAATACCTTTCGCATAACTTGTTTCCTCATTGCGGACAATCGGAGGAACCGGCCGGATCAGGTTTTCGTCAATCTCAATAATCTCCACGACCGAATCAACTTTGTAACCGATCAGGGTTCCCATACAATTTGTCACGAGCAGCTGTGTTGCTGCCGTTCCCATGACCTCCTCCATGCGGAATTTTTTTCGCAGGCTGTAGATCGGGATGACATCGCCACGCAGATTCAAGATACCGATGATATGTGCCGGGGCGTTCGGGATTGGAACAACTTTGGTATAGTTCTCTATTCCGCTTACCAGAGAAATATCCATACCATATTCCTCGCTGCCCAGTTTAAAAATGACCTGTTTTGTTGTCATTTGATTTTCAGCCTCCTCTTATTGAATTCCACACATCTTCCGGCAATGCCGGAAGATGCGCCCTTTTTTCTCCATCCGCCCTGCGCGATATCCGGCGCATGTACACGGATCCGCAGGGGAACAAACTGCTTCGCCCCACAGCCCCGGTATGGGAAACGATTCCGGTGTGTACGGATAGCCGGAATGGGATTACAGTACACCTTAGCTATCTTCCTCCGGCTTGGTATTGATCCATTTTAAATATGCGTTGATGAACGGGTCGATCCCCCCGTCCAGGACTGCCTGCGCGTTCGCAATCTCTGCCCCCGTGCGGTGATCCTTTACCATCGTGTAAGGCTGGAGCACATAAGAACGGATCTGGTTGCCGAAATTGATATCGCGCACCTCACCGCGGATACCCGACTCTTTCTCTTGGTTTTCCTGCTGTTTTAGCAAATATAGCTTTGCCTTAAGCATCTGCATCGCCTTATCCTTATTCTGGAACTGCGATCGCTCATTCTGGCACTGCACGACGATTCCGGTTGGCAGGTGCGTGATGCGGATGGCAGAAGACGTTTTGTTGACATGCTGCCCGCCCGCGCCGCTGGAACGGTAGGTATCAATGCGCAGATCCTCCTCATTGATTTCCACATCCAGATTTTCCTCAATGTCCGGCATCACATCGCACGATACAAATGAAGTCTGGCGCTTACCCGCCGCATTGAACGGCGAAATGCGCACAAGCCGGTGCACACCGCGCTCGGATTTTAAGTGCCCGTAGGCGTTTAAGCCGTTGATCTGGATCGTGACGGACTTCAAGCCTGCTTCATCGCCGTCCAAAAAGTCAAGGATCTCGGTGGTATAGCCTTTGCGGTCCGCCCATCTCTGGTACATGCGGCTTAACATGCTCGCCCAGTCACAGCTCTCCGTCCCGCCCGCACCCGCGTGCAGTGTGAGTATGGCGTTGTCCTTGTCATACTCTTCCGAGAGCAGCGTGTCCAAGCGCAGTTCCTCAAACTCCTCAACAAATGCCGCCGCCTCTTTCTGGATTTCCGGCACCATCGAAGTGTCGTTCTCCTCCACTGCGAGATCGATCAGCATGTAAATGTCCTCATAGCGCTGCTTTAAATCCGCATACTGCGCGATGATATCTTTTAAATTTTTGAGTTCCTTCACGTAGGCCTGGCTCTTCTCCGTAGAATCCCAGAAGCCCGGCTCTTCCATGATACCTTCAATCTCTTCGACCCTCAACTGTTTATTAGCGAGGTCAAAGTGAATCCCCCACTTCAATTAACGGTTTGTCGTACGTGCCAAGTGTGTACTTGACCTGGTCTAATTCAACCACTAATCTCACCTCTTTCTTGATTTGAAATCCTATATGCACCATGCCGGCACCGCCCTTCCGGAAAAAAGATCCCCGCCCACCCTGCTTCCGCAGATCTCTTTCCGGACACGGTCCGGGCATATGCTGTTTTATTGCCCCCTACCAATCCCGCCATTCCGAAAAAAAGGTTCCTTCCCGGGCACACACTGCGCGGGGTCGTGCACCGTCGTTGCCCGCAGACAAGACATGCTCACCGTCAGAATCTGCCCGGTTCGTTTCAGGCTTTCTTCCCGCAGCAGAATTTATACTTCAACCCGCTCCCACACGGGCACGGATCGTTTGGCTGCACCTTCTTCGCGACACGCTTGACCGGCTGTTTTGCCACCGAATCGTCCTTGTTCGTCCCGGTCACCTTCGCAGCCTCCTCGCGCTCTACCTTCTGTTCAATGCGCAGGTGCATCAGGCCGCGCACGGTGTCCTCCGCAATCGCGGTTGTCATTGCGTCAAACATATCGTAACCCATGAATTTGTACTCTGTCAACGGGTTCTTCTGGCCGAGTGCCTGCAGGCCGATGCCCTGGCGAAGCTGGTCCATATCGTCAATATGATCCATCCACTTGCGGTCGATCACATTCAGCAGGATGATACGCTCCACCTCACGCAGCTGCTCCTTCTCCGGGAATTCGGCTTCTTTAGCCTCATAGAAGCGCACTACCTCCTCCTTCAGATGCTGGGTCAGTGTATCACGCTTACCATGCTTTAGAAGTTCGTCATCCAGCACGACCGGCGGGATCGGGAAAATCGGAAGCAGCAGGCTGTTCAGCTCGGCAAGATCCCATTCCTCCGGCAGCGCGTCCTCGGCGATACAGTGGTTGACCGCATTCTCCACGGTGTCCGTGATCATCTTGAAAATGGAATCACGCATGTTCTCGCCGTCCAGAACCTTGCGGCGCTCGCTGTAAATAATCTCGCGCTGCTCGTTGTTGACCTGGTCATACTCAAGGAGGTTCTTGCGGATACCGAAGTTGTTGTTCTCAATCTTTTTCTGCGCCTTCTCAATCGCGCTGCTCAGCATTTTATGCTCGATCTGCTCGCCGTCCGGAAGCCCGAGGGAATTAAACATGGAGATCATGCGCTCCGAACCGAACAAACGCATCAAATCATCCTCGAGCGAGATATAAAAGCGCGATTCACCCGGATCCCCCTGACGGCCGGAGCGGCCGCGCAGCTGGTTGTCGATTCGCCTTGACTCATGGCGTTCAGTACCGATGATCTTTAATCCCCCCAGTTCTTTCACCCCTTCGCCGAGCTTGATATCCGTACCGCGGCCTGCCATATTCGTCGCGATCGTCACGGCTCCCATCTGCCCCGCATCCGCGACGATTTCCGCCTCAAGCTCATGGAACTTCGCATTCAGAACCTTATGCGGGATACCGCGCTTTTTTAAAAGTGCACTGATCTCCTCCGAAGCTTCGATGGTGATCGTGCCGACCAAGACCGGCTGCCCTTTCTCGTGTGCGCCCTCAATCTCCTCAACCACGGCGGTGAGTTTTTCCTTTTTGGTCTTGTAAACCGCGTCGTTTAAGTCCTTTCTTGCGATCGGGCGGTTCGTCGGAACCTCGACCACGTCCATACCGTAAATCTCGCGGAACTCGTTCTCTTCGGTGAGCGCCGTACCGGTCGCACCGCACTTCTTCGTATACTTGTTGAAAAAATTCTGGAACGTAATGGTCGCAAGCGTCTTGCTCTCGCGCTTTACTTTGACATGCTCCTTTGCCTCGATTGCCTGATGCAGACCGTCGGAGTAACGCCTGCCCGGCATGATGCGCCCGGTAAAGTCATCGACAATCAGCACCTCATCGTCCTTGACCACATAATCCTTGTCACGCGCCATCAGGTTATGTGCGCGCAGGGCAAGGATGATATTGTGCTGGATCTCAAGGTTCTGCGGGTCGGCAAGGTTCTCGATGTGGAAAAATTTTTCGACCTTTCCGACACCTTCCTCCGTGAGGTTTACGTTCTTATCTTTCTCATTGACAATAAAATCGCCTGACTCCTGCGAATCCTCGCCCATGATGACATCCATCTTCGAGAGTTCTTTTTCGGTTCCCCGCTTTAACTGGCGGGCTAAAATATCACATGCTTCATACAGGCTTGTGGATTTCCCGCTCTGCCCGGAAATAATGAGCGGTGTCCTCGCCTCGTCGATCAGCACCGAGTCCACCTCGTCGATAATAGCAAAATGCAGGTCGCGCATAACAAGCTGCTCCTTGTACTTCACCATATTGTCGCGAAGGTAATCAAACCCAAGTTCGTTGTTCGTGCCGTAGGTAATATCGCACGCGTACGCCTCGCGGCGCTCGTCATTGTTCATATTGTTTAAGATACAGCCGACGCTCATGCCGAGGAATCGGTGGATCTGCCCCATCCATTCCGTATCACGTTTCGCCAGATAATCATTGACCGTGACCACATGGACACCTTTGCCCTCCAAGGCGTTCAGGTAGGAAGGGAATGTCAGGACAAGGGTCTTGCCCTCACCGGTTTTCATCTCCGCGATACGCCCTTGGTGCAGGATGATGCCGCCCAGAAGCTGCACATGGTAAGCTCTTTGCCCAAGCGTGCGCTTCGCCGCTTCACGCACGGCCGCATATGCCTCAACAAGCAGATCGTCAAGTGTCTCGCCCGCTTTCAGGCGCTCTTTAAACTCTACCGTCTTATGCGCAAGCTCCTCGTCGGAGAGCTTCTCATATTCCGGCTCAAGTGCCTCGATCTGGTCGGCCAATGGCTCAATCCTCTTTATCTCACGCTCACTGTGGGTTCCGAATATCTTTGCAATTAATCCCATTTGTTCCTCCATACTGCGGCTGTTCTTCCGCCCTTGTCATATTTCCAGCCATGCTGATACGCTTTACTCCCGGCGCATCCAAATCAGCTGAAACCTACGCTGCTTACCTTGAAATCTAATAAGCCTTGTATAATATTGTACCATTACATGGCAAAGGATTCAACTTCTTTTTGCCGTGAAAGCAAAAAAAATTGAAAATAAGGCATAAACCGCCGGATTTCCGGAACAGGAAACCTTTCTTAAAACATCCGGCATCCACATGCTTACTGCTATCCTGCCCCTAAATGCCCATGTACATACAAAACCGGGCCGGGGATACAAATATGTGTATCCCCGACCCGGTCTTGTCCGCTTTATGGTTTTTTAAAACTCCGGCTCAATAATGCCGTATGTCCCGTTCTTTCTCTTATATACAACATTGACCTCATCTGTGTCCGCGTTTCGGAACACGTAGAAACTATGCCCTGTCAGTTCCATCTGGACACATGCCTCCTCGGCATCCATCGGCTTCATTGCAAAATGCTTAACCTTGCTAATGATGATCTCCTCGTCCTCGGTCTCCTGCTCCTCAATAAACGCCTGGCTTAAACTCTGCGCGGACTGCTGCTGGTCCACGATCTTGTTTTTATACCTCCGCAGCTGCCGCTCAATCACTTCCTCGATCAGGTCGATCGACGCGTACATATCCCCGCTCTCCTGTTCCGCCCGGATCACGTTCCCCTTCATCGGGATCGTCACCTCGACCTTCTGGCGTTCCTTCTCCACGCCGAACGTTACATGAACCTCCGTATCGGATGCAAAATAGCGCTCCAGTTTTCCTAATTTTTCATAAATCGCGCTCTTTAACCCCTCTGTGACATCAATATTTCTACCGCTAATAATATAACGCATAAACTCCACTCCTTTTCTGACAAATTCCGTCGGAACACCCCCGATGCCAGATTCCCTCCTCAAAAAGAATGTATTTTTGATGGCCTTCCCCGACTTGTCTAAATTATAACTCATTTACGTCTGAATTTCAAGACAAAAAGATGATTTTTTCCGTCAATAGCATCATTTCTTTTTCCGGGATTTTTGACAAATTTATCACTAATCACAAAACAAACTTTCGAACTTGACATCAAAAAGTTACCCACATTTCCACACCCAAAAATCGTGGATAATGTGGATAACTTTGTGTATAACTCATATTTTCCACAAAAACAGGTTCATATTCCTGTGGATAACTTGGTATTACTTTTTTTCTCTTTTTTTCGTGCCGCTGCTTTCCTTCTCTTTTTCTTTTATTTTTGTGCAGTTTGTACAAATTGCGGATTGTCAACCCAAATTTTCGCAAAACCAATTTTCAGTATATTCAAAAAATAGGCGGATTTCCCTTGTGTTTTTTCCATAATGTGTTATACTAAAGCTATCGCGGAATGTTTTTAAAAACAGCATGTTCCACGCATGCTGCCGGAAGCAGTTTCCGGGAGCAGCGCAGACAGAAACCGCTTCCCTCCCGGCGGCGGCGGGAGGGGAACATGCGGAACTTAAAAAACAGCATGTTCCACGCACGCTGCCGGAAGCAGTTTCTGGGAGCAGCGCGGACAGAAACCGCTTCCCTCCCGGCGGCGGCGGGAGGGGAACATGCGGAACTTATAAAAACAGCATGTTCCACGCACGCTGCCGGAAGCAGTTTCTGGGAGCAGCGCGGACAGAAACCGCTTCCCTCTCGGCGGCGGCGGGAGGGGAACATGCGGAACTTAATATAGGAGGTGAGCACAATGGACATTCCTTCCCTTTCCATAGCCTTATCACAGGCCAATGTCATGAACCAGGCAGGAACTGCCGTCCTTTCGATGGCGCTTGATTCGACCAGCCAGGAAACGGCAGCCCTCATCGAGATGATGGACGCTTCGGTCGGGACACCGGGCGCTTCGGCTAAAATGATGGAGCAGTCCGTCCACCCAAATCTTGGGGCAAACGTGGATATCCTTGTCTGAATCCGAAGGCTCTTGCGTCACAGGACTTTTCACTTTTCATAGCCAATGACATGGAAGACGAAAGCAGGGGTTTTCGCACTCACGGTTGAAAAACCGCAGCGCGAAAACCCCTGCTTTGCATCAATTTTCCTTTTCCGGTTCTACAAGATACCGCTGTAATTCCTCCACCAGCTCATACACTCTCGTCGCAGGGCACATCCTGGATGGGGGCACATTTCCATATGCCTCGTACTGACGTTTCGCCCGTCCCCTTCACCATAATAAACTTTCCCGTTGAAAATTCCCGGTATTTCTCATTGATCTTTTGTGCGATCCCCTCGATATAATAGGGTTCCGTCTTCGTCCCCTCACTCACGATATAGGTATAGCGCGGCAGTTCCGGAAATACCTTTTTCTGCTTTTTCTCCATCTTTTCCTGAAGCTGCGCCTGTTGTCTTTTTACGTCACTGACCTTTTTCGGCTTTAGACTCATTTTCTTCCTGCCCCCAATTCAGTATCTTCCGAATGTAAGGATCTGCCCCGTACCGCCCCTCCAGATAACGCTTTCCATAAACCTCGTCGCTCCTGATCATCGTCCCGTCTTCCTTGCGGAAGGAAGCCAGCGAATAGAGCATGGAAGCACCAAACGGGTTCTTCGCGCAAAACCAGATTTCATCCCGCCGGAACATGTCATGGTTCAGGGTAGTGATATCATGCGAGGTCAGTAGTAGCTGTGCACCGTTCTTGTTGCTTTCCGGGTTGGTGAAAAGCTGTATGATATACTGCAACAGCTTCGGGTGCAATTTGGCATCCAGCTCATCCGCGATCATCAATGTTCCCTCGCCCAAACATGCCATGATCCTCGCAAGGCAGCTCAGAAGCTTCTTTGTCCCGCTGGATTCATCCTCAAGGCGCAGTTCGCATGTGCCGCCGTCCTCCGTGCGGTGTTCTGTGAAAACCCCCCGCACATTCCCGTCCAGATCCTTTTCAATGCGGATTTCATGAATCGGAATATCCATCTCTTCCAACATCCCAAACAACCTCTTTCTTAAATCGGCATCGTTTGGCATCGCGATCCGTTTCTCTCGTTTGGAATTGTTATAGTCCAACAGCGCTATGCTAAAAAACCACTGGATCACCACATCCACCGTCTCAATATCATAATTCATCGCAATATGCGAGAGCAACGGCATCGTATCGCTGACCTTTCCGACAGCAACCTCCTCCACTTCTTCCCCCAAAACACATTCCTCTGCGGAGCGCTCAAAAACCAACTGCACATTCCCGGTTCCGGCTTTCTGATAATACAGGTTTTCTTCCACGATCCTATGTTCTCTGACCGCAAGCTGATAGCGGAACCTGCACCCATCCGCATCGAACATGATATCAAATCTGGTCGGCATTTCCCTGCCCTGCGCGGAAAATTTGTAGAACACTTCATGCATGGCTGAAAGGTACGGCTTGCTGAAGACCTCCTCCGCCCCCTCCTTATACTTTTCAGGGCTCATCAGAAGCACGGCCTGCAACACCACATTCCGCAAAAAAACCAGCGCCTCGAGCACTGTCGATTTCCCGCCTCCGTTCGGCCCGTAAATCGAGATGACAGGAATCAGCTTTTCCCTGCCGTGCACATCCAAAATCAGGCTCTCCCCATGCTCCCTGATCGGTTCCGCTATAAAGTCCAAGGTTGCTTCCTGTTTAAATACTTTATAATTCTCAAATGTAAACTGACATATCATGCCACGTCCTCCTGTGAGATTTTCTCTCGTCAGACATACTGTTTCTGCTATAGTATCACCTTTTGCAAAGATTTTCAATCTTTCTGTTTGGTTTTTTCACGCCGGAGGCTTCCACGGGCTTATGGTCATGCCGGTACAAAGCTCTTACAGCAGCTCATTTACTACCATCAACAACACCAAAAACACGATTGCCACCACGAGCGGCACGGAAAACAGGCTTACCCGCTTCCCGTGCACCCGAGCGCCGGCTTCACCTCCGCGCGCGCCGCGGGCAAAAATCTCACGCACAGCCGCAAGCCTCCCCTCCTTGACCGCGATCTGACGGTAGATCACGACCGCCGCCGCCGTCCCGACCAGTACCATTGGCAGAAATGTGCGCAGCACATCGCCGAAGGTCTGCGGGGTCATATCCTGAGCCGTGTCAAACGCCTGCGCTATCTCCTCCGGAAAATACTCTGAAAACCGATCGACCAGAAAAAGTAGCGTCGCCGACCAGCCGTTGATAAAGAAATGCACGAGCATCGAGGACAGGATCGAGTCCGTCGCCTCAATGAGCAGGCTGAAAACCACTCCCATAACAAAAGCATAAGAAAACTGGTTCCAGTTCGCATGCATAATACCAAACAAAAAAGCAGAAAGCACGATGCCCCCGATCGGTGCCGCCTTGCGGTACTCATTATAGAACAAGCCCCGGTACACGGATTCCTCAAAAACGCACGGGAGCAGCGCAATCAGCACCAAGCTGACCGGAAACGAATGCCCGGAGACCACCTGCGCCAATGTATTGCCTGTCACATTGTCCACAAAAAGCATGGAAATGGCATTGATCATGCTCATGAGCGGCATGATGGCAATAAAAAAAAGAAAGAGCAGCAATACCGTGCTCCCGTGAATTTTTTTCAGACGGACGGTTTTTACATAACTCCGCTTCGCTGCAAAGATCCAGATTGCGCCCGGTGCCGCAAGAAGCACCTCCGAAAAAAGCAGGCGCGCCCCTTCATCCGGGAACATACGGTTTAAGGGCAGAAACCCCGCCAACAATGAAATCAAGACTGTGACAAGAAACATCTGGTTAATTTTTTTTATATTCATACTCCTTCGCTCCTCCCCGCCCATGCGGCCGTTTTCTTCATTGATAAACATCATATCACGTCCATCCGGTATTTGCAATTATTTTCCCCTCCCGCCTGCGGCAAACCCTCAAAAAAGCTTGCAAATTCTTTCTTTTCATATTATAGTTATAATAAATCCGCAAAGGCCTGACCCATGCCGGAGCGAATATCACTGGAACGCCGCCCGCGCGGCAGAATGCGAGGAACCATGAAATTAGGCTTAGTACAGGAACTTGAGATTGTAAAGGCAACAGACAACGGTGTATATCTCTCCGATCCTGCCGGGGACGGACAGGCACAGCGGACACCGGAAGATTTGGCAGTCCAGAGGGTTCTGCTGCCAAAGAACCAGACACCGAAAGACGCACAGCCCGGCATGCGGCTCACTGTTTTTTTGTATAAGGATTCCGAAGACCGCCCGATCGCCACAACCACGATCCCTCCGGTCACACTCGGCAAGACAGCGGTGCTGCCGGTCAAGGAAGTTACGGGCATCGGCGCTTTCCTTGGCTGGGGGCTTGCAAAGGATCTCTTCCTCCCGTTCAAGGAGCAGGTCGTGCGCGTAAAAGCCGGCGATTCCGTGCTCGTAGCACTCTATATTGACAAGAGCGGCCGCCTGTGTGCTACCTCGAAGGTTTACGATTACCTCCGCACCGATTCCGAATATAAGGTAAATGACAGTGTAGGCGGGATTGTCTATGAGATCATCGAGGCATTTGGCGCATATGTCGCCGTGGACAACCGCTATTCTGCCATGATACCGAACCAGGAACTGTTCACGCCGCTTGGCGTGGGCGACTATGTGACGGCGCGTGTGCGCAAGGTACTTCCGGACGGGAAACTCACGCTGTCACTGCGTGAGCCCGCCTACCGACAACTTTCTGACGACGCACTTATGGTCTACGAAAAACTTACGGCATCCGGCGGCTTTCTTCCATACCACGATAAAACCGACCCGGAAACGATCAAAACGGTTTTTGCCCTGAGCAAGAATGCTTACAAACGCGCGATCGGCCACCTGCTCAAAGACGGAAAGATCACAATTTCCAATTCCGGCATCATGGCTGTCGGCATGGACAGCTCCCGCGCTCATGGAAATAAGCGATAACGCCGTCCGCAAAATCACCGCTTATGGCAAAACATAAAGAACCGCCGCACGGAAGGATCCCAAAAGCCCTTCCGCGCGGCGGTTCTTCCCGATTATTTACCATCCAAAAAGCGCATCTTCGCGTTGGATTTCGTTTCTCTCTTGACTGCCAGTTTCGGCTCCGACTGATACATGCTCCCAAAATTATCCGCAAGCTTATCCTTGCAGGATTTGCAAAAACGCCCGGATCGCAGCATCGCGCCACAGCGCTCACAGGCAAGCCCGACCTGGGAACTTTCTGCAAATTCCAAGCGCTCCTCGCGCACCCATTGGCGAAGCTGCTGCACGGACACTTCATTTTCCTCCGCCACTTTGTTAATATCGGCTCCCTTGTGTTCGTAAATGTAATCTTTCACTTGTTGGAATTTGTCTTCCAATTCCTTGCGGCAGGCTTCACAGAGCGGCATGCCACCAATATAGTTGAACAGCTTACCACAGTTCTTACAGTTCCTAACTTCCATCTGCAACCCTTCTTTCTTTGTTAATTTACGGAAGTGCCGATTGCCATGCAAAGAACGGTCACTTTCTCCACACCGGCCCGCCGGAGAACCGCAGCACATGCATCCGCCGTACTTCCTGTAGTATATATATCATCCACGAGCATTACGCTGTGGTAATCCACCTTCTTAGCTGGATTTACGGCAAATGCGCCTTTCAGCATTTTCGCACGTTCCCTTCGGCCAAGATCCTTCAGGCGCATCGTCTGTTTCGTGCGCAGGAGGCAAGCCGCGTCCACCGGAATCCCCATCAGCCGGCCGATCCCCTGTGCCAAAATCTGTGCCTGGTTAAACCCCCGCCCGGCACGTCTGGCACGGTGAACCGGCACCGGAACCAAAACCTCCGGATCCTCCTGCCGTATCCTGCCGGCGTACAGCCGCACGGCTTCCGCCGCATAGAAATCCGCGAATTCCTTGCGCGAATGGTATTTGAACCCGCTCAGCGAACGGCGTATGTTCTCCTCATACTGCCACACGGCATAACCGCGCATATAATGAAACTCCCGTTTCCGGCATTCACCGCAGTATTCCTTCTCCATATACGCAAGCTGCCTCCCACAGCGCTTGCAGGAAGGTTCACATATATAGCGGAGCTTCTTTTTACATTCCGCATGGATGAGCGCCCCGCGCGGCGTGACAATCTCCATGCATACCGGGCAGCGCCTTGGGTACAGTACCCCGCACACACACCCGCAAAACTTTTGTATACAAACTGCGTATTTTCCCCGCATCCGTTCTCCCATTCCCCATTTTCCCGTTAAAGGCTCTCCGGATAAACTCCCGCATCCACCAGGGCACGAAGCGCCTGCACGACGGCTTCCTTGTCTTCCTGATAGGTCACACCGAACCATTTGTCACCGGTCCTCAACACCTCGACCGTCGCCCTGCCCTCCTGAACCATCGTATCAATCACCTGCGGGAGCAGATATTCCGACTTCAGATCCGATGCACCTCCGTTTTTCAAAAACTCCGCAAAACCGGCTTTCAGCTCCATAAGGAATTCCGGCGTGACACCCCACATATTCATGGAGACCGCACTGTCAAGCGGCAGGCTCACCGGCTCGCCCGCCGCATTTTTTCCCTCGGCTCGCCCGCCCTTTTTCCCGATCCCAAACGTTTCCACAACCTTGCGCAGCTTTCCATCCGGATCCACACTGCACACACCGCGCGTCACAACGCCATTCTCACTTAAGGTATTGCCGAGAATAAAACCTGCCATGCAATACCGCCCTTTTTTGGTAAGATCCGCATTCGCAAGGAAATCATGTACCTTTACAAACGCTTCCCTTCCATAGTAATCATCCGCATTGATGATCGCGAACGGCTCCTTCACGGCCTGAAAGCACGATAAGACTGCCTGACCCGTCCCCCACGGCTTTGTGCGCCCCACCGGCACCGTATATCCGTCCGGCAGATCCGAAAGTTCCTGAAACACATACTCCGTCTCGATCTTCTTCTCGACACGGTTCCCGATAATCTCGCGGAAATCCTTCTCAAGGTCACGCCGCGTGATAAAAACCACCTTGTCAAAGCCTGCCGCCTTCGCGTCATATATGGAATAATCCATAATGATCTCCCCGGAAGGCCCCACTTTTTCCAGCTGTTTGATCCCGCCGCCATAGCGGCTTCCCATCCCCGCTGCCATTATCACAAGTGCTGTCCTGTTCATGTCCCAATGCTCCTTTCCTCCACCCCGGCCTGCCTTCTATTCTTTACAGTGCAGACTTAAAGCATACACAATAATCTTTTTATCCGGATGCAATCCTGCCTTTGTACCCATCATACCATATATTTACCGGAAATGCACTACTTTTTTTGTTTTCCTGGATTTCACAGGCCTCCCCTGCCCTTCCAGTCCTCCTGCGCGATCTCCCGGATACAGGAGGCAAGCCCGGAATAACGTTTCTGCTCACTCTCGTTGTCAATCATTGCCTGCACCGTCTCAGGGCTCCCGACAATGGTGACACAGCGCTTCGCCCTTGTCACTGCCGTATACAGAAGGTTCCGGTTAAACAGCATACGAGGACCGCCAAGCAGCGGAAGGAGCACGGCGGGGTACTCGCTCCCCTGCGACTTGTGTATCGTGACGGCGTAAGCAAGCTCCAGTTCCTCCAGCTGCCCGAACGGATACTGCACCATGCGCCCCTCATCAAACTCGATCTCCATCTCTTCCGCAAACGTATTGATCTGACGGATGATCCCGGTATCCCCGTTAAAAACACCTTCTCCCGCCTCCACTGTGATTCCGTGCCGGCTCTTGACCTCCCACGCGAGCTGATAATTGTTGCGGATCTGCATCACCTTATCCCCCTCCCGGAAGACCATCTGGCGAAATTCCTTCTGCTGCTTTTGCGGCGACGGCGGATTCAAATACTGCTGCAAAATCTGGTTGAGCCGCTCCACACCAAGCTCTCCCTTGCGCATCGGCGTGAGCACCTGGATATCATACGGCGTTGCCTCCACGTACCGCGGCAGCTTATCGCGGATCAATGCGATCAGAACCCCCGTGATCACGTTCACATCCGTGCGCTTGAGCATGAAAAAATCTTCACTCTTATTGTCCAGACGGATCGGTTCCCCCGCATTGATCTTGTGCGCGTTCACAATAATGTCACTCTCCGAAGCCTGCCGGAAAATCTTCGTCAGGCGCACGACCGGGAAAACGTCCGAGCGGATCAGGTCGCGCAGGACATTGCCGGGTCCGACACTTGGCAGCTGGTTCACGTCACCGACAAGCACCACGCGCGTCCCGACCGTCACCGCCCGCAAAAGTGCATGCATCAGGCTGATATCAACCATCGACATCTCGTCAATGATCAGGACATCGGTTTCTAACGGATTGCTCTCGTTGCGCTCAAAATGTGCCGCCGTATCCGGGGCATTCTCATCCATACTTTTTGAGAGTTCCAGCAGACGGTGGATGGTGCTCGCCTCGTGTTTCGTCGTCTCCTTCATGCGTTTTGCCGCACGCCCGGTCGGTGCCGCGAGCAGAATTTCCATGCCCTCCGCCTCAAAAAAACTAATGATCGCATTGATCGTTGTCGTCTTGCCCGTCCCCGGCCCACCGGTCAGAACAAAAACTCCGCTTCCCGCCGCTGTCAACACAGCCTGCGCCTGATGCTCCTCCAGTTCCAGCGCCAAGTCTTTCTGCAGGCGCGCAAGGCTTGCGCGCAGTTCCGCCTCCGGAAGGTCATAGGAAACATTCAGGTCAAGAAGCATCCGTGCGGTGTTCAGTTCCATGTAATAATAGTTCGCAGCGTAGACACAGACCACGTCCCCGTCTTCCCGGAAAATCACCTTTCTTGCCAGGCGCAGCTGCTCTAATTGCTCCTCCACCTGCTCTGGCATGACTTCAAGCAGCTGTGCGGTATAGCGGAGCAATTCGGGAAGCGGCAGGTAAACATGCCCGCTGCCGGATGCCTGGACAAGCGCGTAGAGAAGCCCCGCACGGATGCGGTACTCCGAGTTGGCCGGTATCCCCACCTTCGAGGCGATCTCATCGGCAATCTTAAAGCCGACCCCGCGGATGTCCTCCGCCAGGCGGTACGGGTTTTCCTGCAGGACGGCATGCATCTTTTCCCCGTAAAATTTGTAAATCTTTACCGCGAGGTTCGTCGATATCCCATATTGCTGCAAAAATACCATCGCACTGCGCATCCCGCGCTTTTCCTCAAACTGCGCCGCGAAATCCTGCGCCATTTTCTGGCTGATGCCCTTGATTTCCGCAAGGCGTTCCGGCTCCTCGTCCATGACGCGGAAGGTATCCTCTTTAAATTTTTTGACAATGCGCGCCGCAAGGGCCGGACCGATGCCGCGGACCGCCCCCGAGCCAAGGTAACGCTCCATCGCGAGCATATCCTCCGGTTCCCTGATCTCGCAGAGTTTCACCTGAAACTGTTCCCCATAGATCGGATGCGAAATATAGCCGCCCTCCAGATGGACATACTCCCCCTCATTGATAAAGGTAAAAGTGCCGACACATGTAATCTCATCCTTCTCCTTTTCTGCAACAGTAAGTACCGTGTACCCATTCTCCGCGTTGCGGAATATTATTTTTTCAACATAGCCGTCTACAACCTCATCCATACCGTTCTCCATTTTTCCGTGTTCCCGCCGCTTCCGTCTGGTGCAAAGAAAGCCGGGAACTTACCGTCCCCGGCTTTCTGAAAACTTCTTTTCTGCCGCCTACAATCCCTGATTGCGCTTCATGGACTCGTACAGCTGCTGTGCCAGACCAAGCTCGCCATTATCCACGATCGTCCCTGCGACCTGCGTATAAAATGTGTCCCCAAACTGCTCCAGATACGGATCTTCCTCTTCGTCCTCATCCTTCGGGATCGTTTTTTCCATGCCCTTTAACATCTGTTCGACCAAATAGGTTTCAAACTCCTTACAGGACTCAAGCAGCTCCGCGTCACTTGCCGACGCGGCATCCAGCGCCCCAAGCGACGCAGAAAGTTTATCCGCCCTATTTGCCGCCTGCGAAGTGAGGGAATTGTTCAGATAATAATCCGCTCCAACTGATATACTCATAATCTGCCCCCCTTAACTTTCTATGTTTTTTTCCGTTAATTCCTTTCCGCACTGCATCAAATCCCGGTGCTTTCCATCCGGCAAAGCCGCTTCCAAACCCTTGCCAGCTTTGCTTCCTGCGGCTCCGGCACAAACGCCCTTCCGCTATTTTACCGGTTCCTGCCGCTTCCCAGCCCGCGGCATCAGCTCCTCAGATTGTTTGCCTGCTGCAGCATCTCATCGGATGCCTGGATAACCTTGGAGTTCATCTCGTATGCGCGCTGCGTCACGATCAGGTTTACGATCTCATCTGCCGTCTGCACGTTTGATGCCTCCACATACTGCGCCACGATCCTGCTGCGCTTTAAATTCTCATCCGTCGCCTCAAGGCGCGGTGTACCGGACGCATCCGTCGCCTGATAAAGGCTGCCCGAAAGTTTTAACAGACCTGCCGGGTTATTAAACTGCGTCAGCGCCAAGGTCGCCACAGTCTGCGTTGTATTGCCGTCCGGGCGGTACAGAAAATTGCCGAACTGGTCAAACGTCAGTTTTGAAGTATCGTAAGTCGCCGGAAAGGAGATCGGCTGTCCGTTCGTGTCAAGTACCGGATAGCCATCCGAATTGCAGAGCATCACATTCGTCCCGTTCATCCCCAGCTTGAACGAACCGTTCCTTGTATAGCCGACTGTGCCGTCCGGGCGGCGCACCGAAAAAAATCCCTCGCCGTCAATCGCAGCGTCAAGCCACTGTCCCGTCTCCGTGAGCGTCCCCTGCCTGAAATTTGAGACGATCGAAGCCACACGCACACCGAGCCCGACCTGTCCGATCACCGGCTTCGGGTTGCCCTCGTGGTCTGTCACTTTTGTCTGTATCTTGGAATAGAGCAGGGACTGAAATTCCGTCTGCTCTTTCTTATATCCGGTTGTGTTGACGTTTGCCAAATTGTTCGCGATATTGTCCAAGCTCGTCTGCTGTGCGATCATGCCTGACGCGCCCGTCCACAATGCTCTCATCATAACGATTCTCTCTCCTTTGCTGCCTCATTTTACCGGTTTTCATTGATAACATATGTATCTTTCCTGCCCCCGTCACACCGCAGGCAAAAACTTACTACGAAACACTGCCGAGTGTCGTCGCTTTCTCAAGCGTGCTGTCCACCGTCTGGATCACCTTCTGCCCCGCCTCGTACGCCCGCGTGATCGCGATCATATTGACCATCTCCGAGACAACATTGACGTTGGACTGCTCGGTGAAGCCCTGGCGGATCATGCCGGCTGCCTCTTTTTCCCGCGCCCCGTTCACCGGGAATAATCTGGTCTCCCCGAATTTTTTCAGATAATCATAATCCTCGAAATCCGTCAGGATGATGGTATCAACCAACTCGCCGTCCGCGTAGACATTCCCCGCAACATCCACGGCCACGTCGGTCGCGTCAACCCGAACCTGCAAAGGCCCGCCCTCCGCCATCAGATGGTTGCCGTCCACATCAACGACATACCCCTCCTGCGTGACTGTAAACTGCCCGGCGCGTGTGTACTGGGTCGAAGTCTGCCCGTTCGCGTTCGTATACTGTATGGCAAAGAATCCGCTGCCGTCAATCGCGAAATCAAACGTGTTCCCGCTCTCCCGCAGGGAACCCTGCTTATAATCCGTATAAACTTCGCCAATCTTCGCGCCGAAGCTCATCGTACCGATCCGCTCCTGCCTCCAGTCCACGGAAGCATCCCGGATTTTGACCATCAGCTGCTGGTCAAAGGACTGGCTCGTCACACCCTCCTTCTTGAAACCGACAGTTGCCGAATTCGCCAGATTATTCGAGATCACATCCAACCGGTTCTGCTCATTCCTCATGCCCGTCCACGCCGTATATAACTGTCTGACCATCTTTTCCCTTGCCTTTCCATATTAACTCATGTACCAGAAATCCAAATGTACCCCGCAGCAACTCTTCAAAACAGAATATCCCGTCCGATTCCTGCCACTGCCCGGGCACAAATAACCCAAACCATCGAGCCAAAAGCCACCTTGCACGCGGGACTTCCCTCCGCCGCATCCGCCCGGAAGAATGAACCCATATGGGTTCATTCTGAAAACTTTTGCCCCTGACTCCCATTTGAAACAGGGCAGCTGCCCCCTTCCGGCAGGCTCTGCGCCTGTTTCATATTATTTTAAAGGCTTACTGCTCCCAAGAAACTCCACAAACTTCCCGGTTCCGATCGCAACTGCCGTCATCGGATCCTCCGCCGTCATCGTCGTGATGCCGGTCTTCTCCTCAATCAGTTCCTCCAGGCCGTACAGCAGGCAGCCGCCGCCCGTCAGCACGATGCCGCGATCCGCGATATCCGCCGCAAGTTCCGGCGGGGTCTTCTCAAGCACACTGTGCACCGCTTCAACGATCTGTGAGGTCGTCTCGCGCAGTGCCTCCTCCGTCTCCTCCGAGGTCACGGAAATCGTCTTCGGAAGCCCGGTCACAAGGTTGCGCCCCCTGACATCCATCGCCACCATCTCCGGCCTGCGGTACGCGGAACCAATCTTGATCTTGATATCCTCCGCCGTGCGCTCGCCGATCAGCAGATTATGTTTCTTCCGCATATAGCGGACGATCGCCTCATCGAAATCATCGCCCGCAATTTTGATCGAAGTGCTGACAACCGTGCCGCCGAGCGAGATCACCGCGATATCCGTCGTCCCGCCGCCAATGTCAACGATCATATTGCCGCATGGCCTTGCAATATCAATACCTGCCCCGATCGCCGCCGCGATGGGCTCCTCGATGATTGCAACCTCCCTGGCTCCCGCCGTGTATGTCGCATCCTCAACCGCCTTCTTCTCCACTTCCGTGACACCGCTCGGCACGCAGACACTGATGATCGGCTTGCGGAAACGCTGCTTGCCGACCGCTTTCTGGATGAAATATTTCAGCATCTTCTCCGTCACGGTATAATCGGAAATGACACCCTGGCGCAGCGGCCGCACCGCCACGATGTTTCCCGGCGTGCGGCCGAGCATCAGGCGCGCCTCCTCGCCGATCGCCTTGATCCGGTTCGTGTCGCGGTCAAACGCCACAACCGAAGGCTCCTTTAAAACAACGCCCTTCCCTCTTATATATACCAGCACACTCGCGGTGCCGAGATCAATCCCGATGTCACTTCCACTCATAACTTTCTCCTTTCAAAAATCACATTCGTCTCTATCGTTCAATGCCCCTATAATTAGCATTTTATCCAAATCGAAACATATTCAGTTCTATTATAAACGCTGTACATGATTTTTTCAAAGGAATTTTTCAAAAGTTATAAAATATTTATCAATTTCTATGTACCTTTTCCCATTTTTCCGATTTTACGGCAAGAAAAGCAATTATCCGACTGCCAGATCGACCTGCTGGATGATCCCGGACTGGCCATTTTCATGCAGGAAGACACCACTTTGGCGCACAACGGCGTTCGTGGAATTATCCTTCCCGGAATTTAGCGAAAATTTTGTCCCGATATGGCCGAGGTAGATTGCCCCAATCCCCGCAACACCCAGCGCGACCAATTTATCATTGCCGGACTCATCCTTCGTCCAGATGCGCAGACGGTTGAAAATCTCATCGTTCTCGTCAATCCATCCGTTCCCGTCCATATCAAACACCGCGAGATCCGCGAAACCGTTGCCGCTCTTTGTGCCAAACAGCTCGCTCCCGTCATTGATCACACCGTCGCCGTTGCGGTCAAGCGCCAAGAAACCGCAGCCGCGCGCGAGCAGCGAAATATTGTCAAGTTCCCCGTCACAGTCGATGTCAAAGAAAAATTTCTGGTCGGAGACTTCCGCCGTGCCGCCGTTTAAGTTGATCACGAGCGGATCCATCAGCTGCACGGCACCGTAATCGATCTGAACGGACGTGTACTCCGCAAAGCTGCGCGACATCTCTGCCTCAATATCAAACTCGATCGTCCTGCCGTCCGCCGTCTTTACCGTCCCGGATGAATAAAAGGACGACGACTCCCGTTCCTCGTAATAATGCTGCATCCCGATCGAGAAGCCCTGGGTCGGCACGACCGAATACGGTGCCTGGGGAACATCAAGTTCAAGATTGCCGGAGCCGAGCCCAAGCAGCTCCCGGAGAAGCCTTGCCGACTCCGCCTGCGCCTTTTGGATCACATCGCTCCCCGACATGCGGCGCACCCCTATATCCTGCTGTCCCGACAGGATTGAAAGCATATGGCGCAGCCCGTCATACTCCGCCTTTCCCTTACGGAAATAGTCATCGTCCTGACCCGCAAAGGAAATCCTTCCCATACCGCCCTGCATGCCCGTCTGCCACGGCACGCGGCCGTTCTTTTTTGAAGCATCCGCTTCCCCACCTGTCTGCTGTTCGCTATCCTTAGCTGAGGGCGACGTAGCTGCTGTACTGCCGACGGAATTCACGGCACCGCCCCAGCTGTTATAGCTAACAGTCCGCATGTTCGTGCGGGAGAGGAAATACTGGTTCCTCATCGCAACATTGCTTGTCTGTATCACCATAGCTACACACCTCCATGTATTTTATGACGGGCACAGGCCGCCCGCCCGTGCTATGTATATCGGCTAAATGGTCAATTTATTTTAGGGCGTTCCCTTTCCAAAAATGGGATTTACCGGGGACAGCTGCCACCGCAGAAAAGTAGATTGCGGGCAGGGACAAACTGTGGTATACTGTCAAAAAACCTTAAGAGAGGGGGATTTTATGCCTTTTTCATCCAACCGCCGGGAAAACCTCTTTCCCGCCACACCGGACGCGGTTTCCGATGCTGCCGTGATGGACGAAGAAATCCGTCTGGTCGCGCGATTTGCCGCCCTGACACTCTGGCGCGCGGTCACGAATGCCCTCCTGATTGCTTTTCAGCTAATATGTGTCCCATTTGGCAAAATAGCCCCCGCGCCAGTCTATATATTGCTGTGTATGAACCTGCTCCCCTCAGTGCTGGAAGGTTTATGCGCCCCGTATGCAAAAAAATCTGTCCCGGTGCTGCCGTATCTCAGGAAGCAGTATCACTATTCATCGCTGCGCTATATGACAACAGGCATCAGCTTTGCCATCACGAGTTTCCTCCTTTTACTCTGGCAGCTTTACAACAGCCCCCCCGTCACCCCTTTCGCCTGGCTGGGGAAATTTCCGGCGTTCCTTCTGGCACTTGGTTTTTTCCTGCGTGCCGTCTCCCCGCGCCTGCTCGCAGGGCACATCCGCAAAAGAATGGGCTGCTGATCTTGCCGATGCCAAAATCCTCACACAAAAAAGCCGGAAAGTAACCCAAACAGGTTGCTTTTCGGCTCTTACCGTTCCAGGGAATCACGCCCTGGCTTTCTCCTCGAAACCTTCTTCCCCCACGCACCGGATCCGGTCAAGGTATTCCCTCTTATACTTGTCAATATATCTGCGGTATCTTGGGTCAACCCCCTTGTGCAGTTCGTCCTGATATACCTTGCGGTCAAAGGAGCGGTTCACCGTCAGTTTCTGCATCAGGTAAATCGCAATGTTGGAGCAGTGGTCGGAAATACGCTCGGTATTCGTGAGGATTTCGGTGAAAGTGATCCCGTTGTCCGCCGTGCAGGCACCATTGCGCAAACGCATGATATGGTTGCTCTTCATGCGGTCCACGATATCATCGATGACCTCCTCCATCGGCTCCACAAACGCAATTTTGTCCAAGTCGTTGGTCTTGTACGCCTCCACCATCAAGTCAATGACATTGCGTACCGCATCAAAAAGCACCTCGATCTCCGCTTTTGCTTCCGGCGTAAAACTGCTCTTGTTCTCAAACATATACTCCGCAGTCTCCGAAAGGTTCACGCAGTAATCCCCGATCCGCTCCAGGTCGCTGACCGACTGCAGGATTTCCGTCGCCAGATGCGAATCTTCCTCCGTCATCGTATGATATGTAACATTGACCATATAGGCGTTGATCCCCGCCTCGCTCTTGTCGAGGAACTCCTCCCCCACCCTCATATCCGCGAGCGTCTTTTCATTGAAACCGTTCAACACCATATCCGAGACAATGGCCGCATTTTCCTTCACAACGCTGCACATGTCAAACAATACCTTGCGGCACTGCTCCATCGCAACCTGCGGGTTTTTCAGGAACGCGTCGTCCAGACAGTCGAGCGTGCGCTTTTCCTTCACGTCACCGCCGTCCTTGATCAGCCAGTGCAGCATCTTGTCATATTGCTTTACAAACGGCATCAGCACAAGCGCCGCGACCAGGTTGATCCCGGTGTGCATGGTTGCGATGTCACCGCGGTTTACAACATTGTCCATAGCCGCCAAATCAAAGACCGCGTTCAGCCCGTACACGCCTACCCCAAACAGGAGGAGGCTGAACACATTAAACAGCAGGTAGCACATGGACGCACGCTTTGCATCCTTGTTATTGCCGATGCTCGCCAGCACAACCGGGACACATTTTCCGATGTTCTGGCCAAGCAGGATCGGGAATGCCGTCGCCACCGTGATGGAACCGCTCGCCGAGAGCGCCTGAAGGATACCGACGGAGGCAGAAGAACTCTGGATGACCGCCGTCAGCAAAAGACCGACCAATATCCCGATAAAAGGGTTCTTGAACGAGGTAAACATCTCCTTAAATTGCGGGATATCCTTTAACGGTGCAAAGGTTTCTTCCATCGTCGTCATCCCCCAGAACAAAATGCCGAAGCCTATCAGGAGATTTGAAACATTTTTCGTCTTGCGCTTTTTGGATAAAAGCATGATAAACGCGCCGACAACAATGATGATCGGGGCAAACGAGGACGGCTTCAGCATAGAAAGAAAAGCCCCACCGCCGTTTAAGTCGCCGAGCCGCAGGATCTGGCTTGTCGCCGTCGAACCGATATTTGCCCCCCAGATCACCGGGATTGTCTGTTGAAGCGTCATGATACCCGCATTAACAAAACCGATCATCGTGATCGAGGTTGCCGCCGATGACTGGATGACTGCCGTCACTCCTGTGCCAAGCGCCAAGCCTTTAAAGCGGTTATCCGTAAAGCGCTCCATCGTCTTTTCCAGCTTTGCGCCTGCCAGCTTCTCAATCGAGGAAGCCATCAGATTCATCCCGTAAAGAAACATGCCGATACCGGCAAGCAGGGGAAGCATCTTTGCAATCGTCTCCATCTTCTACCTCACATTTCTCATCGTATAACGTACTGTTAAAAATTGCCACCATTCCTCTCCGGCAGAACGCGCTGACCCTGCCGGGAGATTTTGCCCCCGCGTAATTTTCCGGAATCATATCCAAAACGCAGGTTCTCTTACGCGGACAAATTTTCGTATCCTGTCATATTTTATCATGAAAATTCAAAGTATGGAAGTAGTAATTTACACGAATTTCTAGCACTGTTTCCACATTTTTCCGTCTTTCTCGATATTAGCCCAAACAAACTCCATTTTTTTTAAAAAGATGCTTGACATTTTCCCAGAATTGTGTATAATGTAACTTGTGCTCGCGATGTTGTTCGCGAACGGCATGCGGAAATGCTGGAATTGGCAGACAGGCATGACTAAGGATCATGTGGTGCTACACCGTGAGGGTTCAAGTCCCTTTTTCCGCAGGAGTTAACCACCCGGCAGCTATTGAATGGCTGCCGGATGGTTTTTATTTTTCGTATGGCTTCCAGAACTTCTATAAAAACCGGCCGGCTCCCCGCAGCAGCGGGAACCGGCCGGCACCTATTGTTTTTTAGAATTCTGACTATTTTTCTACAGCCGCACGCAAAGCGCAAACTGCCCATATTCTTCCGTCTGGAACAGCACGCTGTAAACAGGGTCATCAATGCTGAAGGTACGCACAAACTGATCAAATCCGATGATTTCTGTTTTTTCCCGATGATATCCGTCCGTCAGCGGAAAATATGTCTTTACATTGTCAATCAGCTTTTCGGAAAGAACCTTCACCGCATACAGCGCTGTCTTGTCAATTTTCTCAAGCGGCCGCCCAAGGAGTTCACTGAGCATCCTCTCCACATATCTATCTTCATAAACAAAAAATATCTGTAGGAACGTGTCCCGCGCACTGCGGTAACGCAGGCGGTAACAAATCTTGTTCCCCGCGTAAAAATTTCCCCCGCCGTAATGCGCACGCACCACTTCCGCTTCCGTCCGGAACATCTCCTGCAAGGTTTGGATCACAGCCTTTTCAAAGGCCGAAAGCTCATCCTCCGCCGCGTCATATACCCATTTCACAGGAGCCTTGTTCACGATCGCGCGGTCCTCCACGATGATATGGGCATTTAGCCAGCCGATGCAGATTCCCATAAAATGCTGTACCGACTCCTCGGAGTAATGCTCCTCCTCCAACTCCTGCTCCAGCGCCGGAAGCGTCTTATCCCTCATCTTATCATGGATGTATTTGTGCTTATCGTAACCCTTGTAAGCAATCCTGCGCATGTACTCCTCTTCCTCCGCAAAATGCTTCAGCGTATAACTCTTAAAATACTTGACACCCTCCTTGCACGCATGCGGCTGCTTTTTAGAATCCTCATTCATCAGGATCAACTTGTTTACGATCGAAAAAAGCTTTTGATGCGCTTTGTCGATTACTTCCACGCCGAGATTAAACCGGTCATTCCATACAATTTCCTTCAATGCCAGAGCCTCCCTTCCGTATATTATTTCAAGTACTTCTTCAAAACTTGCGTGAGCCTGTTAATGTCGATCGGTTTCGCAATATGCTCATTCATGCCACATTCCATACAGCGCTTGATATCATCCGAAAAAGCGTCCGCCGTCATCGCAAGGATCGGCAGGTTACCATCCGGACGGTCTAACGCGCGGATGGCTTTCGCTGCATCATAGCCGTTCATCACTGGCATGCGGATATCCATCAGGATGACATCGTAGGTTCCCGGTGCAGCCTGCTCAAACTTCTCCACACAAATCTTGCCGTTTTCTGCACGCTCAAGCGTAAAACCCTCATCGGAGAGAATCTCCTGCGCAATCTCCCAGTTCAGGTCATTGTCCTCCGCCAAAAGGATGTGCATACCTGCAAATTCCTGCTTTTTGGCGGTCTCTACAACCTCCTCCTGTTTGTTTAACAAATACTTGCTCAAACCGAGGTATAGATTGGACTTGAACAGCGGTTTGGAAATAAAGCCGTGAATCCCGACTTCCTTCGCCTCCTCCTCGATATCATTCCAATCATATGCGGAAATGATCAGAATCGGCACATCATCGCCCAGATGTTTCCTTATCTCCTTTGCGGTATGCAAACCGTCCATGCCCGGCATCTTCCAGTCCAAAAGCACGACCTCATAGTCGCTCCCCTCAAAATGCCGCTTTTTAACCATCTCCACGGCCGTTTCCCCGTCCGTCGCCCATTCGGCCTCCACGCCAATCTCTTTCAGGGAGGAGACCGCACTCAGGCAGAGATCCCTGTTATTGTCGACCACGAGCATTCTCCACGGCGGAAGAACCATGTCCTCCACCTTAAGCTCCGCCTTTTCAAAATCGAGCGTGATGTGGAATTCACTGCCTTTCCCCGGCTCGCTGTGAAGCTCGATCGTGCCGTTCATAACATCCACGATCGCCTTGGTGATCGCCATGCCAAGCCCGGTGCCCTCCGTCTTATCCACCTGTGCTTTCTCTTCCCTAGTGAACGTATCAAATATCTTTTTCTGGAATTCCTCCGTCATGCCGATGCCGTTGTCCTTCACCTTAAAGTGACATCTGACGTAATTGTCCCCCAACGGCGATTCTTCTTGGAATAGGTATACATTGATCATGCCGCCTTCCGACGTAAATTTGATCGCGTTGGATAGGAGGTTGATCAGTACCTGGTTCAGACGGATGCTGTCACAATACACATCCTCCGCGCAGATATCCCGGATAAAAATATCAAAATGCTGCCGCCTTGCTTTCACCTGCGGCTGCACGATATTTACTATATTTTCCATCGTATCACGCAGGGATACCTGATCCAAATTCAGCGACAGCTTGCCGCTCTCGATCTTTGACATATCAAGCACATCGTTGATCAGCCCCAACAGATGCCTGCTCGAGAGCGTGATTTTTGCCAGACAGTCCTTCACGCGCGACACATCATCAATGTTTGCCATCGCAATGGCTGTCATCCCGACAATCCCGTTCATCGGTGTCCGGATATCATGGCTCATGCTTGAGAGGAACTCACTCTTTGCTTTATTGGCCTTGATCGCCTCCCTGCGCGCCTGATTGATCTCATGAAGCTGCTGCTGTGATATCCTATAATACATCACAAATATCAGGAGAAGCCCTATCAGTATGATCAGGCACACGATCAGGATCGTATTCTGCCGTCCGGTATCCAAATCATTCATAATGCCGTCCAACACACCAAACGGCATGACTGAGATCAGATACCATTCCGAGGCCGGCAGATGGGTGCACAGCAAAGATTGAAACTCCCCATCCGCATCCCGGACAATGGTGGCGTAATCCCTGTCTGTTTTGATTGCCTCCTGCAGTTCATCCGCATATTGCTGCGAAGTCTTCCCCTCATTCTCGGAAAACATTTCGGATATATGGTCGAAATAATTATCTTCCCTCGTTCTTACTACATATGTACCATTCTTGCGGATGATGAACGAATACATCAGTGCGTCTTCCTCGTCAAGCGCAAGGATTCTTTCCATATACTCCATCGGCAGGCTGGCAACCATGGCAATGCTTTTTTTGCCGTCCTCCATCGGATACTGCGCATCGGTCAGCATGCAAAGCTGCCTTTCCCCTTTGGTGTTGACCC
>CAMRSM010000033.1 GCA_947053345.1 uncultured Lachnospiraceae bacterium
CCCACTGCCTTTCACGGCATAGGGATTTCCGTCCGCCCTGCTCCCGGAAATTCCTTCCGGCACGGCTCCGGGCATCCGGGGCACATACTGTTTCCAGGTTTCTGTTTTCCGCCTTTAATATAAATCATCTTCGATCGCGTCCACGGTGCGGATCCTATAAAGCGCGTACCGCACCGGAATCTGCAGGATGCCGAGCAAAAACGTATAAGTGCAAAAAATCTCCAGCACAGTCTTTGGACGAAAGATTTTGCATTGCAGCCCCTGCGGTACCAACATAGTGTTCTTGACCAATACCGCCGCCAAAATGCTGATGATTCCGCCTGACGCAAGCGCTATCCCGAATGTAAAGAGCAATTCCCGCATCACGGCGCAGTAAATATCCCCCCGAGAATATCCGATGGAACAGTAAAGACACCATTCGTTGTGCCGGTCGCGCAGATAGGTGGTGTATACCACGGTCAGGGAGATTAAAAGCAGCACCACGATGCCTGCATAAATAAGGCTCGTGGAATTTCTGATCACATCAATGACTTCCTTCTGCAAAAATGTTTCACCCCATTTCCGGTCAACTACCGTATCATAGTTTTCCTTCACGTCAACACCGATTCCATGAAGTACCGCCGACATATCACCAATGCCCTCCGAAAGCACAACAATGGCCGATCTTACGCTCCATCCCGCAACCGGGATGCCGCAGCCAAAATAAGTATCGCATTCCAGCACCCCAACAATCTTATAACGATTCTCGTAATCTCTCTCGTTAAAATACCCGCCCAGCACATAGCCGTTATTTTTCATTGACAGCCGGTCAAGGACAATCTCACCAGGATGCTCCGGAAGTCTGCCCTCCACAAGCTCAGCGTCAAAGTATTTCAATATCTGCGGGATTTTTTCCTCTTCCGCCAACGGCACTTCGTATGTCATCTGTCCGACGGCTGCCGTAATGAGGCAATAGATTATCTCGCCGTACCATGCATCCTTTACCCCCGCGGTTTTCTTCAGTTCTTCCGCAAGCGCCCTGTTTTTTTCCGCATACACGGCCACAAACTCCTCATCGCTCATGTGATCTGTATCAATGCCGAGCGTCGTTTTTCCCGCCAGTGAGATAACCTGCATTTTGCCCGTGTTCCCCAGCAGAATGCGCTTAAAGCTTTCCTCGGTCGTGGAAAGCATGAACTGCGTCAGATAAACCAGCACAAAACAAAGCGCAAGGCTAACGGTCAGCACGGCAACGCGGCGCACATTGTTTTTTATGTACTTCATTGCGGACAATTTCTGCGGCATCCCCATCACCACCTTTCTTTTGATAAAACTATTTTACTTTATTTTCCCGCAAAATAACAGTGGCTGTGGTCATATGCAAATATGACCACAGTCACGTTTTGAGCAGGTCTTACAAATTTCCCATCTGCTGTATTTTTATGTTCCGGACAGCGAAACCTTTTAAGTCTTGACCGAAAAGACCTGCTTCTAAAGTGATGGAAATACATCACAAGCCATCGTCTTTCATCGCCACGACCAGCTTGGCGCGGTCATGGATTCCCGTCTTATCATAGATGGAGGAAATATAATTTTTCACGGTTCCTTCCGAAATAAAGAGGGTTTCGGAAATCTGTTTGTTCGTAAAACCACGCGCAAGCAGGGTACAGATTTCTTTTTCACGCCTTGTCATATCGGCAGGCAGCTTCCCGTCGTTTGCGTCCGGACTATCCTTCCCTGATTTCGCCCCCATCAAGGCCGCCAGCCGCTGCATGACCCGCGAATCGATCACGTTGTGCCCGCCCATGATCTGACGGATCGCACCGAGGATTGCGTCCTTGCCGCTGTCTTTTAACAGATAACCGTCCGCCCCGCCCGCAATTGCCCGGGTGATGTTTTTATCGTCGTAAAATGTCGTGAGCACCAATATTTTAATATCGGGATATTCCTCCTTGATTCTGGAAATCAGCTCGATTCCGCCCATTCCTTTCATATTTAGGTCCACCAGGGCAAGGTCACAGTCTGCTTTTTCAAGTACCGCCAGAGCGGCATTGCCGTCCGGGGCGGTTCCGGTAATTTTCATTCCATGGAAGGTTAAAATAATTTCAAGACTTTCCAAAAGCAACGGTTCATCGTCCACTAAAAGCACACGAAGATTTTCCATCTTTTCTCCCGTTCTGCCGCACAGGGCGGCGTGTTAGATTTCCTGTGGCTGCAAAAAATGTTTCAAAGATTTCATCCTTTTCTCGCATCTTTGTCCTTAAATAGCGGCAGCGTGATCATAGCCTGAAAGCCGCGGTTATTTTCAAATGCCGCACTGCCGCCGCATTTTTCCGCAAAGGAACGTATTTTTTTCAGGCCATACCCATTTTCGATCCTCGCATGGGAATTTTGCAGGGAAAAATCGCTGATTCCATTGTCTTTGACGTAAATACGGATATGCGCGCTGTCCGCCGTCAAACGAATAATGAAACGGTCTGCGCTGCCGTGCCGTATTCCGTTTGCGAGCAGTTCGGAAACCGCCCCGTGCAAAAAACCGCCATACTCACGCGGCAGCAATAAGCCCGGTGCAAAATCCATAACATCCATGCGGATCTGCAGGGCGGTATCCATCATAAAGTTTTCCGCAAGTTCCTGCAGGCTGCCGGCAAAATCCGCAACCGGAAGCAGGCTTTCTTCCCCGTCCAATATCCGGACTGCCTGCCGGATCGAATCAAGTCCCATGCGGATGCGCCGGTTTGCCGCCCTGATCTTCTCCCCCGCCCTGTCCGGGTCGGCGGTCACCAAAAGCTCCGCCGCATCAAGCGCCACGATGGCGGCCGTCACCGAATGTCCTACGCTGTTGTGGATATTCCGGCTTATATTTTCACGCTCCTCCAGACGCGCCGTCTTGTCCGCAAGATAATTTTTCATGACCAGTTCCTGATTAAGTTTTTTCTCGTAGAACTCAGCGAGCGCCGTTATACTGACGACCCGTACCGTTTCATTTTTAGCGGAAAGATAACTGACCGCCAGATGTTCGCCGAGCGCTAAGACCAGAGCGGCGGCAAGCAGGAGCAATGCGTTCAAAAGGACGCGCGGCAGATCGGTCTGCCCGTTTCCGTCCGGAGCGAAAAAAGGCACAATGCCGAAAAAAAATGTAATCAGATATGCAGCGGATGGCAGGAGCGGACGCAAAAAACGGAATCTCTGCCCCCATGTGCACGGCCGATATTCAAAGAATATAAGGTATACTGCCATATTTCGCGAAAGCAGAACATAGACGAAAGAAAGCAAAAGCTGAAAGCCCAACGCGCACCCTGTCATTTCCTGAGATAAACTGCGGTATGTGAAAAAGAGCATAAAAATCCCGCCTGCCAACAGCAGCAGTGAAAAATTATCCGCTGTAAAGCCTGCGGCAACCGTCAGGATGAGCAATAATATGGAAGATTGTGCAAATTGTTCTGTTTCGCGCATTGTATTGTCACCGTAGAATTATTTTGATCGGGTAAATGGGATGCTGGCCAGACAATAACATGCCGTTCCGACACGTTTCCTTCGGGGCATGCACATGATTTGCCGATGAAACTGTCCTCCCTCCGGTCGGACAGCAAATCTGCGCTGGTATAAGTCTGCCGACATTATACCATGTCGTTCCGACATGCTGCCCCCGGCGGATGCACACGGTTCGCCACGGAAAATGTCCTCCTTCGTCGGACGGCGAACCGGTGCCGGTATCATGTCTGCCGACATTATACCATGTCGTTCCGACATGTTCCCTGCGGGGCTTGCACATGATTTGCCAGGGAAACTGTCCTCCCTTCGGTCGGACGGCAAATCAGCGCAGGTATCATGTCTGCCGACATTATACCATGAAGCCGACCGACTTTCAATATGACCGGGGTAATGGTTCACGAGGAGGAACAAACAGCAGGGAAAAAATAGTACAGGTGGAAAATTAAAACAATATTTTATGGAATTATGCTGGCGTTTGTGGTATGATGTTGGTGTTAATGCGTTACATTCGCTTAAGATTTCCCATTGTGCCCAAATTTCCAAAGGAGGACTTTTGAGAAAAATACTGGAATATCCACGGATTAAAAATGAAAATCTTGATGTGGTCAAAAATCTAATTGACTCTGTTGTGGAAAACCCGAACGGGGACGGAAGTTACGAATTGCAGGAATTAAACCGCATTACCGGAAAAACCCATACCTTATCAGAGTTTGTTGAATATTGGGGATGGACGGACTTGGATTCTATAGCAAAGAAAGTTTTAACCCCGGAGCCGCCATATGTACGGAATCTGGAAAAAGATGAGATCATAGAAATCGTGTCAATCATAAAATCCACCATTATATCCGATGATAACAAGGCAGAATATTATATAGAATTGCTTCATAAATCCCTGTCTCTGCCGGATGTTTTAAAATATATCCGGTTAGAAGACAGCGAAGAAACCATAACCGACAATCTGCTCCACGCTTCCCTAAATTCGGTTATTACCTTATAGCAGAAGACATAATTAGAACGCCATAACCGGAGCCGCCGCACCCGCGTTCTCTGTCATGTCCGCAGATACAGCGGCTTAACTCTCAAGCAGCACAAAATATTTACAGCACGCGAAAGAAAAACCTTGAAAGGAGTGGAAAATGTTTTCAAAATACACCGCCATTCTATTGAACAGCGTATTTGGGGTATGCCTTAACTATACCGTTATTACTATATGGTTTTCATTGGCAAGCAATTTTGTTTCAGATTACAGCTTTGCAGCACGCTTTTCATTGTATAACATCGTTTGGCTGTTATCCGCCATTACTTACAACAAAACAAGATATCAAAAACAGGGCGGCGGATTATTCTTTTGGATGTCGGCCATACTACCGCCTGTATTGGTCACTATGATATCGGCCGGGATAATAATAGTATTTTTTTAGCAGATGGCATCCGATTTCTGTTACAGCGCTTTCCCTTTCGTCGGGATCTTGAAACTTTGCATATCCGCCAGTTCCAGCGCCAGAAGCTCCGCCTTTTTGTCGATTCCCGCGGCATATCCTGTCAGGCTTCCATTTGCCCCTACAACCCTGTGGCAGGGAACAATAATGGAAATCTTATTATGCCCCACCGCGCCGCCGACTGCCTGAGCAGACATATGCGAAAGTCCTTTCTGCCCGGCAATTTCCCTTGCGATCTCCGCGTAAGTGACCGTTTTCCCGTAGGGTATTCTTTTGAGGATTCCCCAGACCGCAAGCCGGAACGGAGTGCCTTCCAGATGAACCGGTGGCAAAAAGTCCGGCTCCCTGCCCGAAAAATAAACTGCCAGCCACTCTTTTGCCCGTCCGAGAACCGGGGTATCTTTTTCTTCCCTTGCCTCTTTAAGACCCGCGGCAAAGTATTTCGCACCTTCAAACCAAAGCCCGGTCAGCCCGATTTCATCCGCAGCGAGGAGAATGCCGCCGAGCGGTGACGGATAATGAGCGATATATTGCATTTTGTATCCCCTCGTCCTCTTTTCATTTTGCAACTGTCGTCAGGTTTGTTTTTGATATATCATTATTCGGCTTTTGTGTTTTCTGTCTTTTCTTCCTTCTTTTTCTCCGTATCGCGGTGGAAATATTTATCCAGCTCTTTTTTCCTATCCTCCGGTATTTCCCGCTTAATCGGCAGGACGGCGGCGTTTGCCATGTCCCCGATCATGCGGAAAAACCCTCACTATTCCACGCAATATTGCTGATAAAAATTTCAGTTCCCGGATATTCCACACCATAATAATCCTTGAATTCAAAATCGTACCATTTTCTTCATAATATCACGGCACTGAGGTTATAAAAATATTTTCACTTTAACAGACCCTTAATACCATTTATAATAATAAAACTCAAAGTTTTTATGGATATTTAAATTTTCTTGTGATACCAATTCTATTCCAATATTTCTTTCAATATCTTCCGTTTCATTTATTGATTTTCCATCAACTTTTATCTCTTTTATTTTAAAAAGCTTTATTTTTCCTTCACCGTCTTTTGCAATTAAATTATCCTCCACCTTCAAAATTACACCGCCACTGTTTATACAGATAATACGACCATCTATCACATCCAAGGGCTTTCCAAGCCCATATAATTTACCCGTATTATACAAATATTCAACAAAAGAAGTCTGTATGGTTATACATATAGCCTCAGACAGGATTTTCAAGTATTCTAGCCATTTTTCCTTGACCAAATTCAGTTCAATTCTTTCCTCAACCCAAGCATGTGCTACGTTATTTCTTGCTTCAACCAATTGGTTTAATACATCGAACAAAGCCTTCGCATCATGTCCTTTTAATCGCTGATACGTTTGCTCACTATGTATCCCTTGCTCAATAAAATAAGATTTAAATCTAATATTCTCTGTAATTTTCTGAACAAAGTTTTCCACTCCTAACCCTTTAGCCAAATCTTTAATCTGATCAATTTTTAGATTCCCCCCATGATTTAACAACAAACATCTATTCTTTACTAAACCATCCTTCGGATTATCAAAGGCCACATATGCATTCTGAATCGCGTTGATCTCATCCAAATTATAACTTTTATAACGCTGAGTATTCACTAAGAAATCACCCAACTTCTTAATATGTTTGTCCTTTATTTCTTGAGGTAGTTCAGCATAATCACTAGCTACATTGCATAGATTATTACAATACCAATCAAATACATTGTCGATAAATTGTTCAAAGCACCCGTAGACACTAATAATCACCGCATTATACTGAATTGGTGTTACCGCAATCTCTTTAATTATTTTTCCATACTGTAATGTATTACTAATTTTGCCTTTCAAATCAGTATCATACCGTATCAATTCACGTATCATTGATTTTTGTAAATCTATCCCCTCTATAAATTGTTTAATCTCATCAATGGTCTTCTTAAACTTTTCACAATATATCTGTATTCCATTCATCGCTATCTACCTTCTGACAACAAAGTATTTATAAATGTCCTAAATAATTCCACTCTCTTACATATGTCACTTTTAGACTGATGTTTACCGTCAAATTCATTCCGATACTCATTATAAAATGTTTCTAAAGATTCTATATTTCTATCCATATTAGAATTAATGCATAATGAATCGAGCTGATTTAAAACCAACATCAATGGATCATATATCATTTTTTGGGGAGCTGTCCACTTTTCTTTCCCATTGATATATACATATTGGCAAAATGCCTTATCACCAAACAGTCTTTCTGCCTTCTCTATCGTATTTTCAAAATCTTCCCTTAAAACTGATAATTGTTCATCTTTGTATTTGTTTCCCACTTGCAAACATAAGTCTAAAAATTTATTAATTTTTCCATTAAATTCATCAATGTGTCTCATTGAAAAATATCTGAGTACTAGTTCCACATCAAACATTCTATTATACATCCTATTCTTTGTATATAGAAGAGCCTGATCATAATTATCTATTTCATCTTTACCATCTGCCCTATCCAATTCTGGCGTAATACCCCATAGCCTTCTAAATGACTCGTTTCGCGAAAGTTTTATGCATAAATCATTAAAAGGTCCATCATACAACGCATTTCTTATCTCTTGATCCTCTAAAGTAACTCCACCAGTATTCAACCGCTCAAAAACCATCTTCTTCATTTCATCTTCTTGCTCTGAAGTTTTGCTCGATTCTTTTAACAAAGTGATTACTGACAATTGTCTTCTATCGATACCTTCCCTTATTTTCTGCGGCAAAGAAGTATATTTTCTGCCATTCAATTCTGACCATTGAACAAGACCTTCCAATTCATACATGTCGTTGTAAAAGTCTATAATAGCTGTAATCCTTTGCAAACCATCCATAACCTGATACTTATCAAAATCGGTTTCATAGACAAATACTGGCGGGATTGGCACATTCATTATAAATGATTCGATTAACTTAGATCTCTTTTTTGCATCCCAAGTAATACGTCGTTGATATTTTGGCTTTAATTGATAATTATCCCCAGTAAACACATCCTTAACCAAAGACAATTTAACCGCGCCTTGCTCAGTAATTATTCTCGCTTCGCCATTTTCATATCTTTCATTTATAGCTTCGTCTGTCAATTTTTCCACTCGCTCCTCCAAACCCACTGCAAGATTACTTTCAAACTCATATAATTTCATCAGTTTTTCCCCCATTCTCTGACCAAGGTAATATCACTCCCATCACTTTACGTGGCTGAGCTTTTATTTGAACATCAAATTTTAGTGACGTTCTAGTAATTTTTGAATCTGCATTATGAAGCCTCATAGAAATAATCCATTGATCAAAATACACTTCCAAAGTAGTTTTACTTTTAGGTTTAACACGAACCTCAACAATTTCCTCTGGTAAAGTAATAGTTTGTACTGCCTCTTCACTTTTATTCCCATTAAATGATTTCATAAGAGTGCCATGCATATTATATGGATATACTTTTGTAGCACCCATATTATCCTCTTTAATAATTTTGTAAAAATCCTGTGTTCCAAACATGTATTCGAAAAATAATCGAACAAATCTCTTTTTTCTGTTTTGATGTTCCGTATCTTCGTTTTCTTTTATTATACCAAGTTGCTTAATCTCTGCTACAAAAAGCTTTATAATTGGATAATAGATAGCATCCATCTTATCATCCACCAGAGACCAATTATGATATTTTTCCGAATACTCTTGAATTTTATCAAATATCTTGTTCATGCCATCTACAAAATCTCGACTACAATTAAACTGATTTTCTGTCCATGCTTTTGCAAAATCCGGATCTTCAGTAATCCGTGGATGTTTAACCGCCTCATGGTTATTTTTGCAGCTAATTCCGATATCACCAATCAACTTTTTATGCATTTTATCTTCAAACACTGCAAAATCTATATCCCTTACATCCCCTTTTGCCCCAGCTGTATCCGGCATTGCACTTAATACTCCATACACTTTCTTATCTGGTTTTAATATAGGTTCAACTCTTCTCAAATACATTGCCGCCACTCGTGCAGCCCTATTATAATCATTGGATAAAGTTTCAATATGAACTAATTCAATCCCGTCATCATCGTTTGCATCCTCATCATAACTCTGAATAACCTGATAAGCCTTTTCAATATTTTGATAGTTTTTATCTTTTATGATTTCTATCTGATCACTCCCCCATCCATGTTCGCTCAATTCACGATACATCTCTATTAAAGTTGCGTACTCAAACGCTTTTCCGCTAATGACCGTATTTGTTATTCTCTTATCTGCTTTCGTCTTTATCTCCTCTTCCGGATTTTCTATATTCAAATATGGAGACAAATCCTTAACAGTTAAAATTTTATTCACCTCTGTTGCAATAACCTCTGCCAATTTTACCGGGACAGCATTCCCTATTTGTCTATACTTACTATC
This sequence comes from uncultured Lachnospiraceae bacterium, assembly GCA_947053345.1. Classification (GTDB taxonomy): domain Bacteria; phylum Bacillota; class Clostridia; order Lachnospirales; family Lachnospiraceae; genus RGIG4057. The sequence goes on from CAMRSM010000033.1 coordinate 9,361, forward strand.
TAAATCACCACAAAATTCCATATGTCTTGGAAAAGTTTGTATCGCCGCCGCCTCTTTATAACTCAATCTTCTATTTTTTCCTATAAAAACAAATTTGTCCACACTCTCAAACTCCATCCCACCCGAATCAGGGCTTAGAGGAACTTGTTTTGCCATAGCCGGAATTGTAAAAGACACTTCCTCATAATCTCTTTTGCGATTTCTCGACATATATCTTGATGAAAATGGTGCCTGGCAGACATCTTCCATTCTTACCTTGTCTAATCCTTTAAGTGCATCTTTTAAAGTAACAATTTTAGGATCCCCTGACGGAAAAATATATGCCCCTCCATTACTAATATCGTTTCGTATACCAATAAATATCACCCGCATTCTATCTTGGGGAACACCATAGTTTTTAGCATTTACGGTAGGTGCTGACATTGTATATCCAAGTTCCGAAAAGTCTTCTATTATTTTATCAAATACTGCGCCCTCTCCTAAAGTCTTAATTCCTATCACATTTTCAGCGACAATAACTTTTGGTTTTTTCAATTCGACCATCCGGACAAAATATCTGTATAATACATTTCTTGAATCATCAACTTGTCTGGGACCAGCAAGCGAAAATCCCTGACAAGGAAATCCTCCCAATACTACATCAACTTCCACTCCCGGCATAACCATATTTAAGTCCAATTTTGAAATGTCTCCACATTCAACAATTGTACAATCTTCTTCATCTTTTCTATCTCCATTCTCTTCATAATTTGCCCATCTTTCATACGTATCACAAGCATCCTTTGAAAAATCATTCGCCCATATTATTTTAAACCCTTTATTATGAAATCCCATATCCAATCCGCCAGCACCCGAAAACATCGAAATTACTTTAAAACTCATCTTGACAGCCCCCATCTCTCTTTCCCAAAATTTTCTTGTCGAAATCCACTCATATAATAATATTAACCTTTTCTTTTTCAAACCGTTCTTGCAATACATTCTTCATCAAATAAATATCTTCATGGCACAGTCTCGGAAAATAATAAACATCGTTCTCGCCCACTTCGATTATCGGTCCGTAGTGCTTTTGGCTATTGAGAAACTCAAAAATTCTATTTATCACAATATTTTTATTTGCATTTCCACAGTTAATAACTATCATTTTGCATTTACTCACCAAATCAGTATATTTATCAAAACCGTTAGAATTAAAATCCGCCCGCATCAGCAAACCTTTATTGCCAAAAAAATATACTTCTCCCAACTTTCTATAATCATGCTGTTTTAATTGTTCTATATTCAAACTATAATAAATACTCCCTCCTCTTTTCATCTCCTCAGTATCATTCTTTATTATCATTATATCCGTCATAATTACTCTCCTTCACAAATTCGTAATTAATATTGATTCCATTCTTTAATATCTTCAATACAATTTTCACCTTCAAACCAAACCTTCCATCTAGTGCACGGTATCATTGATAAATATTTTAATATTGCTGGTTTATCAAGTCGTTTCGTGATATACTAAAAGAAACGGCGGTGATTCCTATGGCAAGGTCTAAAAAATACAAAATCTCATTAACGGATGACGAACTTAGAATATTGAAATCCGTTATGCGTAAAAAGAAAACAACAAAAACAGTTCGGAACAGATGTCAGATTATCATTGATCTGGATGAGGCATATGGCAAAATTCTTACCCATGGACAGTCTGCTAAAACAAACTGTGTCTGTATGGCCACGGTTACCAACACAGCGAAACTTTATTCTGAAAAAGGGATTGGAGGCATCATTTCGTTCAACCGTAATGTTAACTCCGGCCAAGCACGTCGGAAATTTGACGGATGCGCAGAAGCCCGCATTATCGAAACCGCATGCAGCCTAGCTCCGGAAGGACATTCCCGCTGGACGCTGCGGCTGTTGGAAGAACAGGCAAAAATAGCGCTTGATGTCCCGGTCAGTAAAGATACAATTGGCAGGGCTTAAAAAAATAAACTTCGACCTCACATGAATGATTACTGGTGTATCCCCTCAAAAGAAGATGCTGATTTTGTGGTCTGTATGGAAGATGTCCTTGATGTTTATGAACTTCCATACGATCCGGCACGCCCTGTTGTCTGTATGGATGAAAAGCCGTACCAGTTGTTAGGGGACGTGAGGGAGCCGTTACCCATGCGTTCTGGCGATGATCGGAAAACCGATCCAGAGTATAAGTGGAAGGGTACCTGCAGCATATTCGCTTTCGTGGAACCATTTGGGGGAAAGCACCATGTAAGTGTCCATGAGCACCGCACCGCCATTGACTGGGCACAGGAAATCCAATATTTATCAGATGTGATGTTCCCGGATGCCGAAAAGATCATTCTGGTCATGGATAACCTTAATACCCATAAAGCCGCATCTCTTTACAAAACGTTTCCACCAGATGAAGCAAGAAGAATAATAAAGCGTCTGGAAATCTATTATACGCCCAAGCATGGGAGCTGGCTTAACATGGCTGAAATTGAGCTTAATGTGATGGCACGCCAATGCCTGTCACGTCGTATAGATACAATCACCAAACTAAAAAGCGAACTGTTTGCATGGGGGAAACAAGGCGCAATCGTGATGAAGCTAAAATACGGTGGCATCTCCAAACAGGTGATACCAGAGAAAAGCTGATACCACTTTATCCGATAATTTCATCTTTCACCTCATAACAGAGGTGAAAGATACGCTAAATATCTATGATACAGTACACTAGTATAATTCACCAAGCATAAAAAATATATATTTGACAAATCTTAACTTCTCGTACATCATACCTTCAATCAGATTATAGAACATATATTCTGTTTTTTCAATATGCAATTAGCTATGCACATATATATTATATTATTTTATCCCATTATTAACTATTCTTGTGGTCTAGTGCTCATATTTACCAAAACTTTCAAGCACTTAATACCAATGAGAAATTCCACAAAATATACGTCTAACCAAATTATACTATACTTTTTCTTCCTTCTTTTTCTCCGTATCGTGGTGGAAATATTTATCCAGCTCTTTTTTCCTATCCTCCGGTATTTCCCGCTTAATCGGCAGGACGGCGGCGTTTGCCATGTCCCCGATCATGCGGACAGCAAAATCCACGTTCTTTCGGAGCGCCTTATCACTTACGGTCGGGATCAGATCATGGATCGTATGTATTTCCGCCGTGCCCGTGCCGCGTCCAAGGCCGAGCGCAGGAATCCCCTTATCACAGAACGGTGCGGAATCGCTGGAATGTACCCCCTGCCTTGTCCTTGCGGAGTACCCGGTGAGTTTTAAGTATTGGTCTACAAAAGTTTCCAATTCTTTATTGCCGGTCATCATAATCCGGTTCGCCCCCAGAGCTGTGCCGCACATATCAAAATTAAAACAGAATTTGATCTGCTCTAACCGGCTTTCATTTTGTTCTACATACGCTTTTGAACCAAGCAGCCCCAGTTCCTCGCTGCCGCACCACAAAAAGCGCAGAGTCCTTTTCGGCGGATGCGCGGCAAAGTAGCGGTAGATTCCGAGAAGGGCGGCGGCTCCCGTCGCATTATCCCAGGAACCGGTGCCTACGGGAACAGAATCATAGTGCGCGGTCAAAACAATCTCTTCCTCTGTATCCCACGTCCCCGGAATGACTGCGAGGACATTCTGGCTCTCCCGCTCCACATCCTGCTGCTTTAATGTGAGACGGATCGTTTCGGTCTCCTGCTGCACCAAAGCCATTGCGTCGGACGCTGTAATGAGAAAACCCGGGATTTTCCCGTTGCGGATCAGATGCGGCCTCAATTCCCTTGCATACAGGGAAACTTCCTCCGCCGAAAAATAATATTTCCCCTGCACTACAAGAAATGCGGCGGCCTTGTGTTCTACCAGGCGTTTGAATGTTTCCTCGTCCCAAATACCGTTTAGCAAAACTGCCGTATCGCTCAGATCCCCGATCCCGGCAAAATCAATTTCCAGGGCATCGTCCATATAAAGCAGCCTGCATTCCCGGTCAATGTCACCGGAGCGAAGATAAGGCTTGCTTGGGATTTCGCGCCCCTGTACGGTCACGGAGCATTTTTCCACATCCGCACCAGGGATCCGGAACGGCATGAATTCGCCGCGGATATCGCTGCCCGCTTCTTTCCCGCAACGATCAATCTCCTCCCGTATCATCTCGGCGGCCGCTCTTTCCTCCGCGCTGCCGCCAACGCGGGTGAAACTAAGTTTCTTTACAAAATCCAGTAAAGTTTCCATTTTAATATCCTCCTGTTGGTTTATTTTTTCCGAAATGCCCCCTGTCCACGGAACATTTGTAAATAGAGCTGATTTGCCCTCCGGAATCCGGCAGGATTGCAGCAGCCCTATACGGATCCGGAGTATTTAAAGAACGAAAAAAATGATGCCGGAAAACAATTTTTCCATAGATAAAGAATAACATGCACGCCTGTAAAATACAAGGAATTTTTTTCATTTGAGGACACAAAAACAATACTGCAAAACAGAAAAATCAATAAAAGCGAAAAGGTAACATATAATTTTAATACTTGATGAAACAAAAAACGAAATAGTATTTATGGTGGTCTCAAGGTTTTTGTGGTATTATATTAACGGATATGATACTCTCGTTCATTTGCCGTCCGTGGCAGAAACAGACTTTTACAAAACGGATATGGAATTAAATATTTGAAAATAGATGGTACGGCGGTTGACATGCCCCATATTTATGCTTGTAAACGGAACGTGGAAATGATATATTTGAAAAAACTAATTCCGTTCGCATGGGAATATCATCAAATTTTCCATCAACAAATATAAGATATGGTACTGGCAGAATGTGATAAGGGCGGTTATGATAGAAATCCTTATTTTTTCCACTGGCTCTATTTTGCCCCCCAGATTTTCCAGGGCTGTAAAATGCATGAGGATAAATCACATAATATGACAAAAAATCAAAGTTTACGGGAGGAAAAAAATGAATACTCCGACACTTGAAACAGAAAGACTTATTTTAAGAAAGTTTACGGAGAAAGATCTGAAAGCTATTTACGAAATTTACAGTGACCGAGAAACCAATATATTCCTGCCCTGGTTTCCTTTGAAAACAATGGAAGAGGCAAAAACACTTTATGAGCAGCAATATGTCCAAAAATATAACCGGGAGAATGGATACAACTACGCAATCTGCTTTAAAAAAGATAATTTTCCTATCGGGTATGTCAATACCGGCACCGAAGCCAGCCATGATTTCGGATACGGGCTGCGTAAAGAATTCTGGCACCGCGGAATCGTCACAGAAGCCGGAAAAGCAGTGATCGGACAACTAAAAAAAGATGGAATACCGTATATCACGGCTACGCATGATGTCAATAACCCCCGCAGCGGGGAAGTAATGAAGAAACGGGGATATAGACAATTTTTCCGGAGCAGCAAAAACAACGGGCGGTGGCATTTTAAATGATGCCGAATTTCCTATTGACAATCCTTTTACCTTATGCTAGTCTTATACCATCAGACATTCAGAGGAGAATTTACAATGAGGGCTTTTGTTTCGCTTGCCGCACAGAACAGGGACGACGATCAGAAGCGCTTGTAGCTGTATAGAACACAGGTACAAGCGCTCTTTGTGTTGTGCCTGTGTGGGATAGATTCAAAACCCGGCGGGATATACCATGCCCCGGCGGATCATAAGAATAAAACCACACTGGTATTTTTATCTGCCGTGTGGTTTTTTTGTGTGCCAAAAACAGATACGGCGGATTTTAAAACAAAAATTCCGTGAAAGGTCGTGATCGAATGGGACATACAGATTATGTCCACTCGGATACCAGGCGGCAGGATGAAAAATAATCCCCATCCTGGCGTAAGATTTGTTTATTATAGGAAAACCTGCGATACCTGAATCCAGAAAAGATAACAGATCCATACTTCGTATTCGGCTCATGCAGGGCATCCCTTTTTTTCCGTAAACGAATTAAAAACATATAAAAATATTATGAATGGAGAATTGAACATGAATACAGTAAAATATAATACCATAACAACAAACCCGGAAATGGAAGCATGTGAACTCGCAAACCACATCGGGGAGACTGTCCGCCTGCACGGCGCGGTCTACAAAATCCGGCGCATGAGCGGCTTTGCTTTTGTCCTGCTGCGCATGCGGGATGCCGTCGTACAGTGTGTTTACAGTGAGGAATCTGCTTCCTTCCCTCTAAACCTGCTCGCCGAGGAAGCATGTGTGCGGCTTACAGCGGAAATAGTCGCCGAGGAGCGTTCCCGGACCGGTTACGAACTGCGCCTTAAGAATGCACAGGTTTTATCCGCGCCTTATGAAGAACTGCCCATTGTTATCAACCAGAAAAAGGTGAATACTTCGCTTGAAAACCTTCTTGACTACCGCCCGATCACACTGCGCAATGAAAAAGAGCGCGCCATTTTCCGCATTCAGGCGGCGATCTGCACGGCGTTCCGCGAATTTTTAAACATGGAGCATTTCACAGAAATCCATTCCCCGAAAATCGCTGCCATCGGCGCGGAGGGAGGGGCAAATATTTTTAAGCTCCCCTATTTCGGGAAAGAGGCTTACCTCGCACAGAGCCCACAGTTTTACAAACAGATGATGGTAGGGGTATTTGAGCGCGTATTTGAGATCGCGCCGGTCTTCCGTGCGGAGAAACATGACACGTCAAGACATCTGAATGAGTATACCAGTGTGGACTTTGAGATGGGCTATATCGAAAGCTTCGAGGAGATCATGGCAGCCGAAAACCGGATGCTTATCCACTGCACCGCGTTTTTAAAGGAACACTGCGAAGCGGAGCTTGCCCTGCTTGGCTGCACACTGCCGGAAATCGGGGAAATCCCGCATATTCCTTTTGCAGCCGCCAAGGAATGGATCGCAGGCTCCTGCCACCGTAAAATAACCGATATGCTGGACTTCGAGCCGGAGGAGGAACGGCTTTTGTGCGGACTGGTAAAAAAAGAAACCGGAAGCGAGTTTGTCTTCGTGACACACTACCCAAGCGCAAAGCGTCCGTTTTATGCGATGGATGACCCACAAAGCCCGGAGAAAACGCTAAGTTTTGACCTGTTGTTCCGCGGGCTTGAGATCACAACGGGCGGCCAGCGGATCCATTCCTATGAGGAACAGCTGCAAAAACTGCATGCACGCGGTATGCATGAAGAGCTGTTTGAGGGCTATCTGATGCTGCACAAATACAGTGTTCCGCCACATGGCGGGCTGGGGTTGGGGCTCGAACGGTTTACCGCGCAGCTTTTGGGGTTCGAGAATGTCCGCAGTACGGCACTGTTCCCGAGGGATCTCCATCGGCTGATGCCATGACGGCAGGATGTCTGCACACGGTTTTCAACTTTTTGCCCACCGACAGCACCCGGCATTTGACCAGCCATAAATAATAACAGGACATTACCGTATAAATTTCCAAAATATACGAATTGACAAAACCGGCATCTTTGCATATAATAAGAATAGTTATTGATATCAAATTTTTATTCGTTACGGATACCATCCGTATAAACGCTTTAGAAACGGAGAAAAATATGGCGGCAGTAAAACACAGCAAACAGAGACAATCCATCAAGGAATATCTGATGAGCACAAAAGAACACCCGACTGCGGACATGGTATATACACAGGTGCGAAAACTTTACCCGAACATCAGCCTCGGCACGGTTTACCGGAACTTAAATTTCCTTGTCGAGCAGGGCGATGCGATGCGCCTGACCTGCGGGGACGGCAGCGAGCGTTATGACGGAACTACCACGCCTCACTATCACCTAGTCTGCAGCGGATGCGGCAGGGTGCTCGACCTTCTGATGGATCCGCTCGACCACATCAACACATTGGCGGCAGCCTGTTTTGACGGTACGGTCGAGGGGCATACCGTGCTCTTCCGCGGACAATGCCGGGAATGTGCGGGCGCTTCCCGTCAATATCCGGAATTTCAGGAAGGATTCGCGCATATTACCACGTAAAATGAGAAAAATATTTTTGAAATACCTATTGACAAAGTTCTAAGAATAATGTATCATCTATATCAGTAACAATTACTATTTTAATTTTCAACAGAGATTGCCGAGCAAGAAAAAATCGGCGGTGGCGGATTGAAACAACACGAAAGGAGAATTTATTATGGCAAAGTTTGTATGTCAGGTTTGTGGTTATGTTTATGAGGGCGAGGCTGCTCCGGAAAAGTGCCCGCAGTGCGGTGCCCCAGCATCGAAGTTTACGGAAATGGCTGGCGCGAGGACATGGGCAACCGAGCATGTTGTCGGCGTAGCACAGGGTGTGAGCGAGGATATCATTGCTGACCTTCGCGCAAATTTCACCGGCGAGTGCACCGAAGTTGGTATGTATCTTGCGATGGCGAGGGTTGCACACAGGGAAGGCTACCCGGAAGTAGGCATGTACTATGAAAAGGCAGCGTTCGAGGAAGCAGAACACGCCGCTAAGTTTGCGGAACTCCTCGGTGAGGTCGTTACCGACAGCACAAAGAAGAACCTCGAGCTTCGCGTAGAGGCTGAGAACGGTGCTACCGCGGGCAAGATGGATCTTGCAAAGCGCGCGAAAGCCGCGAATCTTGACGCAATCCATGACACCGTCCATGAGATGGCAAAGGATGAAGCAAGGCACGGAAAAGCGTTTGAGGGCTTGCTGAACCGCTACTTCGGCTAGGAATAAGCGCTTAAAACGGTCAGATAATTGGTACTGTCCGGCAGCAAAGGGATGTTCTTACTGCACTAAGAGATTTTTACCGGATTTTGTCCGTCAGGCTTTGCCGCAGTATGCAGAGCCTGACAAGGACAAAAATTTTTCCGCCCTCAGCGCGGCAGGCGCAGTATCCCTAGTATCAGGCAGTTTATCCAAAAGCCGGTCAGTTATACATTTTTCATCGGGATTTCATATATATTTATGCTTTCCCAAGGTTGCAAAAACAGACAGCTTGTGCTATAATGGCGACAGAGCTTGACAAAGCTGCAATATATTTTATTTTCAAAGAAAGGATGAAAACCATGAACAATTATCAGGAATGGGATGGCTTTGAAGGCCGCATCTGGAAAGACGAGGTCAATGTACGTGACTTCATTCAGAAGAACTACAAGCCGTATGACGGTGACGAGGCTTTCCTTGCCGACCCGACCGACGCTACGAACAAACTTTGGGGCGCACTGCAGAAACTGCAGAAGGAGGAGCGCGCAAAGGGCGGCGTTCTGGATTGCGAGACCGAGGTTGTTTCCGGCCTTACCTCTTACGGCCCTGGCTATATCGACGAGAGCATGAAGGATCTGGAAAAAGTTGTTGGTCTCCAGACCGACAAGCCGTTAAAGAGAGCATTCATGCCTTACGGCGGTATCAAGATGGCAGAGCAGGCTGCGGAGAGCTACGGCTATGAGATCAATCCGGAGTTAAAGCACATCTTCGAAGATTATATGACGACACATAACGACGCAGTATTCGCTGCATATACCCCGGAGATGCGCCTTGCCCGTAAGACACACGTTGTAACCGGTCTCCCGGATACTTACGGACGCGGCCGTATCGTTGGCGATTACCGTCGTATTGCCCTGTACGGTATTGATTACCTCATCAAGGCAAAAGAGAATGATAAGTTAAACTGCGGCTGCGGCAACATGTACGACGATGTGATCCGTCAGCGTGAGGAGCTCACGATGCAGATTGACGCGTTGAAGGGCATGAAGGAGATGGCTAAGATTTACGGCTATGATATCTCCCAGCCGGCAAAGAACGCAAAGGAAGCTTGCCAGTGGCTGTATTTCGGCTACCTTGCAGCGGTTAAGACACAGAACGGTGCAGCGATGTCCGTAGGACGTATCTCCACCTTCCTTGATATCTACTTTGAGCGCGACCTGAAAAACGGCGTGCTGACCGAAACCGAGGCACAGGAAATCATTGACCACATGACGATGAAGTTCCGCATGGTGAAGTTCGCACGTATTCCGTCCTACAACCAGCTCTTCTCCGGTGACCCGACCTGGGCTACGCTTGAGGTTGGTGGTATCGGTATGGATGGCCGTCACATGGTTACGAAGACGGATTACCGTTTCCTGCATACACTTGAGAACATGGGACCGTCGCCGGAGCCGAACCTTACGGTTCTCTACTCCAGCGATCTTCCGGAGCAGTTCAAGAAGTACGCTTCCCACATCTCCATCGAGACCAGCTCGATCCAGTATGAGAACGATGACGTTATGAAGCCGGTATGGGGTGATGATTACTCCATCTGCTGCTGCGTATCCGCTACCCAGACCGGTAAGGAGATCCAGTTCTTCGGTGCGCGCGCAAACCTTGGCAAGACCCTCCTTTACGCGATCAACGGTGGTTTCGACGAGAAGCACCGCATCCAGGTAGGTCCTAAGATGGAGCGCATCACAAGCGAGTACCTTGATTACGATGAAGTGATTGAGAAGTACGATTTCTGGCTTGACTGGCTCGCTGACATCTATGTGAACGTACTGAACCTGATTCACTATATGCACGATAAGTATTACTATGAGGCAGCCGAAATGGCTCTGATTGATACCGATGTACGCCGCACTTTCGCTACCGGTATCGCAGGCTTCTCCCATGTAATCGACTCCCTGAGCGCGATTAAGTACGCAAAGGTTAAAGTTATCCGCGACGCGGACGGTATCTCCGATCACTTTGAGATCGAGGGTGACTTCCCGAAATACGGCAACGATGACGACCGTGCGGACGCAATCGGTGTATGGCTGTTAAAGACCTTCATGGAGAAGATCCGCCGCCGCCACACCTACCGCAATTCCGAGCCGACCACGTCCCTGCTTACCATTACCTCCAATGTCGTATATGGTGAGGCAACCGGCGCTATGCCAAACGGACGTGCCGCTTACACGCCATTCAGCCCGGGTGCGAGCCCAAGCTACGGCGCAGAGACGAACGGCCTTGTTGCTTCCCTGAACTCCGTTGCTAAGATTCCGTACCACTGGTCGCTCGACGGTATCTCCAATACCCAGACGATCAACCCGGATGCTCTTGGCCACAGCAAGGAAGAGCGTGTCGGTAACCTTGTACAGGTTCTTGACGGCTACTTCGATCAGGGTGCTCATCACCTGAATGTAAACGTATTCGGTACGGAGAAGCTTCTTGATGCACAGGCTCATCCGGAGAAGGAAGAGTACGCAAACTTCACGATCCGTGTTTCCGGTTACGCTGTTAAGTTCATCAGCCTGACCAAGAAGCAGCAGGACGATGTTATTGCAAGAACTTGCCATAAGACCCGCTAATATTTGTTTGTTAGTTGGTTAGACTAAGACCGGGCAGGGCGGCAGATTTTCTGTCCCCTGGCAGTCAGGCATGATGAAAGGGGGATTTTGGACTTCGTGTTCAAAATTCCCCTTTTTTAAGACCTTTACTTGGAACTAAAAACCAACCGAATCCCGTTAGTGCCTTGTCTTGGAAAAGGCTTTTCCAAGCGGTACGGACACAAATCGTTTTATTTTTTATGTCATGAAGGCACATACGGATTCAGAGACAGGAGGTAGAATTATGGAAGGAAGGGTTCATTCCCTTGAATCTTTCGGGCTGGTGGACGGCCCAGGCGTGCGCTATGTCGTGTTCCTGCAGGGCTGCCGGATGCGCTGCAAATACTGCCACAACCCGGAAACCTGGAGCATGGAAGGCGGCGAGCTTTACACTGCGAAGGATTTGTTTGAAAAGGCGTACCGATACAAAACTTATTGGATGAAAAACGGAAAATTAAACGGCGGCATCACCGTCAGTGGCGGCGAACCGCTGTTGCAGACCGAATTTGTGACCGAATTTTTCCGCTATGCAAAAGAAAAAGAAATTCACACGACGCTTGATACGGCGGGCAACCCGTTCACAATGGAAGAGCCGTATCTGAGCAAATTTAACGCATTGATGGAAGTGACCGACCTCACGATGCTTGATTTCAAGGAGATCGTGAGCGACAAGCACAAGGAACTCACCGGATGGAACAATGAGAACATTGTCCAGATGGCAAGATACCTCTCCGATCTCGGCAAGGATATGTGGATCCGCCATGTGTTGGTGCCGGGGCTGACGGATGACGAGGACGGGCTGTTTGAACTGCGCGACCTGATCCGTGAGCTGAAAACCGTGCGCCGGGTGGAAATTTTGCCGTACCATACACTTGGGCTGGAAAAATGGAAGCATCTGAACATCCCGTACCCGCTTGAGGGAATTGACCCGCCGACACCGGAGCAGGTGGCGAGGGCGGAAGAGATTTTGGAAGTGGAGAAGTATCATTGATCCGTGCACGCATTTCCATCATTTTACGGAACGAGAGTTTACCAAAAATAAGTCAAACAGAAATTTACTGATTTTTTGATAAGAATCTTGATATGGAAATATTTATAATACCGGAGAGGAATATAAAAAACGTCCATTATAATAAGGTTGGGATATCGCCCGGACAACACCAAACGGTATCCCAACCTTATCCTATCCTACTTACATATTCCGTGAATGATCCCACAAGCAATTTTTTCTCCCGAATTTCCGGACGGCTGCGTGCGGAAATCATCGTCCATCCCGTGTATGATGACCGCCCTGCCCAATACCTCATTCACCCGGAACCGGTCCGTCACAAACGCAAGGAATGCCCTGCCGCACGCACCAAACAGCGGCGGCATATCCCCTGCGTGATATGGGTGGGGACAACCGTGCGGGTCATAGTGACCCCCTGCGTCTGCAAAACAGTCCTCCCTGTCCCCGGAGCATTCCCTGCCGTCATGGATGTGGAATGCGAAGATCGTCCCACCGCATGGCTTTTGTCCTGTCGGCAGCCCCTCGACCTCCACCGTAACCATGACACAGCCGCAAAGCTGATAAAGCTTCATGACCCCTGTGATATCCGGGTATCTGCAACTTCCCTTGATGCAGGCTTTTGCATCCGCCCTTCTCTGAAAAACCGAACAATAATCCATAAATTACCCCAATCATACATTTGCTTTATTATATGAAATGGGGTGACGGTTGTGCTTTAAACTCTTTCCAACACAATTTTCCCGTCTTTTACTTCCATCCTCAGCTTATTCTCATCAATCCCCGCCTCAGAGAGCATATCCTTCGGTATCTGGATACGCCCGGCACGGTCAATAATAACAAATTCTTCCTGTGTTTCCTCATCCTGCCAGTTTACTGCCGCCGCCTCCGCTGAATCAAGGGAATACTGCTCCTTTAAGATACGCTCACTGCTGAATTTTCCGTCGCGGATGGCGATAACACGCTGCACCTGCTTGGAGAGCGCTACGTCATGTGTCACGATCACGATGGTCTGACCCGCATCGCGGTTCAGATGCCGGAATACATCCAGAATATAATCTGCGGTTTTCCGGTCAACCGAACCCGTTGGCTCATCCGCGAGCAGCAGTTTCGGGGAATTTGCCAGCGCGATCGCGATCGCGATCCTCTGCTGCTCACCGCCCGAAAGCTGGCTTAGTCGGCTCGCCTTTTTGTGCGACATCCCCACCATATCAAGCAGTTCCAGCGCCCGCTCCTTCTTTCTTTTCTCCGACCCGAACTGCATCGGTGTCATAACATTCTCCAGCGCGCTCAAATATGGCAGAAGATTGCGCGCGTTATTCTGCCACACAAACCCGACCGTGTCACGCTTGTATTCCACAAGCTGTTTTTCCGTCATCGTGAACAAGTTTTTCCCGTCAACAAACAGCTTGCCCGCACTTGGCGTATCCAGTCCGCCAAGCATGTTGAGGAACGTCGATTTACCCGAACCGCTGTTGCCGATAATGGCGAGCAGCTCCCCCCGTTCCACCTGGAGGTCAAGCCCCTGCAGCGCCAGCACCTCAAGTTCCGCCGTCTTATAGATTTTTACCAGATTATCCGCAAGGATCATCGGCTGTTTTTCCGCCGCCTTGGTCTCCTCTTCCATACAAAACCTCCATTTCCGAATATCCCTTTTCGTGGCGGAGCCAAAGCTCCGGATCCGCCAGCTGCTTTCAGATTCCGAAATATTTTAAGTAACCCCCACCCACATGACACCAAATTGCCTTCTGCTATTTGCATCAAGCCAAATCTTCCTTCTCCGGGACATTCCCTTCCCGTTATACCGGAATTTTGCCGCTGCGGCAAATAATACACTGCATCCTGCCGGCACTCTGTTCACATCAAAGCGCCCTGCACCCACCGCAAATGTCATAAACCCCTGCAGCGAAGACTTCGCGTCCGCCTGGCAGTTCCGAAAATGAACCACCAATTATTTCATCTTCGGAACTGCAGCGTTAAAGGGGCACACTCAAAACCTCTTCCCCTGGCTCATTCCACTTTCACACTTCCGTCCTCCAAAGTATACACCATATCCCCGGCATTCATCAGCGCCATATCATGTGTCGTCATCACGATTGTAACCCCCTGCCCCTGCACGAGATCCTTAAATAGCTTGATGACGGCCAGCGAGGTCGCGGTATCAAGCTCCGCTGTCGGTTCATCCGCAAATACGACCTGCGGTTTGTGCGCGATAGCACGCGCAATGGCAACCCTCTGCTGCTCACCACCTGAAAGCTCCTGTGGCATATGCTGCATACGTTTGCCAAGCCCGACCAGATGGAGGCATTCCTCCACCCGCTTTTTCCGGTCACCCTTATAGTTCGACAAACGCAGGGCAAACTCGACATTCTCATACACAGTCATCATCGGGATCAGTGACACCGACTGAAAAACAAAACCGATCTTCTGCCGGCGCAGCTGCTCCCTCTCTTTATCCGAAACACCGACAATATTCTTGCCATCCAAAAACACTTCTCCGGAAGTCGGCGTGTCAAGCGCGCCGATGATATTGATCAGCGTGGTTTTTCCGGATCCGGACTTCCCGCGCAATATCGTAAGCTTCCCCTTCGGAATTTTCACGGATATATTTTTGAGCGCCTGAAAGGGTTCTCCTCCCGCAATCGGAAATTCCCGGCATACATTTTTCGTCTCTATCATATTAGTCCTCCCCAAGCTTTAACGCCTGTGTGATCTTCATACGGAAAATCTGCCGCGCAAGAACCACAAGGCAGATGACCAAAACCAACCCGATCACACCAAACAGACGACCCATATCCGAACTTTGTGTGATCAGTTCCATCGGCAATACCTGGTTGTCAGCCGAGTACGCGATCTGTATCATCGGCACGAACATATGGGATGCCAGAATGCCGATCCCCGCACCACAGCCAATGGATAACAGGCTAGAGAAAATCTGTTCATTGATCAGCATGCGCAGAATGCTCCCCCGCGACATGCCCATCGCACGGAAAATACCGAAAAGCAGTTCCCGTGAACGGATTGACAAAATCCAGTAGATCAGGTAGCCTACTCCGCACAAGATCAGGATAACAATAAAACTCATCGTCAGGATACCGTTTGTGCCTTCGAAAAGCGTATCCCGCTTGATATTCGCAAGTTCCACCTTCGTATCAACACATTTTTCCAGCTTCAGGTTATTTTCTTCGGCAAAACGGTAAAACTCGGAAGTAGAATCCATATCGAACCAGATTTCATATGGCCGTATACCCCATGCTCCCTGTATGGTGGAAAGATGCCCGACGATCAGGAATGCACATTCCTCATACGGCACCCCATCCGGGTACATCTTATAACTCCCTGGCTGGAAGCCCGGAAAATAGTCCACAAAACCGACAATTTCCGCCTGTACTTTCATCAAATCTTTTTCTTCCGTCAACCAGTATGTTAATGTATCCCCCTCCTTACAGCCTAAAATATCGCGGAAAGAAGAAGAGACCAAGATGCCGTTCGCTTTTCCTGCCAGCAGGTTTAAGTATGTATAATAATGCTCCTCCATCAGCCCGTCCGGCAGGCTCGTCGTCTGGCCGAAATCTTTCGTATTGATACCGTAGAGCACAATCCGCTCATCCACTAAAAATTGTTCTTTTTGAAATGCGACATCTTCCCCACGGTATACTTTCGCCATCGAACGGACTCCTGGAATCTGCCCGAACTTCCCATAATCCGGTTCCGTATAAATCAGCCTGCCCGCTACTCCGGCACGCACTGCCGCCTCATTGCTTTTCCAGAATTCCTTAACTACAAGGTCAGCCCCTGTATGATAAACAAGGTTTTTCTGCGCGTTCGCAAGGATGGTACGCGCGACTGTCGTATTGAAAATACCGAGCGCCACCGTCAGGATCAGGAATGTCATGATAAAATACTGCCTGCTGCCGGTTCGCATAATCTGCAAAAAGGACGCATATCCCGCCGGTTTCCAGCGCTTTTTCCCAAGGAAATAAACCAGGCGCACCAAAAGTGGCTGCAGGCGGAGGCTAAACAGCGCTGCGCCAAGGATAAACATGGACGAACTGACGAACAGGAGCGGATCCAAAGCCCCGCCGGTCATAACCGCTGACAAAAGCTCATCGGTGCGCTGCGTGAAACTGTAATATCCGTACAGCGACAGCGCCAATATAAGAACATCCAAAAATGCTTTCTGCCATAAAGGCTTTTTGCTGCGCGCGCGCGACTGCTTCTGCCGCACGATCGTAATCCCGCTCTGTTTCAATGCCGGGAGCACTGCCATGAGCACAGAAATGATGACTGCCGCCAGCCCATACACAAACACCTTCGGCGTGTACTGGATCGTGAGAGCCCTTCTCTGCACAAATTCAAGGAATGCACTTGCCGAACCTAAAATGCGGCATATCAGGCTTGCAAACGGCAGCCCGACGACAAACCCGATCAGCGCCAGAAAAGAGGACTGCATCAGATAAAGCCGGAAAATCTGCCCTTTGCTAGCACCGCGGCTCTTTAACAGCGAAATCTCCGATTGTTCCATCTCGATCATCTGCCTTGAGATCATATAGAGGAACGCACTGAGCAGCAAAAGCACCGGAACCTGCAGGATCATCAATGTTACGTTTACCTTTTTTTCATTGCTGAGGAATGTTTTCATCAGTCCCAGATAAACCGGCTCGAAAATCTTCCCGTAACTCGAATCAAGCGCAACGTATTCCTGTGTTTTTTCTACGATATGCGCCGCATTCAGAAATTCAACCGAGTCCGGGTCAAACGATACATACCAGCGGGTATTGCGCTCAAAGATCTTCCCGCCATAAATGAAATTTTCCTCAAAAACCTTGGGGGAGATCAATATTTCATTGTCAAAATCATCCGGCTTCTCCACCCAGTAGGAATCTTGTGCCTGCGAGTTGTTGACCACACCGACAATACGAACCGAAAGCGGTTCATCATCCGCATTTTTCAGAAATTTGCAGTCGATCTCCTCGCCTACGAGCAAATCCATCTCAATAAAACCTTTCATCGTGACTACCGCCTCGATAAAACCGTCCTCTGAAATTTCATCCGCATACATACGGCCGCTCAGGACAGATACATGGTCATTGAGCTCTGACATACTGCCGACCTTAAACTTTTTTTCCTTGCGCACCCCATTGCGGTCCAGCCGGGATTTGAAAGTTGACACGACCAGGTTATGGTGTACGATCCTCTGCCCTTCTTTGACACCAAGTTCCTTGCACAGATTTTCGGCAATTGTTTGGCATTGTGCATATTCCTGCATGCCTCCGCTCTTGCGGACACGGCCTTCCAATGTCATCATCGTCGGCACTTCATTGTTATCTTCAAAATATTTATCAAATTCATCCGTCAGCATCCTTTGGAGGGACGCGACCTGATACATCGGATGGCTCGCCGCCACCGCCACCAGAAGAATATTACCTATCAGGAGGCTGACAACCATCCATTTCTTATGTAAAAGCTTTTGAAGCATTATTTGCAGCATGGCTCTCCCCCCTTATTGAACAACAACAGTCATACCCTCTGTCAGTCCGTCAATCGCATAACAAAGGTCATTCACTGTTTTTCCGACTGTAAAATAGCGTTTTATAAGCTTTCCGTCCTTTAACTCCACTACATAGGAACCGTTCTTATCCCTGCGCACGGCAGCGGTACTGATCAACAGGGCATTGTCGATGTGGATGTTCTCATAGGTCATATTAAATCCCCATACATCCGCTGACTGTGAATCCGGTTTCAGGATAGCCCTTTCCCCATTGAAGCTGCTTGAAAGATATTTTGACCCACTGGAGACGATCGTCGCAGCAAACCCATTTTCACCCTGCCCGTTCGTAATGTACACGCGCATTCCGTAACGCAGTACACTGCCTGTATCCTTCACAGCAAACATCAGCTCATCCATGCATGCGATTTCACCGATCTTTGTCCCGTCCCATATTTTATCCATATGGCTAAAATAATTCAGCCACGTAACCTGCCCGCTTACCGGGGCCAAGATCTGCGTCACCTCTATCGCTTCTTCATATGCCGCCAACTGTTCCTGCAATACGGCAACTTCTTCCTCCACTTGGCGCTTGTTCCGTTCCTGCTCCATCTCAAGCTGTTCCAAACGCAGTTCAGCAATGCGTCTCTGTGTACCGGAACTCTCCGCCACTGCCCGCTTTGCTGCATCATGTTGTTCCTGCATATCAGCAAAAACCCGATCCCTTGACTCTTCTGCCCGTTGTATGCGAAGTTTTGTCTCCTCCAAAGCGATCTCATCCACACCGGTTGAAATTTGGGCAATCGGATCCCCTTTGCCCACATAATCATTTATGTTGACCAGATAGCTAATGAAAGTCGTGGAACCACACTCGGACTCAAAAACGACCGGCACCTGGCCCGTATATATAAATCCGGCCGGCATCTGCGATTTTACTGCCATTGTTCCTTTTGTCACCGTCATGGTCTGATATTCTGTATCATCTGCCGATACCGGTACTGTACCCGCAAGGAGAGATACCAGGAGCACCATGCAAACCAACGGTTTGGCTAAATATCCTCGTTTTTTTCCGGCACGCTTTTCTTTCCTGCAAAAATCCCTTCCGCTATTATTCCGCATAGACACACGCTCCTTCCTCCAACCCGCTCAATATCTCGGCGTATGCATCACCCAGTACCCCGACTTCAACCGGTATCTTCACAAGGTTCTCACCCTCGACCTTATAAACAAAGTAATCCCTGCGCTCCTTGTAAAGCACACTTTTCGGCACGGAAAGCACATTTTCCCGGTATTCGCCCACAAGACAGACAAATGCATTCTTTCCAAGGCCTGCATTCTGTGCGTCAACCATACGGAAACGGGTAACTTTCTTCTCATTTTTTGCCGTCAATTTCTGCATTTCCTCCGTACTGTATGGCAAATATTCCAGCTCATAGCGTTTTCCATCCACCATCACATAGTATTCATGGCTGGATTCCATTTTCTTAGGGCTTACATAATCTACCTGAAGATATCGTTCATCCTCGCTCACCAACACCAGCAACGGCATATCTACTGAAAATGACATCCCTTCCCTATAATCCACAATCGCTGAAACGGTTCCCGAAAACGGTGCGATCAGCTGATATCCACCTTGTTCCTCCCCTGCTTCCTCAAGCTGGTCAAGCAGGTATTTCTCCTCCAAAGCCTGCAGTTCCTTCATCTGTTTTAACTGCATTTCCAAACGCGCTGTGCTCTGGCCGGAAAGTTCCGCAATCTCAATGTCAATCTCCAGATGCCGGTTATTGTATGCATTGTCCTCCCGCATCTGCGCGAGCTGCTCCTCCAAACGTTCGTACTGCTCCTTGGAATCATCGCGCAGTTCTGCCAAAACATCCCCCTTCTTCACTGCTTTCCCCGTGTATACGTTAACTTTTTCCAGTACACCCGGACGCTCAAAACCAAGCTCCTCCTGCCGAGGCAATACAACGGTCTCCATTATCTCAAGTGAGTATACATCCCGGTATTGCGCATATACATCTTCCCGCACTGCACCTGCCAACTCCAACAGCTCCGGCGCTTCCTGCACCACTTCTTTACCGCCGCCGCAGCCCGCAAGCACAAGGCAGGCAGAAAGAACCAATACCGCCAGTCTGCGAATTTTATTTTGTTTAGTTCCCATATCCATCCTCTTTCTTGATTTATCACAGCCTTGCTGTTACACCAAATGCTATTTGCGGATTACCATCTCGCCTTCTTCAAGACCTTCCTTGATCTCCACAAGCTTCGACCCGGTCAGACCCGTCTTGATATAGCGCACACTTTTCAGGCCATCCTCACTTTCGCAATACACAAAAGCATCATCCCCCGCATAGTGAACCAAACTTTTTGGCAGCGCCAGCACATCCTTGCTCTCGGCCAAGACCAGCCTTGCATATGCGCGGACACCAACAGCGACCACTGCGTCCGCATCCGTCAGCATCAGATAAATTTTCTCGTCATCCGGCGCTTCCTCCGGCGCTACTACTTCCGTCATATACACCGTACCGTTATTATCCATAAGGGCAAATTCTTTCCCCGGCGTAAAATGCTCCGCATATTCCATATCGTCCATACTGAATAAGCATCTGGTCTTGTCTATGATCTTGATTGCCTCGGCACCATCCGACAGAACCTCTTCCATGATCTTACCGCGGATCATGGAAACCATACCGTCAATCCCTGCGTAGAGTTTGCAGCCCTCAAGCTCTTCTTCCAGCTTTTCCATACGCATCCCCTTGATATAGAGTGAGTCCTGGTAACCCGTGATCGTACCTGCGTAATTCTGTTCCGTCTGCTCCACTCGCTCCTCGTACTGTGCCCGTGTCATGCCGCCGCGGTTATACTGTACTTTCAGCTCATCTAAGTCAAATGCCTTCCGTTCTTCTGCCTGGGCAAGCAGCAATGTTTCCCGCTCAATGTCATACCGCATTTCTTTGATGGCTTCTACCAGATCATCCGACACAAGCTCCGCCAGAAGGTCACCTTTTTTTACATTCTCGCCAACCCCCACATGCACATAGCTGACCATCCTGCCGGATGTCGCAAAACTGAGCGTTTCCTCTTTTGATTGCTGGTAAGTACAATAGATATCCTTCACTAACTCCACGTCCTCACGTGTAACTTCCGTCAGTTCATATTGAACCGAATCCACAGCCTGCACCAATACCAAGTGCCCCCCGGTCTCCTCCGGCGGGAGCAGGCTGCATCCGCCAAGCAAAAGCGGCGCTGTCATCATCATGGGAACATACTTTTTCCATAAACCCTGTTTTCTCAATTCCTTCCCCCATTTCGTTTTAAAATTTTACGGAATCCCCCTCTATTTTCTGGAAACTTCGTTTCCCATCCTCAATTATACACTATTTTTGTCATAATTTCAATGAAATATCGTACAAAACTATTGATTTTTTCTATTTATCAATTCCTTTTCCCTTCGTCTTATGCTATACTTACGGCAGCACCTCTCCTTCACAGACCAGTGGCAGGAGAGAAAATCAGCACGTGCCCGGAACAGTGCCCCAGGGGTAATTCCGGGAGGCGCACGGACGGAATTACCTCCGGCAGGACATGGTACTGGGAGGGCACGTGCGGAACTATAATAGGAGGCATGGCAATATGTACACCCCAAACGAAAAACGTTATGAGAACATGGTCTATCGCCGCTGCGGTAAAAGCGGCCTGAAACTCCCGGCGGTATCCCTTGGTTTATGGCAAAATTTTGGTCATACAGGCAGCTTTTCCAACATGGAAAACATGATTCACACTGCGTTCGACCTCGGTATTACACATTTTGATCTGGCAAACAATTACGGCAACCCTTATAACGGCAGCGCGGAGGAAAATTTCGGGCGTGTCTTAGACCGCGGTATGCGGCAGTTCCGGGACGAACTTTGCATCTCAACGAAAGCGGGTTATGAAATGTGGGACGGACCATACGGTGACCGGAACGGCTCACGCAAATATTTGATTGCTTCGCTCGATCAGAGCCTAAAGCGCATGGGGCTTGATTATGTGGATATTTTTTACCATCATGTCTACGACCCGGAAACCCCGCTCGAAGAAACTGCCTTAGCACTGGATGCCATTGTGCGGCAGGGCAAGGCGCTCTATGTCGGCATATCGAATTACAACGAGGGAAAGACCGCGGACATCATGCATTATTTTAAAGAACTGCACACACCGTTCGTCATCAACCAGCCATCCTATTCCATGTTCAACCGCTGGATCGAGCATGACGGTCTTGATGAATTTGCAGCGGAGAACGGCATCGGCCTCGCAGTTTTCTCACCACTTTCCCAAGGCATGTTAACGGACAAGTACTTAAACGGCATCCCGGCGGACTCCCGCATCGGGAAAGGCAATACATGGATCGCCAACGACCTGACCGAAGAGCGCCTCGAGCGCATCCGCGCACTGAACGAACTTGCCGCGTCACGCGGGCAGAAACTTTCCCAGATGGCGCTTTCGTGGGTTCTGCATAATAAAGCTGTCACAACCGTCCTGATTGGTGCGAGCCGGCCGGAGCAGATAGCCGAAAATGTAGAATGCATTAAGAAATTGGACTTTACAGAGGAAGAAATTTCAGAGATTGAAGAAATTTTACAATGACGTACACCGCCCTTCATATACGGACGGCATAGATACCTTAAATGCCAGGATGACATATAAAAAAATCCCCCTTGGGAATTACCCAAGGGGGATTTTTTATCCTGCCCTGAAATGTCCAGGAAGCATATTACTTCTTCTTATTTTTCATGACAACTGCAACCACAGCACCTGCAACTACTACTACCGCGATAACAATACCCACGATCAGGCCTGTATTGCTGCCCTCATCCTCTGCCGGAGCGGAAGCTGCCGGAGTATTTTCCGGAGCCTGTGTCGGAGCGGTCGTCGCCGTTGCTGCCGGAGCCTCTGTCGCGGTCGGCTCTGCGGTCGGTTCCGGAGTCGGGGTCGGGTCTGCCTGCTCCACGGTGAGAGATTCCTTCGCAAGGCTTGCAACCTCCTCCGGAGTTAAGCAGCGGTCATAAATATAAAGGTTATCCATATAGCCGTTAAATACGGCATCCCATGCATTGACACCGAGATACAGCTGTGTGCCTTCCCCAACGATATCTGCGATCGGTCCCTGTGCCACAACAGAACCGTCCACATAAAGGGTAGCCGTAGCGCCGTCCGCAACCACCGTCACATTGAACCAGGTCTCAAGCTTCGCAAGGTCATTGCCGTCACGCATCAGGTCATTCCACAACGCGCCGCCCGGAACGTTCCTCGACCAAACCATCGGACCGTTTACCAGGTCCTCTTTCCAGCCAAGCGGGGAAATGCTGATCCACTGTGCATCCTCCTCGCCGCCCATGATCGAACCGTCCTCATGTACGTTCACCATGAAAACACCCGGTGTATGCTGCGAAGTCTTCTTTAAGAACCAGTCAATGGAGATCGTGTACTGGCTGCCCTTCGGTGCGGTCGGGAGCTTTACAGCATCGCCAAAACCGTAGAACGCAACCGCCTGTCCCTTAACACCTGTCTCATAGGAAGCAGCTTCCTCTTCCGCCTCAAGATGAACCATGTAACCGACGGTGTTACCAGTCTGTCCGGTAACGGCATCCGTCAGGTCGCCGTCAAATGCGTAGAAGGAAGAATAGCCTTCCGGAACGGCTGCCGTCACGGTGGAAAGGTCAACCTTCTCGTATACGACCGGCTCCGGGGTCGGTTCCGGATCCGGCTCCACAAATTCCGGCATCGCCGCGATCACCGCGTCAATATTGCAGACTTCCTTGATCTCGTCCGCCGTCAGTGCCGCATCATAGAACGTGATATCGTCAAGCTGTGCGCCCTGGCTGCCCCAGAAAGAGCCAAAACCAAGATATGCCTTTGTCGTCTCTGCGGAAAGGAACGGAAGAACATCTGCCGCATTGTATGTAGCACCATTGTTCACTTCCGGTGTCTCAACCGCAACGCCGTTCACGTAGAGAGTCTGTCCCTCCGGTGTGATAACAGCCGCATAGTTTACCCATCTGCCCTTCTGCGTGTTGAACGCTGCCGGGGCTTTCACGTCAATCCAGCTGTCGCCGCCCGCGTTAAAGCAAAGATATGGCATCGTCTCGAGCGTAAGCCTCTTCTCGCCGTCAAAGAAACCAACCAAGTTATCATATTCCCAGAACGGGGCATCCTCCGGCACATTCACCCACACCGTGATCGTCGCCGCAGAAAGCTCCTTGCCTGCATACGGATTCGCGAAAGTCGTATAGCTCTCCGCGCCCGCTGCACCAAACTCAAGCTTCACTGTGCCGCCCTTGATCTCATCTGTCACAAGGCTCGGCGCTGCCGTCTCACCGTTTGCGGCAGCCGTCATATCCCCAAAGCCATCCTCAAAATCATAGGAAGCAATCGGAGCCGGTGCAGCCTTCACGTTCTGCGGTGCCGCGACAGAAACTGCGCTGACCAGCATCACTGCTGCACACATCGTTGCAAAAACCTTTCTTCTCATATTGAATCTCCTCCATTCAACTATACGAAAACCTAAAACATTTTAGAATTTCGTTGATTTATGATTCTATATTATACGATTTCTTGTGCAATGTCAACAACATTTTGCGATTTATTCATAAAAATAATTGCAAAATCATTAATTATTTTTTGCTGATTTAAAAAAAGGTAAAATAATCTATAAAAAGAGGCGGTATCCAAAACCCAATACCGCCTCTTTGCCATATTTACTTACATAATTTTGCCGACAAATCAAACAAGCCTCGTGCCGCACTCCTCACAAAAGCGCGCGTCCGCAGGGAGCTGTATCCCGCAGGACGGACACCTTCTTGAAACAGGGCGCTGCATTTCCAGCCCCTGCCCACACTTAATACAAAAATGATTATTCTTGTCATTCAGGGCACCGCAGCAGCCGCACAGAACCGTGTGGTCATCTGCCTCCTCTACCGGGTCGATCCTTGTGCCGCAGTCCCCACAAAATACCGTCTCATCGTCCACGATATTCTCGCAATTCGGGCAGTAACGGATTCCCTTAAGGCGCAAAACCGCAAGATAGTTGTCATGGATCCTGTCATTGATCTTGTTCAGCTTTTCCACCGCCGCCGTGATCGCGAGCTCGTACCCTGCCGGTTTCTCGTAAAAATTCTGTCCGATCTCCGTGTAAAGGGGGGCAAATGATTTTTTCAGTTCCTCATTCTCCGCTTCAAGCACCGCAACCTGTCCGGCTTCCGGTGATGCCGTTCCGGGCTTCCCTGCCGCCTCCGGTTCGGGCGTTTTAACCGGATCCGGGCCACAGGCAGATCCCCCTGCGGTTTCCGTCCCCTCAGTCTCTTCCGTTACCGCGCCGCTTTCCGCAATATCGCCTGCACCTATGCACGCGGATCCTTCCTTCACTATGTCAGTAGCACCGACAATCTCAACTGTCCCGTTTTCCTCCCCCATAGACCGAAACCTCCCGCTCTCATTTTACGCTGCCGTCCAGCAACACAAGCCATCATCTGTTCGCATTCATCTTCTGGACGGATGTATAAATATCCGATGCAAGCTGCTGGATATCCTTATAAATCACACCGGACTGCTTCGAGAGGTCGCCCATCTGTGAAGCAACAACTGCGAAACCCGCCCCGAGGGCACCTGCACGCCCCGCCTCAATGGATGCGTTGAGCGCAAGGATGTTCTGCTTCGAGGCAATCTTTTCAAGCGCTTTTGTCTTTGCGTTGATCGTGCCCACCATCGTTGTCGTCACACCGAGTTCCTCATCTATGACCTTGGTTCTCGTGCGGTTTTTAAACTTTTCATACTCAAAATTTACAAAATAATTCACCATGAAATCAAGCATCTTCGCTGCGGCATAAATTGCTCTTTCCGAGCGGACCGGCACCCTTTTTACCGCCGCCACATAATCACGCTCCGCAATGCCAAGCTCCCTCGCAACCGCCGCAAACTTCTCCTCGTCCGGCTCCGCCGGAAGAACCTGGCCGCCGACCATCGCGCCAAGCTTCTCGCCTTCCACAATGATATCACAGGAAAACTCCATCAGACCCGCGTGACAGCGGTATGTACCGGTACATTCATTATCACATTTTGTACAGCGGCGAAGCCCTTCCTTTGAACCGCGCGTATACCTCGCGCAAAAATCCGTAAAATTACTTCCCTCTGTAATATAATTCCCCTTATTGTCCACAGCGATGGCTGCAAGCCCTGTTGCATCGGAAAATTGGTTCTGTATATCCTGCAACAGCTTAAAATCCAAAAAATCCTTTAATTCCATCACATTTACCTCTTTCTCACACTTTTTCTGGTTGATGTACTTTGTCCGTGTTACTAACGCGCAATACATGTTCTCATTATAACATGGAGGAGGCTGTTTTTCAATATACTCTGTTTCATTTATCACATAATATTTTAAAGATTTTTGTAGAGAATCCAAAACAATCTTCCATTGCATTTTCTGGGAAATAGTGTTATTATTTTTAACAATGAGGAATCCGGGGTCACACCCTGATTTCCGTCCCCGGTTCTGCCCAGACCCAAACTTTCGGGAACAGGGTACCGGAATCTATTTGCGTGAGAAGCCGCGCCTGCACCATACTTTAAGCCTACGGCGCGTTTGCACTTGCCGCGCAAAAATACAATAATTTTTAAGAAAAGGGGAAATGAAAATGAGCAAGGGATTTGACGAACTGATCGCAATCACGGGGAGCATGAAAAAAGTTGCCGTCGCGGCGGCACAGGACGCTCCGATCTTGGAGGCAGTAAAGGCTGCAAAGGAGCGCGGCATCGCGGATGCGATCCTTGTCGGGGACGCAGACAAAATCAATGAAATTGCCGCCGAACTTAAAATGGACCTGTCCGGCTACGAGGTCATTGACGTAAAGGATACGATTGAAGCTGCACACACTGCAGTTGCCCTCGTACATGACGGAAAAGCGGATATGTACATGAAAGGCCTGATCGACACAAAGAATTTCCTGAAGAGCGTGCTGGACAAGGAAGTCGGACTGCGCACCGGAAAGCCGCTGTCCCATGTTGCCGTATTTGAACTGCCGGGCATCGACCGCCTGCTCTTTTTATCGGATGTGGCATTCATCCCGTACCCGACGCTGGAGGACAAGAAAGCGATCATCGAACACACCGTCGCCGTTGCGCATGCCTGTGGCATTGAATGCCCGAAGGTTGCACCGGTTGCCGCGGTTGAGGTCGTAAACCCGAAGATGCAGGTCACAGTAGATGCCGAGGAACTGACCCGGTTGAATGACGCAGGGGAGATCACGGGCTGCATTATCGACGGGCCGCTTTCCTTCGACCTGGCGATCGACCCGGAGGCTGCAAAGCACAAAAATGCAGAGAACCGCAAGATTGTCGGCGACGCGGACGTGATCTTGTTCCCGGACATCCACGCGGGCAACCTGATGTATAAGGCGCTCGTCCATCTGACCAAATGCAAGAACGGCTGCATCTTAACCGGCACAAAGGCTCCTGTCATCCTGACAAGCCGTTCCGACACGTTTGAGACGAAGGTAAACTCCATCGCACTCGCCGCGGTTGTCGCGCATAATTTAAAGCAGCAGTAACCGCTTCCGGCCATACTTGGGAGGGAGGTTAAAATGCTTGACACCGTTTTCGAATTGGCTTTGGATGCAGTAACGGAAATTGTAGAAGCTGTTCTGACAAAGAAAATCCGGAACAAAAAAGCCGCAGCTGATAAAACAACAGAAAAGACCGGCAGGGAGCCACAAACCTGTCCAAAAAGCTCCATTGGCGGCGAAGAACCGGAAAATACCGGAAACGCAAAGTAAGATGAAGCAGTACAATAACAAATATCACAGGAGGGAAATCATCCTAATGTCCATCAAAAGCTTGATCATCAACCCGGGCTCCACCTCCACCAAGATCGGTGTATTCGAGGACGAGACCCTGTTGTTCGAGGAAACCCTGCGTCACTCCACTGAGGAGATTGCGCGTTACGCCACGATCGTTGACCAGAAGGATTTCCGCAAAAACATCATTGTTTCTTTATTAAAAGAGAAAGATTTTGATATCAATTCACTGAATGTTGTTGTCGGCAGGGGCGGCATGTTAAAGCCGATTGTCTCCGGCACTTACGCGGTGAGCGACGCGCTGCTCGCCGACCTGAAAGTAGGCGTGCAGGGACAGCATGCTTCGAACCTCGGCGGTATCTTAGCAAGGGAAATCGGGGATTCGATCGGTGTACCGTCCTATATTGTTGACCCGGTCGTTGTGGACGAGCTGATGCCGTCCGCCAGATATTCCGGTGTCCCGGAACTTCCGCGCGTCAGCATTTTCCATGCATTAAACCAGAAAGCAGTCGCAAAGCGCTACGCCAAAGAAGCGGGAAAGCCATATGAATCTCTCCGCCTGATTGTCGTGCATATGGGCGGCGGTGTTTCCGTCGGTGCGCACATTGACGGCAGGGTTGTGGATGTGTTCAACGCCCTTGACGGCGATGGCGCATTCTCCCCGGAACGTGCGGGTGCAGTCCCTTCCGGTGCGCTTGTCAAAATGTGCTTCTCCGGCAAATACACAGAGAAGGAAGTTTACAAAAAACTCGTTGGGAACGGCGGTTTCAACGCATACCTTGGCACGAATGACATGCGCAATGTCGAGAAGATGGTGGATGAGGGCAATGAGGATGCGGCTGCGCTGCGCGAAGCATTCCTGCTCCAGGTTTCCAAAGATATCGGCTCAATGGCATGCGTGCTTGAAGGCAAGGTCGACCGGATCATTGTGACCGGCGGCATCGCATACGACAAGTACGTTGTCGGCGAACTTGAAAAACGCGCCGGGTTTATCGCGCCGTTTACCATATATCCGGGTGAGGATGAACTGCTCGCACTCGCGCAGGGAGCACTGCGCGTGATGAACGGCGAGGAGAAAGCAATGGAGTATTAAACCGGGAGGCAAAACCTTTAAAAACGAAGAACAAAGCGGGGTTTCTAATCCCGCTTTGTTCTTATTCTCTAAAACCCTGACCAGAAGGAGGGAATCCACATGCCACGCGACCCTGCCGCTGTCTCGAAAAATATGAGCAAAATCCGCAGTAAGGACACCTCCATTGAGTTGCTGCTGCGCAAAGCCCTATGGCACAGGGGCTACCGCTACCGCAAAAATTACAAGGCGCTGCCCGGTTCCCCCGATATCGTCCTGACGAAACATAAAATTGCCGTTTTCTGCGACAGCGAATTTTTCCACGGGAAGGATTGGGAGATTCTCAAACTGCGCCTTGAAAAGGGGAATAACCCGGATTTCTGGATCAAAAAAATCGAGCGCAACTGCAAAAGGGATTGGGAAAATGATAAAAAACTGCTGTATCTGGGCTACACGGTTATCCATCTCTGGGGGCAGGATATCAAAAAACATACGGATGAATGCGTGAAAGCAATCGAAGACGCTATTTGGGACGATAAGATTGAAACATTTCCGGACGAATATCCCGATTGACCACGGGGCTGTATAAACAGCCCCGTTTCCTCATTCATACATATTAAATATCACCTACTCGCCCGTCCGCTTTCCGCCATCCTCTGCTTTTGTATCCTGACCGCCGATCTGCGACGCTCCGCCCTGCGCTCCGGCATCCATGTTCTTACCTGTGGATTTTCCGGGCTGTTCGTTCTCCGGGCTTTTGCCCCCATCCGTCCCGCCTCCCTGCGGCGGCGGGGTTGAATCCATGTTTTCGGCAGGTTTTCCGCCGTTTCCCGTGGGCTTTCCAGGTATTCCGGTATTTTCGCCATCCGGATTTCCGGAAACCGTCCCGTCGGCTGAATCAAGGGTACTTTTACCGCCCGGTTCAGAAGTGGTATGTCCGTTCCCATCCCCGGTTCCGTCCCCGTCCTGTCCCGGCTCATCCGCTTCCCCATTTCCGGTTCCGTCCCCGTCCTGTCCCGGCTCATCCGCTTCCCCATTCCCGGTCTCGTCCCCGTCCTGTCCCGGCTCATCCGCTTCCCCATTCCCGGTCTCATCCCCGTCCTGTCCCGGCTCATCCGCTTCCCCATTCCCGGTCTCGTCCCCGTCCT
>CAMRSM010000034.1 GCA_947053345.1 uncultured Lachnospiraceae bacterium
TTTTAAGTCCCGTATGTCCCCTTCCCACTGCCTTTCACGGCATAGGGATTTCCGTCCGCCCTGCTCCCGGAAATTCCTTCCGGCACGGCTCCGGGCATCCGGGGCACATACTGTTTCCAGGTTTCTGTTTTCCGCCTTTAATATAAATCATCTTCGATCGCGTCCACGGTGCGGATCCTATAAAGCGCGTACCGCACCGGAATCTGCAGGATGCCGAGCAAAAACGTATAAGTGCAAAAAATCTCCAGCACAGTCTTTGGACGAAAGATTTTGCATTGCAGCCCCTGCGGTACCAACATAGTGTTCTTGACCAATACCGCCGCCAAAATGCTGATGATTCCGCCTGACGCAAGCGCTATCCCGAATGTAAAGAGCAATTCCCGCATCACGGCGCAGTAAATATCCCCCCGAGAATATCCGATGGAACAGTAAAGACACCATTCGTTGTGCCGGTCGCGCAGATAGGTGGTGTATACCACGGTCAGGGAGATTAAAAGCAGCACCACGATGCCTGCATAAATAAGGCTCGTGGAATTTCTGATCACATCAATGACTTCCTTCTGCAAAAATGTTTCACCCCATTTCCGGTCAACTACCGTATCATAGTTTTCCTTCACGTCAACACCGATTCCATGAAGTACCGCCGACATATCACCAATGCCCTCCGAAAGCACAACAATGGCCGATCTTACGCTCCATCCCGCAACCGGGATGCCGCAGCCAAAATAAGTATCGCATTCCAGCACCCCAACAATCTTATAACGATTCTCGTAATCTCTCTCGTTAAAATACCCGCCCAGCACATAGCCGTTATTTTTCATTGACAGCCGGTCAAGGACAATCTCACCAGGATGCTCCGGAAGTCTGCCCTCCACAAGCTCAGCGTCAAAGTATTTCAATATCTGCGGGATTTTTTCCTCTTCCGCCAACGGCACTTCGTATGTCATCTGTCCGACGGCTGCCGTAATGAGGCAATAGATTATCTCGCCGTACCATGCATCCTTTACCCCCGCGGTTTTCTTCAGTTCTTCCGCAAGCGCCCTGTTTTTTTCCGCATACACGGCCACAAACTCCTCATCGCTCATGTGATCTGTATCAATGCCGAGCGTCGTTTTTCCCGCCAGTGAGATAACCTGCATTTTGCCCGTGTTCCCCAGCAGAATGCGCTTAAAGCTTTCCTCGGTCGTGGAAAGCATGAACTGCGTCAGATAAACCAGCACAAAACAAAGCGCAAGGCTAACGGTCAGCACGGCAACGCGGCGCACATTGTTTTTTATGTACTTCATTGCGGACAATTTCTGCGGCATCCCCATCACCACCTTTCTTTTGATAAAACTATTTTACTTTATTTTCCCGCAAAATAACAGTGGCTGTGGTCATATGCAAATATGACCACAGTCACGTTTTGAGCAGGTCTTACAAATTTCCCATCTGCTGTATTTTTATGTTCCGGACAGCGAAACCTTTTAAGTCTTGACCGAAAAGACCTGCTTCTAAAGTGATGGAAATACATCACAAGCCATCGTCTTTCATCGCCACGACCAGCTTGGCGCGGTCATGGATTCCCGTCTTATCATAGATGGAGGAAATATAATTTTTCACGGTTCCTTCCGAAATAAAGAGGGTTTCGGAAATCTGTTTGTTCGTAAAACCACGCGCAAGCAGGGTACAGATTTCTTTTTCACGCCTTGTCATATCGGCAGGCAGCTTCCCGTCGTTTGCGTCCGGACTATCCTTCCCTGATTTCGCCCCCATCAAGGCCGCCAGCCGCTGCATGACCCGCGAATCGATCACGTTGTGCCCGCCCATGATCTGACGGATCGCACCGAGGATTGCGTCCTTGCCGCTGTCTTTTAACAGATAACCGTCCGCCCCGCCCGCAATTGCCCGGGTGATGTTTTTATCGTCGTAAAATGTCGTGAGCACCAATATTTTAATATCGGGATATTCCTCCTTGATTCTGGAAATCAGCTCGATTCCGCCCATTCCTTTCATATTTAGGTCCACCAGGGCAAGGTCACAGTCTGCTTTTTCAAGTACCGCCAGAGCGGCATTGCCGTCCGGGGCGGTTCCGGTAATTTTCATTCCATGGAAGGTTAAAATAATTTCAAGACTTTCCAAAAGCAACGGTTCATCGTCCACTAAAAGCACACGAAGATTTTCCATCTTTTCTCCCGTTCTGCCGCACAGGGCGGCGTGTTAGATTTCCTGTGGCTGCAAAAAATGTTTCAAAGATTTCATCCTTTTCTCGCATCTTTGTCCTTAAATAGCGGCAGCGTGATCATAGCCTGAAAGCCGCGGTTATTTTCAAATGCCGCACTGCCGCCGCATTTTTCCGCAAAGGAACGTATTTTTTTCAGGCCATACCCATTTTCGATCCTCGCATGGGAATTTTGCAGGGAAAAATCGCTGATTCCATTGTCTTTGACGTAAATACGGATATGCGCGCTGTCCGCCGTCAAACGAATAATGAAACGGTCTGCGCTGCCGTGCCGTATTCCGTTTGCGAGCAGTTCGGAAACCGCCCCGTGCAAAAAACCGCCATACTCACGCGGCAGCAATAAGCCCGGTGCAAAATCCATAACATCCATGCGGATCTGCAGGGCGGTATCCATCATAAAGTTTTCCGCAAGTTCCTGCAGGCTGCCGGCAAAATCCGCAACCGGAAGCAGGCTTTCTTCCCCGTCCAATATCCGGACTGCCTGCCGGATCGAATCAAGTCCCATGCGGATGCGCCGGTTTGCCGCCCTGATCTTCTCCCCCGCCCTGTCCGGGTCGGCGGTCACCAAAAGCTCCGCCGCATCAAGCGCCACGATGGCGGCCGTCACCGAATGTCCTACGCTGTTGTGGATATTCCGGCTTATATTTTCACGCTCCTCCAGACGCGCCGTCTTGTCCGCAAGATAATTTTTCATGACCAGTTCCTGATTAAGTTTTTTCTCGTAGAACTCAGCGAGCGCCGTTATACTGACGACCCGTACCGTTTCATTTTTAGCGGAAAGATAACTGACCGCCAGATGTTCGCCGAGCGCTAAGACCAGAGCGGCGGCAAGCAGGAGCAATGCGTTCAAAAGGACGCGCGGCAGATCGGTCTGCCCGTTTCCGTCCGGAGCGAAAAAAGGCACAATGCCGAAAAAAAATGTAATCAGATATGCAGCGGATGGCAGGAGCGGACGCAAAAAACGGAATCTCTGCCCCCATGTGCACGGCCGATATTCAAAGAATATAAGGTATACTGCCATATTTCGCGAAAGCAGAACATAGACGAAAGAAAGCAAAAGCTGAAAGCCCAACGCGCACCCTGTCATTTCCTGAGATAAACTGCGGTATGTGAAAAAGAGCATAAAAATCCCGCCTGCCAACAGCAGCAGTGAAAAATTATCCGCTGTAAAGCCTGCGGCAACCGTCAGGATGAGCAATAATATGGAAGATTGTGCAAATTGTTCTGTTTCGCGCATTGTATTGTCACCGTAGAATTATTTTGATCGGGTAAATGGGATGCTGGCCAGACAATAACATGCCGTTCCGACACGTTTCCTTCGGGGCATGCACATGATTTGCCGATGAAACTGTCCTCCCTCCGGTCGGACAGCAAATCTGCGCTGGTATAAGTCTGCCGACATTATACCATGTCGTTCCGACATGCTGCCCCCGGCGGATGCACACGGTTCGCCACGGAAAATGTCCTCCTTCGTCGGACGGCGAACCGGTGCCGGTATCATGTCTGCCGACATTATACCATGTCGTTCCGACATGTTCCCTGCGGGGCTTGCACATGATTTGCCAGGGAAACTGTCCTCCCTTCGGTCGGACGGCAAATCAGCGCAGGTATCATGTCTGCCGACATTATACCATGAAGCCGACCGACTTTCAATATGACCGGGGTAATGGTTCACGAGGAGGAACAAACAGCAGGGAAAAAATAGTACAGGTGGAAAATTAAAACAATATTTTATGGAATTATGCTGGCGTTTGTGGTATGATGTTGGTGTTAATGCGTTACATTCGCTTAAGATTTCCCATTGTGCCCAAATTTCCAAAGGAGGACTTTTGAGAAAAATACTGGAATATCCACGGATTAAAAATGAAAATCTTGATGTGGTCAAAAATCTAATTGACTCTGTTGTGGAAAACCCGAACGGGGACGGAAGTTACGAATTGCAGGAATTAAACCGCATTACCGGAAAAACCCATACCTTATCAGAGTTTGTTGAATATTGGGGATGGACGGACTTGGATTCTATAGCAAAGAAAGTTTTAACCCCGGAGCCGCCATATGTACGGAATCTGGAAAAAGATGAGATCATAGAAATCGTGTCAATCA
This sequence comes from uncultured Lachnospiraceae bacterium, assembly GCA_947053345.1. Lineage (GTDB taxonomy): Bacteria > Bacillota > Clostridia > Lachnospirales > Lachnospiraceae > RGIG4057. The sequence continues at coordinate 4,325 of CAMRSM010000034.1, forward strand.
TAAAATCCACCATTATATCCGATGATAACAAGGCAGAATATTATATAGAATTGCTTCATAAATCCCTGTCTCTGCCGGATGTTTTAAAATATATCCGGTTAGAAGACAGCGAAGAAACCATAACCGACAATCTGCTCCACGCTTCCCTAAATTCGGTTATTACCTTATAGCAGAAGACATAATTAGAACGCCATAACCGGAGCCGCCGCACCCGCGTTCTCTGTCATGTCCGCAGATACAGCGGCTTAACTCTCAAGCAGCACAAAATATTTACAGCACGCGAAAGAAAAACCTTGAAAGGAGTGGAAAATGTTTTCAAAATACACCGCCATTCTATTGAACAGCGTATTTGGGGTATGCCTTAACTATACCGTTATTACTATATGGTTTTCATTGGCAAGCAATTTTGTTTCAGATTACAGCTTTGCAGCACGCTTTTCATTGTATAACATCGTTTGGCTGTTATCCGCCATTACTTACAACAAAACAAGATATCAAAAACAGGGCGGCGGATTATTCTTTTGGATGTCGGCCATACTACCGCCTGTATTGGTCACTATGATATCGGCCGGGATAATAATAGTATTTTTTTAGCAGATGGCATCCGATTTCTGTTACAGCGCTTTCCCTTTCGTCGGGATCTTGAAACTTTGCATATCCGCCAGTTCCAGCGCCAGAAGCTCCGCCTTTTTGTCGATTCCCGCGGCATATCCTGTCAGGCTTCCATTTGCCCCTACAACCCTGTGGCAGGGAACAATAATGGAAATCTTATTATGCCCCACCGCGCCGCCGACTGCCTGAGCAGACATATGCGAAAGTCCTTTCTGCCCGGCAATTTCCCTTGCGATCTCCGCGTAAGTGACCGTTTTCCCGTAGGGTATTCTTTTGAGGATTCCCCAGACCGCAAGCCGGAACGGAGTGCCTTCCAGATGAACCGGTGGCAAAAAGTCCGGCTCCCTGCCCGAAAAATAAACTGCCAGCCACTCTTTTGCCCGTCCGAGAACCGGGGTATCTTTTTCTTCCCTTGCCTCTTTAAGACCCGCGGCAAAGTATTTCGCACCTTCAAACCAAAGCCCGGTCAGCCCGATTTCATCCGCAGCGAGGAGAATGCCGCCGAGCGGTGACGGATAATGAGCGATATATTGCATTTTGTATCCCCTCGTCCTCTTTTCATTTTGCAACTGTCGTCAGGTTTGTTTTTGATATATCATTATTCGGCTTTTGTGTTTTCTGTCTTTTCTTCCTTCTTTTTCTCCGTATCGCGGTGGAAATATTTATCCAGCTCTTTTTTCCTATCCTCCGGTATTTCCCGCTTAATCGGCAGGACGGCGGCGTTTGCCATGTCCCCGATCATGCGGAAAAACCCTCACTATTCCACGCAATATTGCTGATAAAAATTTCAGTTCCCGGATATTCCACACCATAATAATCCTTGAATTCAAAATCGTACCATTTTCTTCATAATATCACGGCACTGAGGTTATAAAAATATTTTCACTTTAACAGACCCTTAATACCATTTATAATAATAAAACTCAAAGTTTTTATGGATATTTAAATTTTCTTGTGATACCAATTCTATTCCAATATTTCTTTCAATATCTTCCGTTTCATTTATTGATTTTCCATCAACTTTTATCTCTTTTATTTTAAAAAGCTTTATTTTTCCTTCACCGTCTTTTGCAATTAAATTATCCTCCACCTTCAAAATTACACCGCCACTGTTTATACAGATAATACGACCATCTATCACATCCAAGGGCTTTCCAAGCCCATATAATTTACCCGTATTATACAAATATTCAACAAAAGAAGTCTGTATGGTTATACATATAGCCTCAGACAGGATTTTCAAGTATTCTAGCCATTTTTCCTTGACCAAATTCAGTTCAATTCTTTCCTCAACCCAAGCATGTGCTACGTTATTTCTTGCTTCAACCAATTGGTTTAATACATCGAACAAAGCCTTCGCATCATGTCCTTTTAATCGCTGATACGTTTGCTCACTATGTATCCCTTGCTCAATAAAATAAGATTTAAATCTAATATTCTCTGTAATTTTCTGAACAAAGTTTTCCACTCCTAACCCTTTAGCCAAATCTTTAATCTGATCAATTTTTAGATTCCCCCCATGATTTAACAACAAACATCTATTCTTTACTAAACCATCCTTCGGATTATCAAAGGCCACATATGCATTCTGAATCGCGTTGATCTCATCCAAATTATAACTTTTATAACGCTGAGTATTCACTAAGAAATCACCCAACTTCTTAATATGTTTGTCCTTTATTTCTTGAGGTAGTTCAGCATAATCACTAGCTACATTGCATAGATTATTACAATACCAATCAAATACATTGTCGATAAATTGTTCAAAGCACCCGTAGACACTAATAATCACCGCATTATACTGAATTGGTGTTACCGCAATCTCTTTAATTATTTTTCCATACTGTAATGTATTACTAATTTTGCCTTTCAAATCAGTATCATACCGTATCAATTCACGTATCATTGATTTTTGTAAATCTATCCCCTCTATAAATTGTTTAATCTCATCAATGGTCTTCTTAAACTTTTCACAATATATCTGTATTCCATTCATCGCTATCTACCTTCTGACAACAAAGTATTTATAAATGTCCTAAATAATTCCACTCTCTTACATATGTCACTTTTAGACTGATGTTTACCGTCAAATTCATTCCGATACTCATTATAAAATGTTTCTAAAGATTCTATATTTCTATCCATATTAGAATTAATGCATAATGAATCGAGCTGATTTAAAACCAACATCAATGGATCATATATCATTTTTTGGGGAGCTGTCCACTTTTCTTTCCCATTGATATATACATATTGGCAAAATGCCTTATCACCAAACAGTCTTTCTGCCTTCTCTATCGTATTTTCAAAATCTTCCCTTAAAACTGATAATTGTTCATCTTTGTATTTGTTTCCCACTTGCAAACATAAGTCTAAAAATTTATTAATTTTTCCATTAAATTCATCAATGTGTCTCATTGAAAAATATCTGAGTACTAGTTCCACATCAAACATTCTATTATACATCCTATTCTTTGTATATAGAAGAGCCTGATCATAATTATCTATTTCATCTTTACCATCTGCCCTATCCAATTCTGGCGTAATACCCCATAGCCTTCTAAATGACTCGTTTCGCGAAAGTTTTATGCATAAATCATTAAAAGGTCCATCATACAACGCATTTCTTATCTCTTGATCCTCTAAAGTAACTCCACCAGTATTCAACCGCTCAAAAACCATCTTCTTCATTTCATCTTCTTGCTCTGAAGTTTTGCTCGATTCTTTTAACAAAGTGATTACTGACAATTGTCTTCTATCGATACCTTCCCTTATTTTCTGCGGCAAAGAAGTATATTTTCTGCCATTCAATTCTGACCATTGAACAAGACCTTCCAATTCATACATGTCGTTGTAAAAGTCTATAATAGCTGTAATCCTTTGCAAACCATCCATAACCTGATACTTATCAAAATCGGTTTCATAGACAAATACTGGCGGGATTGGCACATTCATTATAAATGATTCGATTAACTTAGATCTCTTTTTTGCATCCCAAGTAATACGTCGTTGATATTTTGGCTTTAATTGATAATTATCCCCAGTAAACACATCCTTAACCAAAGACAATTTAACCGCGCCTTGCTCAGTAATTATTCTCGCTTCGCCATTTTCATATCTTTCATTTATAGCTTCGTCTGTCAATTTTTCCACTCGCTCCTCCAAACCCACTGCAAGATTACTTTCAAACTCATATAATTTCATCAGTTTTTCCCCCATTCTCTGACCAAGGTAATATCACTCCCATCACTTTACGTGGCTGAGCTTTTATTTGAACATCAAATTTTAGTGACGTTCTAGTAATTTTTGAATCTGCATTATGAAGCCTCATAGAAATAATCCATTGATCAAAATACACTTCCAAAGTAGTTTTACTTTTAGGTTTAACACGAACCTCAACAATTTCCTCTGGTAAAGTAATAGTTTGTACTGCCTCTTCACTTTTATTCCCATTAAATGATTTCATAAGAGTGCCATGCATATTATATGGATATACTTTTGTAGCACCCATATTATCCTCTTTAATAATTTTGTAAAAATCCTGTGTTCCAAACATGTATTCGAAAAATAATCGAACAAATCTCTTTTTTCTGTTTTGATGTTCCGTATCTTCGTTTTCTTTTATTATACCAAGTTGCTTAATCTCTGCTACAAAAAGCTTTATAATTGGATAATAGATAGCATCCATCTTATCATCCACCAGAGACCAATTATGATATTTTTCCGAATACTCTTGAATTTTATCAAATATCTTGTTCATGCCATCTACAAAATCTCGACTACAATTAAACTGATTTTCTGTCCATGCTTTTGCAAAATCCGGATCTTCAGTAATCCGTGGATGTTTAACCGCCTCATGGTTATTTTTGCAGCTAATTCCGATATCACCAATCAACTTTTTATGCATTTTATCTTCAAACACTGCAAAATCTATATCCCTTACATCCCCTTTTGCCCCAGCTGTATCCGGCATTGCACTTAATACTCCATACACTTTCTTATCTGGTTTTAATATAGGTTCAACTCTTCTCAAATACATTGCCGCCACTCGTGCAGCCCTATTATAATCATTGGATAAAGTTTCAATATGAACTAATTCAATCCCGTCATCATCGTTTGCATCCTCATCATAACTCTGAATAACCTGATAAGCCTTTTCAATATTTTGATAGTTTTTATCTTTTATGATTTCTATCTGATCACTCCCCCATCCATGTTCGCTCAATTCACGATACATCTCTATTAAAGTTGCGTACTCAAACGCTTTTCCGCTAATGACCGTATTTGTTATTCTCTTATCTGCTTTCGTCTTTATCTCCTCTTCCGGATTTTCTATATTCAAATATGGAGACAAATCCTTAACAGTTAAAATTTTATTCACCTCTGTTGCAATAACCTCTGCCAATTTTACCGGGACAGCATTCCCTATTTGTCTATACTTACTATCTAAATCACCACAAAATTCCATATGTCTTGGAAAAGTTTGTATCGCCGCCGCCTCTTTATAACTCAATCTTCTATTTTTTCCTATAAAAACAAATTTGTCCACACTCTCAAACTCCATCCCACCCGAATCAGGGCTTAGAGGAACTTGTTTTGCCATAGCCGGAATTGTAAAAGACACTTCCTCATAATCTCTTTTGCGATTTCTCGACATATATCTTGATGAAAATGGTGCCTGGCAGACATCTTCCATTCTTACCTTGTCTAATCCTTTAAGTGCATCTTTTAAAGTAACAATTTTAGGATCCCCTGACGGAAAAATATATGCCCCTCCATTACTAATATCGTTTCGTATACCAATAAATATCACCCGCATTCTATCTTGGGGAACACCATAGTTTTTAGCATTTACGGTAGGTGCTGACATTGTATATCCAAGTTCCGAAAAGTCTTCTATTATTTTATCAAATACTGCGCCCTCTCCTAAAGTCTTAATTCCTATCACATTTTCAGCGACAATAACTTTTGGTTTTTTCAATTCGACCATCCGGACAAAATATCTGTATAATACATTTCTTGAATCATCAACTTGTCTGGGACCAGCAAGCGAAAATCCCTGACAAGGAAATCCTCCCAATACTACATCAACTTCCACTCCCGGCATAACCATATTTAAGTCCAATTTTGAAATGTCTCCACATTCAACAATTGTACAATCTTCTTCATCTTTTCTATCTCCATTCTCTTCATAATTTGCCCATCTTTCATACGTATCACAAGCATCCTTTGAAAAATCATTCGCCCATATTATTTTAAACCCTTTATTATGAAATCCCATATCCAATCCGCCAGCACCCGAAAACATCGAAATTACTTTAAAACTCATCTTGACAGCCCCCATCTCTCTTTCCCAAAATTTTCTTGTCGAAATCCACTCATATAATAATATTAACCTTTTCTTTTTCAAACCGTTCTTGCAATACATTCTTCATCAAATAAATATCTTCATGGCACAGTCTCGGAAAATAATAAACATCGTTCTCGCCCACTTCGATTATCGGTCCGTAGTGCTTTTGGCTATTGAGAAACTCAAAAATTCTATTTATCACAATATTTTTATTTGCATTTCCACAGTTAATAACTATCATTTTGCATTTACTCACCAAATCAGTATATTTATCAAAACCGTTAGAATTAAAATCCGCCCGCATCAGCAAACCTTTATTGCCAAAAAAATATACTTCTCCCAACTTTCTATAATCATGCTGTTTTAATTGTTCTATATTCAAACTATAATAAATACTCCCTCCTCTTTTCATCTCCTCAGTATCATTCTTTATTATCATTATATCCGTCATAATTACTCTCCTTCACAAATTCGTAATTAATATTGATTCCATTCTTTAATATCTTCAATACAATTTTCACCTTCAAACCAAACCTTCCATCTAGTGCACGGTATCATTGATAAATATTTTAATATTGCTGGTTTATCAAGTCGTTTCGTGATATACTAAAAGAAACGGCGGTGATTCCTATGGCAAGGTCTAAAAAATACAAAATCTCATTAACGGATGACGAACTTAGAATATTGAAATCCGTTATGCGTAAAAAGAAAACAACAAAAACAGTTCGGAACAGATGTCAGATTATCATTGATCTGGATGAGGCATATGGCAAAATTCTTACCCATGGACAGTCTGCTAAAACAAACTGTGTCTGTATGGCCACGGTTACCAACACAGCGAAACTTTATTCTGAAAAAGGGATTGGAGGCATCATTTCGTTCAACCGTAATGTTAACTCCGGCCAAGCACGTCGGAAATTTGACGGATGCGCAGAAGCCCGCATTATCGAAACCGCATGCAGCCTAGCTCCGGAAGGACATTCCCGCTGGACGCTGCGGCTGTTGGAAGAACAGGCAAAAATAGCGCTTGATGTCCCGGTCAGTAAAGATACAATTGGCAGGGCTTAAAAAAATAAACTTCGACCTCACATGAATGATTACTGGTGTATCCCCTCAAAAGAAGATGCTGATTTTGTGGTCTGTATGGAAGATGTCCTTGATGTTTATGAACTTCCATACGATCCGGCACGCCCTGTTGTCTGTATGGATGAAAAGCCGTACCAGTTGTTAGGGGACGTGAGGGAGCCGTTACCCATGCGTTCTGGCGATGATCGGAAAACCGATCCAGAGTATAAGTGGAAGGGTACCTGCAGCATATTCGCTTTCGTGGAACCATTTGGGGGAAAGCACCATGTAAGTGTCCATGAGCACCGCACCGCCATTGACTGGGCACAGGAAATCCAATATTTATCAGATGTGATGTTCCCGGATGCCGAAAAGATCATTCTGGTCATGGATAACCTTAATACCCATAAAGCCGCATCTCTTTACAAAACGTTTCCACCAGATGAAGCAAGAAGAATAATAAAGCGTCTGGAAATCTATTATACGCCCAAGCATGGGAGCTGGCTTAACATGGCTGAAATTGAGCTTAATGTGATGGCACGCCAATGCCTGTCACGTCGTATAGATACAATCACCAAACTAAAAAGCGAACTGTTTGCATGGGGGAAACAAGGCGCAATCGTGATGAAGCTAAAATACGGTGGCATCTCCAAACAGGTGATACCAGAGAAAAGCTGATACCACTTTATCCGATAATTTCATCTTTCACCTCATAACAGAGGTGAAAGATACGCTAAATATCTATGATACAGTACACTAGTATAATTCACCAAGCATAAAAAATATATATTTGACAAATCTTAACTTCTCGTACATCATACCTTCAATCAGATTATAGAACATATATTCTGTTTTTTCAATATGCAATTAGCTATGCACATATATATTATATTATTTTATCCCATTATTAACTATTCTTGTGGTCTAGTGCTCATATTTACCAAAACTTTCAAGCACTTAATACCAATGAGAAATTCCACAAAATATACGTCTAACCAAATTATACTATACTTTTTCTTCCTTCTTTTTCTCCGTATCGTGGTGGAAATATTTATCCAGCTCTTTTTTCCTATCCTCCGGTATTTCCCGCTTAATCGGCAGGACGGCGGCGTTTGCCATGTCCCCGATCATGCGGACAGCAAAATCCACGTTCTTTCGGAGCGCCTTATCACTTACGGTCGGGATCAGATCATGGATCGTATGTATTTCCGCCGTGCCCGTGCCGCGTCCAAGGCCGAGCGCAGGAATCCCCTTATCACAGAACGGTGCGGAATCGCTGGAATGTACCCCCTGCCTTGTCCTTGCGGAGTACCCGGTGAGTTTTAAGTATTGGTCTACAAAAGTTTCCAATTCTTTATTGCCGGTCATCATAATCCGGTTCGCCCCCAGAGCTGTGCCGCACATATCAAAATTAAAACAGAATTTGATCTGCTCTAACCGGCTTTCATTTTGTTCTACATACGCTTTTGAACCAAGCAGCCCCAGTTCCTCGCTGCCGCACCACAAAAAGCGCAGAGTCCTTTTCGGCGGATGCGCGGCAAAGTAGCGGTAGATTCCGAGAAGGGCGGCGGCTCCCGTCGCATTATCCCAGGAACCGGTGCCTACGGGAACAGAATCATAGTGCGCGGTCAAAACAATCTCTTCCTCTGTATCCCACGTCCCCGGAATGACTGCGAGGACATTCTGGCTCTCCCGCTCCACATCCTGCTGCTTTAATGTGAGACGGATCGTTTCGGTCTCCTGCTGCACCAAAGCCATTGCGTCGGACGCTGTAATGAGAAAACCCGGGATTTTCCCGTTGCGGATCAGATGCGGCCTCAATTCCCTTGCATACAGGGAAACTTCCTCCGCCGAAAAATAATATTTCCCCTGCACTACAAGAAATGCGGCGGCCTTGTGTTCTACCAGGCGTTTGAATGTTTCCTCGTCCCAAATACCGTTTAGCAAAACTGCCGTATCGCTCAGATCCCCGATCCCGGCAAAATCAATTTCCAGGGCATCGTCCATATAAAGCAGCCTGCATTCCCGGTCAATGTCACCGGAGCGAAGATAAGGCTTGCTTGGGATTTCGCGCCCCTGTACGGTCACGGAGCATTTTTCCACATCCGCACCAGGGATCCGGAACGGCATGAATTCGCCGCGGATATCGCTGCCCGCTTCTTTCCCGCAACGATCAATCTCCTCCCGTATCATCTCGGCGGCCGCTCTTTCCTCCGCGCTGCCGCCAACGCGGGTGAAACTAAGTTTCTTTACAAAATCCAGTAAAGTTTCCATTTTAATATCCTCCTGTTGGTTTATTTTTTCCGAAATGCCCCCTGTCCACGGAACATTTGTAAATAGAGCTGATTTGCCCTCCGGAATCCGGCAGGATTGCAGCAGCCCTATACGGATCCGGAGTATTTAAAGAACGAAAAAAATGATGCCGGAAAACAATTTTTCCATAGATAAAGAATAACATGCACGCCTGTAAAATACAAGGAATTTTTTTCATTTGAGGACACAAAAACAATACTGCAAAACAGAAAAATCAATAAAAGCGAAAAGGTAACATATAATTTTAATACTTGATGAAACAAAAAACGAAATAGTATTTATGGTGGTCTCAAGGTTTTTGTGGTATTATATTAACGGATATGATACTCTCGTTCATTTGCCGTCCGTGGCAGAAACAGACTTTTACAAAACGGATATGGAATTAAATATTTGAAAATAGATGGTACGGCGGTTGACATGCCCCATATTTATGCTTGTAAACGGAACGTGGAAATGATATATTTGAAAAAACTAATTCCGTTCGCATGGGAATATCATCAAATTTTCCATCAACAAATATAAGATATGGTACTGGCAGAATGTGATAAGGGCGGTTATGATAGAAATCCTTATTTTTTCCACTGGCTCTATTTTGCCCCCCAGATTTTCCAGGGCTGTAAAATGCATGAGGATAAATCACATAATATGACAAAAAATCAAAGTTTACGGGAGGAAAAAAATGAATACTCCGACACTTGAAACAGAAAGACTTATTTTAAGAAAGTTTACGGAGAAAGATCTGAAAGCTATTTACGAAATTTACAGTGACCGAGAAACCAATATATTCCTGCCCTGGTTTCCTTTGAAAACAATGGAAGAGGCAAAAACACTTTATGAGCAGCAATATGTCCAAAAATATAACCGGGAGAATGGATACAACTACGCAATCTGCTTTAAAAAAGATAATTTTCCTATCGGGTATGTCAATACCGGCACCGAAGCCAGCCATGATTTCGGATACGGGCTGCGTAAAGAATTCTGGCACCGCGGAATCGTCACAGAAGCCGGAAAAGCAGTGATCGGACAACTAAAAAAAGATGGAATACCGTATATCACGGCTACGCATGATGTCAATAACCCCCGCAGCGGGGAAGTAATGAAGAAACGGGGATATAGACAATTTTTCCGGAGCAGCAAAAACAACGGGCGGTGGCATTTTAAATGATGCCGAATTTCCTATTGACAATCCTTTTACCTTATGCTAGTCTTATACCATCAGACATTCAGAGGAGAATTTACAATGAGGGCTTTTGTTTCGCTTGCCGCACAGAACAGGGACGACGATCAGAAGCGCTTGTAGCTGTATAGAACACAGGTACAAGCGCTCTTTGTGTTGTGCCTGTGTGGGATAGATTCAAAACCCGGCGGGATATACCATGCCCCGGCGGATCATAAGAATAAAACCACACTGGTATTTTTATCTGCCGTGTGGTTTTTTTGTGTGCCAAAAACAGATACGGCGGATTTTAAAACAAAAATTCCGTGAAAGGTCGTGATCGAATGGGACATACAGATTATGTCCACTCGGATACCAGGCGGCAGGATGAAAAATAATCCCCATCCTGGCGTAAGATTTGTTTATTATAGGAAAACCTGCGATACCTGAATCCAGAAAAGATAACAGATCCATACTTCGTATTCGGCTCATGCAGGGCATCCCTTTTTTTCCGTAAACGAATTAAAAACATATAAAAATATTATGAATGGAGAATTGAACATGAATACAGTAAAATATAATACCATAACAACAAACCCGGAAATGGAAGCATGTGAACTCGCAAACCACATCGGGGAGACTGTCCGCCTGCACGGCGCGGTCTACAAAATCCGGCGCATGAGCGGCTTTGCTTTTGTCCTGCTGCGCATGCGGGATGCCGTCGTACAGTGTGTTTACAGTGAGGAATCTGCTTCCTTCCCTCTAAACCTGCTCGCCGAGGAAGCATGTGTGCGGCTTACAGCGGAAATAGTCGCCGAGGAGCGTTCCCGGACCGGTTACGAACTGCGCCTTAAGAATGCACAGGTTTTATCCGCGCCTTATGAAGAACTGCCCATTGTTATCAACCAGAAAAAGGTGAATACTTCGCTTGAAAACCTTCTTGACTACCGCCCGATCACACTGCGCAATGAAAAAGAGCGCGCCATTTTCCGCATTCAGGCGGCGATCTGCACGGCGTTCCGCGAATTTTTAAACATGGAGCATTTCACAGAAATCCATTCCCCGAAAATCGCTGCCATCGGCGCGGAGGGAGGGGCAAATATTTTTAAGCTCCCCTATTTCGGGAAAGAGGCTTACCTCGCACAGAGCCCACAGTTTTACAAACAGATGATGGTAGGGGTATTTGAGCGCGTATTTGAGATCGCGCCGGTCTTCCGTGCGGAGAAACATGACACGTCAAGACATCTGAATGAGTATACCAGTGTGGACTTTGAGATGGGCTATATCGAAAGCTTCGAGGAGATCATGGCAGCCGAAAACCGGATGCTTATCCACTGCACCGCGTTTTTAAAGGAACACTGCGAAGCGGAGCTTGCCCTGCTTGGCTGCACACTGCCGGAAATCGGGGAAATCCCGCATATTCCTTTTGCAGCCGCCAAGGAATGGATCGCAGGCTCCTGCCACCGTAAAATAACCGATATGCTGGACTTCGAGCCGGAGGAGGAACGGCTTTTGTGCGGACTGGTAAAAAAAGAAACCGGAAGCGAGTTTGTCTTCGTGACACACTACCCAAGCGCAAAGCGTCCGTTTTATGCGATGGATGACCCACAAAGCCCGGAGAAAACGCTAAGTTTTGACCTGTTGTTCCGCGGGCTTGAGATCACAACGGGCGGCCAGCGGATCCATTCCTATGAGGAACAGCTGCAAAAACTGCATGCACGCGGTATGCATGAAGAGCTGTTTGAGGGCTATCTGATGCTGCACAAATACAGTGTTCCGCCACATGGCGGGCTGGGGTTGGGGCTCGAACGGTTTACCGCGCAGCTTTTGGGGTTCGAGAATGTCCGCAGTACGGCACTGTTCCCGAGGGATCTCCATCGGCTGATGCCATGACGGCAGGATGTCTGCACACGGTTTTCAACTTTTTGCCCACCGACAGCACCCGGCATTTGACCAGCCATAAATAATAACAGGACATTACCGTATAAATTTCCAAAATATACGAATTGACAAAACCGGCATCTTTGCATATAATAAGAATAGTTATTGATATCAAATTTTTATTCGTTACGGATACCATCCGTATAAACGCTTTAGAAACGGAGAAAAATATGGCGGCAGTAAAACACAGCAAACAGAGACAATCCATCAAGGAATATCTGATGAGCACAAAAGAACACCCGACTGCGGACATGGTATATACACAGGTGCGAAAACTTTACCCGAACATCAGCCTCGGCACGGTTTACCGGAACTTAAATTTCCTTGTCGAGCAGGGCGATGCGATGCGCCTGACCTGCGGGGACGGCAGCGAGCGTTATGACGGAACTACCACGCCTCACTATCACCTAGTCTGCAGCGGATGCGGCAGGGTGCTCGACCTTCTGATGGATCCGCTCGACCACATCAACACATTGGCGGCAGCCTGTTTTGACGGTACGGTCGAGGGGCATACCGTGCTCTTCCGCGGACAATGCCGGGAATGTGCGGGCGCTTCCCGTCAATATCCGGAATTTCAGGAAGGATTCGCGCATATTACCACGTAAAATGAGAAAAATATTTTTGAAATACCTATTGACAAAGTTCTAAGAATAATGTATCATCTATATCAGTAACAATTACTATTTTAATTTTCAACAGAGATTGCCGAGCAAGAAAAAATCGGCGGTGGCGGATTGAAACAACACGAAAGGAGAATTTATTATGGCAAAGTTTGTATGTCAGGTTTGTGGTTATGTTTATGAGGGCGAGGCTGCTCCGGAAAAGTGCCCGCAGTGCGGTGCCCCAGCATCGAAGTTTACGGAAATGGCTGGCGCGAGGACATGGGCAACCGAGCATGTTGTCGGCGTAGCACAGGGTGTGAGCGAGGATATCATTGCTGACCTTCGCGCAAATTTCACCGGCGAGTGCACCGAAGTTGGTATGTATCTTGCGATGGCGAGGGTTGCACACAGGGAAGGCTACCCGGAAGTAGGCATGTACTATGAAAAGGCAGCGTTCGAGGAAGCAGAACACGCCGCTAAGTTTGCGGAACTCCTCGGTGAGGTCGTTACCGACAGCACAAAGAAGAACCTCGAGCTTCGCGTAGAGGCTGAGAACGGTGCTACCGCGGGCAAGATGGATCTTGCAAAGCGCGCGAAAGCCGCGAATCTTGACGCAATCCATGACACCGTCCATGAGATGGCAAAGGATGAAGCAAGGCACGGAAAAGCGTTTGAGGGCTTGCTGAACCGCTACTTCGGCTAGGAATAAGCGCTTAAAACGGTCAGATAATTGGTACTGTCCGGCAGCAAAGGGATGTTCTTACTGCACTAAGAGATTTTTACCGGATTTTGTCCGTCAGGCTTTGCCGCAGTATGCAGAGCCTGACAAGGACAAAAATTTTTCCGCCCTCAGCGCGGCAGGCGCAGTATCCCTAGTATCAGGCAGTTTATCCAAAAGCCGGTCAGTTATACATTTTTCATCGGGATTTCATATATATTTATGCTTTCCCAAGGTTGCAAAAACAGACAGCTTGTGCTATAATGGCGACAGAGCTTGACAAAGCTGCAATATATTTTATTTTCAAAGAAAGGATGAAAACCATGAACAATTATCAGGAATGGGATGGCTTTGAAGGCCGCATCTGGAAAGACGAGGTCAATGTACGTGACTTCATTCAGAAGAACTACAAGCCGTATGACGGTGACGAGGCTTTCCTTGCCGACCCGACCGACGCTACGAACAAACTTTGGGGCGCACTGCAGAAACTGCAGAAGGAGGAGCGCGCAAAGGGCGGCGTTCTGGATTGCGAGACCGAGGTTGTTTCCGGCCTTACCTCTTACGGCCCTGGCTATATCGACGAGAGCATGAAGGATCTGGAAAAAGTTGTTGGTCTCCAGACCGACAAGCCGTTAAAGAGAGCATTCATGCCTTACGGCGGTATCAAGATGGCAGAGCAGGCTGCGGAGAGCTACGGCTATGAGATCAATCCGGAGTTAAAGCACATCTTCGAAGATTATATGACGACACATAACGACGCAGTATTCGCTGCATATACCCCGGAGATGCGCCTTGCCCGTAAGACACACGTTGTAACCGGTCTCCCGGATACTTACGGACGCGGCCGTATCGTTGGCGATTACCGTCGTATTGCCCTGTACGGTATTGATTACCTCATCAAGGCAAAAGAGAATGATAAGTTAAACTGCGGCTGCGGCAACATGTACGACGATGTGATCCGTCAGCGTGAGGAGCTCACGATGCAGATTGACGCGTTGAAGGGCATGAAGGAGATGGCTAAGATTTACGGCTATGATATCTCCCAGCCGGCAAAGAACGCAAAGGAAGCTTGCCAGTGGCTGTATTTCGGCTACCTTGCAGCGGTTAAGACACAGAACGGTGCAGCGATGTCCGTAGGACGTATCTCCACCTTCCTTGATATCTACTTTGAGCGCGACCTGAAAAACGGCGTGCTGACCGAAACCGAGGCACAGGAAATCATTGACCACATGACGATGAAGTTCCGCATGGTGAAGTTCGCACGTATTCCGTCCTACAACCAGCTCTTCTCCGGTGACCCGACCTGGGCTACGCTTGAGGTTGGTGGTATCGGTATGGATGGCCGTCACATGGTTACGAAGACGGATTACCGTTTCCTGCATACACTTGAGAACATGGGACCGTCGCCGGAGCCGAACCTTACGGTTCTCTACTCCAGCGATCTTCCGGAGCAGTTCAAGAAGTACGCTTCCCACATCTCCATCGAGACCAGCTCGATCCAGTATGAGAACGATGACGTTATGAAGCCGGTATGGGGTGATGATTACTCCATCTGCTGCTGC
This sequence comes from uncultured Lachnospiraceae bacterium, assembly GCA_947053345.1. Lineage (GTDB taxonomy): Bacteria > Bacillota > Clostridia > Lachnospirales > Lachnospiraceae > RGIG4057. The sequence goes on from CAMRSM010000034.1 coordinate 19,644, forward strand.
GTATCCGCTACCCAGACCGGTAAGGAGATCCAGTTCTTCGGTGCGCGCGCAAACCTTGGCAAGACCCTCCTTTACGCGATCAACGGTGGTTTCGACGAGAAGCACCGCATCCAGGTAGGTCCTAAGATGGAGCGCATCACAAGCGAGTACCTTGATTACGATGAAGTGATTGAGAAGTACGATTTCTGGCTTGACTGGCTCGCTGACATCTATGTGAACGTACTGAACCTGATTCACTATATGCACGATAAGTATTACTATGAGGCAGCCGAAATGGCTCTGATTGATACCGATGTACGCCGCACTTTCGCTACCGGTATCGCAGGCTTCTCCCATGTAATCGACTCCCTGAGCGCGATTAAGTACGCAAAGGTTAAAGTTATCCGCGACGCGGACGGTATCTCCGATCACTTTGAGATCGAGGGTGACTTCCCGAAATACGGCAACGATGACGACCGTGCGGACGCAATCGGTGTATGGCTGTTAAAGACCTTCATGGAGAAGATCCGCCGCCGCCACACCTACCGCAATTCCGAGCCGACCACGTCCCTGCTTACCATTACCTCCAATGTCGTATATGGTGAGGCAACCGGCGCTATGCCAAACGGACGTGCCGCTTACACGCCATTCAGCCCGGGTGCGAGCCCAAGCTACGGCGCAGAGACGAACGGCCTTGTTGCTTCCCTGAACTCCGTTGCTAAGATTCCGTACCACTGGTCGCTCGACGGTATCTCCAATACCCAGACGATCAACCCGGATGCTCTTGGCCACAGCAAGGAAGAGCGTGTCGGTAACCTTGTACAGGTTCTTGACGGCTACTTCGATCAGGGTGCTCATCACCTGAATGTAAACGTATTCGGTACGGAGAAGCTTCTTGATGCACAGGCTCATCCGGAGAAGGAAGAGTACGCAAACTTCACGATCCGTGTTTCCGGTTACGCTGTTAAGTTCATCAGCCTGACCAAGAAGCAGCAGGACGATGTTATTGCAAGAACTTGCCATAAGACCCGCTAATATTTGTTTGTTAGTTGGTTAGACTAAGACCGGGCAGGGCGGCAGATTTTCTGTCCCCTGGCAGTCAGGCATGATGAAAGGGGGATTTTGGACTTCGTGTTCAAAATTCCCCTTTTTTAAGACCTTTACTTGGAACTAAAAACCAACCGAATCCCGTTAGTGCCTTGTCTTGGAAAAGGCTTTTCCAAGCGGTACGGACACAAATCGTTTTATTTTTTATGTCATGAAGGCACATACGGATTCAGAGACAGGAGGTAGAATTATGGAAGGAAGGGTTCATTCCCTTGAATCTTTCGGGCTGGTGGACGGCCCAGGCGTGCGCTATGTCGTGTTCCTGCAGGGCTGCCGGATGCGCTGCAAATACTGCCACAACCCGGAAACCTGGAGCATGGAAGGCGGCGAGCTTTACACTGCGAAGGATTTGTTTGAAAAGGCGTACCGATACAAAACTTATTGGATGAAAAACGGAAAATTAAACGGCGGCATCACCGTCAGTGGCGGCGAACCGCTGTTGCAGACCGAATTTGTGACCGAATTTTTCCGCTATGCAAAAGAAAAAGAAATTCACACGACGCTTGATACGGCGGGCAACCCGTTCACAATGGAAGAGCCGTATCTGAGCAAATTTAACGCATTGATGGAAGTGACCGACCTCACGATGCTTGATTTCAAGGAGATCGTGAGCGACAAGCACAAGGAACTCACCGGATGGAACAATGAGAACATTGTCCAGATGGCAAGATACCTCTCCGATCTCGGCAAGGATATGTGGATCCGCCATGTGTTGGTGCCGGGGCTGACGGATGACGAGGACGGGCTGTTTGAACTGCGCGACCTGATCCGTGAGCTGAAAACCGTGCGCCGGGTGGAAATTTTGCCGTACCATACACTTGGGCTGGAAAAATGGAAGCATCTGAACATCCCGTACCCGCTTGAGGGAATTGACCCGCCGACACCGGAGCAGGTGGCGAGGGCGGAAGAGATTTTGGAAGTGGAGAAGTATCATTGATCCGTGCACGCATTTCCATCATTTTACGGAACGAGAGTTTACCAAAAATAAGTCAAACAGAAATTTACTGATTTTTTGATAAGAATCTTGATATGGAAATATTTATAATACCGGAGAGGAATATAAAAAACGTCCATTATAATAAGGTTGGGATATCGCCCGGACAACACCAAACGGTATCCCAACCTTATCCTATCCTACTTACATATTCCGTGAATGATCCCACAAGCAATTTTTTCTCCCGAATTTCCGGACGGCTGCGTGCGGAAATCATCGTCCATCCCGTGTATGATGACCGCCCTGCCCAATACCTCATTCACCCGGAACCGGTCCGTCACAAACGCAAGGAATGCCCTGCCGCACGCACCAAACAGCGGCGGCATATCCCCTGCGTGATATGGGTGGGGACAACCGTGCGGGTCATAGTGACCCCCTGCGTCTGCAAAACAGTCCTCCCTGTCCCCGGAGCATTCCCTGCCGTCATGGATGTGGAATGCGAAGATCGTCCCACCGCATGGCTTTTGTCCTGTCGGCAGCCCCTCGACCTCCACCGTAACCATGACACAGCCGCAAAGCTGATAAAGCTTCATGACCCCTGTGATATCCGGGTATCTGCAACTTCCCTTGATGCAGGCTTTTGCATCCGCCCTTCTCTGAAAAACCGAACAATAATCCATAAATTACCCCAATCATACATTTGCTTTATTATATGAAATGGGGTGACGGTTGTGCTTTAAACTCTTTCCAACACAATTTTCCCGTCTTTTACTTCCATCCTCAGCTTATTCTCATCAATCCCCGCCTCAGAGAGCATATCCTTCGGTATCTGGATACGCCCGGCACGGTCAATAATAACAAATTCTTCCTGTGTTTCCTCATCCTGCCAGTTTACTGCCGCCGCCTCCGCTGAATCAAGGGAATACTGCTCCTTTAAGATACGCTCACTGCTGAATTTTCCGTCGCGGATGGCGATAACACGCTGCACCTGCTTGGAGAGCGCTACGTCATGTGTCACGATCACGATGGTCTGACCCGCATCGCGGTTCAGATGCCGGAATACATCCAGAATATAATCTGCGGTTTTCCGGTCAACCGAACCCGTTGGCTCATCCGCGAGCAGCAGTTTCGGGGAATTTGCCAGCGCGATCGCGATCGCGATCCTCTGCTGCTCACCGCCCGAAAGCTGGCTTAGTCGGCTCGCCTTTTTGTGCGACATCCCCACCATATCAAGCAGTTCCAGCGCCCGCTCCTTCTTTCTTTTCTCCGACCCGAACTGCATCGGTGTCATAACATTCTCCAGCGCGCTCAAATATGGCAGAAGATTGCGCGCGTTATTCTGCCACACAAACCCGACCGTGTCACGCTTGTATTCCACAAGCTGTTTTTCCGTCATCGTGAACAAGTTTTTCCCGTCAACAAACAGCTTGCCCGCACTTGGCGTATCCAGTCCGCCAAGCATGTTGAGGAACGTCGATTTACCCGAACCGCTGTTGCCGATAATGGCGAGCAGCTCCCCCCGTTCCACCTGGAGGTCAAGCCCCTGCAGCGCCAGCACCTCAAGTTCCGCCGTCTTATAGATTTTTACCAGATTATCCGCAAGGATCATCGGCTGTTTTTCCGCCGCCTTGGTCTCCTCTTCCATACAAAACCTCCATTTCCGAATATCCCTTTTCGTGGCGGAGCCAAAGCTCCGGATCCGCCAGCTGCTTTCAGATTCCGAAATATTTTAAGTAACCCCCACCCACATGACACCAAATTGCCTTCTGCTATTTGCATCAAGCCAAATCTTCCTTCTCCGGGACATTCCCTTCCCGTTATACCGGAATTTTGCCGCTGCGGCAAATAATACACTGCATCCTGCCGGCACTCTGTTCACATCAAAGCGCCCTGCACCCACCGCAAATGTCATAAACCCCTGCAGCGAAGACTTCGCGTCCGCCTGGCAGTTCCGAAAATGAACCACCAATTATTTCATCTTCGGAACTGCAGCGTTAAAGGGGCACACTCAAAACCTCTTCCCCTGGCTCATTCCACTTTCACACTTCCGTCCTCCAAAGTATACACCATATCCCCGGCATTCATCAGCGCCATATCATGTGTCGTCATCACGATTGTAACCCCCTGCCCCTGCACGAGATCCTTAAATAGCTTGATGACGGCCAGCGAGGTCGCGGTATCAAGCTCCGCTGTCGGTTCATCCGCAAATACGACCTGCGGTTTGTGCGCGATAGCACGCGCAATGGCAACCCTCTGCTGCTCACCACCTGAAAGCTCCTGTGGCATATGCTGCATACGTTTGCCAAGCCCGACCAGATGGAGGCATTCCTCCACCCGCTTTTTCCGGTCACCCTTATAGTTCGACAAACGCAGGGCAAACTCGACATTCTCATACACAGTCATCATCGGGATCAGTGACACCGACTGAAAAACAAAACCGATCTTCTGCCGGCGCAGCTGCTCCCTCTCTTTATCCGAAACACCGACAATATTCTTGCCATCCAAAAACACTTCTCCGGAAGTCGGCGTGTCAAGCGCGCCGATGATATTGATCAGCGTGGTTTTTCCGGATCCGGACTTCCCGCGCAATATCGTAAGCTTCCCCTTCGGAATTTTCACGGATATATTTTTGAGCGCCTGAAAGGGTTCTCCTCCCGCAATCGGAAATTCCCGGCATACATTTTTCGTCTCTATCATATTAGTCCTCCCCAAGCTTTAACGCCTGTGTGATCTTCATACGGAAAATCTGCCGCGCAAGAACCACAAGGCAGATGACCAAAACCAACCCGATCACACCAAACAGACGACCCATATCCGAACTTTGTGTGATCAGTTCCATCGGCAATACCTGGTTGTCAGCCGAGTACGCGATCTGTATCATCGGCACGAACATATGGGATGCCAGAATGCCGATCCCCGCACCACAGCCAATGGATAACAGGCTAGAGAAAATCTGTTCATTGATCAGCATGCGCAGAATGCTCCCCCGCGACATGCCCATCGCACGGAAAATACCGAAAAGCAGTTCCCGTGAACGGATTGACAAAATCCAGTAGATCAGGTAGCCTACTCCGCACAAGATCAGGATAACAATAAAACTCATCGTCAGGATACCGTTTGTGCCTTCGAAAAGCGTATCCCGCTTGATATTCGCAAGTTCCACCTTCGTATCAACACATTTTTCCAGCTTCAGGTTATTTTCTTCGGCAAAACGGTAAAACTCGGAAGTAGAATCCATATCGAACCAGATTTCATATGGCCGTATACCCCATGCTCCCTGTATGGTGGAAAGATGCCCGACGATCAGGAATGCACATTCCTCATACGGCACCCCATCCGGGTACATCTTATAACTCCCTGGCTGGAAGCCCGGAAAATAGTCCACAAAACCGACAATTTCCGCCTGTACTTTCATCAAATCTTTTTCTTCCGTCAACCAGTATGTTAATGTATCCCCCTCCTTACAGCCTAAAATATCGCGGAAAGAAGAAGAGACCAAGATGCCGTTCGCTTTTCCTGCCAGCAGGTTTAAGTATGTATAATAATGCTCCTCCATCAGCCCGTCCGGCAGGCTCGTCGTCTGGCCGAAATCTTTCGTATTGATACCGTAGAGCACAATCCGCTCATCCACTAAAAATTGTTCTTTTTGAAATGCGACATCTTCCCCACGGTATACTTTCGCCATCGAACGGACTCCTGGAATCTGCCCGAACTTCCCATAATCCGGTTCCGTATAAATCAGCCTGCCCGCTACTCCGGCACGCACTGCCGCCTCATTGCTTTTCCAGAATTCCTTAACTACAAGGTCAGCCCCTGTATGATAAACAAGGTTTTTCTGCGCGTTCGCAAGGATGGTACGCGCGACTGTCGTATTGAAAATACCGAGCGCCACCGTCAGGATCAGGAATGTCATGATAAAATACTGCCTGCTGCCGGTTCGCATAATCTGCAAAAAGGACGCATATCCCGCCGGTTTCCAGCGCTTTTTCCCAAGGAAATAAACCAGGCGCACCAAAAGTGGCTGCAGGCGGAGGCTAAACAGCGCTGCGCCAAGGATAAACATGGACGAACTGACGAACAGGAGCGGATCCAAAGCCCCGCCGGTCATAACCGCTGACAAAAGCTCATCGGTGCGCTGCGTGAAACTGTAATATCCGTACAGCGACAGCGCCAATATAAGAACATCCAAAAATGCTTTCTGCCATAAAGGCTTTTTGCTGCGCGCGCGCGACTGCTTCTGCCGCACGATCGTAATCCCGCTCTGTTTCAATGCCGGGAGCACTGCCATGAGCACAGAAATGATGACTGCCGCCAGCCCATACACAAACACCTTCGGCGTGTACTGGATCGTGAGAGCCCTTCTCTGCACAAATTCAAGGAATGCACTTGCCGAACCTAAAATGCGGCATATCAGGCTTGCAAACGGCAGCCCGACGACAAACCCGATCAGCGCCAGAAAAGAGGACTGCATCAGATAAAGCCGGAAAATCTGCCCTTTGCTAGCACCGCGGCTCTTTAACAGCGAAATCTCCGATTGTTCCATCTCGATCATCTGCCTTGAGATCATATAGAGGAACGCACTGAGCAGCAAAAGCACCGGAACCTGCAGGATCATCAATGTTACGTTTACCTTTTTTTCATTGCTGAGGAATGTTTTCATCAGTCCCAGATAAACCGGCTCGAAAATCTTCCCGTAACTCGAATCAAGCGCAACGTATTCCTGTGTTTTTTCTACGATATGCGCCGCATTCAGAAATTCAACCGAGTCCGGGTCAAACGATACATACCAGCGGGTATTGCGCTCAAAGATCTTCCCGCCATAAATGAAATTTTCCTCAAAAACCTTGGGGGAGATCAATATTTCATTGTCAAAATCATCCGGCTTCTCCACCCAGTAGGAATCTTGTGCCTGCGAGTTGTTGACCACACCGACAATACGAACCGAAAGCGGTTCATCATCCGCATTTTTCAGAAATTTGCAGTCGATCTCCTCGCCTACGAGCAAATCCATCTCAATAAAACCTTTCATCGTGACTACCGCCTCGATAAAACCGTCCTCTGAAATTTCATCCGCATACATACGGCCGCTCAGGACAGATACATGGTCATTGAGCTCTGACATACTGCCGACCTTAAACTTTTTTTCCTTGCGCACCCCATTGCGGTCCAGCCGGGATTTGAAAGTTGACACGACCAGGTTATGGTGTACGATCCTCTGCCCTTCTTTGACACCAAGTTCCTTGCACAGATTTTCGGCAATTGTTTGGCATTGTGCATATTCCTGCATGCCTCCGCTCTTGCGGACACGGCCTTCCAATGTCATCATCGTCGGCACTTCATTGTTATCTTCAAAATATTTATCAAATTCATCCGTCAGCATCCTTTGGAGGGACGCGACCTGATACATCGGATGGCTCGCCGCCACCGCCACCAGAAGAATATTACCTATCAGGAGGCTGACAACCATCCATTTCTTATGTAAAAGCTTTTGAAGCATTATTTGCAGCATGGCTCTCCCCCCTTATTGAACAACAACAGTCATACCCTCTGTCAGTCCGTCAATCGCATAACAAAGGTCATTCACTGTTTTTCCGACTGTAAAATAGCGTTTTATAAGCTTTCCGTCCTTTAACTCCACTACATAGGAACCGTTCTTATCCCTGCGCACGGCAGCGGTACTGATCAACAGGGCATTGTCGATGTGGATGTTCTCATAGGTCATATTAAATCCCCATACATCCGCTGACTGTGAATCCGGTTTCAGGATAGCCCTTTCCCCATTGAAGCTGCTTGAAAGATATTTTGACCCACTGGAGACGATCGTCGCAGCAAACCCATTTTCACCCTGCCCGTTCGTAATGTACACGCGCATTCCGTAACGCAGTACACTGCCTGTATCCTTCACAGCAAACATCAGCTCATCCATGCATGCGATTTCACCGATCTTTGTCCCGTCCCATATTTTATCCATATGGCTAAAATAATTCAGCCACGTAACCTGCCCGCTTACCGGGGCCAAGATCTGCGTCACCTCTATCGCTTCTTCATATGCCGCCAACTGTTCCTGCAATACGGCAACTTCTTCCTCCACTTGGCGCTTGTTCCGTTCCTGCTCCATCTCAAGCTGTTCCAAACGCAGTTCAGCAATGCGTCTCTGTGTACCGGAACTCTCCGCCACTGCCCGCTTTGCTGCATCATGTTGTTCCTGCATATCAGCAAAAACCCGATCCCTTGACTCTTCTGCCCGTTGTATGCGAAGTTTTGTCTCCTCCAAAGCGATCTCATCCACACCGGTTGAAATTTGGGCAATCGGATCCCCTTTGCCCACATAATCATTTATGTTGACCAGATAGCTAATGAAAGTCGTGGAACCACACTCGGACTCAAAAACGACCGGCACCTGGCCCGTATATATAAATCCGGCCGGCATCTGCGATTTTACTGCCATTGTTCCTTTTGTCACCGTCATGGTCTGATATTCTGTATCATCTGCCGATACCGGTACTGTACCCGCAAGGAGAGATACCAGGAGCACCATGCAAACCAACGGTTTGGCTAAATATCCTCGTTTTTTTCCGGCACGCTTTTCTTTCCTGCAAAAATCCCTTCCGCTATTATTCCGCATAGACACACGCTCCTTCCTCCAACCCGCTCAATATCTCGGCGTATGCATCACCCAGTACCCCGACTTCAACCGGTATCTTCACAAGGTTCTCACCCTCGACCTTATAAACAAAGTAATCCCTGCGCTCCTTGTAAAGCACACTTTTCGGCACGGAAAGCACATTTTCCCGGTATTCGCCCACAAGACAGACAAATGCATTCTTTCCAAGGCCTGCATTCTGTGCGTCAACCATACGGAAACGGGTAACTTTCTTCTCATTTTTTGCCGTCAATTTCTGCATTTCCTCCGTACTGTATGGCAAATATTCCAGCTCATAGCGTTTTCCATCCACCATCACATAGTATTCATGGCTGGATTCCATTTTCTTAGGGCTTACATAATCTACCTGAAGATATCGTTCATCCTCGCTCACCAACACCAGCAACGGCATATCTACTGAAAATGACATCCCTTCCCTATAATCCACAATCGCTGAAACGGTTCCCGAAAACGGTGCGATCAGCTGATATCCACCTTGTTCCTCCCCTGCTTCCTCAAGCTGGTCAAGCAGGTATTTCTCCTCCAAAGCCTGCAGTTCCTTCATCTGTTTTAACTGCATTTCCAAACGCGCTGTGCTCTGGCCGGAAAGTTCCGCAATCTCAATGTCAATCTCCAGATGCCGGTTATTGTATGCATTGTCCTCCCGCATCTGCGCGAGCTGCTCCTCCAAACGTTCGTACTGCTCCTTGGAATCATCGCGCAGTTCTGCCAAAACATCCCCCTTCTTCACTGCTTTCCCCGTGTATACGTTAACTTTTTCCAGTACACCCGGACGCTCAAAACCAAGCTCCTCCTGCCGAGGCAATACAACGGTCTCCATTATCTCAAGTGAGTATACATCCCGGTATTGCGCATATACATCTTCCCGCACTGCACCTGCCAACTCCAACAGCTCCGGCGCTTCCTGCACCACTTCTTTACCGCCGCCGCAGCCCGCAAGCACAAGGCAGGCAGAAAGAACCAATACCGCCAGTCTGCGAATTTTATTTTGTTTAGTTCCCATATCCATCCTCTTTCTTGATTTATCACAGCCTTGCTGTTACACCAAATGCTATTTGCGGATTACCATCTCGCCTTCTTCAAGACCTTCCTTGATCTCCACAAGCTTCGACCCGGTCAGACCCGTCTTGATATAGCGCACACTTTTCAGGCCATCCTCACTTTCGCAATACACAAAAGCATCATCCCCCGCATAGTGAACCAAACTTTTTGGCAGCGCCAGCACATCCTTGCTCTCGGCCAAGACCAGCCTTGCATATGCGCGGACACCAACAGCGACCACTGCGTCCGCATCCGTCAGCATCAGATAAATTTTCTCGTCATCCGGCGCTTCCTCCGGCGCTACTACTTCCGTCATATACACCGTACCGTTATTATCCATAAGGGCAAATTCTTTCCCCGGCGTAAAATGCTCCGCATATTCCATATCGTCCATACTGAATAAGCATCTGGTCTTGTCTATGATCTTGATTGCCTCGGCACCATCCGACAGAACCTCTTCCATGATCTTACCGCGGATCATGGAAACCATACCGTCAATCCCTGCGTAGAGTTTGCAGCCCTCAAGCTCTTCTTCCAGCTTTTCCATACGCATCCCCTTGATATAGAGTGAGTCCTGGTAACCCGTGATCGTACCTGCGTAATTCTGTTCCGTCTGCTCCACTCGCTCCTCGTACTGTGCCCGTGTCATGCCGCCGCGGTTATACTGTACTTTCAGCTCATCTAAGTCAAATGCCTTCCGTTCTTCTGCCTGGGCAAGCAGCAATGTTTCCCGCTCAATGTCATACCGCATTTCTTTGATGGCTTCTACCAGATCATCCGACACAAGCTCCGCCAGAAGGTCACCTTTTTTTACATTCTCGCCAACCCCCACATGCACATAGCTGACCATCCTGCCGGATGTCGCAAAACTGAGCGTTTCCTCTTTTGATTGCTGGTAAGTACAATAGATATCCTTCACTAACTCCACGTCCTCACGTGTAACTTCCGTCAGTTCATATTGAACCGAATCCACAGCCTGCACCAATACCAAGTGCCCCCCGGTCTCCTCCGGCGGGAGCAGGCTGCATCCGCCAAGCAAAAGCGGCGCTGTCATCATCATGGGAACATACTTTTTCCATAAACCCTGTTTTCTCAATTCCTTCCCCCATTTCGTTTTAAAATTTTACGGAATCCCCCTCTATTTTCTGGAAACTTCGTTTCCCATCCTCAATTATACACTATTTTTGTCATAATTTCAATGAAATATCGTACAAAACTATTGATTTTTTCTATTTATCAATTCCTTTTCCCTTCGTCTTATGCTATACTTACGGCAGCACCTCTCCTTCACAGACCAGTGGCAGGAGAGAAAATCAGCACGTGCCCGGAACAGTGCCCCAGGGGTAATTCCGGGAGGCGCACGGACGGAATTACCTCCGGCAGGACATGGTACTGGGAGGGCACGTGCGGAACTATAATAGGAGGCATGGCAATATGTACACCCCAAACGAAAAACGTTATGAGAACATGGTCTATCGCCGCTGCGGTAAAAGCGGCCTGAAACTCCCGGCGGTATCCCTTGGTTTATGGCAAAATTTTGGTCATACAGGCAGCTTTTCCAACATGGAAAACATGATTCACACTGCGTTCGACCTCGGTATTACACATTTTGATCTGGCAAACAATTACGGCAACCCTTATAACGGCAGCGCGGAGGAAAATTTCGGGCGTGTCTTAGACCGCGGTATGCGGCAGTTCCGGGACGAACTTTGCATCTCAACGAAAGCGGGTTATGAAATGTGGGACGGACCATACGGTGACCGGAACGGCTCACGCAAATATTTGATTGCTTCGCTCGATCAGAGCCTAAAGCGCATGGGGCTTGATTATGTGGATATTTTTTACCATCATGTCTACGACCCGGAAACCCCGCTCGAAGAAACTGCCTTAGCACTGGATGCCATTGTGCGGCAGGGCAAGGCGCTCTATGTCGGCATATCGAATTACAACGAGGGAAAGACCGCGGACATCATGCATTATTTTAAAGAACTGCACACACCGTTCGTCATCAACCAGCCATCCTATTCCATGTTCAACCGCTGGATCGAGCATGACGGTCTTGATGAATTTGCAGCGGAGAACGGCATCGGCCTCGCAGTTTTCTCACCACTTTCCCAAGGCATGTTAACGGACAAGTACTTAAACGGCATCCCGGCGGACTCCCGCATCGGGAAAGGCAATACATGGATCGCCAACGACCTGACCGAAGAGCGCCTCGAGCGCATCCGCGCACTGAACGAACTTGCCGCGTCACGCGGGCAGAAACTTTCCCAGATGGCGCTTTCGTGGGTTCTGCATAATAAAGCTGTCACAACCGTCCTGATTGGTGCGAGCCGGCCGGAGCAGATAGCCGAAAATGTAGAATGCATTAAGAAATTGGACTTTACAGAGGAAGAAATTTCAGAGATTGAAGAAATTTTACAATGACGTACACCGCCCTTCATATACGGACGGCATAGATACCTTAAATGCCAGGATGACATATAAAAAAATCCCCCTTGGGAATTACCCAAGGGGGATTTTTTATCCTGCCCTGAAATGTCCAGGAAGCATATTACTTCTTCTTATTTTTCATGACAACTGCAACCACAGCACCTGCAACTACTACTACCGCGATAACAATACCCACGATCAGGCCTGTATTGCTGCCCTCATCCTCTGCCGGAGCGGAAGCTGCCGGAGTATTTTCCGGAGCCTGTGTCGGAGCGGTCGTCGCCGTTGCTGCCGGAGCCTCTGTCGCGGTCGGCTCTGCGGTCGGTTCCGGAGTCGGGGTCGGGTCTGCCTGCTCCACGGTGAGAGATTCCTTCGCAAGGCTTGCAACCTCCTCCGGAGTTAAGCAGCGGTCATAAATATAAAGGTTATCCATATAGCCGTTAAATACGGCATCCCATGCATTGACACCGAGATACAGCTGTGTGCCTTCCCCAACGATATCTGCGATCGGTCCCTGTGCCACAACAGAACCGTCCACATAAAGGGTAGCCGTAGCGCCGTCCGCAACCACCGTCACATTGAACCAGGTCTCAAGCTTCGCAAGGTCATTGCCGTCACGCATCAGGTCATTCCACAACGCGCCGCCCGGAACGTTCCTCGACCAAACCATCGGACCGTTTACCAGGTCCTCTTTCCAGCCAAGCGGGGAAATGCTGATCCACTGTGCATCCTCCTCGCCGCCCATGATCGAACCGTCCTCATGTACGTTCACCATGAAAACACCCGGTGTATGCTGCGAAGTCTTCTTTAAGAACCAGTCAATGGAGATCGTGTACTGGCTGCCCTTCGGTGCGGTCGGGAGCTTTACAGCATCGCCAAAACCGTAGAACGCAACCGCCTGTCCCTTAACACCTGTCTCATAGGAAGCAGCTTCCTCTTCCGCCTCAAGATGAACCATGTAACCGACGGTGTTACCAGTCTGTCCGGTAACGGCATCCGTCAGGTCGCCGTCAAATGCGTAGAAGGAAGAATAGCCTTCCGGAACGGCTGCCGTCACGGTGGAAAGGTCAACCTTCTCGTATACGACCGGCTCCGGGGTCGGTTCCGGATCCGGCTCCACAAATTCCGGCATCGCCGCGATCACCGCGTCAATATTGCAGACTTCCTTGATCTCGTCCGCCGTCAGTGCCGCATCATAGAACGTGATATCGTCAAGCTGTGCGCCCTGGCTGCCCCAGAAAGAGCCAAAACCAAGATATGCCTTTGTCGTCTCTGCGGAAAGGAACGGAAGAACATCTGCCGCATTGTATGTAGCACCATTGTTCACTTCCGGTGTCTCAACCGCAACGCCGTTCACGTAGAGAGTCTGTCCCTCCGGTGTGATAACAGCCGCATAGTTTACCCATCTGCCCTTCTGCGTGTTGAACGCTGCCGGGGCTTTCACGTCAATCCAGCTGTCGCCGCCCGCGTTAAAGCAAAGATATGGCATCGTCTCGAGCGTAAGCCTCTTCTCGCCGTCAAAGAAACCAACCAAGTTATCATATTCCCAGAACGGGGCATCCTCCGGCACATTCACCCACACCGTGATCGTCGCCGCAGAAAGCTCCTTGCCTGCATACGGATTCGCGAAAGTCGTATAGCTCTCCGCGCCCGCTGCACCAAACTCAAGCTTCACTGTGCCGCCCTTGATCTCATCTGTCACAAGGCTCGGCGCTGCCGTCTCACCGTTTGCGGCAGCCGTCATATCCCCAAAGCCATCCTCAAAATCATAGGAAGCAATCGGAGCCGGTGCAGCCTTCACGTTCTGCGGTGCCGCGACAGAAACTGCGCTGACCAGCATCACTGCTGCACACATCGTTGCAAAAACCTTTCTTCTCATATTGAATCTCCTCCATTCAACTATACGAAAACCTAAAACATTTTAGAATTTCGTTGATTTATGATTCTATATTATACGATTTCTTGTGCAATGTCAACAACATTTTGCGATTTATTCATAAAAATAATTGCAAAATCATTAATTATTTTTTGCTGATTTAAAAAAAGGTAAAATAATCTATAAAAAGAGGCGGTATCCAAAACCCAATACCGCCTCTTTGCCATATTTACTTACATAATTTTGCCGACAAATCAAACAAGCCTCGTGCCGCACTCCTCACAAAAGCGCGCGTCCGCAGGGAGCTGTATCCCGCAGGACGGACACCTTCTTGAAACAGGGCGCTGCATTTCCAGCCCCTGCCCACACTTAATACAAAAATGATTATTCTTGTCATTCAGGGCACCGCAGCAGCCGCACAGAACCGTGTGGTCATCTGCCTCCTCTACCGGGTCGATCCTTGTGCCGCAGTCCCCACAAAATACCGTCTCATCGTCCACGATATTCTCGCAATTCGGGCAGTAACGGATTCCCTTAAGGCGCAAAACCGCAAGATAGTTGTCATGGATCCTGTCATTGATCTTGTTCAGCTTTTCCACCGCCGCCGTGATCGCGAGCTCGTACCCTGCCGGTTTCTCGTAAAAATTCTGTCCGATCTCCGTGTAAAGGGGGGCAAATGATTTTTTCAGTTCCTCATTCTCCGCTTCAAGCACCGCAACCTGTCCGGCTTCCGGTGATGCCGTTCCGGGCTTCCCTGCCGCCTCCGGTTCGGGCGTTTTAACCGGATCCGGGCCACAGGCAGATCCCCCTGCGGTTTCCGTCCCCTCAGTCTCTTCCGTTACCGCGCCGCTTTCCGCAATATCGCCTGCACCTATGCACGCGGATCCTTCCTTCACTATGTCAGTAGCACCGACAATCTCAACTGTCCCGTTTTCCTCCCCCATAGACCGAAACCTCCCGCTCTCATTTTACGCTGCCGTCCAGCAACACAAGCCATCATCTGTTCGCATTCATCTTCTGGACGGATGTATAAATATCCGATGCAAGCTGCTGGATATCCTTATAAATCACACCGGACTGCTTCGAGAGGTCGCCCATCTGTGAAGCAACAACTGCGAAACCCGCCCCGAGGGCACCTGCACGCCCCGCCTCAATGGATGCGTTGAGCGCAAGGATGTTCTGCTTCGAGGCAATCTTTTCAAGCGCTTTTGTCTTTGCGTTGATCGTGCCCACCATCGTTGTCGTCACACCGAGTTCCTCATCTATGACCTTGGTTCTCGTGCGGTTTTTAAACTTTTCATACTCAAAATTTACAAAATAATTCACCATGAAATCAAGCATCTTCGCTGCGGCATAAATTGCTCTTTCCGAGCGGACCGGCACCCTTTTTACCGCCGCCACATAATCACGCTCCGCAATGCCAAGCTCCCTCGCAACCGCCGCAAACTTCTCCTCGTCCGGCTCCGCCGGAAGAACCTGGCCGCCGACCATCGCGCCAAGCTTCTCGCCTTCCACAATGATATCACAGGAAAACTCCATCAGACCCGCGTGACAGCGGTATGTACCGGTACATTCATTATCACATTTTGTACAGCGGCGAAGCCCTTCCTTTGAACCGCGCGTATACCTCGCGCAAAAATCCGTAAAATTACTTCCCTCTGTAATATAATTCCCCTTATTGTCCACAGCGATGGCTGCAAGCCCTGTTGCATCGGAAAATTGGTTCTGTATATCCTGCAACAGCTTAAAATCCAAAAAATCCTTTAATTCCATCACATTTACCTCTTTCTCACACTTTTTCTGGTTGATGTACTTTGTCCGTGTTACTAACGCGCAATACATGTTCTCATTATAACATGGAGGAGGCTGTTTTTCAATATACTCTGTTTCATTTATCACATAATATTTTAAAGATTTTTGTAGAGAATCCAAAACAATCTTCCATTGCATTTTCTGGGAAATAGTGTTATTATTTTTAACAATGAGGAATCCGGGGTCACACCCTGATTTCCGTCCCCGGTTCTGCCCAGACCCAAACTTTCGGGAACAGGGTACCGGAATCTATTTGCGTGAGAAGCCGCGCCTGCACCATACTTTAAGCCTACGGCGCGTTTGCACTTGCCGCGCAAAAATACAATAATTTTTAAGAAAAGGGGAAATGAAAATGAGCAAGGGATTTGACGAACTGATCGCAATCACGGGGAGCATGAAAAAAGTTGCCGTCGCGGCGGCACAGGACGCTCCGATCTTGGAGGCAGTAAAGGCTGCAAAGGAGCGCGGCATCGCGGATGCGATCCTTGTCGGGGACGCAGACAAAATCAATGAAATTGCCGCCGAACTTAAAATGGACCTGTCCGGCTACGAGGTCATTGACGTAAAGGATACGATTGAAGCTGCACACACTGCAGTTGCCCTCGTACATGACGGAAAAGCGGATATGTACATGAAAGGCCTGATCGACACAAAGAATTTCCTGAAGAGCGTGCTGGACAAGGAAGTCGGACTGCGCACCGGAAAGCCGCTGTCCCATGTTGCCGTATTTGAACTGCCGGGCATCGACCGCCTGCTCTTTTTATCGGATGTGGCATTCATCCCGTACCCGACGCTGGAGGACAAGAAAGCGATCATCGAACACACCGTCGCCGTTGCGCATGCCTGTGGCATTGAATGCCCGAAGGTTGCACCGGTTGCCGCGGTTGAGGTCGTAAACCCGAAGATGCAGGTCACAGTAGATGCCGAGGAACTGACCCGGTTGAATGACGCAGGGGAGATCACGGGCTGCATTATCGACGGGCCGCTTTCCTTCGACCTGGCGATCGACCCGGAGGCTGCAAAGCACAAAAATGCAGAGAACCGCAAGATTGTCGGCGACGCGGACGTGATCTTGTTCCCGGACATCCACGCGGGCAACCTGATGTATAAGGCGCTCGTCCATCTGACCAAATGCAAGAACGGCTGCATCTTAACCGGCACAAAGGCTCCTGTCATCCTGACAAGCCGTTCCGACACGTTTGAGACGAAGGTAAACTCCATCGCACTCGCCGCGGTTGTCGCGCATAATTTAAAGCAGCAGTAACCGCTTCCGGCCATACTTGGGAGGGAGGTTAAAATGCTTGACACCGTTTTCGAATTGGCTTTGGATGCAGTAACGGAAATTGTAGAAGCTGTTCTGACAAAGAAAATCCGGAACAAAAAAGCCGCAGCTGATAAAACAACAGAAAAGACCGGCAGGGAGCCACAAACCTGTCCAAAAAGCTCCATTGGCGGCGAAGAACCGGAAAATACCGGAAACGCAAAGTAAGATGAAGCAGTACAATAACAAATATCACAGGAGGGAAATCATCCTAATGTCCATCAAAAGCTTGATCATCAACCCGGGCTCCACCTCCACCAAGATCGGTGTATTCGAGGACGAGACCCTGTTGTTCGAGGAAACCCTGCGTCACTCCACTGAGGAGATTGCGCGTTACGCCACGATCGTTGACCAGAAGGATTTCCGCAAAAACATCATTGTTTCTTTATTAAAAGAGAAAGATTTTGATATCAATTCACTGAATGTTGTTGTCGGCAGGGGCGGCATGTTAAAGCCGATTGTCTCCGGCACTTACGCGGTGAGCGACGCGCTGCTCGCCGACCTGAAAGTAGGCGTGCAGGGACAGCATGCTTCGAACCTCGGCGGTATCTTAGCAAGGGAAATCGGGGATTCGATCGGTGTACCGTCCTATATTGTTGACCCGGTCGTTGTGGACGAGCTGATGCCGTCCGCCAGATATTCCGGTGTCCCGGAACTTCCGCGCGTCAGCATTTTCCATGCATTAAACCAGAAAGCAGTCGCAAAGCGCTACGCCAAAGAAGCGGGAAAGCCATATGAATCTCTCCGCCTGATTGTCGTGCATATGGGCGGCGGTGTTTCCGTCGGTGCGCACATTGACGGCAGGGTTGTGGATGTGTTCAACGCCCTTGACGGCGATGGCGCATTCTCCCCGGAACGTGCGGGTGCAGTCCCTTCCGGTGCGCTTGTCAAAATGTGCTTCTCCGGCAAATACACAGAGAAGGAAGTTTACAAAAAACTCGTTGGGAACGGCGGTTTCAACGCATACCTTGGCACGAATGACATGCGCAATGTCGAGAAGATGGTGGATGAGGGCAATGAGGATGCGGCTGCGCTGCGCGAAGCATTCCTGCTCCAGGTTTCCAAAGATATCGGCTCAATGGCATGCGTGCTTGAAGGCAAGGTCGACCGGATCATTGTGACCGGCGGCATCGCATACGACAAGTACGTTGTCGGCGAACTTGAAAAACGCGCCGGGTTTATCGCGCCGTTTACCATATATCCGGGTGAGGATGAACTGCTCGCACTCGCGCAGGGAGCACTGCGCGTGATGAACGGCGAGGAGAAAGCAATGGAGTATTAAACCGGGAGGCAAAACCTTTAAAAACGAAGAACAAAGCGGGGTTTCTAATCCCGCTTTGTTCTTATTCTCTAAAACCCTGACCAGAAGGAGGGAATCCACATGCCACGCGACCCTGCCGCTGTCTCGAAAAATATGAGCAAAATCCGCAGTAAGGACACCTCCATTGAGTTGCTGCTGCGCAAAGCCCTATGGCACAGGGGCTACCGCTACCGCAAAAATTACAAGGCGCTGCCCGGTTCCCCCGATATCGTCCTGACGAAACATAAAATTGCCGTTTTCTGCGACAGCGAATTTTTCCACGGGAAGGATTGGGAGATTCTCAAACTGCGCCTTGAAAAGGGGAATAACCCGGATTTCTGGATCAAAAAAATCGAGCGCAACTGCAAAAGGGATTGGGAAAATGATAAAAAACTGCTGTATCTGGGCTACACGGTTATCCATCTCTGGGGGCAGGATATCAAAAAACATACGGATGAATGCGTGAAAGCAATCGAAGACGCTATTTGGGACGATAAGATTGAAACATTTCCGGACGAATATCCCGATTGACCACGGGGCTGTATAAACAGCCCCGTTTCCTCATTCATACATATTAAATATCACCTACTCGCCCGTCCGCTTTCCGCCATCCTCTGCTTTTGTATCCTGACCGCCGATCTGCGACGCTCCGCCCTGCGCTCCGGCATCCATGTTCTTACCTGTGGATTTTCCGGGCTGTTCGTTCTCCGGGCTTTTGCCCCCATCCGTCCCGCCTCCCTGCGGCGGCGGGGTTGAATCCATGTTTTCGGCAGGTTTTCCGCCGTTTCCCGTGGGCTTTCCAGGTATTCCGGTATTTTCGCCATCCGGATTTCCGGAAACCGTCCCGTCGGCTGAATCAAGGGTACTTTTACCGCCCGGTTCAGAAGTGGTATGTCCGTTCCCATCCCCGGTTCCGTCCCCGTCCTGTCCCGGCTCATCCGCTTCCCCATTTCCGGTTCCGTCCCCGTCCTGTCCCGGCTCATCCGCTTCCCCATTCCCGGTCTCGTCCCCGTCCTGTCCCGGCTCATCCGCTTCCCCATTCCCGGTCTCGTCCCCGTC
>CAMRSM010000035.1 GCA_947053345.1 uncultured Lachnospiraceae bacterium
CCCTTTATCCGCGGAAGCACTTTCTGTCCGCTCCTCTCCCAGAAACTGCTTCCGGATGCTGTACGGTCTCATACTGTTTTTTAGTTCCGTATGAGCCCTCCCTGCACCCTTTATCCGCGGAAGCACTTTCTGTCCGCTCCTCTCCCAGAAACTGCTTCCGGGTGCTGTGCGGTCTCATACTGTTTTTTAGTTCCGTATGAGCCCTCCCTGCACCCTTTATCCGCGGAAGCACTTTCTGTCCGCTCCTCTCCCAGAAACTGCTTCCGGGTGCTGTACGGTCTCATACTGTTTTTTAGTTCCGTATGAGCAAATACTACTTCACTCCGCGTGCAGTTGGAGTTCATACAATTTCTTGTAAATCCCTCCTACCGCAAGCAATTCCTGATGCGTGCCGCTCTCCCTTACTTCCCCCTTATGCATGACTATGATTTTGTCCGCATGCTGTATCGTAGAAAGGCGGTGTGCGACCATGATGGTCGTCCTGCCCCGCATCAGCTTTTCCAGCGCTTCCTGGATCAGAAGCTCCGTCTCGGTGTCGATATTGGCCGTCGCCTCGTCCATGACGAGGATCACCGGGTCATAGGCGAGCGTCCTCGCAAAGGACAAAAGCTGCCTCTGCCCCGCGGACAGGGTGCTGCCCCGCTCTGTGACCGGCTCATGGTAACCGCCTGGCAGGCGCGAGATAAAATCGTCGGCATTGACGTATTTTGCCGCACGCACAATATCCTCGTCCGTGATGTCCTCCCTGCGCAGACGGATGTTGCTGCTGATATCACCCGTAAAAATAAAGACATCCTGCTGTACCTGCCCGATGGCGGCACGCAATTTTTCCTTGTCAATCTCCCGGATGTCAATTCCGTCAATGGTAATTTTCCCTTTCTGTATATCATAATACCTGCCGATCAGGTTTAAAATGGAAGATTTGCCTGCGCCCGTCGCCCCGACAAACGCCACACGGGAACCTGCTTCCACCGTAAAACTGACATCCTTTAAAATCCATTCCTCCCCCTGGTAGGCAAACCAAACATGTTCAAACACGATACGCCCGCGCACCACTCCCGGATCAACCGGATGCGGCGGGTTCCCGACCAGCGGCTTCTCATCAAGCAGCGTAAAAATCTTTTCCGCGGATGCCATTGCCGACTGGAGCGTCCCAAACTGCTCCGCAAGCTCCTGGATCGGCTGGAAAAACGAATTGATATACTGGATAAAAGTATACAGTGTCCCAACCTTGATCGCCTCCCGGATGACCGCGGAGGAACCCGACCAGATAATGATGGACAGCGCCACGACCGAGAGAAAGTAAATACTCGGCCGGAATACCGCAAATACCATCATCTCGCGGTAATTCGCCCTGTACAGATCCTTATTCTTCCTTCCGAATTCCGCGTTTTTTTCCTTTTCACGCGCAAAGATCTGGATGACTTTCATACCGGATAAATGCTCGGAAAGATAAGTATTCAGCGCCGTAATCTTTGTTCGGGTGATGCGGTAGGTCATGCGGGAAATCCGCTTAAACAAAACCGTTAACCCTACAATAAACGGCAGGAGCGCAAACGCGAACAGCGCAATCTTCACATTCAGCATCAGCATGACTACTGCAAGCCCGATGATAGTCGCCACATTTTTGATCAGGCGCACGAGGATATTCGCATACATCTCGTGCAGCGCCTCAACATCATTTGTCGCGCGCGTTACAATCTTTCCGACCGGCGTAATATCAAAGAACCGCAGCGAAAGCCTGTTGATATGGTCAAAGACCTCCTCGCGGATATTATATATGATATTCTGCCCTGTCAGCTGCAAAATCCAGGTCTGCAAAAAATTACAGACAAAACCCAGCAGCAGCACGCCCAAATAAATCAGCCCGCAGCGCCGGACTTCCGAAAACGGGGCATCCTCCATAAACAGGTCAATCACCTCACCCATGATGATGGGTCGGTACAGTTCAAGCACCGTAATCACAAGCACCAGAAAAAGTGCTGCCGCCATCCAGAGCGCGTAAGGCTTTGCGTAGGCGAGCAGACGTGAAAAAACGCCCTGCGATGCCGATTTTTCCAATTCTATCTCTTTCCTGTCCATCGCCGCCTCCCTACTCCGTTTCCAGCTGCTTTTCAAGCTGCTGTTTTTCGTAAAGCTTCGCGTAAATCCCGCCCTTTGCGAGCAATTCCCCGTGCGTGCCATACTCCGCCATCGCCCCGTGTTCCAGAACCATGATATGGTCGGCATTCTGCGTGGTCGAAATGCGGTGCGCAATGATAATGGTCGTCCTGCCCTTGCGGCATTCTTTTAAGGCCGCCAAAATCTTCTCCTCCGTGTCGGTGTCCACCGCGGAGAGCGAATCATCCAGAATCAGAACAGGGGCATCCTTCATCAGCGCCCGCGCGATCGAACTGCGCTGTTTCTGCCCGCCGGAAATTGTCACGCCGCGCTCACCGACCATCGTGGAATATTTTTTCGGGAACTCCATGATATTATCATGGATGCACGCCTGCTTCGCCGCCTCCGTCACCGGAACAAGATCACCGTAGGCCTCATCCATACGGTTCTTTGAGCGGAAGAAATCGCGCTCCAGATATTCCTCCAGCCGCTCCTTATGCGACATGAAAATTTTGGTGCCCGCCGCCCCTTCCTCAAACACCTCCTCCGGCACATCAGAAAGTTTCCTCACACCAAAAGCAATATTCGTCTGCAATGTATCAGAGAAAAGAAAATTGTCCTGGGGAACATAGGCGATGGATTCGCGAAGCACCGAAAGCGGGATCTCCCCGATTGCATGCCCGTCCATCAAAATCTGCCCCTCCTCCACATCGTACATGCGCACGAGAAGATTGGAAAAAGTTGTTTTGCCGCTTCCGGTGCGCCCAAGGATGGCGAGTGTCTCCCCTTTTTTAATCTCAACGGACAAATCCTTCAGTGCAGGATTTGTCCCCGGATGGTACGCGAATGTCAGGTGACGTACCGAAATCCCGCCCTTAAGCGCCGTGACTTCCCGGTTTACCTGCGCACCGTCCACAATCTCCGGTTTTTGGGCAAAAATTGCTTCCACTCGCTTCATGGATGCAAAGCCCTGCGAAAACGAATTGATGCTGTCACCAACCGCAATCATCGGCCAGGCAAGCATACCCACATATGAGGTGAAAGACACGAAACGACCCGGGGAAAGCGTGCCGCCAAGCACCAGCTTCCCGCCGTACAACAGCGCGATCACACTCGAAATGCCGACAATCACATCAAGCAGCGGCATCACGACCGCCTGGAGCTTGACGACACTCAGATTCATCTCTTTATTGTTCCGGTTTGCCGCAGCAAACGCTTCTTTCTCCCTCTCCTCCTGCACGAAAGCTTTGATGACGCGGATGCCGGAAACACTCTCCTGCACCTGGTCGGTCATATCGGAAAATGCTTTCTGCTTTTTGGCAAAACGCCGCTCCGCTGCCCCGCTGTAATAAATCCCGCCAAACAAAATAACAGTCATCGGGATGCAGGCGAGCAGCGTCAAGCCCAGATTTACATGCAGGATCATTTTTGCGATGACCATGACAGTCATCACGATAGCGTCAAAGGTAGAGATAACCGCAGGTCCCAATGACATGCGGATCGCTGCAAGGTCATTGGTAAAGTGCGCCATCAGGTCACCCGTCTTATTTTCATTGTAATAGCGCATCGAGAGTGTGGACAGATGCGAAAACATCGCACCGCGCAGCTCGTACTCAATCTTTCTCGCCGCACCGAAAATATAATAGCGCCACCCAAAACGCCCAAGCGCCATCAGCCCGCCGACAAGCAAGATCCTCCCGATCAGGGAAACGATTCCCTCCATGTCCATCCCTGCAATCAGGCCGTCCGTCACGTCGCCGGTATACTCCGGTATTAAAAGCCCAAGGTAATCCACTGCCAGCAAAATGAACATACCGATCAGGTAACTCACCCAATATTTTTTTATGTACTTGACCACCATAAGTCCTTAAGCCCACCTCGCCCTTTTCCCTTTGCCGCGCATCCACACTGTGCCCATGCATTGCCAGGCACACTGCCCCGCCAGCCTGCCGGAAAAGTATTTTTTAATGCCGACTACCATTATAAGCGAAAAACTCCCAAAAAGCAAGAGACGGGACAAAAGAGGACGGTCAAGCCTCTTCGCGCCAAACCGCCCTCCTTGCCTTTTCCTAATTCAGGATTACATTTGTCTCATGTATTACTGCCTTCACATTATCCGCCATCCGGGATACTTCCATGACGGATTCCTGTATTGACTTTCCTTTCTCGGAAGTCTGGTTGACATTGACAATGGTATCTTCCACTGATGCCAAAAGTTCCGTGATGGTGCTGCTAAAACGGTCTACTACATTGGAAATCGCAAGGATCGCCCCCTTGATGGCTTCATCATTCTCTTTCGCGGATGCCACGGACGATTTTGAGCTGTCCGAAAGCTGACGGATATTGGATGCAACCACTGCAAAACCGTTTCCTGCCTCGCCTGCCCTCGCCGCCTCGATCGCCGCGTTCAGGGAGAGCAGGTTGATCTTTCCCGCGATCTTCTCCACATCCCGTGTCATGACATTATAGCTCTCGATACTGGAATTGATACGTTCAGCGGACTCCTTAAGCCCCTCATTCAGTTCCGAAAGGCGGGTCATATGCTGGGTCAGCACGGTCATCTTATCCGATGTATGTAAACCAGTCTCACGGATCGCGTCCGCTTCCTCCTTAATCCCGTAAATGCTGTCGTTTAGCTGCTCGAAGACGTTAACCAGGTCATTGTTCATCTCGTGAACCTTTTGGTTTACCTGTTCCACTTTCATCCGCTCTTCGCCGACCGAACTCACGATATACTGGTGACAGTTTTCCTTTTCGTTGACACCCTTCGCCAGAGCGATCGCCATCTCGCGGCAAGTACGGAAACCACACGCATGGCAGTCAAAATGCTTCTCTTCTTCCGTGTGTTTGCCAAGCTCCTTATATGCCCGCTCAATCTCCGCTTCCGTAACCTTAACATTCTTGATATCCCGGGTCTGGTATTTGCGGATATAATCTTCCAGATGCAGCTTTTTGTCAAAATTCGAAAACTGCATATCCTGCCCATGTCTCGTCACATTTTTCCTCCGCACGTTGCGCGCGTACTTCTCGACATCGTACATGATATTGTTGATGGCGAAGCAGTGATAATCCACGCCCGTCGCCGGTCCCCCATTGCAGCCGTCCTTGCAGCTCAACACATCAAAAACCGTCGGAAGATCCTTCTCCCTCTGCTTTAAGTAAAGATCCAAGTCGTCGTACAGGCGCTCTGTCCCCTCGGAGGTGATGACGGACAGTTCCGGATTGTGGATCTGCAGATTCTTCATCAATCCGCCCGGCCGCGGGTAAATCGCGCCCTCAAGGCCGATGTTGTCGTCAAACTCAAACTCGCTGTAAAGTTTAACCGTCGGCAGGTCAATACCGTTCTTGTTAAAATAATCCCGCAGATGCTCCATTGTTACATTATAATCAATCATTCCCGTGTCAAGGAATTCATCCCCCTTGGCAATACACGGGGAAATCGCCGCAATCTTGCCGTTATAGCCGAGCACTTTCCGGATATAGATGGCCAGACACAGCATCGGGCTTTGGATCGGGGAAAGATGTGGGAGCAGCTCCTGCTTATGCTTCAGCACATAATTGACAACTGCGGCACACGGCTGGGAGATCAGCTTCGCGTCCGGATGCTGCTCTATGTAGCGCAGGTGCGCCCAGGTACAGATATCTGCGCCGTAGGAGACATCATATATGCTCCGGATGCCCTGGTTGCGGAACCATTGAAGGACATGCCGCCAGTTCCCGTCAAACGCGATCTTCATAGAAGGGGCGGCGATCAGTACCATCTCCTGCCCAAACCTCAGATCCCTCATGAACCCATCAATGTCATCCTCAAATGATCTTGCACCGTGGGAACAAGCGCGGATGCACGCCCCACATTTAATACACTTTTTCTCATCAATATTGATGACCAACTGTCCGCTGCTGTCTGTCTTCGCGATGTTCGCGTCAATTACCGGACATACTCTCACACAGGCATTGCAGCCCACACACCTGCTTACATCCAGACAAATCTTCCCCATAGCAGTTCTCCTTTGCAACCAAATATTTCAGCCGTTTTGCGAATTACTTAAGTTTTTCTCGAACAATCTGCCTATATTTTATCAAATTGTAAAACAATTGTCAATCACCGAAACATGCCTTATAAATCCCGTTTCCCGTGTCTGGTCTCCTATCACAATCTGGCTCCCAGCAATTTTTTCGTATAAGGGTGCACCGGATTGCGGAAAACTTCATCCACATCGCCGCTTTCGACAATCTCGCCCTGATACATGACAAAAACACGGTCGCAGATGCGGTGGATGACATTCATGTCATGGGAAATAAAAAGGTAAGTCAGCCCGAATTCCTTCTGCAGTTTCACCAGCAAGATCAAAATCTGCTCCTGCACGGTGACATCAAGCGCCGACACCGGCTCGTCAAGCAGCAGGAACGGCCGTTTTAACATGATTGCCATGGCGATGGCAACACGCTGGCGCTGCCCCCCGGACAATGTTTTGGGACAGCGGCCGTAATACTCCCTGCCAAGCCCGACCTTCTCAAGCATTTCACACACTGCAGCCCGCTGTTCCTCCTTCGTGCCGACGTGGTGCAGACGCAAAGGCTCGGTCATAAGCCACCCGATCGTCTTTGCCGGATTTAAACTGCCGTAAGGATCCTGAAAGACCATCTGGGGATTCTCACAGGAGATATCCGCGCTTCCGCTGGTAAGCGGATTCAAACCGGCAAGCGCTTTCGCAAGTGTTGATTTGCCGCAACCGGACTCACCGACCACACCGACGGTCTCCCCGGCGCACAAGTCAAACGAAACTTTTTTTACCACCTCGCGCTTTCTCTTTTTCCCGTCAAGTTTCTCCTCATAAAAAACGGAATAATCCCTCACGCACACGATGGCCTCCCCTCGGCAGACGGCCGGTTCCTTTTTTAACACACTGCCCTTGCCGAGGGCGGCGGCGAGAAGCCGCTTCGTATAATCCATCTGCGGCTGTTCAAACAAAGTACCGACATCCCCCTGCTCCACGACCTTGCCGCCGCACATGACGACCGCGCGGCTGCAGACACTGCGGATCACCCCGAGATCGTGCGAGATCAGGATGATCGTTGTACCATACTCTTTTTGGAACTTCTTTAAAAGCTCCAGAATTTTTGCCTGTATGGTTACGTCGAGTGCCGTCGTCGGCTCGTCCGCGATCAGAAGCTTCGGGCGCAGGATCATTGCCATCGCGATCATCGCGCGCTGGCGCATACCGCCGGAGAGCTGATGTGGATATTTCCCGTAAATTTCCTGCGGGTCGGGTAGCCCCACCTCGGAAAGCATCGCGAGCACACGCTTTTTCCTCTCCTCCTTCGGGCAGTCCCCGTGAAGTAAAAGCATCTCCTCAACCTGCCTGCCGATCGTCATGACCGGATTTAAAGAAGTCATCGGCTCCTGGAAGATCATCGCGATATCATCGCCCCGCACTGCCTCCAGTTCTTTCTGCGTCATAGTATTCAGTATGATATAATCCTCGCCGTTCAGAAAGCGGATGTTCCCTTCAAGTACCCTTCCGCCCCCGCCCAGCAGACCCACACAAGCCAGCATGCTCACGCTCTTTCCCGAGCCGGATTCCCCGACAATGCCAAGTGCTTCCCCTTCGCGGACATAAAAGGAAACCCCGCGCGTGACGGGATTCATCTTTTTCCCTTTTTGCGGGAATCCTACTGATACATTGCAAAGTTCCAACAAATGCTTTTCTTTTTCCACCCAAACCCTCCTTCTTTCATCTGCCCGAAAATGCCGTCAGCCGTTTTTCTTTCCGATATTTTCGCTGATCATACTGAAACCGAGCACCGTAAAAACGATCATCAACCCCGGTGCAAGGGCAAACCACGGTGCGCTTAAAAGATAGGTCTGCGCCTCCGAGAGCATGCTGCCAAGGCTTGCGTTTGGCGGCTGCACACCAAGCGAAAGATAACTCATGCCCGCTTCCGCAAGAATCGCATTATTTAGTCCGATCGTAATCGTCGACAGCAGGATCGGTCTTGTGTTTGGCAGGATATGCACGAACATGATACGCAGGTTGCCCGCCCCTAAAAGCCTGGCGTTGCGCACATAGTCAAGCTCCTTTTGTACAATATATTCACTTCGCACGACACGCGCAAAACTCGGGATGAAAACCACGCCGAGCACCGCGATGATATTGTATTCCCCCGTCCCGATCAGGCTGACGAACACAATCGCCAGAAGAATGCTCGGAAACGAAGTCAGCGTATCGTTTAAACGCATCAATATCTCATCGACAATGCCGCCGTAATAGCCGGTGAACGCACCGACCAAAACCCCCGCCGTCAGACCAATCGCCACCGTAACAATGCTGATCAGGAAGGTTCTTCCCGCGCCGTCCATCACGCGGCTTAAGATGTCCCTCCCCATATAATCCGTCCCGAACGGGTGCAGAAGGCTGGGTGGTTTATTTTTCAGCGCCGCGCTCATCGCAGTCGGCTCATACGGTGTCCAGAACAGGCCGACCACCACAAAAAGGAGTACCACGGATACAAGCGCAATACCAATGACCATATTCCAATTCTTCGTATTCGATTGTCCGCGGCCTTGTTTCATGGTATGCCTCCTGTTTTTAAGTCCCGCATTTGCCATTCCCGTACCGCCGGGACAGGGCGTTTCCGTCCGTTTCTCTTCCGAAAAACCCCTGCGGGCATATGCTGTTTTTCTCACTTTATACGTACACGCGGGTCAACTTTCTGGTACAGCAGATCCACGATAAAATTCACGATGAGTACAACGGAGCCGATATAGACAACGCCTGCCTCCACCACCGGATAATCCCGGTTGGAGATCGCCGTGATCAAAAGCCTGCCAATCCCCGGCAGATTAAATACTTTCTCTACAACAATACTGCCCGCCAACACATCCGCGATCACCATTCCCATAAAGGTGATGACCGGGATCAGGGCATTTTTCAGTACGTGCCGCCATAAAACCGCACGCTCACTGTTCCCCTTGCTGCGCGCCGTGCGGACATAATCAAGCTTTAACTCCCGCAGCACGGAAGTTTTTAAAAACTTTACGGTCATCGCGATCTTTGGAACCGCGATCGCAACTGCCGGAAAGATCATATACCGCAGAAAACCGCCAAAATCTTCCCCCGGCGCGATATAAGCGCCCGGAGCAAACCATTCCAATACCAGACCAAAAATCAGCGTAATGACAATGCCGAGGAAAAACGCCGGCACCGCCATCAATGTCTGGGTTACCATCGTGATGATGCGGTCTGCCACGCCCCCCTCTTTCCGGCTGCACACAAGTCCGAGCGGAACGGAGACGGCGATGATCATAAAAATAGAGAGCACCGCAAGCCAGACCGTGACCGAAAGCCTCGCCGAAAGCAGCTCCCCGACCGGCTTGCCATACTGGTACGAGTTCCCGAAATCCCCCCGCACCGCGCCGGAAAGAAATGAAAAAAAACGTTCCGGCAGGCTCTTATTTAACCCAAGGGACTCGCGCAGCGCCTCGACCGCCTCCGGCTCCGCGTCAACGCCAAGGCGCGACAATGCACTGTCCCCAGGGATCACCTGAAAGGCAATGAAGGTCAGCAGCATTATCAGAAACAACACCATAATGAGAGAAATCACCTTTTTGATATAATACCGCATACCCTTCTCCTATTTTAAAGTTTGTACAAAATCCCCGCCAGGTTCTTGCCGCGGAAAGCATTTTATCTGCCCTGCCCCAAAAATGCCTTCCGCGCCGTTCCCGCCGTTTATTTCACGTAATATACCTTCGACATATCCTGCACGTAAAGCGGGTAGAAGGTATAGCCGGAAAGTTTCTTACTGACTGCTACATACGATGCCGGATCCTGGATGTACACGGATGCCGCATCCTTCGCCAAAATTTCCTGCAGCTGCTTATAGTATTTCACCTTCGCCGCATCGTCGGTCTCCGCGATGGCAAGTGCAAAAATCTCATCAAATTCCTCGTTCACATAGCTTAAGAAATTGCTGCTTGCCGTGGAGCGGTAACGCTTTAAGACATCGCTCGGCGCAAGGTTCGCGTCAAGGCCGACAATCGTTGTCTGGTATTTGCGCCCGCGGTATGTCTCCTCAAGCCAAGTCGGCCACTCTACCAGTTCGATCTTCGCGGTGATTCCCACCTGCTTTAACTGCTCTACAATGACCTGCGCCGTATCGACATGGAACTGGTAATTGCTCGGCACCGTGATGCTCATCTCAAACCCGTCCGGATACCCTGCGTCAGCCAGAAGCTCCTTCGCTTTCGCCACATTGTAAGGGTACATATCCACCACATCCGCATTGAAATATTTCGCAAACCCTGCAAACATATTGGAACCGATCAGCGTACCCTTGCCATCCGCCACCATATCAAGGATTTCCGGACGGTTGACGGCGTAACACATTGCCTGGCGCACGCGGATATCGTCAAACGGCTTCTCCGCATTGTTGAGGAAAAGTGCCTGCACCAGATTCGCCGTGCCGTTCTCGATATTGTAATTCCCGGAGAGCTGGCTCGCCTGCTCGCTCGTCAGATACGGGAAAATATCGATATTTCCCGCAAGCAATTCAAGGAAGGCCGTGTTCGTGTCCGCGGAAATCTTGAAAGTCACCTTGTCAAGATATGGTGCCGTGCCGTAATAATCCGGGTTTTTCTCCATGACGAGACTTGCGAGCGGTGTGTACGACACAAATTTGAACGGTCCCGTACCCACCGGCGCATTCGCCTGGTTCTCATAATCCTTCGGGATGATGGCGCTCGTAAGATAGCCGAGCAATTCGGTGTTCACCGTAGACAGGCTCACGGTAACGATCTCTTTGCCGGACGCGTCCTTCGACGCGGTGATATCCGAAATACAAGAAAGCGCGGATGTCACGATCACCTCCGGATCAACCGTCTCAAGCAACCCCGCACTGCGCTTTAAAGAATATACGACATCCTCTGCCGTCACAAGTGCGCCGTTGTGGAACTTCACGCCCTCACGCAAAGTAAACGTGTAGGTCATGCCATCCTCCGAAATCGCAACGTCACTCGCAACCGCCGGAACCAAATTTCCATCCTTGTCAGGCTTTACTACGCCCTCAAAGATATTAAACATTACTTCCTGAGTTCCTGCCGCATGTGCTTTGTGTGGGTCAAGACTGTCAAAATCCTGGGTAATTCCAACAATGATGTCACCGCCCATAACAGCTTCCCCGGTCACCGTGGTATCACCATCCGTGCCGTCACCGTCCTGGCCGTCCGAAGAATTTCCATCTTTGCCGCAGCCCCCCGCAAACACCGAAATTCCGAGGATGAGCAGCAATGCCAACAGAAGTTTTCCATGCTTTTTCATAAAAGCTCCTTTCCCGTGCCTTCTGCACGTTTCCGTTGATTTTTCATGAAATATTCTCTCATCATTATGAAATTGTATGCTGTTTTTTCAGCGTCTATATTATATTGCGGCAGGCGGAAAAATGCAAGATAAATTTTTGTGTTGGCTTTCCCGTGTGAACCGGTTTTATTCTATGGTTTTGTTGCTGCCGGCAGAAAAACAATGATCCGCACCCGCGCTCTTTTAAGGTTCTATTTTGGTAAGAAGCCGGAACACGCGGCGACCTGCTCCACCCGGTCCGCGACAGCGGCGGCGGCGCTTCCCCCTTCCTTCAGACCGACCTTCTCGAAAAATTCCTGCAACGGCTTCTCGTAATCTTCCACCCGGTAGTCTGAGATCTGCGCGAAAAGCTCCTCTTCGGATGCTGCCCTCGGAAACGGGAGCGAATCAAAATCAAAGTAAAATCCCCTCTCTTTCCGGTATTCTTCCAGATCATCCGCATACAAAAACACCGGCTTTCCGGTCATGGAAAATTCAAACATCGTGTTCGAATAATCTGTGATGAGCACATCCGCACTGTACAAAAAGCTGTACAGATCCGGGGCATTGCTGATATCACGCACGCCTTTTTTCTCTGCAAGCGCACGCCCCCCTGCTACAAGCGGGTGCAGGCGCACAAGGATTTCCCACTGCCCGCCAAAACGCTCTTTGAGCACCGCGCGCAGCCGGTCCGCATTAAAGTCGCAGTAATCTTTCCGGTTTCCGCGGTACGTCGGGGCGTAGACCGCAATCTTACGGGAATCCGGTGTCCCATTAAGTTCCGGTTTCCGCGCGCACCGGCTTTTCGTAACCCCGCTTTCGAGCGGCAGATTTTCCATGCCGGGCGGCTCACTGCCAAAAATTGAAGTTTGCTTTTGCGCCCTCTCCTCCAAAAACCGATCATTCCGCGGACTCCCGCACTCCATGATCTCACTTTCCGCCCAGAACGCGCGGCGGTACATCCGCGTGCAGAACGTGCTGTTCGAGACAAACAGGTCCGTGTGTTCCGAATCCTTTTTTGCCCGCCGGATATATTCCTCACCCAATGCCTCCTCACAGTCTCCCTCGATTTTTTTCAGGGCGATCCCTCCATGCCAGAGCTGGATATAATACTGCCCGCGGCGCTTCCGGATATATGCCTCCTTGCGGTTGTTATCCACCCAGACCTTCGCGCGGGACAGAGCCAAAACCGCCGATGGCGAATTTGTTTTCCGCGCGCCAAGCGGCAGGTTTTTTGGCACCTGCTCCGGGCGGTTCGTGATAAAAACAAGCTTTAACTCCCTGTCTTTCCCCGACCGTTTTCTGGCGCAAAGCTCCTCCGCCACATACCGCGCATTGTCCCCATAGCCCCAGACACTGCAAAACACGACCAGCTTTTTGTCAACCGGAAAAAGCCTGCAAATAAAAAAAAGCGCAGTTATCCCAAGATAACGCACTTTCTTATAAATCTGAACCAAAAATCCCGGTGTCAATCTTTTGATTTTCTCTCGCATGCCAGAAATTTTCCTCCCACCAAACTTGCCATCATAGTGCCAACTGCATGGATGACGGCTTCCCTTCCACGCGCAGGGCCATTTATTTTGATCGTACTGTGGTCATACGCTCCCCCAGATACGGACAGGCCAGAATCCCATTGCCTACAGCCCGCGCACGATCGCTGCAAACTGTGCCGCGCTCTTCTCCCAGCCAAGCGTACCCATATATCCGTGCGCCCGCACAAGCTGGAGCCGGATCTGCTCCGGATCTTCCAGTAATGCAAGCAGTTTCACGGCCAACTCCTCCCCTGACAGCCCGATCAGCGTCGCGCTTCCCTCCGGGAAAAACTCTGCGAAAGTCCCGTCCTCAAACTCGATCAGCGGCAGCCCTGCAGAAAGCATCTCATATGGCACAAGAGAAATATTGCTCATCGAGGCAACCATGCCAAAATCCGAGCGGTAATACAGTTCCCGCAATTCATCCTTACAAAGCATCCCGAGATTTTTCCCGCCGGGGGCAGAAAAGCTTTCTGCTTCGCCAAAATAGCGGACTTCAAGGGTAATGCCGCTTTGCGCCAGACGCTCTTTTGTCTTTATGAGCAGGTTCGGGATCAGATTCGGCAGGCGTTTCCCGTAGTATTTTAAGTAGACTGCGAGGGATATGGTCTTCTTGGTCCGGTACGCGTCAAAATCCCTCTTTTTGTACGAGTACTCCGATGCCTCATACGGGAAATCAATCACGTCAACCGGGGATACCGGCTCACATTCCCGCTCGATCATTTTTTTGTTCCATGCGCCGAGGCTTACCATATGCAGCCCCTGCTCATAGGTTTTCTTTGCCATCAAAAACAATTCCCCGAAGGAATAAAAGTACGGTTCATAATCCTGCACAAAATACATCTTGTATCCCGGCAGCCGTTTTGCGAACGATACCGTGTCCCATGAGGAAGCAACTACGATATCCGCGCATTTTTTCTTTCCCGATAGCATGAGGGAAAGCTCCCGGTCCGTGAACAAAAGCCCGCAAAAATCTGACAGGTTGCTTTTTGCGCACAGCTCCATCTCTTTTTTCTCCTGCGGCTTATACACGGCATACCCGACCTGAAAACCCGCCTGTGCAAGCTTCGTCCCAAGGCGCAGGATGGAAGTTTGTCCCCCGTGGAAACGCACCATGCGCGTTATAAGGAACAGAACCGAATTCTTTTTTTCCGGTTTTGGATCATGTACCACATCCGTCGAATAATGTTCCAGTTCGGCGCGGACACGCCTGCCTTCCACCTGTGCCTGCGCCTTGTGGAATGCGCTTAAGAGTATCCGCTTCCCCTCCCGCTTTACTGCCCCCATCTGCTACCTCCTGTTTAAATTTCCGCATCCGTGCGCGCCCTTTTACTTGATTGCTTCCTCATACAGTGCACTGACGGTTGCCACATCGCCCTGCGCGATCATCCGCCCTTTTTCCAGAATGATTGCGCGGTCACAGAGTGAGCGGACCTGCCCGATGGAGTGCGACACAAAAAGCACCGTGATGCCTTTATCAAACATATCCTTGATCTTCTTTTCGCTTTTCTTCCTGAACTTCGCATCCCCGACGGAAAGCACCTCGTCCAAGATTAAAATCTCCGGCTCCACGATTGTCGCAATTGAAAAACCCAGGCGCGCTTTCATCCCGGAAGAATAGTTTTTCAACGGCACATTGATAAAATCACCAAGCTCCGAAAATGCCACGATCTCCTCGTATTTCTCTTTCAGAAACTCCCGTTTGTAGCCAAGCATCGCCCCGTAGAGGAACACATTTTCCTTCCCGGTGTACTGGTTCTCAAATCCCGCCCCAAGCTCCAATAGCGGCACGATCTTTCCGCCCCGCTGCAAAGTGCCCTCCGTGGGCTTCAGCACCCCGGCGATCACCTTTAACAACGTACTTTTCCCCGCCCCGTTTAAGCCGAGCACACCAAGGCGCTCCCCCTTGTCCACCTGAAAGCTGATATCCTTCAATGCCCAGAATTCATGGTAGCGCAGTTCATGCTTTAAGAGCTTGATCGCATAATCCTTTATATTGTCCACATGCTCGTTTGCCATGCGGAACTTTACCCCGACATTATCCACGCGCAACGCTGTATTTTTTCCCAAAGCATCCTCGATTCCGCCGCACGGTGGCGGCTCTGAAATTCCTGTCAGGAAAAACGCCGACGAAAGCGTTTCCCGCACCGGACCTGTGCCGCAAAAGCGGCAGATTTCCCTGCGAATCCGTGTGCATCCGCCAAAGTTGTGGGGAAATGACCGTTTGACCGGCAATTCCCTAGAGATAAAGCACAAAGGTATCCTGCTTCCTGTAAAAGAACACCAGCCCGGCCACGAGCACTACAAGACTTACCACGATCGGATACCACACATAAAACCCTTCCAATGGCCTGCCGTATACGACCGCGTTCCGAAAATTCGCGATCACCGAATAGAGCGGGTTATACCGGATCAGGAAACCGTAATCACTCTTGAGCAGGGCATCCGGCTCATAAAAGATTGCCGACATATACATGATGAGCATCGTCGCTACATTCCATATATACTCCAGATCACGGAAAAACACATCGAGCGTCGCCAGAAGGAACCCGATCGCCGTCACCATCAGAAAGATCGTTGCAAGCGGCACCACAGCCCCGACCAGGTAAACGGTCGGGCGGATGCCCTGCACGGCGGCAACGACCACAAGAACGACAAGGGACAATACAAAAGTAATATAGCTGGAGAGCGATGCCGCAAGCGGGTACATATACTTCGGCACATAAACTTTCCGGATCATGCCGGCATTCCTGCGGATGGACTTCAGCGCCTGCTTTGTGCCGGTCGAAAAATACGTATACAGCAGCCGCCCGGTCAGGATATACACCGCAAAATGCGGGGTTTTCCGGTTCAGGAGCGTGCCGAACACGATCGTCAGGACGATCATGGTCAAGAGCGGCTCCAGCAGCGTCCACACAAACCCAAGCACCGAATTGCGGTATTTAAGTTTTACATCCTTTTTTGTCAGCTCTGCAAGCAAAAACTGATATTTTTTAAAATTTGCAATAAATGTTTTCATAATGATACCCGTTCATACCGCGGGCAGGCTCACGGTATCGCTTCCATCAAACAGCCCCAAAGACTTCCCTTCCGGACTTCATGCCATAGTTTATCAATCCTTCTGCGCCAGCAATCTGTTCACCGCACTGAAAATCGCCCGGAACGATGCCCGTGTGATATTGGAACTTACACCGACACCGAACGTCGTTCTTCCGCTTTTTACATCCAACAGGTGAATGTAGGCGGCAGCCTGCGCCGTCGAGCCTTCCTGCAGCGCATGCTCATTGTAGTCGAGCAGGCGCAGCTCCATGCCGCATTCCGCTGAAAGGCCGCGCTTTAACGCGTCAATCGGTCCGTTGCCGATCGAGGTAAAACTGCGCTCCTCGCCATTGTATGTGTACCCGGCCGTCACGCGGGTATCATAGTCATTCTCCCCCATCGCGATCTCTTCCAAAGAACTCCTGCGGAAATGATAAGGCTCTTTTTTATCCAGATAACATGCCCTAAATTCCGACATGATCTGTTCCGGTCCTACCTCGCCCTGCTTCTCCGTGATCACTTGGACGACATCTGCAAATTCCTTGTGCATTCCCTTTGGCAGTTTAAAGCCAAAGTACGTCTCCATAATAAATGCCACACCGCCCTTGCCCGACTGGCTGTTGATACGCACAATCGGCTCGTATGTCCGGCCGATATCCGCCGGGTCAACCGGAAGGTACGGCACCTGCCAGATTTCGCTGCCACGCTCCTTCATCGCCTTGATACCCTTATTGATCGCATCTTGGTGCGAACCGGAAAACGCCGTGAACACAAGCTGCCCGGCATAAGGATGGCGCGCCGGAACCGGCATCTTGCAGCAGCGCTCATACACATCCGCGATCTCACGGATATTTTCCAGGGCAAGCCCCGGATCGATTCCCTGTGAAAACATATTGTACGCGATCGTGAGGAGATCAACATTTCCGGTGCGTTCCCCGTTGCCGAACAGCGTTCCCTCCACCCGGTCGGCACCTGCGAGCAGCGCGAGCTCCGCCGCCGCTACGCCGCAGCCCCGGTCATTGTGGGGATGCACGGAAAGAATGATGTTTTCGCGGTCTTTCATGTGCTTTGACATCCACTCGATCTGGTCGGCATACACATTCGGAGTATTCATCTCCACCGTGGATGGCAGGTTGATGATCAGCTTATTATCCTGATCCGGCTGCCACACCTCCTGCACCGCCGTACAGATCTCAAGAGCAAAGTCAAGCTCAGTGCCGGTAAAACTCTCCGGCGAATACTCCAGTATTATCTTACCCGGAAATGCCTTCGTATATTCCTTCACTAATTTGGTTCCGTCAGTCGCGATCTTTATGATCTCTCCCCGGTCCATGCCAAAAACAACATCACGCTGCAAAGTGGAGGTGGAATTGTAAATATGTACCACCGCCTGCTTCACGCCCTCAATCGCCTCAAAGGTGCGCGCGATCAGATGCTCCCTGCACTGTGTCAGAACCTGCACGGTCACGTCGTCCGGGATCATTTTGCGGTCAACCAACTGGCGGAGGAAATCATATTCAATCTGCGACGCGGACGGAAACCCGATCTCAATCTCCTTAAATCCAAGCTTTACCAGCAAATTGAAAAACTCAATCTTCTCTTCAACCACCATTGGCTCGGTCAGCGCCTGATTGCCGTCGCGCAGGTCAACACTGCACCAGACCGGAGCTTTAACGATCTCCCTGCCCGGCCATTCGCGCTCCGGGTAAACCACCACCGGATTTTTCCGATATCTCTTATAATTCAACATTCTCCCCTCGCTTTCTGCCGCCACGGGGCGACCTTTCCTTACCACCGATGCATCATCCCTGGCCTTACCCGGTAAGCTCAGCCTTCAAAATTCCCTGCTTCCTCCGGCTCCTTCTCATCCACTGCTTCCCCGTCCGGTTCCTCTCCCTTGTCATCGACAACAAAGGTGTTCACCGCCTCAATAATCTTAATGCCGATCGTCCCGGTGCGCACAGTCACAAAGGCATCCGTGTCGGAACACACCGAAACATAGTAAGTTCCGGGGCCGTAATCCGTCACGTCAATATAGAGTTTCAGGCTCTGCGCCGTCAGCTTGTTCAGTTCCTCCTCCCTGCCCAGTACCTTGATATTGATGCCGCTCTTTGTCGTGTAGACCAGATCATACCCTTCCTGCAGGCCGACCACGGAAATATCGTCCCGGCTGACCTTAAAATCCCTTGTCGGGAGCTTTTCAATATATGCAGTCACCGTAACATACTTTTCATCGTCAACGAGCACATATTTCCCGCCATAGTTTTCGTTCAGGTAAGTCTCAATATTCAGTTTCGCACCATAATCCTTGCTCTGCATGCTAATGTCAAACGGAATCGTCATGGAGTAAATTTCTTCCAGATCCTCCGCTTTCCCGGCAATCATGATCTCGGTCGGGACATGCTGGATGCCGGTGCACTCATAACCGTACGCCGGTTCTCCTTCCGTCGTGATCAAAAGCAGGATCTTCTTGACCGGAAGCACCGTCACTTCCACATTGGCCTCCTTTGTGTCAAACTCAATCGTTGAGGCATCAATCTCGTAACCGTTTTTGTCATATGCGCGGAGCACTGCCTGCCTTTCAAAGCTCTTCTTCACCTGCCCTGTGCCGACTTCAACCGCCACGCGCTCAATGCGGTCAATCTGCTTTTCCGACCCGGAAATCTGTACAAGATTCGGCTTCACAACCATATTGGATACATAATAGCCCTCTGCTGCTTCCCCTACAGTCTGGATGTCCACGCGGAATGTCTCACTGGTATAATCCTCAAGGGTAAGCGTCATAACTTCCGGATCTTTCGACTCAATCGTGATATCTATATCCTCTTTATTATATGGACTTTCCCTCCGCACAGACACTTGGATCGGCACCGCATAGACAAGCGACATCTGCCGGTAATCCGCCACCGCATCAAAATCACGCGCCGTCAGCTTCTCCGCGATCGAGCTTGGCGCGTGTACTTTCAGCGTGACTGTCCGCCCGCTCTCAATATCGCTGATCTTGCCCTGTTCCTGAAGCACACTCTCATTCAGCGAAGTCACGGGAACATCCGGAACCGTCACCGTGATATACGGATCGTCGATGTTCATGATCGTCACCCAGACAAGCACGGCAACCAGCAAAGACAAAAACTTCCATCTCAGGTTCTTCTTCAATACCCCGACCGTACCCGAAAAAAAGGCTTTTATATGCCGAAACAGCTTATTGTCCGTCCCCTGCTGCCCGTCCTCCGTTTGCTTTCGAATCTCACTCATAATAAACCCCTCAGACCTTTTTTTCCTTCCTGTGCAAAGAAAATCTTCCCTTCTTTTTCTCCGGTGCCGTCTGAAGCGCGCAGAGCTCCTTTTTCAGCCGGTCCCCGGAAAGCCCGCGGATCAGTTCACCATTTCTGGCAATGGACACTTTCCCCGTCTCCTCCGAAACGATCACCGTAAAACTGTCCGTCTCCTCGCTGATCCCGACCGCCGCGCGGTGTCTCGTCCCGACCTCCTTGCTCAGCTGCATATTGCTCGAGAGCGGAAGATAACAGGTCGCCGCCACAAGCTTCCTTCCCCGGATGATCACCGCACCGTCATGGAGCGGCTTGTTCTCTTCAAAAATACTGATCAGCAGCCCGGAACAGATATTGGCATCGATGATGATCCCTGTTTTCACCCGATCCTGCAGGCTGATCTGGCGCTCGATCACGATCAGCGCGCCCGTCTTCTCCTTCGCCATCTGGTAGACGGCATGTACGATCTCGTCTATGTCTTCCTGTGTCAATGCCTCCTGATCTGCAGCACCGCTGCCGCCGAAAAACGAAGGCACAAGCTCCTTCTGCCCAAGCTGCTCAAGCACCCTGCGCAGTTCCGGCTGGAACAGTATGATCAGTGCGGTGATCCCTACCCCGACCGCGTTCACAAAAAGCCATTGAATCGCGTGGAGATCAAAAATATACGCAACCAGCCAACACATGAAAAGGATCAGAAGCCCCTTTAAGACCGACCACGCATTTGTTGTCTTGATCCAACGCAGGAAATAATAGATGATCATCGTAATGATCAATATCTCTATAATATCCCCGACTTTCAGCCTTGTCAGCCGGATCAGGTACTCATCCAAAAACGTCCGGATTCCTCCCATCACCGTTCCTCCCTCCTTCTGTTTTCACCGTTCCTCCCTCCGGGCAGCCTCCCCTGCACACCCGGATTTCTCTGTCTCATTCGTCCCCTGGCTCGCCCCCCTCTTCGTGCGGAGCCTGATAAAAACGCTTCTGCTCGGAGCGAAGCAAGTCATCCTCACCCAGATATTGCTCCTCCCCGCTCTCGTAACGCTTCGCCGCCCGCATCTCGGCACGCGCCCTCTGCTGTTCCTCCTCGCGTATCTTTTGTTTTTCCTCCTGCATCTTCCGGTAAAAATAACCGGAACTCTTTCCGCCCTTCTGCCGTCTCACCTGTCCGCCCGCACGGTTTCCGCTCCTCGGACGGAAAATCACCTCCCCGGTCTCCTCGTCGAGAACCTCCTCGTAATCGTCCTCGTCCTCCTCTTCCTCTGTCCGCTCGTCTTTTTCGTTGATATGTTCTACCTTGCGCTGCGCGATCCCGATTTCGATCTTCGGCACCGCTTTGACATAGTAATAGTAATCGTCATCTTCAAACTGGACATTCTCCACTGCGGTATAGTCGAGCACCCTCTTAAAAAACAGCGCCACAAACGCCGCCACCGCAGACAGCAGCGTCCCGAGGATCATGCTTCCGAGCGTGACCGCGGAGCCAAAGCGCAGATCACAGATCAAAAAGCCGAACACATTGACCACCGCACCAGCCAGGATCGCCAGCTCTGCAGCATATTCCATCTTCTGCCTGCGCACGATGTACACGGCAATGATGACCACCGCAAACACCCCCGAAACGATCAAAATATCCTTGCAGGCAAGCAGCGCCTCAAACACCTCCGTATAGAACGGAAGGATATCGTCAAGCGCAAAACTATCGCTCACAACCGTATGCTCCTTCACGATCTGCAGCATATAATACACTACGACCCCGCACGCCGACGGCAGCATCGTGATCGGGTTTGCCACAAGCCCCATCAGGATCGGCACAAGGTATGGCATATGCAATGTCGAAAGAATCGGGATCGCCACTACCACATAGCCATACTGCGGCGCAAACCGCAGAAAAAAGCAATAGAGCACAACAAAAATCAGCGCCACAAACATTGCCATGAACGGCGATGCCGACGCGATGTGTAAAATGACGAAAGCCATTGCCAGGAACACAAGGATGGAGGATGGCGTAAACGCACACAGCAATGACACTAAAAGTACCACAACCGTCTTTTCCAGCTTTTCATTATAGCCGATTGCTTTGTTGATCAGCAAAAATGTCACAAGGGCTGCCACAAACTTTATCAGCGGATCCACTGCCATCTGGAACTTTTGATAATACGTCCTTAAAAGCGAACGCAATTCTAAAATCTTAACCATTGCTTTCCTCCTCTTTTCCTGCGGCAGTCCCGCTGCCTTCCTCCTCGCGGTAAATCTTCTTCATGATCTTTAATATCCGGAAATACCGTGTCAATTTCCCTCTTGACAGATCATATTGGATCGAGTAGCCGATGATCGCCCCAACAACATATACCGTCACCAACACCACGTAAATGACAAGCACTGTCACCCCGATCGCCTTATAGTCAAGATTGACGGCCTGGGCAATCAGATATTCCGATTTGTAGAGCGCGACCATCAGCAAAATCAGAAGATATCCGACCGTGACTGCCAAGATCGTCTTCAGGATATGAAGCCTGACGTAATCAGTCTTATAATATTTGCTCAGCCTGATATCTTCCCTGCCCTCCCCCGTCTCGTACAGGGCAAGCTTTGTCATCAGGCGTGTTTTTCTGATGTTTATCATCCATACACCCCTTTCTAGGCATATCGCAGCTGCACCCGCGATGCCACACTCCCTCCGCAGATTCTGCCTCCTTTTAACATTGTAGGCATTTTTTCCCATGTCTATACGGAGACTTAGGAAAAAAGCACATTCATTTCCAAATTATAGACATGTTATAATCTCTGACGAGATTATAACACAAGACCACCGAAATGGCGAGAACTTTTTTCTTACGAATGCGGACGCGGACATGGTTCCCCAAAATAAGAGAAAAAAAGAGGGGAACCAGGAACTGGCTCCCTCTTTTTTTATTCTTTCCTTAGCACTTCTGGTCAAATGCCGGATTAAATGCGTAGTAGTTCTTCGAATCGAGTTCTTCCTGCACAAGACGCAGGCTTTCGCCGAATCTCTGATAATGGACGATCTCGCGCTCCCTCAAAAAGCGGATCGGGTCGCAGATATCATGATCGTGCACGAGCCTTAAAATATTGTCATAGGTCGTGCGCGCTTTCTGCTCTGCTGCCATATCCTCATGGATATCGGTGATCGGGTCACCCTTCGACTGGAAATAGGTGGATGTCCAAGGCGCGCCGGATGCCGCCTGCGGCCAGATGCCGAGCGTATGATCTACATAATAATTCGCGAACGGGCTTCCCTCGATCTGCTCCGGTGTCAGATTTCTTGTGAGCTGGTGCACGATCGCCGATACGATCTCCATATGCGCAAGCTCCTCGGTGCCGATATCCGTCAGCACGCCCGCCACCTGACGGTTCTTCATCGCGTACCGCTGGGAAAGATAGCGCATGGAGGCGGCGAGCTCGCCGTCCGGTCCACCGAACTGGCTTATAATCACCATCGCCAATTCCGGATTGGTCTGCCGGATATTTACCGGGTACTGTAATCTTCTCTCATAACTCCACATAAACTAGCACTCTCCTTCCCACGGCCACGGAGCATTCACCCATCTCCAGTGTTCGTCACAAACATTGTTGTTATAAAAATTCATCGGGCCGTAGAGCTTTTCGAATTTGTGGATATGCTCGTCGCGCTTTTTTGCAAGCTCGTTAAAGCGCACCAGCGCCTCACTGCAGTCCGGATGTGTATCCAAGAAGATCCTCAGATCATCCATAGAAAAGCTGATCTTCCCAATGTGGTTCAGCATTTCCTGCCGGCTCATCTCACCCATGTCAGTTGCACCTCCTTGCCATAAAATCGAGGTCTAGCTGCGCAAAGATCGTTCCCCTGCACCAGGCTTCCTCCTCGGAGCAGACATTCCTGTAGTCCTGCCACGGCACGTATGCCATCGCAAGTGCCATCCCCGCAACCGGGTCTTGTTTCGACGGGAAGCAATCATAGTCCGGCTCATCCGACGGACGGCAGTTGTTTCCCGGCCGCGGCATAACACATTGC
Source organism: uncultured Lachnospiraceae bacterium (assembly GCA_947053345.1). Taxonomy (GTDB): domain Bacteria; phylum Bacillota; class Clostridia; order Lachnospirales; family Lachnospiraceae; genus RGIG4057. Next base: position 23,294 of record CAMRSM010000035.1, read on the forward strand.
GGCGGCATGCAGCACGGCTTCGGCTCACAACATGGCTCCGGCTCACAGCACGGCTTCGGCTCGCAGCATGGCTCCGGCTCGCAGCATGGCTCCGGCTCATGGCACGGCTCCGGATTACAACACCCGTTCCCCGGCTGCGTTACACAACATTGCGGTTCCGGCTCACAGCAATCGTTCCCCGGCTGCGGCGTGCCGCAATTATTCCCCTGTGCCGGGCATGGCCTCGGCATACCACAACCTCTGTTTGAAAAACCCATATTCGTCCGCGGCTGGCCTCCCATCTGCGGCGATCTGAAATTATTCCGATACATAATCTCCCTCTTTCTGCGTGGTATGCTCTTGCCATAAAATCCGCAGGATGCGCACCACACAAAGCGCCTCCTGACGCTTTTCCTTCGTTCACTACATAATATGGGGTTTCACGGAAACGGTTACAAAAAACGGCGTGCGCAAAAAAGGACTGCCCTGCGGTTTCCCGCATGGCAGTCCCTCCCCGGCAGCATTGCCCTCTTATTTGTTGTACTCTTTATAGCCAACCCGCTCCAGCTTCTCTTTCTTCGCAACCACACCGTCTTTGAGCTCCTCCTTGTAAGCTTTCAGCTTCGCGAGCAGCCCTTCATCGGAGGTCGCAAGAATCTTCGCCGCAAGGATGCCCGCATTCGCCGCCCCGTCAATCGCGACGGTCGCCACCGGGATGCCGGATGGCATCTGGACGATGGAGTAAAGCGAGTCCACACCGCCGAGCGCTTTCGTATGGATCGGTACACCAATCACCGGCATCGGGAAGATCGCTGCCGCCATCCCCGGCAGGTGCGCCGCACCACCCGCGCCCGCGATGATCACCTTAAATCCCTTTTCCTCTGCACTCTTGGCATAATCAAAGAAAATATCCGGCATGCGGTGCGCGGAAATCACCGTCATCTCATATTCAATCCCGAATTTTTCCAACATTTCTGCTGCCTTGCCCATGATCGGCAGATCCGAATCGCTGCCCATCACAATACCTACTTTTGCCATGTCTTATCCTCCTGAGTTGTATTTCTATGTTTTGCTGTACCCCGCCAAAACGGCTAAGCACTAACATTCAGTCCCTGCGCCCCCTCAATCACAAACCTGCCGTCGCGGATCAGCACCCGCTTCGTCCCGTCCGGCCGCAGCACCGAAATTTCTGCGATTTCATTGTACGGGATCGTGATATCCGTATGGCAGTTCATATACGCTTTCGCAGGATCGGTCTTTCGTAAAAGTGACACTTCATTGTCCCTCGCGATGATCTCCTTGCCGTCCGGATTGAAAACCGCATGATCCTCACTCATTTTATAACAGGTATCTCCCAGTGCAAAATGCGGCCCGGTCTTTTCCGCGATCAGGATCGGCAATTTTGAAAAAATGCCGTATTTCCTTCCCATCTCGTAGGCGGGCATGTTTGTCCCAATCGCAAATTCGCCGATTGGCAATGTCTCATGACCGTGCAGGATATTTTCAAAAATGTACCTGCGGCTTTCCTGCACGTCCGGGAAATTCGCACACCTATAATCCGTGACCATACCGTCCGAAAAAGTAAATTCCAGATCCCGGTACTCCAAACCGTTGAGAAAAACACGGCTCACATGCAGCACCCCGTCCGTCCCGGCAAGCACGGGGGAAGTAAAGACCTCCCCGACCGGGATATTGACATCCGCCGTACAATTCTCAAAATTCGTCTGCCGCACCGGATCTGCCAGTTCATGCAGGCAAACCACCATATCAGTGCGGTTTTCCCCTGCCCCGCGCACCCGTACCCGGTCTCCGGAATCCAGCGCGTCCACAAGCACCTGCTGCATCTTTTTGTACGCGTCATTGTCCAAAGTATTCAGCCGGATTGTCCCGGCAAAAATCTCCTCAAACTTTTCCCCGATCGAAGGCAGCGGAAACGCAATGATCGTGTAGGAAGTCTCCTCCGGCTTGACGTAATCCGTCAGGCGCAGGCTAAGCTCCCTGCCCGTCTCAAGCATCCGCTCCGTCACCTGCCCGTCCCTGCAGACGGCCTCCTTTTTATTGACCGGGCAAAATTCCGGCTGCCCGAAGACCTCAAGCACCGCCGGTCCCGCGAACGCGGCATATTCCGGGCGGTAATACTCCCGGGCGGCCTTCGCTGCCGCCAGGATCGCTTTCTGCATTTTTTTGTCATAGCAGAGCGCCATGTCATTCCTGTGGTCGTACTCATACTGCGGGTTGGCGCTTGTCGAAAAGTAACCGTCCTTGCGCCCATAGCTGCGGGCGGAAAGATAGGTTGGCGCGCGGTGCACCGTCACCTTTTTTCCCATATTCTCAAACATCGCGACTGCGTGCCGCAGCATGCGCTCAAAGCCGATCACATAGCGGATATTGACGATTTCCTTCACCGAAAAATCCGCCCCCATCACCTGAAACCCCCGCACATAACCATCCACATAGGTGAATGCCATCCTGCGCACGGTCTCCTCCGGCAGGGAATCGAGATATCCGGCGAGCCTCTGCTCATTGTCCGTGATATACTCACCGAAATAATATAAATAGCGCGGATCCGAAAGCCCGGATTCCATGATGATATCCCGCGCGAATGTGTAGGTCGGATCCTGCTTTTCGCGGACAGATGCCATGTAAAATCCCTGCATGTAATCGTGCAGGTAATAGTAGAGCGCCTCCCGTGCCTCCCCTAAAGTATAATCACCCTCTACCTCAAAGCAGTTGTACAGCTCAACCAGAAGCTCCATCGCCCATGTCACCGGCAAGAGACGGCCCTCGAACGCGCACGCCGTCAGGCTGCGCAGTTCCGAGTAAACCGCCGAGAGCAGCTGCCCGTACTCTGAAAGCCGTTGTGCCGCATAAGACGGATTGCCATAACTTGTCCCGTAATGTTCCGGGAGAATGTCCTCGTAAAGCGCATGGTTAAGACCGGATAATTCCTCCAACCCCATCCGGTACAATTCCCCGGAATGCACCGCCTCCGCCGCTTTCGTCACCAAAGCGATAAAATCCGCCATCGCGGCAAAATAATCACGGAGGGGCTCCCGCACACTCACTTCTTGCTTAAATCCGGCAATCCGCTCCTTCGCGAGTTCATACCGTTCCCGGATTCCCTCGTTCTCTTCCTTCAAAATCTCCAATGTGCGCATCCGTATGTTCTCCATTCATTTTCTCCCTTTTCGGAAAAGTGTTCCCACCGCGAAAACTTGTTGTATAACGCCAATTTTTTAATATACAATTACCGCATCTGCACCCGCATGGCAATTGTGCCGATGGGAATTTACCGTTTCGTTTCTCTCATCATTCCGGATTGAACAGCATTGACCGCCTGTGCACAAAAAGCATCCCCATGCCAATCCGCCGGAGATTCCAAGAAAAGGATAATTGCCCGATGCCGCCCATCCTCAGACCATCATACCGGTGAGGTACAACGAGACTAGAGCCACGAGCAATATACCGTTTACCGTCACGCCGAATACCGGCTGAAAATGTAAAATATCCGGCTCACGCAGGCTAAAAATGCCAAGCACAAAACCGATAAGTGCCACGAAAAAACAGCCCATCCCCAGATAGCCGACCATGATCCCCGCCTGGCCCTTCGCGAACGCTGCGATCAGGGAAGCGGCAATCAGGCCTGCAAAGGACAACAGTGCCAGAAACATCGCCAAAATCCCTTTTTTTGAGTGTTTCCTTCCCTGAAATTTTAATTTACTTTTTTTCTCCATACGGATATCCATCCAATGTCCCCCTTGCCGTCCAAGCCTCCTGTACGGAGCCTTCCGGCTCATTGCGCTGCTGTTTTTCTTCTTTGCAGCGCCATGCGCCGCAAAAACAACAGCCACATCAAGAAATACCCCAAAATGCCGCCGAGCGTGTTTAAGAACATGTCATCCACATCAAAAGTCCCCACCTTGCTGATTAGTTGAACCGTCTCCACAAACAAGCTGAACAAAAAACTGCCGAATGCAACAAATAAAAACCGTGCGGATTTCGGCCAGATGACGGGCAGAAAAAAGCCAAACGGCATGAATGCGACAACATTCCCCACCAGATTCACCAAAACACTCTGTATGCCAAGAATTTCCCGGTACTGGTAAAACCGCCGGATCTCCTTAAACAGCACGAGATTGTAATGGTATTCTTCCGTGGCATCCGTCCTGCCATAGCGCTCGGAAAAAAACAGGAGATAAAACAATACACCCAAATATAAGATAAAAACAAGCTGGCTTCCCACACGCTGCCAGCCGGATATTCTTTCCTTCACAAAAACCTCTTTCTATACTCTTGCCTATATCGCCACATTCTATTATTCCCCATTATACACTAGCCCTTTCACAATTTCAAGCATCCGTATGAAAAATCGGCGGCACCTTTGCGGTTTCTGCACAGTTTGTGTCATATCTTTTCCGGCATAAAGCCGGTTTCCCAAAAACCTGCCCCATTCTTTCAAAAAACTCCCTTTTCGGAAAAGTGTTCCTACTGTCTAAAATTTGAAGTATAATGCATATATTTACATATGATTACTGAATTTACACTCACCTAACAATTCTTAGTCGTATGTTTCAATCGGTTCATAAGTCCTGACTACACCAACCAACGGCAAAATCCATTAAATCCATCAAAGCATCCTTTGCCTTAAAGTCACATTGATTTTTTATTTTTTCCAAATTTTTTAACATACTATCTTTATCCATTCCTTGATTTTTAAACATATCAGGAATTTATGAAGAACAGGCAGTCCTTCACAAAATGTAATTATGCTGCCCATACTATCCAACGTAGTATCATCTTTTGACAACAATGCAATATCATCTGTAACCATTTCGTTTAAATCAACATAAACTCGTGCCTTATCCATCTTCTGAAACTCCTTTCAGCCTAAAAATTCCAGTTGATATACCCTATTATAAATATTTTTCTGCTACTTACAATGCATATTCATAAGTTCTTTTTTACATGAGTACACAATTCTGAAAAGGGAGTCCCCAAAAAAAGCTCCCGCCCCCCAATTCCGGCCGGAGGGCAGGAGCTTTGTAAAACTCAAATCCAAGCGGCGGTTCTTACCGCGCTTTGCTAATATACACTCTGGGTCGCAACATACTGGCCTGAAACAAAGTTTGCCCGGTTCCCGTTCATATCAAAAATCTGATTATCCGTGACAGTAAAGCGAATTGTCCGCGAAGTCGGAAGTCCGTCCAGCGTGATGAAGATCTGCTTTCCGCTCGCCGTGCCGTAGCCCGTAAACGATGCCCCTGTCGTCGTATCTACCGCACTGATGCGTATCGTACCAACCACATCCTCAGACATATTGATCGTGATCATACTGTTGTTGAACGTATTCCCAACCGGCTTTGGAGGCTCATTCTCCACTGCGCTGAACACAATGCTCTGGTTCGTTATCACACCGGAGAGCGTGCCAAATCCTCTCACACCATTTACAACCAGTTCATAGCTGCTGCCGTAGCTGCTTGTAAATGCACCTGTGTTGAAGGTCAGTTCTACCACCACACTGCTGTCATTGTTCTGGCTGACCGAAGCCCCAATCGGATAGATGCGCGACATGCCGTTCACCAGATAATAATTCTGTACCTGTTCTCCCGTGTCCGGATCAATCTTGCCGGAAAAATTCAGATAGACCAGACTCAGGTCTTCCGTGCTCTGCACAGCGGAGATCGGCATTGGAGCTTCATCCGTGGATGCAGTTCCGTTCTTATTGATCACGACATTGGCCGCCCTCGAGTAATTCTCGAGTTTATCCGCCACCATACCCTCCGGGAGCATAAACGTAAACTGTCCGCTCCCAAGCATCGCCGGCTCCTCAAAAATGTAGGTGACAATGGTGTTTTCCACCTCCGCTGTCGTGCTGAACGGGGATACCGTAGAAATATCACCGTTCCCGCTCCTCACGCGCACGGACACCTGCTGTGTGGTCGTCGCGACCCGGATTTCCTTGTTGTAAGTCAGGATCAGCTTGCTCACTGTCCGCCCGTCCACAACTGCGTTTGTCAGCTCGTAGGCAAGGAGCTGCGGCGGGGTCGCATCCAGTGTAAAGTTGACCGGATAGGACTGCGAAGGAACGGTTGACGTAATCGCGTTATAATTGTACCACCCCGAAAAGCCGATGGTCTGGTAACCCGTTACCGACTGGTACGCAGCCGGGATCTCATAGCGGACAAGCCTTTGGTTTTCCATATCCACAACCCCGTAGGAGGTGTACGACCCAAACTGTGCCATACCGCCGGAGGAAAGCTCCGCGCTGAACGTAAGCTCGATCTCTGTTTTCGAGATGCGCTCCGCCTTCACGATCGACGCGAGCGGCTTCGCCGATGTGTCCGTCCGCACGTAAACACTCTGCAACTGCCTGCTCGTCGTGTTGCCTGCCGTGTCGCGGATGCCTTTGAGCATCACTGTCACCGTCAGGTTCTTTTCCATCACATATCCGCTCAGGTCGATCGAAAGCGTGCGTTTGTCATCGCTAAGCCTGTAATTCGACACTTCTTTTAAATAGCTGCTCAGCAGCGCATCCGTCGTGCCCGAAACGCTCTCAACCGTCATGTTGGTGATATCAAGCGCCTCATTGAAGTTGATGTTGCTGATCAGCCCGTTATAGCCGACTGTCGTATTGAGATAGATCGGTCCGGTCGTGTCCTTTAACGTCATGATATTGGAATACTGCTCAAACGGCTGCCCCATCGCACTCATAACCTTGCCGGACACGACAACCGAATAAATGCCGTTGAATGAACCGGTTCCGTGGATCGTCAAAGTTTTCGCATCTGTAGAAAAATCTGCCGTCAGCACACCGAAATCCGATGCTTTCTCATCCCTTCCCACCACGATCACACCTGCAACAAGCTTGTTGCCATTGAGCACACTGCTCTTTCGAACCGGCTGGTTGAAAGTAATCTGCAATTCCTGGCTGCCCACCATCTTCGCCTGCTCCACTTTCGGAAGCACCGGAAGCGGCGTTGGGGTCGGGCTTGGGGTCGGCGTTGCCGTCGGGGTCGGGGTCGGAGCCGGCTTCTTGACAACATGCAGGTAGAACTTCGCCACCGCCTTGTTGTCCGCCCTGACCGCGTCGCTCTTGCTCAGGCCATACCGTACCTCGATCACCGTGATACCCGGCTTCTTTGCCGTGATCACCCCGGAAGTTGAGATTGTAGCCACGCCCTCATCCTCGGAACTGTAGAAAACACTGTCCGTCGTATTGGACGGCGATACCGATTTCTTGACCGTGAACGTGCTGCCGACATACATCCGTTTTGCATTGTCCTCATCCAAGGTCACATTGGTAAACTTCACTGTTTTCGCCTCCACGCGATTGCGCACGATAATCGTGCAGGCAAGCGGCTTTGAAGAAGAACCATCCTTATATTTTAATGTACATTTCACGGTCGTCGTGCCGACTTTGACCGGCGTGACAACACCGTTGCTGTCAACCTTGGCGATCGACGAGCGGTTTGACTTCCATGTAACGGATTTTACTTTGTCCATATCCGCATTCGTAACCTTTAACTGGAAGGTCGTGCCAAGATAAACCTTCCTGCTTGTTGCATTCAGCGATACGGATGCCGCCTGCGCGCTCAAGCAATCCGCAAGCCCCGCAAACATCGGAACCGCCATGCACAGCAGCAGGAAAAATGCCACAAGCTTTGATAGCCTTCTTTTCATATCCCTACCTCTTTTCTGTTTTTCTATGTAGCCGCCGCCGGCGGCAGACCAACAGGTACTATTCCCATAATACCCCACATTATTGTCAAATTCACGCCAAAGTTGTTACAATTTTCTTACAAATCCATATTCAGGCCACAGCGCCCGCTGCTCCTTTGCGTTCCTTCTCACCTTTTGCATACATTTGGTTCCGTCATGCAAAAAAGGGCACCGGAGTATACCCTCCGGTGCCCTTTTACAAACGCGTCACATGGGAAATTATTTAAGCGTAACCTTAGCGCCAACTTCCTCAAGCTTCTTCTTGATCTCCTCAGCCTCTTCCTTGGAAGCGCCCTCTTTGAGCACCTTCGGAGCACCGTCAACGGTGTCCTTTGCTTCCTTGAGACCAAGACCGGTTACCTCACGTACCACCTTGATAACCTTTACCTTCTCTGCGCCAACCTCGGTCAGCTCTACGTTGAACTCGGTCTTCTCTTCCTCAGCTGCCGCTGCCGGACCCGCTGCCGCCACAACAACACCTGCCGCTGCGCTGACACCGAACTCCTCCTCACAAGCCTTTACCAGATCATTTAACTCTAATACGGTCATGCCTTTGATAGCATCAATAAATTCCTGAGTCGTCATTTTATTTACCTCCATATGATTATTTTGTCACTGCCAGCCTGCCGCTGACAGATCATTACGCCGCCGGTTTACCGCTGCATCGCCTCTTTTGCCGGAAACTTTTAAGCCCCGGCGCAAACCATGCGCAAACCCGCGCCGATACGGTACATACACAAATACTTATGCTGCTTCCCCGTTCTTCTCCGCGATCTGCTTGATAACGCGGGCAAAGTTCGTGATCGGGGACTGCATGCTTCCGAGAAGCCTGGAAATAAGCACTTCCCTCGACGGGATGGATGCGATGACCTGGATGCCCTTCGCATCGTAGTATGTGCCTTCCACGACACCGGCCTTAAACTCAAGCCTGTCGCAGGTCTTCGCAAACTCTGCGAGCACCCTTGCCGGTGCAGTCGCATCGTCAACGCCGAACGCAATCGCGGTCGGACCTTCGAGATTTTCGTCAAGCTGCGCGAAATCCGTACCTTCGAATGCCCTCTTGAGATAAGTGTTCTTGTACACCTTGTACACAACACCGGCTTCCCTTAAGGATTTGCGAAGGCGGGTATCTTCCTCAACGGTAAGACCGCGGTAATCTACGATGACTGCGGCGCTTGCCTTTGAAATATAGCCCTTGATCTCGTCAATGATCGGAGTCTTTAACTCAACCTTTGCCATTTTACGTACACCTCCTTATAGATTTTGTCTGCACATGTCATAAGGATAATAAAAACTGCCCCCCGCAAAGACAGGAGGCAGCAAATCAGTCATGATATACCAACATTATCCTCGGCAGGCGGACTTCCTTACGCCGTGGCTACGGCACCTGCTGTCTTCGGCAGCCGCTGTTTTTCAACAGCTTTTATAATATAACATAAATCTATTTGTGTGTCAACACAAAAACAAAACTTTTCCTGCGGCGTGAACCTGCTTACATCAATTTCGCGGTGTTAAGCTTTACGCCAGGCCCCATCGTGGAAGTGAGCGTAACACTTCTTAAATACTGACCTTTCGCAGATGCCGGCTTTGCCTTGACGATGGCACCCATAAGTGCTTGGAAGTTGTCTGCGAGCTGCTCCTCTGTGAAAGAAGCCTTTCCGACCGGACAATGGATGATATTCGTCTTGTCCAGCCTGTATTCGATCTTACCAGCTTTGATATCCTTAACAGCCTTCGTAACGTCCATCGTTACGGTACCAGCCTTCGGGTTTGGCATCAGGCCCTTCGGGCCGAGCACGCGGCCGAGGCGGCCGACAACGCCCATCATATCCGGGGTCGCTACCACAACGTCAAACTCGAACCATCCCTCGTTCTGGATCTTCGGGATCAGCTCGTCACCGCCGACATAATCCGCACCTGCCGCCTCTGCCTCCACAACCTTGTCGCCCTTGGCAAATACAAGCACGCGCACCGTCTTGCCGGTTCCGTGCGGCAGCACAACCGCGCCGCGCACCTGCTGGTCCGCATGGCGGCCGTCAACGCCAAGCCGGATGTGGGTCTCGATCGTCTCATCAAACTTTGCGGTGGCTGTCTTCTTTACTAAGCTGACTGCTTCTGTGACATCGTACTGAACGCTTCTGTCAATCTGCTTTGCTGCGTCCTGATATTTCTTTCCTCTTTTCATTTTATTAACCTCCTGGTGGTATTATCGGGAGAATCTGTGTCCCTCCCACAATGAAGGGCAAAAGGCTCCTGCCTTTCCCCAACCGGTCCGGATGCCTGGGTCCGGACGCGCGGATATCCGCAGCCGTTTTAGCGCTGCGCCAAATCCGTATATGCCATATGATCAGTCATCGACCACAGTGATGCCCATGCTTCTTGCAGTGCCCGCGATCATGCTGGTAGCAGCCTCGATCGTAGCGGCATTCAGATCCGGCATCTTCAACTCGGCAATCTTTTGAACCTCGGAACGCTTGATCGTCGCAACCTTCACCTTGTTCGGCGACGCACTCGCGGTCTTAAGGTTGCACGCCTTCTTTAAAAGGACTGCTGCCGGCGGGGTCTTCGTGATGAAGGTAAAGCTTCTGTCCGCGTATACCGTGATGACAACCGGGATGATCATACCCTCCTGGTTCGCGGTTCTCGCGTTGAACTCCTTCGTAAACTGTACGATGTTCACGCCGTGCTGGCCGAGCGCCGGACCAACCGGTGGTGCCGGGGTCGCCTTTGCAGCCGGAATCTGTAACTTAATGTAGCCTGTAACTTTCTTTGCCATGATTCGTAACCTCCTAAAATTGTGGTATTAGCGGGAGACTTATAGTCCCTCCCACTTGCCGGAGCCAAAAGGCACCCGCAATTAATTGTCGACCCGGATATCGGAGAAACCGATCTCCACCGGTGTCTCGCGTCCAAACAGGTCAACATTGATGCTGACCGTCTGCTTGTGGGGGTTGATCGCACGGATAACCGCCTGGGTATTCTCCCATGCACCGGATATTACCGTCACCGTATCGCCCACCTCAAAGTCGTAGGACAACTCCGCTTCTTTCTTGAAGCCAAGATTGATCATCTCTGTTTCCGAGAGCGGTACAGGCTTTGAGCCGGGACCGACAAACCCCGTCACGCCGCGCGTGTTGCGCACGACATACCAAGTATCCTCGTTCATCTCCATATGAAGGAGCACATAGCCAGGGAAAACCTTTCTCTGGACTTTCTTCTTCACACCGTTTTTCAGTTCCGTCACTTCCTCAAGGGGAACGGAAACTTCGAGGATCTGATCCTGGAGATGACGGTTCTCGATCGTCTTCTCAATATTTGCCTTTACCTTATTCTCATAACCCGAATAGGTATGAACCACATACCATTCTGCTTCTGCCATATCGTCACCCTATCCTAAGTCAGACTATAACGTTGATCCCGGCCCGGATCACCATATCTACAACAGCGATCAGCACGCCCAGTACAACAGAAACAATGACGACGACCGCGGATTCCTTGAACAAAGTCTCCTTATCCGGCCAGATGATCTTGGAAAACTCTGCCTTCAGGCCTTTAAACCAACTCTTCTTCGCAGTTTTCGGAGTCTTCGGGTCCTTTTGCTTTCCTGCCGGCTTTTCCGCTGTGTTTACAGTAGCTTCTGCCATGATTCTTTTCCTTCCCTGCGGATAAATCCATTATCAGCGCATGATGACATTACTTGGTTTCTTTGTGTAACGTGTGTGACCTGCAGAACTTGCAGTATTTCTTGGTTTCCATTCTGTCCGGATGATTTTTCTTCTCTTTTGTCATGTTGTAATTACGCTGCTTGCATTCCGTACATGCCAATGTGATCTTTACTCGCACAACCTCCACCTCCGTGAATTTTTTCGTGATGAACAAGACCCGTCCCGGCTCGCCCTGTCAGACCCGCCGAATGCGCCCTGCCCCTGACAACGTGTATCTGTTTCATACAGGTCTTCACTTATTTTCAGGCATAAAAAAAAGACCCTTCCATAGCCGTTTAACTATAGCATAGAAGGGTCTTTGCTGTCAAGCATTTTTTTCGGACAAAATCCGCCGCGGTAAGCCCTGCCGCATCGGATCCCCTATTCTGCTTTCCGGATCTTTATCAGCCGCAAGGCACGCGCAGGCAGCACCAGATAAACCTTGTGTGCGTCCGTCTTTACCGTTTCCCTCTCTTCCCCGCAAGGCGTGATAAATGACGCGCCCGCAACCGGGAAAGCATGCACGCAGAGCGTCACAAGTTCTGCTTCATCCCGCAGGTTCTTAGCCAGGACACAGATCCCGTCATGCTCCGGCGCGGGGTAGACAGAAAGCAGGGCTGTTCCCGATTTATGCGCGTTTGCAACGGACAACAGGGATTTTCCGCCCGAAGAAAAACCGTCATCTGCCGGATCATTTTCCCGTGCGTGCGCAGTGTCTTGGCCATCCAAGGCTGCATCGGTTCCTGCCGCAGGGTCTTGTCTCCTGCTGTCTTTCGCCGCAAGCGCCCCCATCACTACCGGCTGTGCAGCATGTACCCCATCCTCCCAGAGCATGCGCTCCGCATACGCGCCGTGTACGTTCAGCTCGTAGGCAAGCCGGACTGCCCCCTGCTGGTTCGCGAAGAAATTTGTATCCCAGTAATTGTTCATCGCCCACGCAAGCAGAAGCGGGTTTTCTTCCCTGGCAACGCTCTTGCTCTCCTGCCCGAAACGAAAATCCCCGACCTGCACGAGAGGCGCATCCGGGCAGGCGAGCGTGACGGTCTTTTCTTCACCGTAGACCGAGACGGCACTGTCCACCGTAACCCAGTCCCGGCATACCGCCCCAAGCTGCTCTTCATCCAGTTTCACAACCTCCCCCGCGGTGTCATAACTGCACTGCCAGCCGCCGCCCATTCTCAGGGGAACGACAAAATATAGGGATTCCGGCTCATAGACCGGCTTCTTTTGAAACGACACTTCCATGCGGATATTCGGCTGGTGCGCGTAAAAGGTAATATCCTGCCGCATTCCGGAAATCCCGCCAAGGGATAGTGCCACCGAAAAAGTAAGTGAACCATTCCCCTCTTCCAAATGCCATACAGGTTCCTGAGGGACAAACAAAGTTTCCCCGCCGGCATCGCCCGCCGCCCGCCCGCCGCAGGCGCATCCTTCCTTATCTGCGGATACCGGGACGCATGCCGCACGCTCCCTCTTTGCTTTCCACTCATGGTTCCACTGGCTGATGCTCCGGTTTCCAAGATCCACATCCCTTGGGAACAGGGTCGCACGCTGCTTTGGATTTTTTGTCCCGTCCACCGTTTCCCTCACCGGGTCAAAGAGATAATACCCCCTCCCCGCCTCCAGAATGTCCGCCCCTAGTTCTTTGGAATGAATCTGATAAATCCTCCCGGTTTCTTTTTCAAATGCCACACGGTAATACGGCGTTTCCGCATAGCCTTCCCCAACGGAAAAAGCGCGTTCCTTCCCGGCCGCTTCCTCCTGCATCTGCCGTATCCTTCCAAAGGAAAATTCCATATGCGTAAACGGCGGCACATTCACCCATCCTGCACTCTTGGTTTCCTCCCCATCCTCCACATACGGCACATAGCCCTTGCTGCGGATGGCGCTCAGCTGCCGGCATGGCTCCTCATAGCTCTTCGGGTAACGCAGTTGCGCCATCTGTGCCGTCCCGGAGGTATTGGTGAGCGTAATTCCCGAAAGGGCGTTGCTCTGCCACGGGTTGCCGTTTAACGCCTCCACCCGGTTTGCAAGCAGATACCCGGACAGATCCGCCGCCGTGTATGCCATATCAAATTTGTGTACGCGCTGGGCGGTGGTCTCAGGGTCATCCGGCTGTTTTACGGACTGGGATGCCCCCCAAGTATGCTCGTCAAACAGCAGTATGTGGTTCCTGCACGTCTCCTTGACGCTCTCATAATGCCGGTCCGCCCTTTTCGTCAAGCATTCAAAAAACTCCGCCTTTGCAAATGTCTGTTTTGCAAGCCTTGAAACGCGCGTTTCCCTCGCTGTGCTCGCACAGCCGAAATTCCAGTAATCCGTCCAGTCGCCCGCATACTCCGCAACGCTTCCCGCGGCTTCTTTCATCACCCGCTCCCGCAGCATGTCAGCCGTGACGATCCGGATTTTCTGCTCATGCCCTTCCTCATTATATTGCCTTATCACATCCGCAAGCTCATAATCCGGGGAATTATTGTCATAGAGCGGCGGGTTGGTCGCCGTAAGGAATGCAAATTCATACGGGTATCCCATTTCACCAAGCCGTCCCACATACTCTGTTACGCCCTCATGCATGCGCGCTGTGGAATGTTCGTGCGAAAACATAAACTGGCTGAACAGCGAATAGTGTTCGCCGAGGAATGTCCTAAGTTTCCTCCCGTCCGCCATCCCCCAGTCAAACAGGGCCGGCCTCGCAAACGGGATACCCCCGAAATGGATATTGATTCCTGTAAGGTAAAAATCAACACCGGAATCCAAAAGAAGCCCGCCGAGCGGCCACGGCTGGCCATTTACATCATGGTTGACGGCGGTGCGGATGGTGATGCCAAGTTCCTTCTCAATCCTCCCTTTTGCCGAGAGTGCCATAATCAGCTCCCTCGCGTTGCAGCCGGGCGTGGTGTGCATCGGCAGGGCAGTCACGCATACGCTCCCGTCCGCAATGTATTCTTTCAGTTTTGCAACCTGCTCCTTTGTTGCCGTTACAAGCCATTTTTCCAGCACGCAGTTCGCCTCGATGGTCCAGCGGTAACGCGATTCTTCCGGATAGTCCTTCGTCCGCCCGATTAGCTCCATCGCCTGCGTCAGATAGTCCACCTGCAATTCCATTAAAAGCGGCTGCGGATGCGTGTATCCGATATCCAGGTGGCTGTGCATCATACACCAGATCTCTTTGACCATATTTAAGCTCCTTATTTTAAGTTCCGCGACTCCCCTTCCAGTGCCCCTCCAACGCGGAAGGCATTTCCGTCCGCTTCGCTCCCGCAAATTCCTTCCCGGGCACTCTC
>CAMRSM010000036.1 GCA_947053345.1 uncultured Lachnospiraceae bacterium
GCCCCGCAGGGAACATGTCGGAACGACATGGTATAATGTCGACAGACATGATACCAGCGCTGATTTGCCGTCCGACCGAAGGGAGGACAGTTTCCCTGGCAAATCATGTGCAAGCCCCGCAGGGAACATGCCGGAACGACATGGTATAATGTCGACAGACATCATCCCCGGCGAGCCATGTGAATCCGCCGGGAGAAGGACATGTCATAAATTTATTGAAAAGGAGAAAACAAAATGCTCAATAAGATGCAAGCCGGTTTTCGGATAGCCGTTCTGCGCAAAAAAGCCGGATTTTCACAGGCCGAATTTTCTGAGATTCTCGGTATCAGCCCACAGGCAGTCAGTAAATGGGAAACCGGGGCTTCGCTGCCGGATATCGAAACATTATTAAATATGTCGTGGATATTGAAAACATCAATCAACAATATTCTGGAAGGTGATGATTATATCGAGGAAATGGCAGGCATGGACCGGGGAATGCTGTTTTTGAACAAAATATTGTTATGTCCTGATTGCCGCCGAAAAATGAAACTAAAAAGTGTCAGCAATAACCATATATCATACGCGTGTGAAAACGGGCACGAATACTGTGTTGTAGATGGTGTGTTGGATTTTAAAACAAGGGAGATTTCAGGGGAACAATGGTCTTTAAGTTACCGCAATTATGAAGAATACCTGCATGAGCATAACTGGAGAAGGAATCCAAACTATGACAGGGGATTGGATGAAGCGGATGTGATCTGGGAAGCGGTCAGGGAACGCCGCCCGAAGGTAATATTGGATATGGCATGCGGGACAGGGCAGGGGATCAAGCGCCAGATCGAGAGGATCAACTGGCCTGTGACAGTCATTATGGCAGATGTCAGCCACAGGATATTGAAGTGGAACAAGATTTATTATTCGACCGAGTGCCGCAATCCGTTTGTGGATATGGTATATCTGGCCTGTGACGGTGCAAGGCTGCCGATCATGCCGGAATCGGTCGATATGGTATTTTCGAATGCGGGATACGAGAGCATGCAGGCTAAAATGATGGCGGGATTCCGCGAAGCATACCGGGTGATTAAAAGCGGCGGCTGTACGGTCTACACGAAGTCCGTGGTCGAAAGCTACGGGAATAGCAATTCCCGGAAATGGATGGAACTGATGCTTTCCGGCATGGAGGAAAACGAGGCAAAGATGTGGAAAGAACAGTTTGTTGATACAGGGCAGTGGCTGGAAAGATGCAAGACAACCGGGTTTGTGGAAAATAAGTTCACGAAGATTTACGGGGAACTTGCCGCACCGGATGCGGGGATATTTCCGTTTGAAAATGAGATGGCACAGTGGATGGCAAGTTATGTTTTTGTGTCGGTGAAGGGCTGAGGGATGGGAAGTAGGTAGGGAACCGGTGGCAAGCAGTATGGCAGAGATGATTGTTTTTGGGTTAAAGGTAGTAAGAAGAATATATCGGATCATCTTGATGGAGCGCTGTTGTATGGATTGATAGCACTGAATGGTATAGTGTGAAAAAACAAAGATTAAAGGGGACATACTTTGGCAATTCCTGCCGAACGTGCGTTCCCTTTACTTTTAGACATACATAAGATAAAATATAGGATGAATCGTTTGAGTTACGAGTTTGTTTTGGATTAGAGCTATTCTGGAAAGGTAGTAATAAATGAAAGTGTTATTACGGGCTGAACTTTATAAACTGCTACATAGCAAATGGATGTGGGCTTTTGCAATTTTTACCTCCATTTTTGCTATGTTTTTGATGGCAAAAAGCAAAAGTTCGGAAAATGTGGTGCAATTTTGGGCAGAATCTGATTTTTACCAAATGGTTTCCGTACTGGTCGTGCTTTATGGAATTGTCATTGTACATGAATATGCTTCGGGTTATTTTAAAGAAGCAGTATGCGCAGGGCATTTAAAATGGGAAGTATATCTGGTTCGATACTTTGCATTTTTTATCGGTGCACTTGTGATTCTGGTATCTCCTTGTTTGTCTGCGCTTCTATTTTCTTCTTGTATAAAAGGAAACATTTTGACCGTATCGCAGCTGAGAGCATTTTTTATAGGAATTGCTTTTTTGGTTTTATACTGTGTTTGTATTTCGGCATTTTTTATGATGCTCGCGGTCATTGTGAAAACATACTCCATGATCGTTTTTAGCAGTATCTTTTTTAACATGCTCGTCGTTGTAATTTATGAGATCATCCCGGCGGAATCATTTGCCGGGTGGATGAAATATTCCTTCGCCGGTATCCAACATACTATGTTTTTCCAACCCATGGAAATTGAAAAAGCGCTTTTGCTGCTTTTTTCTTTTCTTGGCCAAAGTATATTATACACCGGAATAGGGGTGTTCTATTTTACCAAAAAAGAATTGCGTTGATTCGGAAATGAGGATGGAAATGGAATGTGTTATTGAAACAAAAAATCTGGTGAAGCGGTATGGAAAGGTGAAAGCAGTGGATGGACTGTCGATGCGTGTGGAGAAAGGCAGCATACATGCGTTGGTCGGGCCAAACGGTTCAGGGAAAACAACCTTGATAAGGATGCTGATGGGGACTGCCATTCCGACATCGGGTAGTTTTTCGCTTTTCAATTTTTCAGGGGAAAAGGACGTGGCAAGACAGAGAAAGCGTATTGGGACGCTGATTGAGATGCCGCAATTTTATAATGACAGAAGCGCATATGAGAACCTTGACATAATACGGAGGATTCGGGGAATAGAGAACAAAGAGTGTATTTTAGACGCTTTATCCATAGTTGGTCTTTTGGGGATGGAAAAACGGCGGGTGGGAAAATTTTCCCTTGGAATGCGGCAGAGATTGGGGATTGCGAAAGCGCTTCTGGGGAACCCGGAACTTTTGATATTGGATGAACCGATCAATGGAATGGATCCCCAAGGTGTGAGTGAGATGCGCGCACTGCTGTTTTCGTTAAAGGAACAGGGACATACAATTTTATTGGCGAGCCATATTTTAAAAGAATTAACAGCAGTTTCAACACATTACAGTATGATCCGGGACGGCAGGCTTTATGATGATTTTTCGGCGGGGGAACTTTCCAAACGGTGCGGGGAATGGCTTGAGATTGTGACACCGGATGCCGGCCGGGCAGAGGGATTGCTCCGCGGTATGGGAGAAAATATAACGGTGGAAGGGGAAACGGTGCAGATCTTTGGCGCAGTAGACAGTGGCGAGATCATACGGAAATTGGTTCTGGGGGATTGTGTGGTAAGGGGAGTTGGTGTGAAAACAAATGATTTGGAGTCATATTTTATTAAGATGATGGGAGAAAAGATATGAAAAAGCTGATCGGGTTGGAGTTTCGGAAAAATAAGAAATGTATTTTTTTGTATCTGGCAGGAGCGGCAGCTGTTTTATATCAGGGAATTGGGTTGTTTTGGGAACATTTTTCGGAACTGGGAGGGGGTGGGGCATTCCGGATCATAGGGAGAAATCTGTTTACGACCTATTTGCTGTTTGGTGCAATCCTATCTTATGTCATTGTGAAGGATTTTGAGGTTGGAATTATAAAAGAATATTTTTTTGTCGGGTATACAAGGGAAGAAATTTACTGGGTAAAATACATATATTTGTTATGTGCGGGCAGTATTATCATAAATTTGACAGTGGCTGGAATGGTATTGTGCAAAAGTATAGTAAATGGTTACGGGGAAGGATTTTCCGGGGAAGAAATTGTGTTCTGGGGAAAAGTCTTGTTAGGGAATATGTCCGCCTGTTTTTTATTTTTTGCGGTTGCGTTGCTCTGCGCGGTTGCGGTAGGAAATGTGCTTGCCCTTGTTTTATATTTCATGGGAATATCCTTTTGGGATATGATCGCCCTTTTCTTTGTGGGGAGATATCATGCGCCGGAATGGATTTCGGTGAGGAATCTTGTAAGCCGCGTTTATGACCGAGAGATGATGTGGAGTGAATTTGCTGGTATGATCACCGTGCAATTTGGAACAGGAGTTCTTGTTTTGCTGCTTGGCCAGGGGATTTTCCGGAGAAAGGAATATAGATAAAGATGAGCGCGCCTGCTTTATGGGAAAAACGATAGGAAGGAGGTGTATGGAATATAGTAAATGCATTATGTGGGAAGCCAGATTCCACGGAAGGAAAAAAATCATACTTGACTTTTTGACATCAGCGTGATAGAATGTAGAAAATTTATCAAAAAGGCGATGAAGAGAAAGAGTAGCTGTTGCGGGCGTTTTCAGAGAGGGGATGGCGGTGCAAATCCTTAACAGTGCAGCAGGGAAGCAGTCTCGGAGCCGCAGACCGAATCGGGTGACCAAAGTAGGCTCTGACGGAGGCTTTACCGTTAAAAGAAGCGTGGCATCGGAGACATCCTGTGCCAACAGAGTGCAGAGTATTCTGAATTTAGGTGGTAACACGGACATGATGTTCGCCCTAAGCTGACCGGAAGGGTTAGCTTGGGGCGTTTTTTCGTGCGGGGGATGGATTTGCCCGGATGCGGATGCGAATGATTGAAGTTATCGCAGTATGTATCCCGCGCGGACAGGAGAAATTCCCCTGTCCGGTTACGTAAAGCCGGATGACGGGAGGTGGTCGGATGAAAGCGGGAAAATTGCCGGGGGTGGTCGAAGAACGTTCGGTTTTTATGTTTACCGGTGGGAGGGGGATGGAGCCTGCCGAGGTTGCCCGCGGCACGGGGGCGGACGGGCGTTTTATGGCAGCGGCGACGGACCAGACGGGTATTTTCGGAACGGAACAAACGCAGGCGCTGCGCGTCGGGATGCTGTTTGACCGGGTATGCGCGAAGCTGGCGGCACAGGGGGCGCGGGCAGAAGTATTTAACGCAAGTTTGTCGCTTCCGCCTGCAGCATCGGAAGCGAGCCTGAAAAAACTGGTGGCGCTGGTGGCGCAGGCGGCAAAGTGCAGGGATATTACGGCATATAGTGTACATGTACAGACAAGATACGAGCCGGAAGGTGGCGCAGGGGCAGTACAGCTTGTGCTGACCGGGGCTGGGAGTGCAAAGGGGGCGGAAGACTTCCCCGGGATTTTGGGGTATGCGTTGTCCCGTGCCGGAGATTTGAAACCCGATCCCAGCGGGAGAACCCCCTTGAAGCTTCCTGCAGGGGACAATACCTTATCCGTTGTGATGGCGGGTTATGCTGCGCTGGAGGCGACAGCGGTGCTGATCTCCGAAAAACAGGAAAGCTTATCCGGGCGGCTGGCAGCAAGTTACCTTGCGCAGGGGCTGAAAAAGGCTTCACGGACGGATGTGCGGGAGGCGGCGCGGATTGCCGCGCAGGCGGGCGCTCTGGCAAAAATAGCGGGGGAGGGCGGCGTTTTCGGGGCACTTTGGGAGATTGGCGAATATTTTGATTGTGGTATGGATATTATCCTGCGCGATATTCTCTTGCTGCAGGAAACGATTGAAGTATGTGAGATTTTGGATGTCAACCCATACCTGCTAGCGTCGGGCGGTTGTCTTCTCGCGGTAACAGGAGACGCGCAGGCGCTGCTTGCCCGCTACCGCGATGCGGGAATTGCGGCGGCGGCGATCGGGATTTTAAAGGAAGGGCGCGACCGTGTCATCCACAATGAATGGGAGGAGCGTTTTCTGGAACCCTTCCGCGCGGAGGAACTGTACCGGGTGCTGTAAGGCGCAGAAAGAACGCAAAAAGACAGCATATGCCGGGAAATGAGCCCATAGGGGATTGCGGGAGCGAAGCGAACGGGATGTTTTACGCCGGGGTGGGTACCGGGAGGATGTATGCGGAACGCAAAAAAGCAGCATATGCCGGGAAATGAGCCCCATAGGGGATTGCGGGAGCAATGCGAACGGGAAGCCTTCCGCCGGGGCAGGTAAAGGAAGGGCATATGCGGAATTTTAAATTAAGGAGGATTGCAGAAATGGAAGACAGGAACAACGAGCAGTTAAAGGAGGCGGTGCTCCGCGCGATCGACAAGAACGCGAAGCTTTCGACAAAGGATCTGGCCATTATGCTTGGCTATACGGAGGATGAGGTTGTGGCGGCGGTCGCCGAGATGGAGGCGGATTCCGTGATTTGCGGATACCCAACCCTCATTAACTGGGACAAGACGAGCCGTGAGCGCGTTACGGCATTGATCGAGATCAAGGTGACACCACAGCGCGGTCAGGGCTTTGACAAGATTGCCGAGCGCATCTACCGTTTTGACGAGGTGGAATCCGTCTACCTGATGTCGGGCGGTTTTGACCTGACGGTGATCATTGACGGTAAGAGCATGCGTGAGGTGGCGAATTTTGTTTCCGGAAAACTTGCACCGATGGAGGCGGTTCTCAGCACCGCAACACATTTTGTATTAAAGAAGTACAAGGAACATGGTATTCCGCTTGTGAGCGAGGTTGAAGATGAAAGGATGTTGATTACGCCGTGAGAGACCCATTAAATAAAATCGTGACGGAGATCAAACCGTCAGGAATTCGTAAATTTTTTGATATAGTAAGCGAGATGAAGGACGCGATATCGCTGGGTGTCGGCGAGCCGGATTTTGATACGCCGTGGCATATCCGCGAGGAGGGTATTTATTCCCTTGAAAAAGGACGCACGTTCTATACCTCGAACGCGGGGCTTGCGGAATTGAAAGAAGAGATCTGCCATTATTTAAAACGGCGGTTTGGTCTTTCCTACAACCCGGCGAAGGAGACACTCGTGACGATCGGCGGCAGCGAGGCGATTGATATCGGATTGCGCGCCATGCTTGATCCGGGTGATGAGGTTCTGATCCCGCAGCCGAGCTACGTTTCTTATCTGCCGTGTGTGACGCTTGCGGGCGGTGTCCCGGTAGTGATCGAGCTGAAAGCCGAAAATGAGTTCCGCCTGACAAAGCAGGAAGTTCTTGACGCGGTCACGGAAAAAACAAAAGTGCTGATTATGCCGTTCCCGAACAACCCGACCGGGTCGATCATGACGCGTGAGGATCTTAAGGAGATTGTGGATGTTGTGCTGGAGAAGGATCTTTTTGTGATCTCGGACGAAATCTATTCCGAGCTGACCTACGGCGGAAATCATGTTTCGATAGCCGAATTTCCGGGTATGAAGGAGCGCACAGTCGTCATCAATGGTTTTTCAAAGTCCTACGCGATGACGGGCTGGCGTTTGGGATACGCTGCCGGACCGGAGAATGTGATTACACAGATGGTGAAGATTCACCAGTTTGCGATCATGTGTGCGCCGACAACGAGCCAGTACGCGGCGGTGGAGGCGTTGAAGAACGGGGACAATGATGTGCAGATGATGCGCGGGGAGTACGACAAGCGCCGGCGGTATGTGGTCAATGCGCTGCGTGGGATGGGGCTTGGCTGTTTTGAGCCTATGGGGGCGTTCTATGTCTTCCCTGATATCCGCGGCACGGGTATGACATCCGACGAGTTTGCGAACCGCCTGCTGCAGGAACAGAAGGTAGCCGTTGTGCCGGGGACGGCATTCGGGGATTGCGGGGAAGGATTCCTGCGCATTTCTTACGCGTATTCGATCGAAAACTTGAAGATTGCGCTGGGACGGATAGAAAATTTTGTAAAAAAATGTAGATAATTGTGGATGCATGTAGGCTGATGGGCATCCGCCCAAAAAAATTCAACAAATTCTCGGAATCGTCTTGAAAAATTATTATCAAGTATGGTAGAATGTCATAAGGTGCGATATAACCAGACAACATACGATACAGGAGGATAAAGTATGGCGACAGTGAATGCCGATTATATTAACCCGTTTCTGCTCGCATCGACAAAGGTGCTCAAGGATATGGTGATGCTGGATGCGAAATTGGGTAAGCCTTATATAAATAATAATTTGAGCTTTGGCAGCGATTCTTTATTGATAATGTTGGGTGTTACGGGGGAGATGAAAGGGCAGGTCATCCTTTGCTTTCGGCAGGATATCGCCCTGGATCTTGCCTCGAAGATGTGCATGATGCCGATCACGGAGATGAGCGAGCTGGCGCAGAGCGCGATCTGCGAACTGTGCAATATGATCCTTGGGAATGCCGCGACCGTTTTTTCCACCAAGGGTATCATTATTGACATTACGCCGCCGACGATGTGCCAGGGTAATGTTTCATTTTCGACGGATTATGCGGCAAATATCTGTGTGCCTGTCATATACGAAAATGATAAGACAATCGAGATTAACGTTTCAATTAAAGGATGATGCGGTGGCATCATCCTTTTTGTCTTGAGGGGAAAGAGGCCTTATGGATTCTCTGCGGCTTGGCGGCTTCAGGAATCTGTTTTGGCCGCAGAAAGAGGGAAGTATGTTAAATATTGTTTTGCTTGAGCCGGAGATCCCGGCCAATACGGGGAATATCGGGCGGACCTGCGCGGCGACGGGCAGCAGCCTGCATCTGATTAAGCCGCTCGGCTTTGATATTTCGGAGAAGGCGGTGCGGCGCGCCGGGATGGATTACTGGTTCTCGCTCGACTTGCATGTATATGAAAACTACGCCGATTTCCGGGAAAAAAATCCGGGGGCACAGGTCTATATGGCGACGACAAAGGCGCAGAAGGTGTACACGGAGGTTGCTTACGAGCCGGGTGCGTTCCTGATGTTCGGCAAGGAGAGTGCAGGCATCCCGGAGGAAATCCTGATGGAAAACCGCGATACCTGCGTGCGCATTCCGATGATCGGGGAGACGCGCTCGCTCAACCTGAGCAACTCGGTTGCGGTTCTGGTGTACGAGGCGCTGCGGCAGCAGGGCTTCGCGGATATGAAGCTTGCGGGACAGCTGCACCGGCATAACTGGTAAAACTGGTAAAATGTGAAGCATACGGCAGGAATGGGAGAAAACATCTGTTTTGGCTCCTTTTGCCGCTTGCTTTTCCGGAGGGGGCAGCATCTGCCGGAGAAATGATTGCCGGGCAGGTGAAGGATTATTTCCCGGGGCAATTATGTGAAAGCGTTTCGGAGTGTATTGCGGCAGGGTTAGGGAAGGGTTGAAGAAAAAAGTGAGCTCGCGCCGGATATGTTTGATTTTTGATGCGGTGGGAAGAGCGCATAACCGCATTCCGGTAAAATCCGGCAGCCTTATATTCCGGTGCTGCGGGAGAAGGACTGCCCTGTGTAAAAGCGGGACAAAATAACAATAAATCATGGATCAGTATATTTTAGAAAGGATTTAGGATGAACGATAAAGTTTTAAAAACCCTGGAGTTCAACAAAATCATAGAAAAGCTTGCGGGCTATGCCGGCTCGGCGATGGGCAGGGAGAAATGCGAGGCGCTCGTGCCCGTCTCTGACCGCGGCAAGGTCGAAGAATTACAGCAGGAGACGGCGGATGCCCTCTCAAGGCTCTACAAGAAGGGGACACTCTCCTTTTCCGGGCTGCCGGATGTCGGGGCATCCATCAAGCGGCTCGAGATCGGCTCCACTCTGGGAGCCGGCGAATTGATGAAATTGAGTTCTGTATTGACGGCGACGCTGCGCGTCAAAAGCTATGGGTGCAGCGGCGGGGATGAAATCCAGGATTCCCTGAGCGAGCGGTTTTCGCTGCTCGAGCCGCTCTCCGTTTTAAACAACGAGATTATGCGCTGTATTATTTCCGAGGAGGAGATCGCGGACGATGCGAGTCCCGGGTTAAAAAGCGTGCGCCGTCAGATCAAGGCGGCGAACGACAAGATTCACGAGCAGCTCGCAAAGCTGATCACGGACTCCGGGACAAAGCTGATGCTGCAGGACGCGATTGTTACCATGCGAAACGGGCGCTACTGCCTGCCGGTCAAGCAGGAATACAAAAACTCCTTCGGCGGCATGCTGCACGACCAGTCCGCGACCGGTTCCACGGCGTTTATAGAACCTGCGTCGGTTGTGAAACTGAACAATGAGCTCGCGGAGCTCGGTATCCGTGAGCAGCAGGAGATCGAGAAAGTGCTCGCGGCATTGAGCGAACAGGCGGCGGCGCACACGGAGGAGCTTGCATTCAACCAGAAGACGCTGGCGGAATTTGACTTTATTTTTGCGCGGGCGGTGCTGGCGAAGCAGATGAAAGGGATTCAGCCGAAATTCAATGACCGCCGCTTTATCAATATCAAAAAAGGCAGGCATCCGCTGATTGATGCGCACAAGGTTGTGCCGATCGACATTAACCTCGGCGATACGTTCCGTCTTCTGGTAATCACCGGCCCGAATACGGGCGGCAAGACCGTCTCATTAAAGACGGTCGGGCTGTTCACGCTGATGGGGCAGGCGGGGCTGCACATCCCCGCGATGGACGGCTCGGAACTCGGCATTTTTAAGGAGGTCTACGCGGACATCGGCGATGAGCAGAGCATTGAGCAGAGCCTGAGCACCTTTTCCTCGCATATGACGAATACCGTGCGGATTTTGGAGCAGGCGGACGAGGAATCGCTGGCACTCTTTGATGAGCTGGGCGCGGGCACGGACCCGACCGAGGGCGCAGCGCTCGCAATGTCGATCCTCACCTACCTGCATAATCTGGGTGCGCGCACAATGGCGACGACGCATTACAGCGAGCTGAAAATCTTTGCGCTCTCGACGGAGGGCGTATCGAATGCCTGCTGCGAGTTTGACGTGGAAACGCTGCGCCCGACCTACCGCCTGCTGATCGGCGTTCCGGGCAAGAGCAACGCTTTTGCAATTTCCTCAAAGCTTGGCCTGCCGGAATTTATTATTGAGCGGGCAAGGGAATTTATCGGCACGAAGGACGAGAGTTTCGAGGATGTGATCAGCAGTCTGGAGGAGAGCCGCATTGCGATGGAGAGGGAGCGCGAGGAGACGGCAAGGCTTCACGCCGAGGCGGAGGAATTGCGCAAAAAGCTTGCGGAAAAGAATGCGCGCATCGACAACGCGAAAGACCGCATCCTGCGCGAGGCGAACGAAAAGGCGCGCGATCTTCTGCAGGAGGCGAAGGACTATGCGGACGAGATCATCCGCAAATATAATAAATGGGGCCAGAGCGGCGGCCTTGGCAAGGAGATGGAGCAGGAGCGTGATGCCCTGCGTGAAAAGCTCGGCGACAAGGACAAAAAGCTTGGGATAAAGGCGAAAAAGGCAAAGAAAAAGACTTCCCCGGAAGATGTCAAGGTCGGGGATACCGTCCATGTACTTAGCCTGAACCTAAAAGGAACCGTGAGCACCCTGCCGAACGCGAAGGGCGATTTGTATGTGCAGATGGGGATTCTGCGCTCGCTTGTCAATATCCAGGATATCGAACCTGCCGACGCGGATGAGGATCAGGAAGAAAAGAAAGCGAAAACCGAGAGCGGGAAGATCCGCATGAGCAAGTCGTTAAACATCAGCACGGAGCTCAACATTATCGGCAGGCGTGTGGACGAGGCGATGCCGCTTGTGGAGAAATATCTGGACGACGCGTATCTGGCACACCTGCCGAAGGTAACGATCATTCACGGCAGGGGCACAGGGGCATTAAAGGATGCGGTGCACGCGCAGTTGAAACGGACGAAGTATGTAAAGTCGTTCCGTGTCGGGGAGTTTGGCGAAGGTGACCGCGGTGTGACGATCGTGGAATTTAAATAGTGGATGGAAGGAAATCGGATTGGGCATTTTCCGGGCAGATCCGTTCCTTTCAGGAGGAATCCGCTTTGGTGCAGGGATTGGCGCAAAGACCATGCCGTTTGAAAAGGGGGATGTTATATGGCGGAAAAACAGAAAATATTGATTGTGGATGACGATGAGAATATTGCGGAGCTGATTTCCCTCTACCTGAAAAAGGAGTGCTTTGACACACGGATTGTACACGACGGGGAAATGGCGATCCTGCAATACAGGGATTACCGGCCGAACCTGATCCTTCTTGACCTGATGCTTCCGGGTATTGACGGGTACGAGGTGTGCCGGGAGGTGCGCAAGGACTCGAAGGTGCCGATCATCATGCTCTCAGCAAAAGGTGAGGTGTTTGACAAGGTGCTGGGGCTGGAACTGGGGGCGGACGATTATATCATGAAACCTTTTGACTCCAAGGAGCTTGTGGCGCGTGTGAAAGCCGTACTGCGCCGGTATGTGGCGGAAGAGGGGGCAAAGGGGGAACCGGAGAGCGGGCAGGGCGGGGAGTTTGTCTCCTATCCGGAACTTACGATCAGCCAGAGCAATTATTCGGTGACCTACAAGGGAAAGCAGGTTGATATGCCGCCGAAGGAACTGGAACTATTCTATTTCCTCGCGTCACACCCAAACCAAGTCTTCACGCGCGAGCAGCTGCTTGACCATATCTGGGGCTATGAGTACATCGGCGACACGCGCACGGTAGACGTGCATATCAAGAGACTGCGAGAGAAGATCAAAAATCACGAACAGTGGGGGCTTGCGACAGTCTGGGGGATCGGTTACAAATTTGAAGCGAAGGTTAAGCCGGTGAAATAATGAAACACAAAGCATTGCTAAAACTCATTTTGTGCTATATTGTCGCGGCGGTATCAATGTTCGTGATGCTCAATTATATCGGTGCGAAACGGCTGAACCGCCAGTTCTTAAAAGAAAAGGCGGAGCTTTTGACGGAGGAGGCGGGTCTGATCGCGGAGGAATATGTCACGCCGTACTACCGCGATACGACCAAGCTTGCCGACATGCTCGTCCAACTGCGCAGCATCGACCGGTTTCTTGGTACGCGCATCTGGGTCGTCAATACGAACGGGATGGTTTTTGTCGATACCGGGGAGGGCAGCCGAGCGCGCGGCATCAATGTTGACAACTACAACCCGCAGTTCCTCGATGAGGTTGTAAAAGGGGATTACCTGACGGACGTTATATTTCCGGGGGTTATGGCGAAGGGCATGCTGGCAGTGGCACAGCCAATCTACCTGGATTATTCCCTGCGCGGTTATGTGTGCATTTTCCTGCCGATGGCTTCGGTCTCGGAATCCGTCACACAGTATCTTGATATTGTAAATATATGTTACATAGCGTTCATGTTCATCCTCCTTGTGATCTTTGCGGCAATTTATGTGATCACCCTGGCACCCGTGCGGCGTATGACAAAGGTTACGGAGGAATACGCGCGCGGGCATTTTGACGTGCCGATGAAAGTGCGCTCGCACGACGAGTACAGGAGCTTGGCGAACGCGATCAAATTCATGGCGGATGAGTTCAAGAATTTGGACGATTACCAGAAAAAATTTGTCGGAAATATCTCCCACGACTTCCGCTCCCCGCTCACGTCCATCAAGGGCTATGTGGAGGCGATGGTCGATGGCACAATCCCGCCGGAAATGCAGAATAAATACCTTGATATCATTCTTTTTGAGACGGAGCGCCTGACAAAGCTGACCGCGAACCTGCTGACCTTAAACGGTTTCGAGAATCAGGGTGTCATTCTTGAGATTTCCAGTTTTGATATCAATGAAGTCATCCACCGGACGGCGATGACGTTTGAGGGAACCTGCACCAAAAAGAAAATTACATTAAACCTTGTATTCGGGGATGCCGCGCTTTTTGTAGATGCCGACATGGGAAAGATTCAGCAGGTACTTTATAACTTGATTGACAATGCGATCAAATTCAGCAACCCGGATAAATCCATTGACATCAAGACGGAGGAGAAGGGGAGTAAGGTCATTGTCGGGGTCAAGGATTACGGTATCGGAATCCCGAAGGATTCCGTCAAACGCATCTGGGAACGCTTTTACAAGACCGATCTTTCCCGCGGGAAGGACAAAAAAGGGACGGGGCTTGGGCTCTCAATCGCGAAGGAGATCATCCAGGCGCACCGTGAAAATATCAATGTGATCAGTACGGAGGGAGTGGGGACGGAGTTTATTTTTACATTAGCAAAAAGCTTATAGATTTGTTCATATTCCGTTCATAGGTGTATGATAAAATAAGTAGCAAAATAAGACCCTGACGGCGGGTTTCGGATGTACAGATAGGTTTTTGTTCGTGGAGGAAGTCCGGGATGGAGCAAAAAAATCAGACGGAGAATAATGAGTACCGGTTTATTCGGGAGAAAGTGGTTTCAAGGAGAAGGAACAAGATCAAGAAAATGGCGCTGACTTTGGCGTTCACGGTATTTCTCGCGGTAATTTTTGGGATTGTGGCGCGGGCGGTGTTTTTGTACGCGGACGGGCCGCTCAAACGTTTTTTGGGTGTCGGGGACGAGCCGGTTCCAACGCCTGCGCGCCGCCCTACACCGACGCTCCGCCCGACCCGGCCGACGGAGGATGTCACACCATCCGCCGGCGTGACCCCGCCCGCGGATCCGACCCCTTCAACGGGCGCGACTCCGCCCGCGGAGATTACGCCGCCAGTGGATCCAGCCCCATCCGTGGGAGCAACGCCGTCGGCAAATGTAACACCGACAGCAGGCGTGACCCCTTCGGTGGATGCTACCCCGTCCGCCGGTGTGACCCCGCCGACCGGTTCGGATACGCCGGTTCCGACTTTGGCGGAGCCGACAGGAGGTGGGGATATATCCTCTTCCCTTACGCCATCCCCGGTTCCGTCCTTTGCGGAACAGTACGCGGCGCTCTTTTTGGGGATGCAGGAGGTTGCCCGGGCGGTGGAGCAATCCCTTGTGACCATTACGGTGACAGTCGGCGGTATTGACTGGCTTGACAATCCTTATGAGACGGAAAGCCGGACGACCGGGATCGTAATCGGGAAAAATGATTCGGAACTCCTGGTGCTCGTCAATCTCGACCGGATTCAGTCGGCAAGCCGCATCAGCCTGACTGTGGACAAAGAAAATTTTGAGGCGGCGCTTTGGAACTATGACCAGGATTATAATATCGCGATCGTGAGTGTTGCCGCAGGGGAACTGCCTGCGCAGTTTGCTTCGGAGGTACAGGCGGCGGTATTCGGTGAGTCTGCGCAGCTATCCGTCGGCACGCCGATCCTTGCGCTTGGAAATCCGAACGGATATATCGGCTCAAGGGAGTTTGGAACGGTAACTAGCCGGGAAAGCGTATATTACATTACGGATGGCAGTGTTGACCTGTTTAATACAAGCACGACGGACAGCGAGGATGGGGACGGGGTAATTGTGAACCTCTCCGGGGAGATTGTCGGTATTATCACAAGGACGATGAAGTCCGGACTCGATGAGTCCATGTGCACGGCAGTCGGGATCACCAAGCTGAAAAATGTGATCGGACGGCTGGCAGCAGGGGAGGAACGGGCGTATTTCGGCATCCGCGGTGAGGATATGCCGCGGGCTGCTTTGGACGAGCAGGGCTTGAGCAACGGGATTTATGTCACGGAAGTAGAGACGGATTCCCCGGCATTTGATGCGGGGCTTAAGACGGGAGACATTATCACGAAGGCGGATGGCAATTTTATATATACGTTCTGCGGGTTCGACGCACTTTTGAACCTGCGTTCACCGGGCATGGAGATGAAGGTGACGCTGTGGAGGACAGGACGGATGAAAGCGGAGGAGATAGAAGTGACGGTGGTGCTTGGGGTAAAACGTGAAAGGGGCGAGGGAGTTGGTGAAAGGGGTTTGCGGTGACCTCTTTTACGTGGAAGCTGCGGAAAGGAACGCGTGCGGGATGATGTGTTCATGCAGTGCCATATTGGATGCACAGGGATTGTGAGCCCTGTTTGCGCGAAATTGTTAAGGTAAATTTTTAGAGAGTTTGAAAGATTCTAATTGAGGAAAGGATGTTTAAAGATGAGATATTTGGCGGAGTTAAGAGAAGGGGAGATGGTTCGGGAGATTTATCTGTGCAAGAAGCTGCAGGCGCTTAAGACGAAAGCGGGCAAGAGCTATTATTCGATCACATTGCAGGATAAGACCGGAGTTTTTGACGCGAAGGTGTGGGAACTCGGCGCAGGGGTGGAGCATTTTGAAACAATGGATTATATCTGCATCGACGGGCAGGTGACGAGTTTTCAGGGAGCGCTGCAGTTAAACATCAAGCGCGTGCGCAGATGCCAGGAAGGCGAGTACGACCCGGCGGATTATATGCCGATGACAACGCGCAGTATCGAGGAGATGTACGCGGAGCTACTGGGACTTGTTGCAATGGTGAAAGAGCCGCATCTGCAGGAACTTTTGCAGGGTTTTTTCGTGGACGACAAGGATTTTGCGGCGCGTTTCAAAAAACATTCAGCCGCGAAAGCCGTGCACCACGGGTTTATCGGCGGGCTGTTGGAGCACACGCTCGGCGTGGCGAAGTTGTGTGCATATCTGGCGGATACATATGAGCTTTTGAACAAAGACCTCCTGCTGACGGCGGCGATGTTCCACGATATCGGAAAGATGGAGGAAATCTCGCCGTTCCCGGAAAATGATTACACGGATGAGGGGAACCTGCTCGGCCACATTTATATCGGGGCATCTTCCGTCAGCGCGCGCTGCCATGCGGTCAGCGGATTCCCGAAAAAACTGGAGCAAGAACTGGTACACTGCATTCTGGCGCACCACGGGGAACTGGAATTTGGCTCGCCGAAGAAGCCGGCGCTCGCCGAGGCGCTCGCGCTTTATATCGCGGACAATGCGGATGCAAAAATGGAGACGTTGAAGGAGATTTTTGGCGGGGCGGACCCGAAGCTTGAGTGGGTTGGATATCAGAGGCTGATGGAGTCGAATTTGAAGAGGACGATTGTGTGAAAACGGAACAGGGCGGCGGCCGCTTTGCAAAGTGGCATGTATTTCGTTTGTGCCAGTGGGCTTTTTGCTGTTTTGCAGGGAAGGATGCCGGGGGAGAGGAGTTTTTGGGATACCTGCAAGAGGGAAACTTAAGCAGATGAAGATGGCTGCACAAAGCTTGCATCACAGGCAGGGTGTTTTGGTAGTATGCAATCAGGTAGGAGGATGGCGGTATATGACGGAAAAGGCAGGCTGCGGCTTAAAGAAAAATGACCTGTTTGAACTGGTGATCGAGGATTTGGGAAACGATGGCGAGGGCATCGGCCGGTATCATGGTTTTACATTTTTTGTAAAGGATGCCGTGCCGGGGGATGTGATCCGCGCGCGCGCCCTGAAATTCAAGAAAAATTATGGTTATGCGCGGGTCGAGGAGATCTTGACGGCATCTGCAGACCGCGTGATCCCGCGCTGCCCGGTGGCAAGACAGTGCGGTGGCTGCCAGCTGCAGCATCTTTCGTATGAGCGTCAGCTTGCTTACAAGCAGGAGAAGATAAAAAATTGTCTGGAGCGCATTGGCGGCGTAAAGGACGTTTGTTTTGAGCCGATTATTGGCATGGAAATTCCATATTATTACCGCAATAAGGCGCAATTCCCGGTCGGGGTAAAAAAGGACGGCAGGGCGGCAATCGGCTTTTACGCCGGGCATTCGCACAATATTGTGGACACGGAGGAATGCTGTATCCAGGCTCCGGTGAATGCGGCGCTGATGGCGGCGGTGCGGGAGTATCTGGATGAATGCGGAGTCATGCCGTACCAGGAAGAGACACACACAGGGCTGGTGCGCCATGTGCTGACCAGGGTCGGGTTTGAGACCGGGGAGATCATGGTGTGCATGGTGGTGAATGGGAAGAAACTGCCGCGGGCGGAAGTGCTTTTGAAGAAGCTTGAGAGGGCGGTGGGGGAGTGGAACCGAAAGGGAAATACAGTCGGTGTTACAGGATATGACAGGCTGGGGAACGCAGGCCGGGAATTTGTAAGTTCGGTACAGAATTTGGGGGAAACGCAAGCCGGCAGTTTGCAGTACAAGCTTGTGAGCCTGTGCCTGAATGTCAATACGGAGCGGACGAATGTTATTTTGGGCAGCAGGATCGTGCCGATTTACGGGGAAACCTATATTACGGATTATATTGGACCGATCAAATACCGAATTTCGCCGCTGTCGTTTTATCAGGTCAATCCGGGACAGACGCGCCGCCTCTATGAACAGGCACTCGCTTACGCGGATTTGAAGGGTGATGAGATTGTTTGGGATCTGTATTGTGGGATCGGGACCATTTCGCTGTTTCTGGCGCAGAAGGCGAAGATGGTTTACGGCGTGGAGATCGTGCCGCAGGCGATTGAGGATGCGAGGAAAAATGCGGAGCTGAACGGGATTACAAACGCAGAGTTTTTTGTCGGCGCGGCGGAGGAAGTGCTGCCAAAGAAGTATGAGGAGAGCGGCGGCGCGATGCGGGCGGATGTGATCGTGGTGGATCCGCCGAGAGCGGGGTGTGCGCCGGAGCTGCTTGCGACGGTGGTGAGGATGCGACCGAAGCGGGTGGTTTATGTGTCGTGCGACCCGGCGACATTGGCGCGGGATGTGAAGTATTTGGGGGAGAATGGGTTTGAGTTTGTGAAGGGGAGGGGAGTGGATCAGTTTGGGATGGGGGGGCATGTGGAAGCGGTGGTGAAGATGGAATGGATTGGGGATTGAATACTAGGGAAATGCTACACTAAACTTTTCATAACTTAGAAAAAGCCTTAAAATATCTTTGAGAAAGGTCAAGAACATGCAGTTACCAATTTCGAATGAACTCAATATTGGTTATTTAAGCAGATTATTTGATAATACATCGAATTGTTATAAATTCTTCTGGTTCCAGGCTATTCTTAGAAAATTGAATAACAACAATAATCGGTTTTCATTTGATGAATTGGTCAATGAAATGATTGCAGATGCATGGTATATGGTAACGGAATATCATTTACGGCTTGGACCTATAGGTGTTAAGGACAATTTGGAAGAAGTTGTGAAGTATATTGGTATAATATGTTCTTTCCCATCATCAGAGAAAAGAGATAAAATCGTTGAGTTTCTTGAAAAATGTGACGATAAGATGGTATTAAAATATAAGCAGACTTTAATTTTGAATGTACCATATCGTCTGCAAGTACCATTTTACGACGAGATTTGTATTGATAATAAAATATGGAATGGCTCAAAGAAAACATTGTCTAATGAAATAAACAAACAAAACCGATTGATGTATTATTTTATTGGAATCAATGGACTAAAAACGGAAATTGAAATAAGTGATGTATGGTTAGATTATCTTGTAAAAAATAAAGAAATCCTGATGGGTTGGTTACATTTAAATTTAATTCATTATTTGCAGAATAAAAATCCAAGTGTACCCGGAATAGTGGACAAGATTGTTCCACCGGCTGTAAGAGATTTAAACAGAGTGCGCAAGTATTGGAGTTTGATTATCAAAGCAGATCCGTCTCTTACAGATATTTATGGAAAAGTATCTTTGACGGACGAATCGATATCGGTAGATCATTTTGTGCCGTGGCAGTTTGTTGCACATGATGAATTGTGGAACTTGCATCCGACAACCAGAGAGATTAACAGCAGTAAAAGTAATTTTTTGCCGTCATGGATTCAATATTTTGAGTTATTTGGAAGTATGGAATACCGTGCTTATGAAATGAGGCAACAGTATCCCCAGATAAAACAAGCGTTTGAAATTTGTTCGCTTTATCATTTGAATAACCAGGAGATCCGGAATCAGCTTTATGTTGCCGGATTGAGCAGAGTACAGTTTATAGAAAGATTAGCTAAAGTAATGGAACCGGTTTATGAAGCAGCTAAGAACTGCGGATTCAGGGAGTGGGTATATCAGGGTGGGTAAATGAAAAAGGAATTAGAGCATTCATGGCTGAAATAATTTTATTTTTTCATTCATGGGATGGATAAAATATTATTTTGACAGAACAGTAATCGAAAGCCGGAAAAAGAGATGGTGCAAAGATACTATTTCTGAAAATCAGAAAGGATACAACATGGACAGTCAAACAAATCAACCAAGGTTGTTCGGTATAAACCATTCAAACAGAGATTATACCATACCGGACACATGGGGGAAGAATCAGTTTAATTCTTCTTTCCCGGCTTCCTTGGCTTGCTACCTTCATTCAAAAGGGCTGAAAGCGGTTTATTACAAGGCTGACAAGGAGATGAACCGGGATCTTCAGTACATCGGAATCGATGAATTGTATGGTGTTGATCCCCTGGGGGATGATATTTATTTTTCATTTGAAACGCAATACACTCCTTTTCAAAAATACATCGTTGGCTCCATACCTCGGGATGATTTGGTTATTTTATCACATGGCCAATGTGTGAGTAGTATTGAAATAAAATTGGTCGCATTGCCGGATAATACAACTTGCAATCTGAATGATGATAAATTTGGCTCTGAGATCGTAGTTAGGCCGGATACGATAATTTATCTTGCCTGTACTTTTATCCGGGGCTATCAAGATAATCCGGAAGCTTTGAAATCCGTGATAAATGGTGTTGGAAGTGGTATTAGGGATTGGACACAAGCTGCAGATGTGATTCCGTATATGGATGAGATATATTGGGCTATAAGAAGAATAGTTGCGGAAAAGAATGATGCACAGGTTCCGATCATTATGGAACCAGTGTGGAAAACGGAGGGCAAATCACCAAAACTTGCGGAACATTGTTTGGATGTATTTGTGTGGAGTAATTTTGGAATGCTGAATTTATTTATGCCTGCGCAGGGGGAAGAATACCGAAATATTACGCGGCATACGAGGACAATGATCTGGTTGTTTAAAATGCTAAAGGATTATTCTGAAAAGGGAAGGTTTCATGGGGCGGAGATTATTGACAAGTTATCATATAACCTTAAAAATGATAAAGCATTTGCTTCGAATGGTGTAAAAACCCATCCGTTTATGACCTGTTCTGAATTGACGAAACCAAGAATAAAAAAAGGAGAGATTAAAAAAATTATTTTAGGCGGTGGGCAAAATTTGTTAAGTCCGGAGCGCAGATTTGATGCTATTATTTATAATTCGCCGGATTTGTTTGAGGAGGATTAAGATGCCAAGGGTGGTAGATTTGTTTTGTGGGTGTGGCGGTTTGTCGTTAGGATTTCAAAATGCGGGTTTCCATATGGTTCGTGCTTTTGATCATTGGGATAAGGCTGTTAATGTTTACAATGCAAACTTGAAAGGGCATGAAGCAGAAATAAAGGATGTTTATGATCTGACAGTTGATTACATAAAGCGATTTGCGCCGGATATTGTTATCGGGGGGCCACCGTGTCAGGATTATTCATCAGCCGGCCAGCAAGACGAAACAAAAGGGAGGGCTGATCTTACATTAAGATATGCAGAATTAGTGTGTGGGGTTGGGGTAAAGTGGTTCGTGATGGAAAATGTTGATAGAATTTTAAAATCAGAGACGCTTTATAAAGCGATCAATCAATTTGAAAAAGCCGGATATGGATTAACGGGAGTGGTTTTGGATGCATCAAAATGTGGTGTTCCGCAAAAGAGAAAGCGCTTTTTTCTTATCGGGGAGTTGGGAGGCAGGAACGGTTTTTTAGAAAATTCCCTACTTCAAGACCAAAAGAAAAAAAGCATGACGATCAGGGATTATTTGGGAGATGAGTTTGGGATTGAATATTATTATAGACATCCGAGATCCTATGCGAGAAGGGGAATTTTTAGCATAGATGAGCCAAGTCCTACGGTTCGGGGGGTTAATAGGCCGGTTCCAAATACTTATAAGATTCACAGTGGAGACGCAACGGATGATTTGTCAAAGGTACGATCGCTTACAACATTAGAAAGGGCAAGGATTCAGACATTTCCAAGGGATTACATTTTTCAGGGGAATAAAACCGATTTGGAGCAAATGATAGGGAATGCGGTGCCTGTAGAATTAGCATCCTATGTGGGAAGGCATTTGATGGGATATATAAACGGTGATTAAGGAGTAAAGGGCAATGCTTTCGATGTTTAAGACAAGCTTTTTAGCTATGAGGAAGGATCGGACAATTCCTCATCGCCCGCTATTTTCACCTAGAGAATTTGCATGGAATAGACAACTGAATTAACGATACGGACAGTGTCATTTTCCACAATTAAAGAAATAAGGTCCAAGCCTACCACGCAAAGTAATTCGTGGATTTTTTTAGGTAATGTGATCTGCCCTTTGCGTTGCCAACAAGAGTAGTTCCTTGAATTAGAAAGATAATTGGTATATGCCGAGAACCTCAGAATAAAAATGCACCAATCTGTGATGCACCAGAAAAAGAGGTGCTGGCAAGTTTTATTGCCAATATATTGTTAAGGAATCCCTGGTCGCTGAAACAGATAGAGTCCGATACAATCATGGAGGATCTGAAAGGGAATGAGGAAATAGAAGCAATAGGGCAGATTCTGCAGCTAATGGAATTTGGAGGTATGGAGTCCCTTGTCAAGGCTGCAAATAAAAAAGTATGGTTGACAGGAGAGTTTGGTGGGGAGAGACTTACGAAAGATATACAGAAATTGAATTATGCTATTTTGGTTTCTGAAAAGGAACAGTTTGTTACAAGCAGTTTTCCGGTTATATGTGAATTGTATGATACGGAGGATGGGATAACAATACTAAAGAAAGCAAAAAAGCAGGTGGTAATACTGGGAGAATATTCCGCCTGCTCTTTTTGTTAGGTATTTTGCTTAATAATCCGCGAAATCAACCTCACTGTCAAATTTCCGCTCTGCATCAATCCGTGTCATCGCGAAGCTGACCTGATCCTTCTTGTCGGGCATCCAGTTGTCATAGCAGCTGTGGGCGACAGTATTCACGCCAATATGGAAGCGGACGAATACAGTGCCCTTGTGGATGTCCGTGACTATCCCGGCATACTATCCTGGAATCTTGCCCTCGTTTAAGTTGTTCTTACCGGTGTTGCCATTTACGTTCTTGACATTCGCCTTCACGGAGATATCTTCCAAAGAGCGGATTTTCACGCTTAAGGCACGGGCAGGGATCTGTTCGCCCACATGGAAGTGTTCCGTTGCATCACTCAACCAGTCCTAGTATAAGTCACGGGCACTTGGTACCGAAAATCTCCGCACAAACTCCCTTTTCTGCCTGTATAAATTTTCATGATACACATTCTGGCGTATATGATTTCGCCTGTAAATCGCAAAGATGTGCCATTATGGGAAAGTTTTGTGCCAATGTGGTGTCAGATCATAAAAGAGCGCATCTTGACTTTTGTACAAGGATTATATACAATAAACTTGGATACCAAGAAACCAAGAATATTATTTCTCTGAATGGAATATGATAAGAAGGGCATAAATATGCCGATAACAGTGGTGAAAGGTAGTGTTCCTATGGAAATGAAAAAGGTAAGCATCTCTGCGAAGCGCCAGATCACAATCCCCCAGAAATTTTTTGCCATGTTAGGGTTTGACACAGAGGCGGAGTGCATGGTGCGCGGGAATGAACTGGTCATCCGTCCGGTGAAAACAAATGCTGGGGGAGAATTTGCCGAGCAGGTACTGGCAGATCTGGTCTCGCAGGGTTATAGCGGAACGGAATTACTTGACCGTTTTAAAAAGGCACAAAAAGAAGTGCGCCCGGCTGTGGAAGCGATGATGATGGAGGCAGAGCGCGTCGCTGCTTCTGAGTCTGAATATGCGTCTTATGGGGATGTTTTTGGCGGGGAGGAGAAAGGATGACAGAGGTACGTTTCCTCCCGCCTGCAGCGAAGTTCATAAAGAAGCTGAAAGATAAAAAATTGAAATTGCTATATCAGGAGGCGGTTGATAAAATACGGGAAGATTATACCGTCGGTGAGGCAAAAACGGGAGATTTATCCGGTGTATATGGATATGATATTTATTATAATAAGACCAATTATGAGCTTGCATATACCATAGAGTATCAGGGGGATGAGGTTATTGTTGTTATTATGGCTGGGACAAGGGAAAATTTCTATGATCAGTTGAAACAGTATATGAGAAAGATGTAAATGAATAAGGAGACTATCCCAAAGTTTGTGTAAACCTCCAAACTGATGTAAGAAAAGATTACTTCGTTTGGAGGTTTATTTTATGGCAAGAAAAAAGGATTCACCTCAGAAAGCAGCCCGTCGGGAAATGATGGACATCTGCCTGAAAGAAAACAATGATCCTAAAATCGTGAAATCGTGGAAAGAAAACCGGGCCAACCGGTCACCGTCAAGACAGAGGCATGTTCTTTCCCGGCTGGAGATTTTTTTGAAGAACGGCTGGTCGGATTATAAGCAGATTTGATGGCAGGGAGAGCTGCTGTGGCAGCTTCTCTTGATATGCCTGAAATCAGCATTATAATACAAGCAAAGGGTAATAGCCTCAAAATTGGCTTTGCCCCTCCGTAACTAACAACATTCCTTATATCAATTTTTCGACTTTACACAAACTTTGAAACAATCTCCTGACCGACCCCACCCGCTTGCGGCGATTCATAAATCTTATGACGATTTTTTGAGTTTACACAAAACTTGAAGCGGTCTCGAAAAACATATACCACACTTCCCCACAGTATGGTATAATGTCGTCAGACATTATACCAGCGCCGGTTCGCCGTCCGACGAAGGAGGACAACTACCATGGCGAACCGTGTGCAAGCCTCGCAGGGAACATGTCGGAACGACATGGTATAATGTCGTCAGACATTATACCAGCGCCGGTTCGCCGTCCGACGAAGGAGGACAACTACCATGGCGAACCGTGTGCATCCGCCGGGGGGCACCATGTTCGGAGAACATGGTATAATGTCGACAGACGTGATACCGGCGCTGATTTGCCGTCCGACCAAAGGGAGGACAATTCCTTGGCAAATCATGTGCACGCCCCGCGGGGAAACATGTCGGAACGACATGGTATAATACCCATAAAAAGTAAAACAAGCACAAACCACGCAATACTAAAATAACTTTCGGAAAGGACGAAGACCATGACAACAATAGCAACCTCGAATCCCACTCCAACTCCGCTCCAACCCCACTACCTCACCGACCTCCACCACTACCTCACCACCTCCCCCACCCCCTACCACGCCATCACCTCCGCCACCGCCCTCCTTGCCGCGGCGGGCTTTGAGGGACTCACTTTCCCGACCCCATTCACCCTCCGTCCCGGCGGGAAATACTACCTCACCCCATACGACACCATGCTTTTTGCTTTCACCGTCGGCACCGCTGACCTCGCCGCCCAATCATTCCATATTGCGGCGGCGCACACGGACTATCCATGCCTCCACATCAAACCGGCTCCGGAGCTTGCGGCGAACGGCTACCTCCGGCTGAACACCGAGGTCTACGGCTCACCAATCCTCAACACTTGGCTTGACCGTCCGCTTTCCCTTGCGGGTCGCGTGGCGCTGCGCAGTGAAAAAACCTACGAGCCTGAACTCCGGCTATACGACGCAGGCAGGCCGCTGCTCACTGTCCCGAACCTGGCCATACACATGAACCGCAAGGTCAACGAGGGCATTGAGCTTAAAAAGCAGTCCGACCTCCTGCCGCTGTTCGGTTTAAAAGCAAAGGAAGGGGAAGAGGCGGATGCGCAATATTTTCTCGAATTTCTCGCCAAAGAGCTTTCCTGCGCAAAAGAGGACATCCTCGATTTCGACCTCTACGTATACAACACGGAGGAGGGATCCCGCATCGGCGTGAACGGTGAATTTTTCTCGGCACCGCGGCTGGACAACCAGACTTCCTGCTATGCGCTTTTGCGCGCGATCGCAGACGGAGGAAGGGAGGACGGCATCAATGTCATTGCCCTGTACGACAATGAGGAGGTTGGGAGCCGCACAAAGCAGGGTGCGGATTCCATGCTGCTCATGCTTTTGCTTGAAAAAATTTACGCGGCGCTCGGCATGGATAAATCCGCCTTGAATGACGCGGTTCTGCGCAGTTTCCTGTTTTCGGTCGATGTGGCACATGCGCTGCATCCGGCTCATCCGGAAAAATACGATCCGGTGAACCGCGCACTGATGAATGACGGCGTGGTGTTAAAGCTCAGCATCAACCAGCGTTACACCTACGACGGCGAGGCGGTTGCGGCGGCGCAGCAGCTCTGTGAAAAAGCGGGGGTGAAATTTAAGAAATTTGTGAACCATGCTGATATGGCAGGTGGGGGGACACTTGGACCGATTATTTCTTCCTGGCTGCCGATGAAGACTGTGGATATTGGCGTGCCAATCCTTGCCATGCATTCGGCGCGGGAACTGATGGGGGTTGAGGATGAGGAACATTTGATCCGGATGATGACAGCATTTTTCTCGTAGGATAAGCGGCAAAATTGGTTCCATGCGGCGGCAGCCCCCTGCAAATGGGGGCTGCTGTCTGTTTCGGAGGTATTTTGGGCAAATAGGGTTCGCTGCAGCGTCATCCGATATTGAAATATAGAATTTTTCCCTTTATTTTATGATGGAATTCTGCTAAAATAATGAATATTGGTATGTCTGAAAACACATTCCTGCCAAATGCGTGGGAGAAAACATGCTCCAGGTTGCACGTTTATGCAGATAATCATGCTTTCCGGCAGTGCCATCCGCTCCATAACCGGGAACTGTGCGGCTTCGGCAGCTGACCGTGCTTTCTGCCGGTGTTATCTGACCCATATTCCGGATTTTTATGGTTCCGGTTCCGGATTTCGCCCGTGCGGCTTGGCAGCTTTTTCCGGTGTGATTATCCCGGATGTCACTAATTGCCCCGCAAAGTGGGTGCCATTGACAGGCTTACATTTTAAGGGAAGAAGTTTTTGGACATGTACTAACAATAACAGAAACGAGGTAAATGATCAATGTCAGACTGGAAGAAGAATTGCGCATGGTACGAGAGCGCAGTATTTTATCATATTTATCCGCTTGGGATGTGCGGTGTGGAAAAGCACCGCACGGATTTTGACCCGCAAAACGGCGTACGGCAGCATTTTGCGCAGATAGAGCAGTTAATCCCGCATATGAAGCGCCTTGGCATGACGGCGCTCTATATCGGGCCTTGCTTTGAGTCGGAGGGGCATGGTTACGAGACCGTCGATTACTACAGGGTAGATGCGCGTCTGGGTGACAATGCGGGCTTCCGCCATTTTGTGGATGCCTGCCACGCAGCGGATATCCGCGTTGTCGTGGACGGTGTGTTCAACCATTCCGGGCGCGGCTTTTTTGCCTTTGAGGAACTGCGCAAGCACCGCGAGGGCAGCCCGTACCGCGACTGGTACTGCAATGTGAATTTCGGCGGGAACAATGAGTTTAATGACGGTTTTTCCTACGAGGCATGGCACGGCTACAATATCCTGCCGCGCTTAAATCTCTGGAATCCGGCGGTGCGCGGTTATCTGCTTGATGTGATCCGCTTCTGGGTGAAGGAGTTCGACATTGACGGCATCCGTCTGGACTGTGCGGATGTGCTGAACTTTGATTTTATGAAAGAAATGCGCCAGCTGGCGAACACGGTAAAACCGGAGTTTTGGCTGATGGGTGAAGTGATCCATGGTGATTACTCGCGCTGGGTCAACCATGACACACTGCATTCGGTAACCAATTATGAACTGCACAAGGGCTTGTATTCGGGACACAATGACCATAATTATTTTGAGATTGCGCACACAATCCGCAGGTTGTTCGGCAACGGCGGCTTGGTGCGGGACGGCAAGCTTTATACTTTCGTGGAAAACCATGATGTGAACCGCCTGATTGATAAGGTGAAAGACCCGGCACACATGAAAAATATTTATCTGATCGCGTACACGCTGCCGGGCATTCCGTCGGTTTATTACGGAGGGGAGTTCCGCATGCACGGTGTGCAGGCAAACGGTTCGGACGATGGCATACGCCCGGCGGTTTCCCTTTCGGATTATACGGCACTTGCAGCAAAGGAGCAGGCTTTCGTGGAGTTTCTGGCGATGCTCGGACGCGCGAAGGAGGAGCTTGCGGCGCTCTCGGTCGGAAGCTACGAGGAGCGCGTGCTGACGAACCGTCAGTTTGCGTATGCGAGAGTCTGGAAAGAGCAGACCGTGCTGGTGGCGGCGAACAATGACGAGAATCCTGCGCGCGTGAACATCCGCGCGGAGGACGGGGAGTACGTGGATTTTGCATCCGGAAAGAAATATCGGTGCGGGAACGGGAACGTGTCGGTAGAACTGGCGGCACATGACGGGATCATACTTGTAAAGGGCGGCTGGGAGTTTGCGGGCGATAAGCCGGACGTGGATACCAGGGCGCAGATGGATACCGTCGCGGGAGTGGAGGTACAGAAAAGTGCAGGCGCGGAGCAGGGGAACGGAACAGGTGCGGATGCAGCTGCGGAGGCAACGGAAAATCCAGGTTCCGCTTGCGGCAGGAATACGGCATCAAGTGCGGCAAATGCGGAATCACAGGCGGACATGGATGCCAAATGCGGCAGTAGTGCGGAAGCAGTCACCGACATCAAATCACAGGCGAGCGCATCCTCCCAATCCATCCATACGGCAGGAGCCGCCGCGGGCGGGCGCATCACTCCGCTTTCCGGCCGGACGGAAGGCCACCGCTTTTTCGGTATTCTCATCAAAGAGAGTGTAAACACCGAGGATATTCTTGACGAGATTACCGTATACGGAGCCGAACTCCGTAGAACAGACACAAAGCCGCGTTATCGGACAGCACTATATTTTACGGCGGATGCAGAGGATTTCCCGGACAAACTCTCCCGTGTCATGATTGCCGATGCCGACCGCGGGGGCAACTGGTTCGCGGATTTCAGGGGCGGTGACAGAAAATATATTGTATTCCGGGACAAAGTATTTTCCTACCGGATCGGAGATGCCGCAGCAAAGGCGGCGGTATGCGAAGAGTGCAGGAAGCTCGGGGCGAAGGATGAACAGATGAATTGGGGCGAACAGGAAGATCTGTAAACCGGGAAGGGATAGCGAGAAACCGAAACTTGAAAGTCCACCCCCAAAGTTAAAATTTAGAAAGTCCAACATTTAAAATCCGAAATCAAAAAATATGAAATCGGAAAGACATAAATTCTGTAAAAAGCGAACCCAAAAAGCATAAAACAGCGGTGCTTTGGCGCGGCTTTAAAAGGCGCACCATCCGCAAGAAAGGAGAATGCATGGTGTTTGGCATGGTTGGTTTGGAGAATATTTCGGGCGGCGATTTTTTTGAAGTGCTGCAAAGTCTGGTTTCGGTCTGTGTTCCGGACGGCAAAGCAGCCGCAAAAATTTTGTCGGACTACTCGGTATTGTTTTTGATCCTTGGCATTGCGGTGGGGATTTCTCAGTGCTTTTTTGGCTATAAACTGCGCAAAATCTGGACGGCAGTTCTGATGATCATTTTAGGGGGGCTGGCCGGCGCGGCTATTGCGACCGGATTTTCACTTCCGGTTGCGGCTCTGGTGGGGATTACGGCGGCAATGGCGGTTATCGGCGGGCTGTTCGGATATTTTTTGTGGATCACAGGATGCTTCTTACGGCCGCTTGCCAGTGTTTCTGTGGTCGTGTTTTCCCTGTTTGTGGTATATGACCTGCAGACGCTGGGACTGATTATCGGCCTGGCAGCGGGGCTGATCGTGGGCATTTTGGCGGCAGCGTTTTACAGAATTGGCCTGCTGCTTTACACCGCTGTGTTTGGCGGGCTTTTGGCGGGGCAATGTATCTGGGAGCTGACAGGGATTGCACTTTGGTATCCCGCGCTTATCATCGGCGGGATCCTTGTGTTGGCAGGCTTTGGCGTGCAGATGTTCGCGAATTGGAAACCGAGGGAAGCAATTTCCGGGAAAGATGCCGTGATAGATCCGGATGCGGCAGGATTTCAGGCGGAAATCGCGGCAGAGACCGCAGCGGCGAAGGATACCGCGGGTACGGACAGCGGTTCGGCAGGCGCTTCTGGTGCGGCGGGGGCTGAGGCACGGCAGGGTTTTGCAGGCAGCGAGGACAGTGGCTTGGACGGGAAAAACCCGCTTTCTTACGGGACAGGTGCAGTACCGGACAGTTCTGTAACCCTGTCCGGCGGTGTTGACAACAATACCGCGAATCAAAGCCCTGCTCCCGAAACAGCGGGTGTTTGCCCGTCGTGCGGTACGCCGTACAGCGCAAGGGCAAAATTCTGCATGCAATGCGGTTGCAAGTTGTAGAACGGGAAAGAAAGACTGACGCAAATGAGCTTGAGTCAGAAGAATAACATATCTTTTTGAAATGTTACGCAGTTCAGAGGATATGCTTAAGCGATGATATGGGAAAACATAGGCAGAAACGGGGAAACTGGTGATTAGACAGGTTTTTTGTTCGATTTTGTAAACATTTGTAAGAAGCTTTAAAGATGGTAATTGTCTATAAAATCAATAAAAGGCATAACACTGTAATGCAAAAGGAAGTGAATGTTCATGGGCGGGGAAAAAGAAACGCGGGAACGCCTGCTAGACAGCGCGAGATCAGAGTTTTCCGAAAAGGGTTACACCAAAGCTTCCCTGCGCAAAATATGTGCGGGTGCGGGGGTCACAACGGGTGCACTGTATTTTTTCTTCCGGGATAAGGAAGACTTGTTTGCCGCGGTTGT
This sequence comes from uncultured Lachnospiraceae bacterium, assembly GCA_947053345.1. Classification (GTDB taxonomy): domain Bacteria; phylum Bacillota; class Clostridia; order Lachnospirales; family Lachnospiraceae; genus RGIG4057. Next base: position 30,172 of record CAMRSM010000036.1, read on the forward strand.
TGAACCGCCTCTTCTGGAGCTTGGGCAGTTTTTGGCGGAGCATTTTCAGGAGGAAAGGGAAATGCTTCTCCCGTTCATGACATATGGTCATGTGAGCGGTGACCACGACGAGTTTTTTGCCGCGCTGATCCATCATATTTATAAAAACCGCGGTGCGTTTATCTTACTGCTCACAAAATCGCAGGGTTCACGTTTTGAGAGATGTGTTGACGAAATGGCTGGTGTAGTCGAAAAAAATTATCTTGCCGTGGCGGCGGAAATGGAGAAGGTACTGCCAAACAAGCAGGTAAATGCCGGCATGCTGCATTGTCTTTCCTATATGGTCATTGACGCGTTTGTCCGCCTGATCACCCATGAGCCCGATGAGGGAAGGGCGCTTGCGGTCATGAGCCGTGTCATGGATTTCCTTGTTGGCGGCTGGATGGATTTGATGCTGGAGGACAAGCCCGGTGTGTGAGAATGGGAGTTCAGGATAACGAGGCTGCGGTAATAGCCGGAGCCTTGTTCTATAACAAAAACATAACAGTGTTATGTAAGAGGAGGGATATGATGTATTTGGAAGTGGCGGATCTAAAAAAAAGTTATGGCAGGGATGCGGGGCATACCGAAGTTCTAAAGGGCATCACCATGGGGGTGGGGCGCGGTCAGATGTGTGTGATCCAAGGTGCGAGCGGGAGCGGGAAATCAACGCTCCTCAACTGTATCGGAGGGTTGGAAACGATAGATTCCGGCTCTGTGAAGGTGGACGGACACGAGATTTCAGGACTTGGCCCGAATGCCCTTTCCGATTATCGGCGTGACAATCTCGGTTTTATTTTCCAGTTTTACAATCTCGTTCCTGACCTGACGGTGCGCGAGAACATCCAGGTCTGCGAATATCTTTCTGCCCATCCGCTTGACCTTGACGAGTTATTGGAAACGCTGGGACTTACCGGGCAGCGCGACAAATTCCCGCCGCAGTTGTCGGGAGGACAGCAGCAGCGGTGCGCAATCGCGCGGGCGCTGGTCAAGAATCCGAAGCTGCTGCTCTGCGACGAGCCCACGGGCGCTCTGGACTCCAAAACTTCGCGCGATATTCTCATGCTTTTGGAAAAGATCAATCAAACGTACGGCACTACCATGCTGATCGTAACACACAACAACGCCATAAAGGATATGGTTCATAAGGTGATCGTGGTCAGGGACGGGTGCATCCGGGAAGATTACATCAATGAAACCCGTATCCCGGCGGCAGATCTGGAGGATTTATGACGAACAAAGTATTGAAAAAACGGATTCCTCGCGGCATGAAGGAAAATTTGCGGCGGTGGCTGGCGCTCTTTCTGATGACAGCAGCGGGGATGTATCTTGTTGTTTCGGTTGTCGGGGCTGCGGAAAATATCATCACGGGAAGCCGTAAATCCGCAGAAGAAAACGGCGTGGAAAGTGGTGGATTTTCAACCTTTGTCCCGCTCACGGATCCGCAGGAAGAGGCACTGCGCGGTCTTGGGATCACCCTTGAGCGCATGTTTTCGGTGGATATCCGTCTGGAGGACGGTTCGGTATTACGTCTGATGAAGAACCGTGTGGAGCTTAACCGCGTTGTGACTGTGCAGGGCAGAACTGCGGAGAGGGAGGGTGAGATCGTTCTTGAGAAACGTTACTGCGGGGAGCACGGCTATGTTGTCGGAGATACGTTCCGAATTGCGTCTACAGATTTTTTGATCACCGGGATCGGATCGACCCCGGATTATGACCTGCCGGTTCGCAGCCTTTCGGATATGTCGGTGGACAGCCGCTTTTTTGGCACGGCGTTTGTCACATCCGAACAGTATGAAAAAATCCTTTCGTGCGGCATGGGGGGAAGTGAGGCGTACACTTACGCCTACCGGCTGGAAGGCGGCGTGACGGACGAAGAAGTGAAGCAGGCGCTGATGGAATCCGGATCTGGCAGTCTCACGATGTTTGTCACTGCAAACGAAAATCCCCGGATATTGGCGGCAGCGGGTGACATGGTGATGAATAAGGAAGTTGGGCTGTTTGCGGGGGTAGTGGTGCTTGCGCTGTTTGCGTATGTGATCTCGGTCTTCCTTGTACATCAGATCAACCGGGAATCGAATGTGATTGGTACGCTGTATGCTTTGGGGGTCAAAAAGAAAGACTTGCTGCTTCACTACATAACATTGCCGACGCTGGTCACCCTGTCCGCCGGGCTCCTTGGCACGGCATTTGGGTTTTCTGGGCTTGGGATGGCGCGGCAGGCAGCAAGTGCTTATGCTTATTTTTCCATACCGGTATTTGACGCGGTTTACCCTGTATATCTGATAATTTACGCGGTGATCATGCCCCCGGTAACTTCTGTCACCGTGAATGTCATCGTGATCAACAAACGTCTATCCCAAACGGCACTTTCCCTGATCCGGAACGAGAAAAAACCTTCAAAACTCCGTGCGGTAAAATTAAAGGGGAAGCGTTTCGTGCGCAATTTCCGCATACGGCATATGCTTAGCGAAACGCGCACGGGGATTACCGTGGTCATTGGAATGTTTATCTCTCTGCTGATTTTTATGCTGGGGCTGAATTGTCTCATCCTCTGCCAAAACGTGAGATCGGACAGTGTGGACAGTACGAAGTATGAGTATATGTATACGCTGAGGCGGCCTGAAAAGGCGGTTCCCGTGGGGGGTGAGCCATGTTATATTCACCCGCTCTCAAAGACAGGGTACGGCTACACGCTGGAAATATCGCTGATCGGGATTCGCAGCGGCAGCAAGTATTTTGACGCGGAACCGTCCGGAGGGAAAAACCATGTTGTTCTTGGGGATTCAACTGCCACAAAATACGGGCTTGGGGTTGGGGATGAATTTATTCTGACTGACAGCGCGTGCGGGACGGAATATGTGTTCACGGTGGAAGGGATCTGCAGTTACTCGGTGGGTCTGGCGGCATTTATGGACATTGGGAGTATGCGGGAGCTTTTTGGGCAGGAAGACGGTTATTACAATATGCTGCTGTCCGATGAAATGCTTGAGATTGACGGCGGCAAGGTGCACTCGGTGATGACGCGCGCCGATGTGGAGCATTCCGCGGCGGTCTTTGTCGATTTAATGCTGCCGATGGTCGCTATGATGGTAGGTGCCTCGGTCATTGTGTTTTTCATGGTGGTTTATCTGATGATGGGAGTAATGATCGACCATGCGGGTTTCGGGATCTCGCTGATCAAGATTTTCGGGTTCCGGCGGGGGGAAATACGCCGTTTGTACCTTGACGGAAATACGGTTCCCATTGTCTTTGGAGCCCTGCTTGGCATACCGGCCTCGAAAAAGCTGACAGACGCGCTTTATCCGCGCCTTGTCGCGAATGTTGCCTGTGGGATGAACCTGCATTTTGGCTGGCATGTTTACCTGCTGATTTTTGCCGGGATCATGTTGGTTTACGGTATTGCCAGTGCGCTGCTCATGAATAAGATCAATCGGATCACCCCGGAGCAGGTGTTAAAAAACAGGGAGTGATGTCCGGGGAAATAACGCTTTCTCCGGAGGAAAAGCGGGGATTGCCGTTTCGGCGGCAAGGAGCTGAACGGGTATGTTTTTGTGCGGTAAGTTGTGCCGGAAGAGGATAAAATTAACCCTTGACGTGCATTGATGCGGTAAGATATACTTGGCATAAAAAGGCCGAGGACTGGGCTGCAGGCACGGTGCACGGCATTTTCGACAGGATTACAGCGACCTGGAGCCAGAAGATCAGCCAATTACAGGTGAGTACGCACAGGGACAATAAAGTACTGCAGCATCTGACCATGAAAAGCAGATTTCAGGAATGCGGTGTGGTTTGTGTTGCGGATGGCACGCTGCAGGCTGCGTATGAAAAGATCAGTCAGGATATTCGGATCGCCGGACAGGAAGGAGTTTACCGTATGGAAACAACCGCGCAGCGCTCCGTCCGGCACTGCCTCGCCATGCTTGCACCGTTTGAGGCATCGGATGAGGAGGCCAGGGAAGGGCAGGAACAGTTTTACATTTTTATGCGCTCGCTTTATGAAGGAATGTATGGGGAACCGGAGGCATGGTTTGTTTTTCCGGCACCTTATGAGGAATATATCAAAAAGACCGCAGGGGAAGATAAGCCAACAAAGGAGAGGGTGCACGCGAAGGATTCGAGGGAGAGTACGCTGCGAAATGTTTTCCAGCAGGCAATACAATTTTACGCCATGTATTTTTATAACCTCGGCATTCAGGCGGAGCATATCGGCAGGGATCCGGGCGCGCTGTTTGTGACAAAGGACGCTTACAAGGGCATTTTGCGCAAGCTGGGCCGGCTTCACGAACCGCAGTATAATGCGCAGAGGCTGGCGGTGTTAGAACGCCTGGGCGTTTGTGTAAAGGAGGAAGAGGGCGGGATAGTGCGGATCTTTAACGCCGCGCGGCCGCGCATGATGGAGGGTATCCGTTACTTGTGCGGGGCACCGGAGAGCAAATATAAATGGATGAATTTTTTGCGCATGGATTACAAAAACGCGTATTCCCCGGTTCCGGAGGTGGAGGATATCTGCAAGACGTTGCCGGAAGCATATGCCGCGGTAATAAAGCGCCTCGAGGGCGTGCTTGCGGGCAGGAAAATCAAGGTGCAGGTGAAACCCCTGCGCGGGATCGTGTCGGATTTTTGCTGGAAGGTTGCCTATGTGCAAAATTTCATGCTCTGTATCCATTTCAATAATTTTATGAATATCAGCAAGTTTGCGGAAGTTTTGTACGAGGAAGACCGTGGGCTTTTTGCGTGGTTCCGGGCGCAGTTCCCGGAGAGACTGTGCAAATGCCCGAACAACCGGAGGGTTTCGTTCCACGGCGAGGAGAGGCGCATCTGCGGGCTGTGCAGCCGGGCGGAGATCCTGGATCCGGCACCGGAGGATGTGGAGAGGGCGCTGTATGTGCTGAGGAAGTACCGGGGGGAATAAGGAATAGCCGCAATGCAGTTGAAATCCGGATTGCGATGTGGTAAGCTATAAAAATATTAGCACGGTTTATGTATGATTATAGTTATACCGCTTCGGCGATATGATACGAAATTTCGGAGAAAGGGTGATCTGATATGAAGAATACAGAATTGGCAAGGTCAGAAAAAACAGGGAGGGCGACAATATTTTAACCCTCCTGTCAGAATGGAGGAAAAATCCGGAAAACTGGTTCCATGCTCCGGGGGAAAATGTGATTTGGCAGGGCACCGACAGCGAAGGCAATACAGGGCGCATGATATTGTTCAATAGCACTTTTGACAAGGAGCGCAGTATAAGCCGATTCATCCGCAGGTTTGAACTTACTCTTGCCGATGGCAGCGAGATAAAAGAAGATATACCTTCATTAAAGCACTTTGCCGCACTGGAACAGGTTCACACTTGGCTTTCATCGAATGGTTTTATTGTCGTGGAAGAATACAGCGACTATGACCGCAGTCCGATCAGTGAGGGCAAAAGCATTCTGGCTTTTGCCCTTTATTACTTACAGGTGAGCCATCAAGAAGCGGGAGCTGCAAAGTCCCGTTTGGGCAAGAAACAGCAGAGAATGCTTTCGGTTCTGATATTAGGGAAGATATCCAAAGGGAGGGATACAGGTGAAAATTGATTTTGTAAAAGCAAATACAAAACGATATTTGGATTTGGCGGAGGAAATCTACATGGAAGCGTTTCCGGCGGTTGAGCGGAAACCGTTCTCGATGCTGGTGGACGCGCAGACGAAGGGAAATGTAGAGATTTTGATGATAAGGCATCGGAGGGAAGGGGAACGGCCGGAGGGAAGGGGGTGCCGGGAGGCAAAAGAAGAACCAGAGGCAAGTGGAGCACACAAAGATGGGGAAGTCTTGGACAGGACAACCAGAAAGGATGTACCGGGACAAGCGTTGGTGGCGCAGGATAAGGAATCCGTGCTGGGTGAGATCATCCTTGCCAGATACGCGGATGTCGTGCTTTTGGACTATTTTGCGGTCGCCGCCGCATTCCGCGGCCATGGCATCGGCGCGCAGGCTTTGGGAGAATTGCACAAACGGTGCAGGGGAGAGCGGCTGGTATTAGAAATCGAAAGCACAAAGGTGGACGCGGACAATCTGGGGCAGCGGTGCTCGCGCAAGGCTTTTTATGAGCGCTGTGGGATGCGCACACTGGATTATTCGGTGATGGTGATGGGCGTTGAGATGGAAGTGCTGACGTTCGGCTGTGAGGTAGGATTTGGGGAGTACCATGCGGTTTATGAAGGCGTGTTTGGCGCACAGGTTGGGGAGCGGGTATGGTTGGCGGGTTAGGTGGAATATGGTACAGCACTCCATGAAGCGTTTTGTCAAGTGCTTTTTTAAGTTATTGACGCAAAACTTTTCAGCGCGGCGGGAAACGGGCAGGAAGAACGGGCG
>CAMRSM010000037.1 GCA_947053345.1 uncultured Lachnospiraceae bacterium
CCTTTGCACTGCGGAGCAATTTTTGTCCGTTCCCCTCCCAAAAATTCCTCCGGGGGCGTTCTTCGGCGATTTGCTGTTTTAAGTTCCGCAAATCCCCTTCCCTCGCCCTTTGCACTGCGGAGCAATTTTTGTCCGTTCCCCTCCCAAAAATTCCTCCGGGGCGTTCTTCGGCGATTTGCTGTTTTAAGTTCCGCAAATAAGTTCAAAAAATCTTCCGGCTTACGCGATCAGACCGACTTTCTGCAACTCGGCGCGCAGCACTTGGGCGTGCGCTTCCTCCATCTCGGTGAGCGGGGCACGCAGCGGTCCCACATTAAGCCCCATCATGTTCATTGCCGCTTTCACCGGGATCGGGTTGACCTCCGAAAACAAAGCCCTGACAAGCGGTAAATATTTTAGCTGAAGCGCAAGACTTCCCTGTGTATCCCCCGCCAGATACTTTGCGACAATGTCGTGCGTTTCGCGCGGGGCTACATTCGAGAGCACCGAGATCACGCCCTTGCCGCCGATCGAAAGAATCGGCACAATGCTTTCATCATTACCGGAGTACAGGTCAAGCGCCCCCTCACAGAGCAGCACTGTCTGTATGGCCTGACTGATATTTCCGGTTGCCTCCTTCATCGCCACGATGTTTTCCACATTCTTTGCCAGATATGCGGCGGTCTCCGGCTGGATGTTGCAGCCTGTGCGCCCCGGTACATTATACAGGATGACCGGGATATCTACCGATGCCGCAATTGTTGTAAAATGCTGGATCAACCCTTTCTGCGTCGCTTTATTGTAATACGGTGTCACGAGCAAAAGCCCGTCCGCACCGTCATCCCTTGCCTGCTTGGAAAGGTGGACGGCCGTCTCTGTGCAGTTCGACCCCGTTCCTGCAATCACCGGCACACGCCCCTTGACATGCGCCACCGTGTAGCGGATGCACTCACTGTGTTCTTCGTGGGATAAGGTGGATGCCTCCCCCGTCGTCCCGCAGATGATGATACTATCCGTACCGTTCTCAATCTGGAAATCAATGATTTCCCCAAGCTTATCAAAATTCACCTCGCCGTTTTCCTTCATCGGCGTTACGATCGCCACACCTGCGCCCTCAAAAATTGCCATAATACCCTTTCCTTTCTAAAATAATATTCTCATGCTTACCTGAGCAGCCCGCACCCCTTTCTTCTCCAAGCCTGCAGACCGGAGCCTCGGGAACATAAAGTACAAAAGGACACAAAAAAAGCCGACATGGATTGCCGACTGAAACACTGCCCCAAAAATGGATACAGCAATATGAACTGCCGCAGCATGCAAACAGTACCATCTTGATCAGTAGCTCCCCATCACGATCAGATCCATAGACCCCTCATAATGACAGTGACCGGACTCTTCATCCTGCCCCCAGCATGCGGAGTCTCAGGAACCCCACACCTTCGGCATCTCATCCTTTCTTCTGCATTCTCCTATGCCTGACATATCCTGCAGTTTACTCTTAATCGATGCGCCTCTACTTTATATTAAGTATTTCTATCTTACCATTCCAAGTCTGCCTTGTCAACAACTAATTTTATGAAACCGTAAAAAACTGCTTCCGCCCACCGCCAGACCAGCCGTCGTGCCGGCCGGACATCCTGGGCAGCGCAAACAGATGCCGTTCATTTTATAACGGGCGCACCCTACCGACAGATTTGAAAATGAATCTCCAAATAGTTCACTTTCAAATCTGCCAACACAATGGGGTCCACCGCCAAAACCTGTTCACCAATTTCCCGGCTCGTTTTGCTTTCACACTTCTTCCTTTGTCGAAGCAACCGGTGTCTCCTCCTTCTCAATCAGGTCAAGCTTGCTGACACTGACCTCGTAGGCCACACGCTTCTCAAATTCCGTCTCGCTCAGTTTCTTCTGGTACTCCCTGCTCTGGATACGGCCCTGCACCTGAAGATGTGCACCGACCTCAAAGCTGTCCGCGAAGCGCGCATTACGCCCCCAACAGATACAAGGGATATAGTCTGATTTCCCGTACGGGCGGTTCACCGCGAGCAAGATATCCGCGATTTCCCTGCCAAGAGGTGTTTTGCGGTATACCGGTGGTTTGCATACAAAGCCGTCAAGCAGTATGTAATTCGGCTTATGTTCATCCTCCCCATGCTCCAGCATCTTTACCTCCCTCGCAAACACAGAAAGGACAAGACGGTTTTTGTTGTCCTCGTGGCGGTTGTAGGAACGGAACTGTCCATTGATCTCCACAAATTTTCCCTTGCAGGATTCCTTCACATTGATCAGACGCTCCGATACCATGACCGGAATGACATCATAGGTGTCACTCAGCCGGTTGACGGAAATCTCCATAACGTAAAAGCCTTCCCCGAAAACGTCATGGCTGTACGTAAACTCACTAACGACTTCCCCTGCCACGATTACCTGGTTGTTGTCAAATACTTTATCTGTCATATTTACCCTCTCTTTCCTTTGGTTCGTTAGAATTTCCTCTAAACAAAGTATTCTCACGTGTCTTATTATAGGTGGAAAAAATTGGAATTTCAAGTTATTTCCATCGCATCTTTCCCCATAAAAGTATATCATGTGACTCGTTTCGACGCAATCTCCGGTAAACCCTTTGAATGTACCAAAAGTTGATGCCATTATACACCATCCAGAGGATAAATGGCAATGATTTTTCGTTTTTTTTCATACTTTTTTGCTATTTTTCATCTTTAGGTTTCTTTGTCTGTATATATCTCTTTCTTTCATTTATTTTGTATCCGGCAAATATATTGTTTCAATTCCATTTATGCTATAGCCTAACCTCCAAGTATCATTTTGTTCATTTTTTGCCCTTTTGAAACCGGAATTTCAGAAAAACTAAACAAAGTTTGCGCCCTGCCCGAAAAAAACTTGTAAAATCGGTATAATATGGTATGATGTGAAATAGTGGCTTTATGTAAAAACAATAGAATCGAGGAAACTTATGAAAAGCAAACGTGAAGATATCCGCAATATCGCAATTATCGCCCATGTTGACCACGGCAAGACAACACTGGTCGATGAGCTCTTAAAACAAAGCGGCGTGTTCCGCACAAACCAGGTGGTGGAAGAGCGCGTCATGGACTCGGGGGATATTGAAAAGGAACGCGGCATTACCATTCTCGCAAAAAATACCGCCATCAATTATAATGGTGTCAAAATCAACATCATCGATACGCCCGGACATGCCGATTTCGGGGGCGAGGTGGAGCGTGTCCTAAAGATGGTCAACGGTGTCATCCTTGTGGTGGACGCATTTGAGGGCGCTATGCCCCAGACTAAGTTCGTATTAAAAAAAGCCCTTGAGCTGAACCTCCCGGTGATCGTGTGCATCAACAAGATCGACCGGCCGGAGGCAAGGCCGAAGGAAGTCATTGACGAAGTATTGGAGCTTTTTATCGAATTGGACGCAAACGACGAGCAGCTTGACTGTCCGTTCGTTTTTGCCTCGGCAAAAACAGGTGTTGCCATCCTCGAGCTTGAGGACAAGCCGGAGAACATGAAACCTTTGTTTGAGACCATCCTTGACTATATCCCGGCACCGGAGGGTGACCCGGAGGAAGGGACACAGGTTCTTATCAGCACGATCGACTACAATGAATACGTCGGGCGCATCGGCATCGGAAAAGTGGACAATGGCAAAGTAAAAGTGAACCAGGACGTGGTGATCGTAAACCACCATGCCCCGGACAAGAGCCGGCGCGTAAAGATCAGCAAGCTCTACGAGTTTGAGGGCTTGAAAAAAGTGGAAGTGACCGAGGCCGGCATTGGTGCGATCGTCGCGATCTCGGGTATCCCGGACATCCATATCGGTGACACAATCTGCTCCCCGGAATCCCCCATCCCGATTCCGTTCCAGAAAATTTCCGAGCCGACGATCGCGATGAATTTCATCGTCAACGACAGCCCGCTTGCGGGGCAGGAAGGAAAATTCGTCACCTCCCGCCATCTGCGCGACCGGCTTTTCCGCGAGCTGAATACAGATGTTTCCCTGCGCGTAGAGGAGACGGACACGACGGAAGCTTTCAAAGTTTCCGGGCGCGGTGAGCTGCATCTGTCCGTCCTGATCGAGAGCATGCGCCGCGAAGGATATGAATTTGCAGTCAGCAAGGCGGAAGTGCTCTACCATGCAGATGAGGACGGAAAGAAAACAGAGCCGATGGAGCGCGCTTTTGTTGACGTTCCGGAGGAATTTTCCGGCACGGTCATCCAGAAGCTCTCCGAGCGCAAGGGCGAGCTTCTCGGCATGTCCACTGCGAACGGCGGCTACACACGCTTAGAATTCATGATCCCGGCAAGGGGGCTGATCGGCTACCGCGGTGAATTTTTGACGGACACGAAGGGCAACGGTATCCTAAACACTTCGTTTGAGGGCTACAGCCCGTACAGGGGCGATATCCAGTACCGCAAGACCGGCAGCCTGATCGCCTTTGAGTCCGGCGAAGCCATCACTTACGGGCTTTTTAACGCGCAGGAGCGAGGCACCCTTTTCATCGGGCCGGGCGAGAAGGTTTACGCCGGAATGGTGATTGGCCAGAACGGAAAAACAGAAGATGTCGAAGTGAACGTATGTAAGAAAAAGCAGTTGACAAACACGCGCTCCTCCAACGCCGACGAGGCACTCCGCCTTGTCCCGCCAAAAGTATTAAGTTTGGAACAGGCACTTGAGTTTATTGATACGGACGAACTTCTGGAGGTAACGCCAAAATCGCTGCGCATCCGCAAAAAAATCCTTGATTCGCTGATGCGGAAAAGATCTCAGAGAAAATAACGTTTGTTGACACATTTACCCAAAAAGGGATGCTGCAAGATGGCAGGACATGCGGCGTGCGGCGCGGGATATCTTTCCCGCTGTGCACGCAGGCTTATGAAGACCCTGCATTCTCGCAGCATCCTTCCTTTTTTGGAAATGCCGTCCCGGAATGCCTCCCCCATACCTGCCCCCTGAAAAAAAGTCCGGAAGTTTAAATTGTTTTCCGGCATGCCGCCTGGACGGCACACTTACTTCGTGCAGGTTCACATACAAAAGCCGTATGGACAAATCATCACCGATTCTGTCCATACGGCTGAAAACAGGGGTAGAAGGATTCGAACCCTCATTAACGGTTTTGGAGACCGGCATCCTACCCTTGGAAGATACCCCTATGTATCGCTTGATACTTGTTTAGTATACATCAATTTGTTGGAATTGTCAAGATAATTTTAATTTTTTTCCGCCGGATGCGGCATGTAAAAAAGCCGGCTGTGACACCGGCTTTTTCCTTTGCCCTTAGCAGGCAAATTTCTGACAGATCTGATGAAACTGCGAATTTTCCCCGTGCATTGCAACCAATACCGGAAGCGATGCCAGACTCAATACGCCGAGAAAGGATTTTGCGTCAACGATCACCTTGTTGTAGGTAACATCAATATCAAAATCACATTTCGTCGCAGCAGCAACAAATTCTCTCACATCGTCCACACGATTAAATCTTACCCTGTTTCTTTCCATCTTTCATCTCACCTCACTTCCTGAAATTATGATATTTATACCACGTTTTCCATTCTACGTCAATGGTGAGGTTTCTGTGCTTTGTCCGGCAAAAACAGGGTTTGATTTTGTTGAATCTGCATTACATGGCTTTTCTTTTTTGCCACGTTTTCGTAAGTTTTCCTAAGAAATCCTGCTCATCCCATACGATATACTCTCCGTTTTCGCCCGGATTTGCAGAATAGTGCTAAATATTTCGTGAATTTTCGCAACGATGTCCGCTTTTGGAATCAATCTTTCAGATGGTGGATCAAATCATATGTCGTCGGCAAATAAAGTTCCGGTATCGTCGCCTGCGCATCCCCGAACATCTGCTCCGCGAAAATGCAGCATACTTTGTCAAAAACGGATTTTGTATACTTCACGGCAAGCAGCGCGGCGATACGGTCAAAGGTCACCGGAGGGATGGCATACCCCCAGCGGCTTGTGTCCGAACCCCGGAAGCGCAATTCGCTGACGCAGGCAGGTGTGATCTCATATTCTGCATCCTTCTTCTCGTCGCGGCAGACAACACGCAGAAACTTTGTTGCGGCATCCACCTGGCACTCCAGCACGCACCGCTGCTGCTCCGGCACGCCCCCGATCGCATCAATCACAAGCAATGCCCTTTCTTCCTTGCCGTGCACCTCCGGCACATTTTCATCAAACTTCACTTCCCTCTTCCGGTCGCTCTGCAGAAGGTCAATCAGGCGGTCAATGCTGCCCTGATCCATAACATCCTCGCCGACCTTGCTTTTCTGCAAAAAATTAAGCAGGGTGTCGATCTCTGTCTGTGAAAGTAAAGCCATGTTCTGATTCATAATCCGTTACCATCCTTTCCCAATTTTCTAATAATAAACCGCAATGCCTTGCTCAGCGCTGCTCCCTTGCAAAATCCGCAAGGGCAGCCCACATCATCGCGTTCCTTTCCCATATATCCGGAAACTCATCTGCCGCAAGAGGTGCCGTCCCGACCCCGATCTCGACCGTCGCCGACGGAATCCCCTCCGACATCACAAGCCAGTCCCCAAAGCCCGCGGCATCCTGTTTGTCCGTGGCTGCATAGCGGATTTCATTGCGGTTCACCGCATGGATCACATCCACCATGGCACTGCAAACATCCCGCAATCCCCCCGTCTGACCGTAATCCCAGTAGATCACACTGCCGGAGGCGTGATAGCTGACAGCAAGCTCCGGGGAAAGCTCCCTTGTCCGACGGATGAGCACCGCGCTTTCCGGCTCCCCGCCGGGGGCAGTGCCCTTATATTTCATTGCACCCGGAGCATTTGCGCCGGAATACTCCGCAAAACCATAATCGAAATTCCGGTTCAGGTCCACTCCGTTCGCATTTGCCTTCCAATATTTCAGATAATCCGCAAACGAGTAAGAAGTCCTTCCCTCCCGCTTGTCGCGGTCATACCAGGCTTTGATATCCGCACGCACCGCCGCGTCTGAAATCCCGTCAAGCCCAAACTGGCTGATCGAAATCCCGTCCGGGTTCACCATCGGAAACACATGCACGGACACTTCCTCAAAAAGCCTGCCAAAGGTTACATCCCCATATACGGCATCCGGGCTACAGCAAAGGTAAAACTCAAGCTGAGCCATCATCAGCTGCGATGTCATATATTCCCTCGCGTGGATGCCGGCCTGAAAGATGATGGTCTTCCCGGCATCCGGATTTCCAAACACGATCTCGTAAATATTCCTGCCGTCGGCACTTACGCCTGCCGAGTGGTAAGAAAATCGATCCGGGTACATGCTTTTTAGCTCCTCCAGATCCCCGCACATCATGTCATAGGAATAAATTTGTTCTTCCGTATCCACGACTTTCATTTTTTTTTTACATCTGCCGCCAGCTGCCCGGCAATACCGCCCCCCGCCCCGGAAACTTTCTGGTCGGAGAGAAATTCCGCGAACGCGTAGACCTCCCTGCCGTCGTACAGGAGTTTATCCCACCCCTCACTTCCTTTCTCCGTCCGGACGAAAGCATCCCCGTATTTTGCCTGTGCGATGACCTCGGACTCAAGCGAAGGTTCCGCGCGCAGATTCAGCTTTGAAACCGCGACATATACGATATCCTCACCGGCAGTCACATCCCCCGGAGTGGGCAGCGGTGCCGTCGGGGTTACCGTGCCCATGGGATCGCCGTCCGGCGTGCCCGGCACCGGTGTCGTGCCTCCCCCGTCCGGAGGCGGCGGCTGCGTACTTTCTGTTTTGGCGACATGTTCATAGCTTTTTGCCGTCTCAATCGGCACCAGCCCGTCACTCTCCGGTGGCTTCCTGCCGCAGGATACAAGCCCGCCGCAGATGGCCGCCAACAGGGTGAGCACCATGGCACATGCCGCAGTCCTTCCTGAGCGTTTCATCCTCTTCACCATCCTTTGCCTTTCCGCCAGAACCTTCTCCTCAGTCCCTCCCCAAAACCAATTCGTCTGCCACCTCACAAAGCTCCTGCAGCGCCTCCTGCGCAGACGCGATATCCCCTTCCATTCTATGTATCACCTCACTGCCAATCTCCGCCGCCGTCATCACGTTCTGCAGCATCTTGGCGAACTGTTCCGCCGATTTCATACATTCTTCGTTCATCATAAGCAGGCGTTGCTGTTCTTCCTCCTGCACTGCATCCCGTGTGGCTTTCTCCAGTGTTGCCGCAAGTTCAATATTTGCCATATCCATAGAAGAGAAAACCTCCTCCACACTCACGGCGAGCGTGCGGATCAGCTGCAACAGTTTATCATGCTCATTGAGCGCGTCAAACGCACTCTGCCCTGCCTGCAGCTGCGCCTCCGACAGACGCTGCACACTTTCCAGCCATTTGCTACCGACATTTCCCATTGACACACTTACCTTTCCAGTAATCCGAACAAATCCTTGACATTTTTTACTCCGCTAAGCCAGATCCCACCGAATTCTTTCTGATTTTTCCTGATACTTTCCACATTGGCATACGGCAGGATACACTGCGCATAACCGAGCTTCCGGGCTTCTGCCACGCGCTTATCCGCCATACTGACCGCCCTGACCTCACCGGTCAGCCCCACCTCACCGAACACAATCGTCTGTTCCGGCACCGCCATGTTCTTATAACTTGACAGGATCGCAAACACCACCGCCAGATCAAGCGCCGGCTCATTGATGCGCATGCCCCCCGCCACATTGATGTACGCGTCGCAGAAAGCAAGCTGTATCCCCAGCCTTTTCTCAAGTACCGCCAGCAAAAGGTTGACGCGGTTGTAATCCATCCCCGCCGCCGTGCGCCTCGGCATATTGAAATTCGTCTGGCACACCAGCGCCTGCACCTCCACGAGCATTGTCCGGCTGCCCTCGACCATCGCCGCCACAACGGATCCCGGCTCATGTTCCGGCCTTCCTTTCAGAAGATACTCGGACGGGTTTAAAATCTCCGAAAGCCCGCTCTGGCACATCTCAAACACACCGATCTCGTTCGTGGAGCCAAAGCGGTTTTTTACCGCCCGCAGAATCCGGTAGGATGCCGCGTTCTCGCCCTCAAAATACAGCACGGTGTCAACCATGTGCTCCAATACCCTAGGACCTGCCACAACGCCCTCCTTCGTCACATGGCCGACGATAAAGATCGTGACTCCCTGCCCCTTTGCAATGCGCAGCAGGCTTCCCGTCGTCTCGCGCACCTGGCTGACAGAGCCGGGCGATGCCTGGATGTCCTCCCGGAACATCGTCTGGATGGAGTCAATGATGACAATCTCGGGCTTTAATTCCCCGATAACGGTCTCCACCGCATCAAGGCTTGTTTCTGCGAGGAGCAAAAGACCTCCCGCCGGCCGTTCCAGCCGGTCGGCGCGCAGTTTGATCTGCTGCGGCGACTCCTCGCCGGAGATATAGAGCACGGCATGCCCTGCCTCAGCCAAAATGCTGCTCATCTGCAGCAGGAGCGTCGATTTTCCGATGCCGGGATCCCCGCCGACCAAAACAAGTGACCCGGACACCAGACCACCCCCAAGCACCCGGTTTAATTCGCCGATCCCCGTGTCAATCCTCTCCTGGCTGGTCTGTGTCACCTCGGAAAGCTTTTGCGGTACGGCTCTTTTGCCGGCGGCAGTTTCCCTGCCGCCGGAAGTTTTCTTTTGCGTCGGCTCCTCCACAAAGCTGTTCCATGCCCGGCATCCGGGACACTGTCCGAGCCACTTGGGTGATTCATATCCGCATTCGCCGCAGAAAAATACATTTTTAGCCTTGGCCGCCATAAAAGCCCCCTATCCGGTTACACACATTTTACCACACGGACGGCAGACCCCGCACCATCCTTTTTCTCAATGCTTAAAACAAGCTTCCCGCCAAGGTTCGTCTTCATTTTGCCGACGTTTGTGTCGTCGATATAAATCCTGTACTCCTTCTCAGGCTCAAGCTCAAGGGTAATCTGCGCATCCTCCTTTGACGTTACCGTAAACGCTACCGCCTTCTCCGATACCTCAAAATGTCCCACGGCAGTCCCCGGCACAGATTCATAGACAAACATGCCGTTCCTCTCAAGCTTTGTCATCTCAAAAAATGTTTTTACTTTATATAAATCCCCATTAAACTCAAAATCGTTCACCTTTGACTTTTCCGTCAGGGTATAATCCCCAAAGCCCAATGTCCCATCCTCTTCTACATAAATCAATTCTGTACTCATCATATCCTCCTTCCGACGTTCCCCCGCACGCCGCTTTGCCAGTAAACCTATCTTTCCTGGCCGGACACGGATCCGCACGGTATAATAGCTGGCTCTATTATAACATAACTTCATATTTTTTTCTACTGATTTCTGCCAATTTTGATAAATTACTGCCCGGACATTACAATGCCCTTTTCTACGCCCGCTCCTTTTTGTGGCGGACGGCTATTTTTAACTTTTCATCGGTCCGGCTAAGCGTCACCGTATCCCCGGCGCGCACCTTTCCCGCAAGGATCTCCTCGGTCAGCTTATCCTCAAGCTCCGTCTGGATCACGCGGCGCAGCGGCCTGGCTCCGTATTTCTCGTCGTAGCCTTTCTTTGCGAGGTATTCCAAAAGAGAGTCCTCCGCTTTCAGCTTTAGCTCCATCTGCGTCATGCAGCGTTTCGTGATCGTCCCCAGCATGATCTTGGCAATCTCACAGATATTCTCCCGCGTGAGCGCGTGAAATACGATCATCTCGTCGATGCGGTTTAAAAACTCCGGTTTGAACAAACGCCTGACCTCATCCATCACCCCTTCCTTCATCCGGCCGTAATCCGCCTCGGCATCCTCATGGCTCACAAAACCAAGTTTTTTTGGCGACACGATATTCTGGGCCCCGGCGTTTGATGTCATGATGATGATTGTATTTTTAAAACTGATCTTCCGCCCCTGGGCATCCGTCACATGCCCGTCATCCAGTATCTGCAGCAAGATATTAAAAATATCCGGATGCGCTTTCTCGATCTCGTCAAACAAAATCACGGAATACGGGTTGCGGCGCACTTTCTCGCTCAACTGCCCGCCTTCATCGTAGCCCACATAGCCCGGCGGCGAGCCGATCATGCGCGAAACACTGTGCTTTTCCATGTACTCGGTCATGTCGACGCGGATCATTGCGTTCTCGTCGCCAAACATCGCCCCCGCGAGCGCCTTGGAAAGCTCGGTCTTCCCGACCCCGGTCGGACCAAGGAACAAAAACGAGCCGATCGGGCGGTTTGGGTCTTTTAAGCCCACGCGCCCCCTGCGGATGGCTTTTGCCACCGCCGAGACAGCCTCTTCCTGGCCGATGACGCGCTCGTGGAGAACCGCTTCCAGTTTAAGCAGCCGCTCGCTCTCCCCTTCCTTCAGCCGCTTTAACGGAATCTTTGTCCACTGCGAGATCACGTCGGCAATCTCCTCCTCACCGACGGTGAGCACCGCGTTCTCACGCTCTGCCGCGCGGTCCGCTTCCAGTTTTTCCATGTTCACGCGGATGCGCTCCTGCTTGCGCTTAATCTCCCCGGCGCGCTCAAACTCCTCCGCCTTGATCGCCCCTTCCTTCTCCGCCTCAAGTTTGGCGAGCTTTTCCTCAAGTTCCTTCATCTTCGCGGAAGGCGTATAGATGCTTAAACGCACCTTTGAAGCTGCCTCATCCATCACATCGATTGCCTTATCCGGCAGGAAGCGGTCATTGATATAGCGGCTTGCCAGACGCACCGCCGCCGCAATGGCTTCCTGTGTGATGTGCACTCTGTGATGTGCCTCGTAGGCAGGGCAAAGGCCGCGCAGGATCTGGATCGCCTCCTCCTCGCCCGGTTCCTCGATCACAACCGGCTGGAAACGCCGCTCCAGCGCCGCATCCTTCTCAATGTATTTGCGGTATTCTTCCCTTGTCGTCGCGCCAATCAGCTGGATCTCCCCGCGTGCCAGCGACGGCTTTAAAATATTGGACGCGTCAATCGCGCCCTCCGCGCCGCCCGCACCGATGATCGTGTGCAGCTCGTCGAGAAACAAAAGCACATTGCCGTCCGCGACCACCTCACCGATCACCCGCTTGATGCGCTCCTCGAACTCGCCGCGGTACTTTGATCCGGCGACCATGCCGGAAAGATCCAGTGTCATCACTCTCTTTTCGGCGATCACCTCCGGAATGTCCCCGGAAACGATTTTTTGCGCCAGCCCTTCCGCGACCGCGGTTTTTCCAACGCCGGGTTCGCCGACCAGACAAGGGTTGTTTTTCGTGCGCCTGCTCAAAATCTGGATCACGCGCTGGATCTCGTCCTCCCTGCCGATCACCGGGTCAAGCCTTCCCTCCCTGGCAAGCTGCGTTAAGTCCCTGCTGTATTGGTTTAAGGTTGGTGTCGGGGATTTTCCCTTCTGCCTTCCCTTCGCGCCGTTCATCTCACTCTTGAGCGTGTTCGCATCCGCACCGCACGCCGCCAGGATATCCATATATAGCCTCTGCATATTGACACCAAGCGTATTTAAGAGCCGCACTGCGATGCAGTCCGATTCCTTGATCAGTGCCATCAGGATATGCTCCGTTCCGATCTGCTCCGATTTCAAGCGCAGGCTTTCCCGCGCGCTCGCCTCCAATATCCTCCTCGCGCGCGGTGTAAAATTATCCTTCTCCATAATCTTGATCCCGCCGGTCGGTGCGATCAGCTGGTTCACCAGCTCAGTCAGTTTCTCCTCGTCCACGTCATGCTCATCCAAAATTCTGCCCGCCACACCGTTCGCCTTTGTCAGGCCGATCAGCAAATGTTCCGTGCCGATATAATTATGCGCGAGCTGATAAGCCGTCTCCGTCGCCAGATTGATCGCCTCCCTGGCATTTTGTGTAAATCTCTCCTTCAAACCATACCTCTTTCCTGCCCATCACAGTCCATCCTGCAGCAGGCATCTATAATCGTTTATTGGAATCCGCGCGGAGCAGACACCGCACCCGCCGGAAAAAAGGCCGCTCCCCGGATTTTTGCCCGTTCCGTTTCACATCTTGCCCATCAGGCGGTTCAGATACTCCCCGCGGTAGCGCTCCCTCTGCGCGCGGTTTAAGTTTTTCCCGCAGATTTTTTGCAGATTTGCCGGCTGGATCCGGATCATCTGCTCATACAGGCTTAACTCCGGGTTGACCGCGATCATCCCAAGGTCACGCCCGAATTTCAGCTGCGCAAGCAGCGTCAGGCCGTCTTCCGTGCTGATCTTTTTCGCGTAGCGCAGCACGCCGAAGGACCGGTATACCTTATCCTCGATCTCATCCGCGTTCCTGCCGCAAAGATACTCCCGGTATTTTTGTTCCTGCTGCACGATCTCGCCCGCGATCTGCCGGAGGTTTTCAATGATCTCACCCTCCGTACAGCCAAGCGTCTTGCGGTTGGAGACACGGTACAGATACCCCATTGTCTTCGTCCCGTCCCCCGGGATCCCCCGGACCATCACGCCGTACTTTCCGACCTCATCCGCAAGTTTCTGTATCTTCCCCGCCATCGTGACCCCCGGAAGGAACAGCAGAAAGGACGCTCGCATCCCGGTGCCCACATTGAGCGGCGAAGTCGTCAGATAGCCGTAACGGTCATCGTAAGCGTAACCAAGCTCCTCCAAAGACTCGTCAATCAGCGCCGCGCGCACGTACGCCCCCTCGAGATCCGCCCCCGGCGCGACCGCCTGGATCCGGATGTGGTCCTCCTCGTTCACCATGATGCTGATTCCTTCGTCCTCCGAGAGCACAAGCGCTGTCTCCTGACGCTTTTTTGCGAGAAGCTCACTGATGATATACCACTCCGACAGCGACGCTTTCTCAAGCTCCGATAGCTTATTCACGCTGCAGGAATAATATTTCATCGCCTCCTTCCCCTCAAATGCCGCCGCCATCCCACGCACCCGCCCGGCAAGGGCTTCACACTCCTCGTCCTTCATCCTCCCGGCGAAATGGTACTCCGCCAGGTTCCTCGCAAGCCGCACGCGGCTCGATATCACAATGCGCTCCTCCGTTTTCTTCTCATACCATTTTTTCATCCGCGCATCCCGCCTTCTGCTTTTTCCTCTCCCTGATCCGGTCTCTGAGCACCGCTGCGAGCTCATATTCCTCCCGCTCAACCGCCTGTTCCAGCTGAAGCACAAGACGCTGCGTCTCATCCAGCGCAAGTGCTTCCTCTGCCCCCTTCGGCGGTGCCTGTACTTCGTGGACAACGACATTTTTCGGGTGCTTGCCCGTATGTGCGTCCGACCCTTGGATATTCCTCATATTTCGCAGCAACAGCCGCCCGAACTCCTTGTAGCAGGACGCGCAGCCAAACTGCCCTTTCTCCTTAAACTCCGCGTATGTCATGCCGCAGCCAGAACAGGAAAGTCCCCGCTCCGTCTCCTCTGCCGTCTCCTTCCCGCCCTTTTCCGACCCGCCGTTTTCAAAAAGTCCCAGCAGCAGGCCGCCAAGCGAAAACTCCTCCCCGCCAAACGGCGCTTTCAACCGCAGGCTCGTGCTCTTCGCCGCACATTCCTCACATAGGAACTGTTCTTTCTTCGTCCCAGCAACGATCTCCGTATAAAAGACCGTGGCCTCCCTCGCCTTACAGATTCCACACAGCATAATACTCCTCTTTCCCTTTCTTAATAAACAATCCTTGTCAAATGGGTCCTTCAAAAACCATCATAAATCTGATCCACTGCCTGATGGATCTCCTCCCTGGAGATCCCCCGGCAGATCGCGCTCGCCAATATGAGCCTCATCTGCCCTTTCAGCTTCGCGATCGCCTGCAGCTTATCGTAGTCCAGCGCCACGACCGCGCCGCGCCTGCGGTCTAGTTTCAGATAACCCTCCTGCCGCAAAATAGAGTATGCTTTGTTGACCGTATGCATATTGATCCCGATATCTTCCGCCAGGTCGCGCACGGAGGGCAGACTGTCCCCGTCGTGCAGCTGTGCCGTCGCGATCCCCAATATGATCTGGTTGCATAGCTGTATGTATATCGCTTCATCACTGTTAAAGTCAATCGTCACTATCATCATGCGCACCCCCTGCCTTTTTTCCGATGCATCCTTTGTTATATCTATCATATAACAGTCCCGGCTATTTGTCAATGGAATCAAAATCTTCTCTTTCCACATTTTACACCGAAAAACGGGAAGTGCCCGCCCATAAGCGGACAGGGGCTTTTCCCCTGCGCGCAGAATGCACATCCGTTTCGGCGCGGCTGTAAAGCCCCGGGACCTTTTCCCCTGCTCGCGCAGAATGCACCGGAAAACGGGACGGTCGTCATCCCAAAGCTATTTATGTCTTCCCGCACACAGGATGCATGCTGCGGCATCCAGCTTCCCCGCGCATAAAAACAGGGTGCATAGACCGGTTTCTATGCACCCTGATACCACGTAATCATCCTCTTCATACTTGGCGTGTAACCCTGTTGTTTTTAACGGTATATCATTTTTTGTTGATAACCTTTACAAAATAAACGTTCAAAACAACCGGAAAGTAATATTGCTTTTCCGGCGTATTTTCCCGGCAAACTACAATTTGCAAACTGTTTGTAAAAAGCCTTCAACCTCTTTATTGAATGTAACATAACGTTTATTTGCAATAAAGTGATTACCTTTTATAATTGACAGTTTTGCATTCGATATATTTTCCGCAATTTGTTTTGTATGGGATTCTTTAATCATATCCCTTCTTCCACAAATCACAAGCGTGGGAGCTGTTATCTTCGATAATTCGTTTGGTGCAATATTCGGCTCATTCACCATTAACCCGAGCATTTCCGCATTCTTTTTAGCAGCCGGCGATTGCAAAGCAAATCTCTTTGCAATTTTGTATCCTATTATAATCGGAATTTGTATCGCTCTTTTTACTCCTTTCGGATTCAGATTCCCCCCATTTAGGATCAATGCCTTTACCATGTCCGGATATTTCATCGCAAATTCCATTGCTATATTTGCTCCGTCCGAAAAACCCAGAATAACTGCATCGGAAATTTCAAGCCCTGCCATAAAATCGTATAAATCACGGGAAAACTGCTTAATCGTAAAAGGCCCCGTACCTCTTGGTGATTTGCCGTGACCCCGTGTATCCAAAGCAATTACCCGGTATCTGTCGCTAAAATAATCTATTTGGTTTTGAAAATATGAGCCATCCTCTCCGTTTCCGTGCAAAAGGATAAACGGCTCTTTATTTCCTTTTTCCTGATAATACAAATTGATATCCATTTATGCTTCCTCGTGAAATCCCGATTATAATTTATGGTTTTTATAACAATAATCAGCCATTGCATCTTGTTGCTAAACTGCCGCCAATTATCAAAAGCACGAATCCCTTGTAAACTATCTTGCAGCACACAATCCATATCCCAATGATTCCTGATTTATTTTTCTGATTGTACCACTATCCTAATCGGTCATGGATTCCGGCAGACAGGAGACCGTCATCCTTCAAAGCTGCCCGTTATCAAATATGAAGTATAAGAATAACCACTGACATGCGCCGTCATTTTTTTGAACAGATCCATTGCTTTTTCGCAATCATCTCTGCTCATGATTGTAAAGTGGTAATCCTCACTGGCTCCGTCAAAATTAACAATGTACAAATCTTCTAACTGTACAGACAGCTCTGCCAGCCATTCCACAATACAATCATCATTTGAAAATTTTTCCTTATCAACCGCAAGATTTAACCCACGCGCTGTTTTTAGATTCTCAACAAACCAAAAGAAGTCCTCTAAATCCGGTGCTCCGGCATCCGAGGAAATAAGATAAAATTGTTGTTTTACCAACGGTTTGTCCTCATCGGCAATATCCCCGGATGGATCATCCGGTTCGGTGTCATTCCCCGAAAGTATATATAAAACCCTGGGAATGCCGCCGTAATCGTCGTCCGCATGTTCCAAGCACTCCTTGCAGCGGCAAAATACTTTTTCCTCATGCCCGCAAAGGATCAGGTCACAAAAACTCTTTAATGCATCTGTCTGAATGGAATGAAGTGCCATATTCGCTCCCCCTTCTTTATTATCGCAGCCCGTCCATGACCGCTGCTGTCATACCATGTCCGTTTGCAATTATACCATAATCCTTTTCACATTTCTAGTGTTAATTTGCACTGTTTCCGTTATCAATGGCATAGCCTGTCTTTGGGGTTTTTACGGCATTTGTTATATAAATACCCTTTTGTAATATGTCTTGTACGGAAGCAACTTCTGTACCCGCCCCCTGCAAAAGAGGAAGCGTTGTTTTCCGATAATCAGCGTCAGGGGTTCCATGAAAAGTCCTGTAAGGGATCCGAAGGGACAACTTCGTTTATCATAATTGCCCTAATCGTAAGCGGGTCAATATCAATATCATTTAGGCATATACCGTTTGCCATACCTGATTTTGTTTCGATTTCTTTTTTAACACCAGTTTCTTGATAACCTTCCCGGTCTCCGGCTCCGCTTCGTCCTTTCCCCTGCCCGTCAAAAGAAACCTCCTGTCATTGTTCCGCAAGCAAAATACCTGCTTTAAATGCAACAAAAAAAGGCAGATTGCCCTGCTCGCTCATTCAACATATTTTTATGTCCATATATTCCCGGTTTTTCCTCAATCCTCCCTGTCCTTCGTTATCCGTTCCAAATCCATATCACGAATACACAATACCATTCATATTTCCCGTTTTCAGAAATTACTACTTACTACTCACAAACAACATGCCCAAAAATCCGAAAACCTACAAGATTTTGGTGTACTGTCAAAATGGCGGTGGATAAACAGTAAAAATCAGAGGATAACCGCCAATAACAGTCAGATAAAACCCACAAATAGAAAGTTATCTGGCTGTAATCGGGGATTTATGGTTTAGTGATCCACAAGCAAAAAGTACTTGGCAGCTGCATTGAAAAGTTATCCACTTTTTGCAATAAAGCCGTGGCAAAACAGAAATTTTATTTTCTCCGTTTTGACCAAAAATTAATATGCCCCAGATGGGTGCCGAATAGTTACCTTTCTTAATATTAACCGGAGTGCTGAAAAAGGAACATACTTTTTGGGTTGACTAGCATGTATTAAGCAAAATTTATACGTACATTTGAGCTTGTATATCAAACATATTTTTATATATGGGATTTGAAGCGTAGAGTTCTGCATGAGTACCATCAAAATCTATCTGTCCATTGGCTATATGATATATGTGATCCATATGCTTTGCCATGCTTAGCCGATGCGTGACCACAATAATAATTTTATCCTTGCCTTTGTCAAAAACAAGTTTTAAAATATCCGTTTCATGAATCGCGTCCATTGCGCTTGTCGGTTCATCCAATACCCAAATATCGGCTTCTTTGTGCAGCAGCAGCTTTGCGATTGCAAAACGCTGCCATTGTCCTTGTGACAGTGAATGTTCCTCTCCCACAAAAGTATCAAGACCGTCGGGCAGGCGTTGTATTTCATTCCATAGATCAACCGCTTGCAGAGCGGTCTGGATTTCTGCTTCACTTACATTTTTGCACATCAGATTTTCCCGTAATGTCATTTTCAGAGCAGGAAAGTTCTGACTGACAATAACGGAACGGTTTCTTACAATAATTGGCGTTGTGCAGGATTCATTGTTTATGTGCAGGCAGCCGCTGGATAACGGATATAGACCGGTTAAAAGATTCAGTAATGTCGTTTTTCCAGCGCCGTTGTCCCCGATCAGTAATATTTTTTGTCCTTGTTTCAAGTTCAATCCGAGGTTGGACAGGATGATTTTATCTGCATAGCAAAAGCTGTCGATATGGATAGCAATATCGTAGATTTTTTTATTGTATCCTATATTCTGTTCTTCATTCATATCCAGCAGCTTAAAATACTTATCTACATAATACAATGCTTCCTTGTCCCAGCTGAATTGTTCGCTCAGTGATAAAACCTGCTGATACAGCAACAGGCTGTTTATGAGTGTTGTTGCCAGCAATTCCGTTTTTAACATTCCAATGGATAAGAGATAAAAAAGATATGCGGATATACTGATGGTTGCCAGCAATAATATCAATCCGCTGCATAAACTGAATTTTATGTGGCATCTGTATTTCTTCCTTTTCTCTGCTATGAGCTGGTCAGCGTATAGCTTCCGCCTGTCAGTAAAATATAGGGCTGCATTCTGAATGTTCATTTCCCTGTGGGCGCATTCTGTATAAGGGAGAGAACTGAAATAACCCAGTAATCTTAATTGCCTTGTTATGTCGTCATAACCATCAAGCTCTTTGCTTTTGAAATATCTGCTTATAACTATCGTTATAGTAATAAGTAATATTGTTACAGGTGCATACCACCAGCTTATCCGGCACACAACAGCAATAAAAATGCAGATCTGCAGAATCAGATCAATGTAGGATGGAATATCCATTGTTATAGCTTCAAGAGCGTTTTTACCTTCCTCTAAAGCAGCGTTTATGTCATTTTGAGTAGTGCTGTTCGCCAATTCGAGAACAGGTATTTTTGTGGTTTTTTCCAAAATTTTTTTGTAAACTCTTGCTTCCATACTTTTGCTAAGCTGATTCATACAACGATTCAAATATAATACGGATAATTCGCTGACAAAAATTAAGACTGCGCCTGCAGCACAATAACGGATATTGCTTTCTGCAGCTTCAAAAACATAGGAAATTCCAAAATATGTTGCGATAAGTATGCCGCAGTTTTTAAGGACATCTGCCATGCACATGACAAAGTAGCGCATATATTCATGGCCATGTTCCGTGATAATGTAGTTCATTACTTTTTTCAGTGTTTTGGATTTAGGCTTCATACATTTCTCCCTGTTTTATATACATATTTTTGTAGTAAAATCCATTATCCATTAAATCTGCGTGGGAACCGCTTTCAACGATTTTTCCTACGTCAACAATGTATATTTTATCAGCCATTTTGGCATAACCGACACGGTGCGTAATAAAAATCGCATTGCAGGTTTCTTTTAATTCCATTATTTTTTCAAAAAAGGAGCTTTCAGAAAAAGCATCCATCGCTGCAGTAGGCTCGTCCATTATTATCAGATGTTTTTTGCGACAGTTCAAATTTGAGCGGCATACTGCTGTTTTTTGCCATTGTCCTCCGCTGAGTTCGACCCCGTCAGCATACAGATCGGGACCAATCATACTTCCCTTTGGAACTGACAAATATTTATAATCAATCAAATCCAGTTTTTCATTGAAGCCGAATATTACGTTGTTCTCTATACTGTCCTTAAAGTGGGCAAAATCCTGTGAGCAGGCCGCTATGCAGCTGACATAGGAGGAGTAATCAATGTTTTCAAGAGGAATATTATTGACAAAAACAGTACCGGAAGTAGGCTTGTTTATGCCGAGTATCAAGTTTAGAAGGGTTGATTTACCGGCTCCGTTTATACCAAGAATACAGATATTTTCACCGCTTTTCCACTCAAAGTTCATATTATGAATGATGTCCTTTGTTCCATCATAGGAAAAGGAGACATTTTCAAATCTGATATTCTGAATTTCTTCAATAAAGATTCCGCTCCTATTGTATTGATTGCGGTTGCGGGAAATGATTCCATTGATTTTTTGTTTTGCTCCGCGTTTTTCGATAAACTCCCCGAACGCGTCTGATGCTGGTTCAACCTGCATTAGTGATTTTATAGTACAGGACGCTACAAGCACTACACTGGCAAGCGATATATTTTGATTCAACACGGATATAGCGCCGATTCCGATAATGCAGCCTGCAAACAAAACGTTGAGCAGAGGACATATAATAGCGTTCTTATTGCGAAGCCTATACCTTTTTTCTAAACCGCGATGGAAGGCCTGAATTGATTTTTGGCAGATATATCCATCAAACTGAAAAAGTCTGATATCACGCACATAATTATAATCGGACAAAATTTTTCTGTAATATTCGGCATCTTTGTCATCGGATACATTGTCAATTAAAGTGTCAATACTTTGCGCCGCATATAAAAATTTAACAATAATATAAATTAAAGTAAAAAAAGCAAAAGGTATAATTACAGGGGTGCTGACTGTGCTTATTGCTATGATATATATCAAGTAATTAAAAAAATACTTTAAAAGTTTATAAATACTTACCGTATATTCGGAATATAGTCCGGTTAAATTTTTACATAAATGAATTTCCTTCAAAAAGTCAGGATTGTAAAAATGATTATTTGCGGTTTCTGATATATGGCGAATTATATTTTCCTGTATCATTGTTGATCTGTAAAAGCTGACTTCTTTTGAAAGAAATGTATACAGATTGTTCAAAAAGGGAAGAATGATAAAATAGGCTATGCAAATTACGCATAAAAGAAATATTGTACTGCGAGTATTTTGCAATGTAACAAGCTGATACTGGGCAGTTTCAATTCCATATGAAAGCAGCATTATTCCGAATAAAAGAACAGCGAGTATTATGTTAGATTTTTTCATAACTTAAAAGTTCTCCTTTGGATTTTATTAAAGGTGTGTGGTCTGTAAAACATAATCCTTGCCCTTTTGACACCATTCAAGCAAGGTTCTATTCTCCCTTCGGTTGAAAGCGAATCAGCACTGGTATCATGTCTGCCGCCATTATACCATGTCGTTCCGACATGGTGCCCCCGGCGGATGCACACGGTTCGCCATGGAAGATGTCCTCCTTGGCCGGACAGCGAACCGGCACCAGTATAATATCCTGCGGATATTATACCATACTCCCACCCAGAACACCATAAAAATTCAAAAAATCATCTTACACCACATCTTTAAAATATTCCGCCTGTTTTTCAAAAAAATCATAGTATTGCCCTTTTTGCTCCATCAGTTCTTCAAAGCTTCCATATTCCACGATCTCCCCCTTGTTAAAAACAGCAATGCGGTCACAAAATCTTGTGCTGTAAATCCTGTGCGAAACCAGGATGGTCGTTTTTCCCTCCGACATTTCGGCAAACTTCCGGAATATTTCGCGTTCGGCGACCGGATCCATCGCGGAGGTGGGCTCATCCAGAACGAGCAATGGTGCATTTTTATACAATGCACGGACAACGGCAATTTTCTGGCTCTCACCGCCCGAGAAATCCACTCCCGATGCAAATAAAGTTTTCGTAACCGGCGTATCCAATCCGCGATACATTTTTTTCAGCCGCTCCCCCAGACCATTTTCCGTCAAAAGTTCCGTGATCCTTCTTCTTTCATCCGGGTCGGTCTTTTCGGAAAGCGCTATATTTTCTGCCAGTGAAAAAGCAAAAAGCGAAAAATCCTGATAAACGGGCGAAATTATTTTCTGATACTCCTTATAATCAATGTTCCGGATATCAATGCCATTTAAAAGAATCGCCCCCTCGGTCGGGTCGTACATACGCATCAGCAAAAGAGCGAAGGAAGTTTTCCCCGCGCCGTTGTACCCTACAATCCCAAGCCGTTCCTTGTCTTTGATGGTCAGGTTGATATTTTTCAATACATACGCCGTGCTGCCGGGATACCGGAACCAGACGTTGCAAAACTTGATTTCAATATGGCGGGTATCAACCGCACCGAGTGTGAGCAAGTCAGGTTTCCTATCAAACTTCGTCCTTAGATTCAAAAAAGATTTATACTGTCTGATATAAAAGAAATTATCATGAAAAGTAACAATATTGGCGGTCACAAAAGAAGAAGCGGACATAAAATTGATCAGGGAAGCAATCCCCATTGTAAACTCGCCGATGGTAATATCGCCTCGAAATGCTTTTTGCCCGATCAGCAGATAGGCCAGTATCCGGAAAGCAGCGCTCAATGAATACATCGTCATTTCAATAAAACCACCCTCTTTTAACCTTCGTTTCTCAATATCCAGCATTGCCCGCCGAAAAAATTCTGCTTTTTTCAAAATATAGCTGCTCATACCGAAAGTGACAATATCTTTTTTGTTTGATATATTCTTTGCCATCTGTGACACATAGAAAATCTTCCGGTTATCCTCAATCGAATCCTGTGTGTATTTTCTTTCATGCCGAAGCCGCAGATAGTGCAGTACCGCCTGCAATGCAAGAACAGCCAGTGCAACCAGGAACAACCATGCATTTAATATTGTCATCACGCACATGATGCCGGCCAGGGTCACAATTTGCGAAATAATCCGGAAAAATACGGTAAGGTTGGTAAAAAAATTTTTCCCGTGCGCCGCCTGGCTCACCATCAGGATACGCTCTTGGACGGATGGGTCGTTCGATTTTTCAAAGTCCATATTCATGCACTTGCGGTCCACATCATTGTCCAGCTTATGGACGAGCCTAAGGAAGAGATAATCTCTTGATTTTTCCAAAAATGCCGCTGCCGCTGTCAAAATGTAGTCCATCCCAAACATCATGCCGACATACAAAACTACCTGTGTGAAATCTTTTCCCTCCGTGACCTGATCCACAATCCGCCCCGCCATAATGATGCCGGGAAAGGGCTGCAGGGCGCTGACAAAAACATCGGCAAGCAAAAGAAAGATCAGCCTTCTGTCAAAATTCCATATCTCCCGAAAGGACAATGACAAATTATCGAACGGTTTATTCTTTCCCCTTCCCATATCCTCTTCTCCCCTTCCCTCATTCCATGTTCAATGCCACATACATATCATGGAACAGCGCTTCCATGCTCACCGGTGAAGTATAACATTTCATTGCCCCACAGCCAATATATTCATCAAACACATCCTCTTGTGCATCCAGCACATCAAAAGTAACAAATATCATGGTCTTAGGACTTAATTGTTTTATTTCTTTTACCAGCTGCATACCATACTCTAAATTGCCATCCTCCGCCACATATAACAGCAAAACGATCTCCGGCTGAAGCTCTGCCACTTTTTTGAAAGAATCTTTTTCACCGGCACCATAGAATAAATCATACAGATCCGGGGCATACCGCTCTACCGTTTTCGACCAGCTGTTTAAGTTCTCCGCCTTTGGTTTCTTTTTTCCGATTGACATAAGTTTTATTTTATCCATATGATTCCTTCCCTTTATAAAAGCTATTTTTTACTGCTATTTTCCGTCCACCAGCTTCCCGCGCCGATCATAGCCGCCCGATAAAAGATATCCGATCCGGCATCCCCGCTGAAAGAATGATCCAAAACGCGAGATTTTATCTGGGGAAATAATTTTTCTGACAAACATTCCCTGCCGTTTCCCGCTGTGAAGATATCGGCAAGCGCGCTTTTTTTCTCTTCCAGAAAATCTGCCTTTTCCACGTTTCCTTCTGCAAGTTCCAATCCAATCATAAAGCAAAAGACGGATCTTAATGTCTGATACCCGGAAAACAAAAGGTATTCAAACATTTCATTTGCCTGCTCTGTTTTTCCCTGCGCCTTGTACAATCTTGCCTGGAACATTTTTTTCATGGGATCATGATCCGAAAAATACTGCAAATATTCCTCCGCTTTTTCATAATCCTTTTTCCGGAAATAGAAACCAAACAAGGAGTCAGCGGCATGATGCTTTATCTCCTCCCTCCCATCACCCAATGCGATTTCATACCATGCATTGATCTGGGCATCATATTTTTCGGGCTCCGCACATGTGCCGGTCAGCCTTCTTGCATCTAACACAACTGCAATCTGCCAGATCAGCATATTGCAGTTTGGAAATTCCTTCGTCCTTTCCACCGCCCACTCATATACCTGCTCATAATTTCTCGTCTCAAACATTTTATCCATCTGCCGGATGATCTCACGGATTTCCGGTGGTGTAAGTTCCTCCCGGAATGACATCAGAGTATCAAGTGAAATATGGAGCAATCTGGCAATCGGAGCCAACAGTTCAATATCCGGGTTCGAATTCCCCTTCTCCCATTTGTTGACTGCTGGGGTCGTCACACCCAGCCGGTTTGCCATTTCCTCCTGCGTCAGACCTGCTTCTTTTCTGTATTTCCGGATAACACTGCCGATATTCATTTACAAACCTCCATAATAATATCCAAAAGCTTTTGTAATGAAATTATAGCAAAGATTGATATACCATACAATTGATTTCTTGTTAATTACCCGTTAGTTTTTTTAACCGCCCGTAAAGCCATCAAAAGTCGGCATCCTTCCCTAAAGTTCCCATTGCTGCCGTACAGCAAAGGTCAAAGGACGCGGAGAAGCCAGCGGATCAAAGATGTAAAACCTCCCCGAAACAAAACGATTTCATATTTCTTTCACATTGACATGGTAAGCTTAACACAAGGAGGTGCATTTTATGGCAATATTACTTATTGTAGAAGATGATAAACGGACAAACGAAGCGATATGTGAATACTTAAAATCGGCAGGACATAAAATCATTCCCGCCTATGACGGAGCGGACGCATTGCAGACTTTTGGCGAGGGCGGTATTGACCTTGTTGTTTTAGATATTATGCTTCCCAAAATTACGGGGCTTGCCGTACTCCATGAAATACGCAAGAAAAGCGTTGTCCCTGTTCTTATGCTCACGGCTATTGAAGATGAATATACACAGGTAATGAGTTTTGATGAACAGGCAGACGACTATATTATAAAACCGTTTTCTATGGTTCTGCTTGGCAGACGTGTCACCGCACTTTTGCGAAGAAGTGGGAAGGGTATTATATCCGACATAGCAACTTTCGGTGATGTAACCGTTGATTTTTCCGGCTATACGGCACATGACCAGAGCGGAAAAATTGATATTACTCCAAAAGAAATTGACTTACTGCGATTGCTTATGGAGCACAAAGGGCTGGTACTGACGCGCTCACAAATCCTTGATGATTTATGGGGTATGGATGCCCCGGTCATCGACAGAACGATTGATACCTACATCAAAAATCTGCGCAAAAAACTGCGGCTTGACTGTATTGTGACGGTCAAAGGAATCGGTTATAAATACGAGGTACGGGCATGAAAAAACTAAAACTATTTCCCAAAACCTTTTTTTACACATTGACGATCATGATATTTGTGATTGTGACCGCCCATATTCTGATTTATCTGCTTGCACCCAAAATGGGCATTGTAATTTCTACAACGGATCATATTGCCGAGGAAATCACAGTCAGTATTCGTGAAGAGAAAATAGTTATGCAAGCGATACAAAAGGCTTTGCCGGTTTCAATCCTTTGTAGCCTGGTAATTTCCGTTATGTGTTCTCTCCTGTTTTCTAAAGCGATTGTTGCCCCCATTGAGAGAATTTCCGCCTCTACGGAACGAATGATGAAATTAGATCGGGCGGCAGCCTGTGCCGTTCATTCAAAAGATGAAATCGGATTGCTGGCACAAAACGTCAATAATATGTATTCAAATCTCCTGTCTACCATTGAGCATTTGGAACAGGAAAAAGACCGGGTTAGTGAAATGGAACGGGCAAAAGTGGACTTTCTGCGGGCTGCATCCCATGAATTAAAAACTCCTGTAACTGCCCTGAACGCAACCCTTGAAAATATGATTTTAGGTGTGGGAAAGTACCAGGACTATGCAACATATCTACCGGAATGCAAAGATATCGTTGAACGGCTTTCTAAGATGATACATGAATTTTTGGAAACCTCCAGACGAAATGGCATTACAGAGCAGCCTACGACTGTTGATCTAACGGAATTGCTTGAAGAATTGTGTGAACCGTACCAGCTAATCGCAGCGGCACATAATATCTCTTTTTTTCTTGATTTGCCAGAAACTTTTACCGTGACGCTTCCGGTCAGTTCATTCAGTAAAGCGGTATCTAACGTTCTTGCCAATGCTGTTGCCTATACCGAAGCAGGAAAGACGGTTGCCGTCTTTATGGACGGGCGCAGCCTTATGGTTGAAAATGAGTGCGTCCCTATCCAAAGCAGCGAAATTCCCCGCCTGTTTGAGCCTTTCTATCGCCCCGACTTTTCCAGAAACCGTGAGAGTGGCGGCAATGGGTTAGGGCTTTATATTGTGGATGAACTCTTAAATGCAATAAATATTTCCTATTCTTTTGTTCCTATGAAAAATCCACCGGGAATGTGTTTTACATTCCGATTTTAGACTATCAAAAAAGTCCCACCCCCGCGCTTCTAAGTCGTAAAGACGAAAGCAGCAGGTAAGGGGACTTTTTTGTGTCAGGTGGGGGAAGCCACAGCGAACAAGTTGCGATAGCAGCGTAAGGATATGAGCAGTAGCGGAACGGATTTAGAAATTCCTTTGACGCACGAAAAAACTTGCCTTACCAGAGAGTTTTAAAAACTTTCCGGTAAGGGAAGTTTTTTCATAATTTGCTTAAATTCCATATCTATTTCATACTCATTCCATATTGAAGGGCTATTCTATGGGAGCGTTCAGAAGAACAGCTTATCAATGGAGGTATAAAAAATGAGTATTATCAAAAGGGCGTTTTTATACGCCGCACGAAAACGGGAGAAAACAATTCTCCTGTTCGCCATACTGCTAATTATGGCAACCTTTGTTTTAACGGGGCTTTCCATTTGGAAAGCTTCGGAAGCTGCACAGCTTAATCTTCGGCAGAGCCTGGGTGGTAAATTTGATATTTATGTAGATTGGGAAAACAGCCCCTATGTGGTTAAAGAAATTATTAAGGACAACGAGTTTGACGAAGAAACAGGAAAGACCAGCAACAGCTTTCTTATTTATTCTACCGTGCAGCTTACGCCGGAGGAAATTGCAGCGATCAACAGTGTCCCCGGTGTCAAATATTCCAGCGCAAGATATGACGTTCTTGCCCGTTTTGATAATCTTTCGTTGTTCCCCGGAACAGTTTCTGTCGCGGAGAATCTGCAACACAGAACAAAAGTATTTGGTGTCTGCGGCACAGAAACCGATGAACTATTCACCACCGGCACGCTGACGCTGACAGAAGGACGGCACATTACTTCCGAAGATCAATCCGTGGCGATTATCAGCGGGGATTTGGCAGAAAAAAATGAGTTGCACATTGGGGACTATATCACAACCCATATTTACAACCCCGAAGATGATGATTTTACCGGGGAAGAAATGCAAGTGCAGATTATCGGACTGTTTACCCCCAATGTGACAGAGCAATTAGGGGAAACTGTTACAATTTTTGACAAAATCCAAAATCGTATTTTTATCGATTTGCAAACATCAATTAAGATGAATAACGACAAAATCAATTATGGCTTTTCGGCCGTCAATGTCACCATAGACGACCCGCAGAATATGGAACAGGTAGTGTCCGCTGTAAAAAAACTGTCCGTAATTGACTGGAACGCTTTTACCATCGAGATCGACAATGAAGTTTACGAAAAGGCAGCCGCGCCGCTGGCTACATTGAATGAACTAGTTGTTGCCCTGCTGGTCGTTATTATCGTTGTTAGTGCAATTATACTTGCTTTGGTCTTGACCCTCTGGACAAAAACCCGTGTCCATGAGATCGGAGTATTCCTGTCCGTGGGTATTTGGAAGTCGGCTATCATTGGACAATACTTGACAGAAGTGCTTCTGATTGCCGTCTTTGCCTTTGGACTTTCCTATTTTACAAGCAATGCCGTTGCGGGGCAGATCGGCAATCACTTGTTGGAACAAAGTTTACAGGTCGAGCAGGAAGATAATAGCGGCTCCACGCCTGCCGCCGTCGATGTGGGCGCAGATACCCTTATCCAAAAGCCTTTACCGACAGAAAACGGTATTCAAGTTTCCGTTGAGCCAGATAGTCTTGCCCTGCTCTATCTGATTGGATTTGCTATTATTATCGTGGCGGTCAGCATATCGTCTATTACAGTTATGCGCTTAAATCCGCGGGAAATTTTATCTAAAATGAGTTAAAGGAGGAACAATTATGCCAACATTGAAGTTGCAAAATATTTCCTATTCCTACGAAAAGGGAAAATCTATCTTATCAAACATAAGCGCAGAGCTGGAAGCGGGAAAATTGTACGCCGTCCTTGGTCCGTCCGGATCGGGCAAGACAACGCTATTGTCCCTCTTGGGGGGACTTGATGCACCAACCAAAGGCGAGGTGCTATTTGACGGCGAGAACATTGCGGCAAAAGGATTGGAATATCACCGCAGAAACCATATTTCGCTGATTTTCCAGAGCTATAATCTGATTGACTACATGACACCGATTGAGAATGTAAAACTAACGGCAAAACAAGATGCAGTGCCTATTTTGGAGCGCCTGGGATTGAAAAAAGAGGAAATATCGCGGAATGTACTGAAATTGTCCGGCGGTCAACAGCAGCGCGTAGCGATTGCGCGGGCATTAGCGTCTGATCAACCGGTTATTCTTGCGGATGAGCCAACCGGGAACTTAGACGAAGATACCGCCATGGAAATCACAGCGGTTTTGAAAGAAAGCGCACATACCTTTGGGAAATGCGTTGTAGTAGTGACGCACTCCGGCGAGGTAGCCAAACAGGCAGATGTGGTGCTGGAAATTAAAAGGGGACATTTGAAAGAGAGGAATATGCAATGAAGAAATTAGTAATCACTTTGGCTTGTATGCTGATATGTTTCAGTTTATTTTCCGGCACGACGGCAACCATTCATCATGGTAAAAAGTACCGGATAATTTTTAGCCTGTAAGGCTATAAAGGCGCGGCGTTGACTACGGCAATGAACCCTGACGAAGAAGAAGCGCACCGACACAGACAAGGGGCGAAGCCAAAAAACAGGCTTAAGCCCCTTTCCATCAACTTACATGTGTCATGTTACATTTTATATCTTTACAAAATGTAACGCAGTTCAATCCTTCCATTTTTTCGTTTCAATTTCAATCACTTTTTTATCAATTCTTTGAAACAATATTTCTATTTCCGGCAGGCAATAGTCGCCAGAAACCGACTGCCTTTCCCATTCGGCGCTTACATTTAACCACTTTATCACCTTCTCTGATGAAAATGGCAAAAACGGTAAGAGCAGTACAGCCAGATTTGCAATGATCTGGACGCACCGATACAGTGTATGGCTGCAGGCTGCTATATCCGTATTCCGCGTGACCCAGGGTTGTTCCGTATCAAAAAATTTGTTTGCATTCCTCACAAATTCAAATATTTCATTCATTGCATCCTTGAAGCAGCCGCTTTCAATAAGTTTTCCGGCCACAGCATACAAATCATCAATCCGTTTGTTCGTATCACGGTCGTCTTCTCCCCGCGGCACCACCCCGCCAAAATATTTTTGAATAAATGCTAATGTACGGTTCACAAAGTTTCCGTATGCCCCGAGCAGCTCTCCATTATGGCTATGAACGTATTCTCTCCACGAAAAATCCGCATCCTTCTTTTCGGGGCCATTTGCAATGAAAAAGTAGCGGATCGAATCCGCCTCGTAAGAACTCAGCAAGTCCTTCACCCATATCGCATAATTGTGGCTGGTAGATATTTTTTTCCCTTCCAGGGTCAGGTATTCACTTGATATGATTTGGTCGGGTAAATGCCACCCCTCATTGTTTCCCAGCAAAAGTGCCGGTAAGATGATTGTATGGAACGGAATATTGTCTTTTCCGTGCACATAATAATGTTTTGCCTCTTTTCCCCACAGAGCGCAAAAATCACCGTTCCGTGCGTCGGCAGCCATTTTGCTTGCGGACAGATATCCTAACACATTTTCTGCCCATATATAAATTGTTTTATTTTCATAGCCCTTTCTCGGAACCTCGATTCCCCATTCCAGGTCTCTGGTCAATGCACGATCCCTGAGTCCTTCGCTTATATATCGGTTTGTAAATGCAATGGCATTTTTTCTCCACTCCGGATGTCCGTCGACCAACTGCTTTAATTCTTTTTGCAATTTTGATATGGCAATATACAGGTGTTTTGATTTCCGGAAGCCTATCGCTTTCCCGCAGACAGCGCATACAGGTTCCACAAGAGCTTCCGGTTCAAGAACCATGCCGCAGGCATCGCACTGATCCCCCCTGGCATCTTGCCCGCATTTTGGACATTTTCCCAATACAAAACGATCTGCCAGAAAAGTATCACAGCTTTCACAAAAAACCTGTTCCGCTTCCTTTTCATAGACATACGGACTTTCGTATAGCTTTTTATGAAATTCCCTTACAAAATCCTTATGCTCTTTTGCGGATGTTTTCGTATACACATCAAAACTAAAACCTAATTTTTCAAAACATTCCGAAAATTCCTCATGATAATGACTGCTCACCTCGTGCGGTGTTCTATTTTCCTGCTTTGCGCGGATCGCCACGGGTGTTCCATGACAATCACTTCCTGATACAAAATACACATTGTCGCCGGCAGCCCTGTGATACCGGGCTAATAGATCTCCGGGCAATAGACTGGCAATATGCCCGATGTGCAATGATCCGTTTGCATACGGCCATGCTCCGCCGATCAAAATATTCCTCATTTTACATCCCTCATTTCTAAATTTGTAGTGATAACTTTGTTACGAATCGCACAGTTTATCCTTTTTTCTGCAATAAAAAACCCTCCTCCCTGAAAAATATGTTTTTCCGGGACGAGAGCATACGCTTCGTGTTACCACCCAAAATTCACCTGCACCTCACGATACAGGCCTTATCAACTACGGACGAGAAATGATTCGTCGATAGTCTATCACTATAACGGGTGCACCCGTCGTAACCTTGGCATGACAGCTTCGGTACGCGGCTCCGAGACCATTTTCCGCAGTTCCTTCTGTGCCTGCTCTCACCCCTTCAGGCTCTCTGTAACATATCTAACTGCATACTCTTCTCTTCACAGCCTTTGATGTTCCTAATCTAGTTATACAACAAATGAATCCTTTTGTCAATAAAATTCCCGGATGTCACAGTTCCTCGTCATACCCTTTCCGCCGGATGCGCAGTTTTACGCATAAAAGCAGCAACAGGACGATGACCACCCCGAGCAGCCCGCACAGGATGCTCATGTTGTTTTTGTTCTGCTCGTATTCCTTCGTCTTATCCAGAAGTTCGCTTATTTTTTGGTTTAGGCTGCTCGTATCGGTCACGGTCACAATCTCCGGCTCATAGCGCTGGATGGTGTACTCTTTGCGGTCAAAACGGTAAAGCCCTGCTTCCCCCGCCTCATTCTCCAGCACCAAAAGGCAGTATTCTGACTGTCTGGAGGTCATATACGCTATAATGCTTTCGCCCCCGATCAATAAATAATCCGCTTCATACCCTTCCGGGATCATGATCCCTGCAGTCTCCTGCGTGAGCCGGTAGCGGTAATTTCCGCAGAGCATCGTGCCGTCCTCCGAGAGATAAACCGGTTTTTCCTCCGGCTGCAGAGAATCGTCCTGCGTTTCCCCCGGCTGTGTCGGCACCGGAAGGACACTCCCCGCACCCGCGCGCTTTGCAAGGATATGGTAAACGCAGACCGTGCCGTCCTCCGCCGTGAT
The DNA here is from genome assembly GCA_947053345.1 of uncultured Lachnospiraceae bacterium. Lineage (GTDB taxonomy): Bacteria > Bacillota > Clostridia > Lachnospirales > Lachnospiraceae > RGIG4057. The sequence continues at coordinate 32,167 of CAMRSM010000037.1, forward strand.
TGTCACATTCACGTCGTTCTCCCCCTCTGCGAGGCTCTCGTTCCCGGAGACACTCACGTGTGCGCGGGAATCCGCCGCGACCGCGCTGACGATAATACGCTCCACCGAATGGTCAAGCTCCACTTCATACTCCATGACCTCGGGAGAAAAGGCTGGTGTCAACGTTCCGGGGCTTACCCGCAGCGCCGCCGCCCTTGCGTTGTTCGAGGCATCCGCCGCCGCACGCACCGTAAGCTGGTAAGGTTCCGCCATTACTGACATGGAATTGCCCGACTCGTACGCATATACCACGGGGATGCCGCTCATACGGAATTCGCAGATCCCGCGCTTTTTCGCCGTGAATGTCATGATATAGCTGCGCAGTCCCGTTGTAGGCGCGGCATTGATATCCGAAATTTTCAGGTATCCGTCCCCGCCGGTAATGCACGACGGTCCGTAAGTGTATTCCGCGATATCCGCATCGTACGTAAAATATCCCTCAAAATCCCCGATCGTCATATCAGCGGAAATCTCAAGCGTGAGCGTAAATTCCCGCCCCGCCTCGACTTCCCCCTCCTCCGCGAAAAATGAAATATCCGCGCTCGCCGCACGCACGTCCGCACGCGGCAGGCACATCGCCGCAAGGCACAAACACAAAAGGGCACATGCCGCCATCCTAAAAAAATGTCTCATTCTGTCACATCCTTATTTCAAGTCCCGCATACCCCCTCCCATCCCCTCTCTCGGCAGCGGGATTTTGGTACGCTTCTCTCCCACAAATCCCACTGGGGCGCTGTCCGGGGGTA
>CAMRSM010000038.1 GCA_947053345.1 uncultured Lachnospiraceae bacterium
TATACCATGTATTTGGTTTCCTGTCAAGAACTTTTTTCAAGTTTTTTTCCGTTTGATTTGTCTGCGGTAAAACCCTGAAAAAAGAACGGAGAAAGAGGGATTTGAACCCTCGCGCCGCTATTAACGACCTACTCCCTTTCCAGGGGAGCCCCTTCAGCCAGCTTGGGTATTTCTCCATACTATAGCCGCATCTGCCTATCGGTGCAACTTCCCAAAATATTGAATTCACATTGTTCTGATGAACTCAAGCGGAGAATGTGGGATTCGAACCCACGGTTCCTTTCGGAATCACTGGTTTTCAAGACCAGCGCCTTAAACCACTCGGCCAACTCTCCGAACAACGCTTGACCATAATACCACAGCTTTCTTTTGATGTCAAGGGCTTTTTTTATTTTTTTCCAAACACGTTTTTTCTGCTTCCATAAGAAATGCTCGTGCCACAACCATATCGTCCGGTGTTGTCAGCTTGATGTTGCGGTAATCCCCATCAACCACAGCAGCTTTCATGCCAAGCATGCGCTCCACCAAAACGGCATCATCCGTGATCCCAAGCAACTGCCCGCACGTGTCCCCCTGCGCCGCAAGCTGCCCATACTTCCCGAACGCTTCCCACAACAGCCCGGCGCGGAACGCCTGCGGGGTCTGTACCGCGTACAATTCTTCCCGCTGAAGTGTCCCGGCAGCAAACCCATCCCTTACCTGCTTGATGGTATCCTTTACCGGAACTGCCGGAACCGCACACCCGTTTTTTTTCGCCGCATCCGCCATCCTTTCGGCCAGTTCCGGCGTGACAAAAGGCCTGGCACCATCATGTACCAGAACGATCCAAGCCTCCCTGCCGGATTCACCGCACGCTTCCATAATATAGCGCATCCCCGCGTATACCGAATCACACCGCTGGCTGCCGCCCACGATGACCGCCGCCACCTTGCAAAATCCGTATTTCCGGACTATCTGTGTCTGCGCATATTCTTCCGCCCCTGCCTGAACCACCAGAACAACTGCGTCCACCACGCTTTGCTCAAATGCCGCCAGCGTATGACAGAGCACTGGCTTTCCGCCAAGAAGCCGGTATTGTTTTGCAATATCCCCGCCCATACGGCTGCCGTTTCCGGCCGCCAGCACGATCGCATAAATCCTCTCCATCAGCGCTCCCCGATCTTTAAATTCGGCACGGCGTTCAGATCCAATCCGCTGCGCACGCCCTTCTTGTACTCATAGTATGCTGCCACGCCGATCATCGCCGCATTGTCCGTGCAAAAAATCGGTGACGGCCGGTAAAACTTTAGCCCATGTCTCTTACAGGCGCTCTCCATCGCCGCCCTGAGCGCAGAATTTGAGGCTACGCCGCCCGCGAGCGCCACACGTTCCATACGGTATTCTTTTGCCGCTGTTACTGCCCGCTCCGTCAGCACATCCACGACCGCCTGCTGGAAGGATGCCGCAACATCCGCACGGTTCACTTCCTCCCCTTTCATTTCACACGTGTTCAGATAATTCAGCACCGCCGATTTTAAACCGCTGAAACTGAAATCAAAAGGTGCCCCCTCAATATGGGCGCGCGGAAAAGCAACCGCTTCCGGATTGCCCTCCTTCGCGAGCGCATCGATCTTTGGGCCGCCCGGATATCCAAGCCCGATCGCGCGTGCCACTTTATCGTACGCCTCCCCCGCGGCATCGTCATGTGTACGTCCGATGACTTCGTATACCCCGTAGTCCTTCACAAGGACAAGATGTGTATGTCCCCCGGATACGATCAGGCACAAAAACGGCGGGCATAACTCCGGATTCTCAATGAAATTCGCCGACACATGCCCTTCGATATGGTGAACCCCGATCAGCGGCTTTTTTGCCGCATAGGCGATCGCCTTTGCTTCCGCCACACCGACAAGCAGCGCACCGACAAGCCCCGGCCCATATGTCACGCCAACCGCGTCCAGGTCCGCAAGCCCCACACCGGCCTGAAAGAGCGCCTCCCCGATCACTTGGTTGATTTTTTCGATATGCTTCCTTGACGCAATCTCCGGCACGACCCCCCCATAGAGCGTGTGCAGCGCAATCTGGGAAGAGATCACATTGGATAGAACTGTCCGCCCGTTCTTTACAACCGCCGCTGCTGTCTCGTCACAGGAGGATTCCACCGCCAATATCAAAATATCTTTTTCATTTTCCATCATCCGGCTCCTCATTATTCCATAGCATCCTTATCCGTCAAACGCCATCCGAGTATTTTCCACTTGCCGGAAACATCTTTGCGCAGGATGAACTCCTCATAAACTTTAAGATAGTCATTGTCCTCCTTCTCCGTGTAGGAGGCAATGACCCTGGAGTAATCTTTCCCCTCATCCGACCATGTGATGATATTTCCGGCCTGCTCTACCTGATAGCTCGTGATCGTGCACTTGCGCGCCGCAAAATCATTGATCTCCTCCTTTAAATCCGCAAGATGCGTCTCACGCGGGTTCTCCGCCAGCAATTCATCGTCGAAAAGCCTGCGCATCTGGTCGAGCAGGCGGCCAAGCTGGTCTTCCGTGAGTACTTCATTATAATAGCTCTTTAATATGCGGCTGTAAAACTTTACAACTTCCCGCGCCGTGACCGGATAACCGGTATCAAGATTCTTTTCCAGCAGGCTGTCCACCTCGGTCTTGTCCTTCCCGCCCTCGTAGTTGTCCGCGTTCTTCCTCGCAGAAATGAAAAAATATCCCCCCACGATAACAGCCGCCACCACAATCATCACAATTACCGTCACAATCGTATTTTTCTTTTTCTTCATGATTTCCCTCCCTCGTCCTTCTCAAATTCCAGCGTTACACTCTTCCCGTCCTTGCCCGGAAAAGTATTCGCGAATATCCGGCGCGTGTCTTTTAAAAATTCCTCCGGATGGGTCAGGGATGGGCTGTAATGGGTGAGCCAAAGCTCGCGCACCCCTGCCTCCTTTGCAAGCTCCGCCGCCTCATAAAACGTCATATGCTTATGCTCGCACGCCTTGCCCTCCTTCCCTTTTTCCCCGTACATCCCCTCACATATCAAAAGGTCCGCCCCCTCCGCCGACTGGGCAATCGCCGGCACCGGTCTTGTATCCGTACAGTAAGTAAGCTTAATCCCTTTCCTTGCCGGTCCAAGGATCATATCCTGCGTGTACGTCCTCCCATCCCGCTCAAGCACCATCCCTTTTTGCAGGCGGCTCCAAAACTCCTTCGGGACATGGTTTTCCTCCGCTTTTTCCGGCATAAACCTGCCGCTGCGCCTCACATGGACCGTGTAGCCGTAGCAGATGACATTGTGGTTCACGCGAAATGCCTCGATAGAATATGCCCCGACCACAAGCTTTTGCACATTCTGTGTCAGTTCGATAAACTTTAGGGGAAACGGCAGTTCCGGTGCAATCACGCGCAGTGCACCGACCACCCTCTCCAAGCCTTTCGGACCAACAAGCGTCAACGGTTCTTTGCGCTCCGCGTTCCCCATTGACAAAAGCAGGCCCGGAAGCCCGCTGATATGGTCACCATGATAATGTGTAAAACAGATGATATCAATATCATGGAAGCTCCAGCCTTTCTCCCGGATCGCGATCTGTGTGCCCTCGCCGCAGTCGACCAGCAGGCTGCTCCCGTTTAAGCGTGTCATAAGTGCCGTCAGCCAGCGCCCCGGCAGAGGCATCATTCCGCTGGTCCCCAACAAACAAACATCTAACATATATTCCTGTCCATTTCTTTCCGTTTTGTTTTATATTACCATATTCCTTCCATTTCCGCAAGAGGGAACATCGCGCAAGACCGGGGCATGCATGCCGCCGCAGCGGCTATTTTCATTGTGCATCCCTGCGCAATCCGGCAGGGAGATGACCTTTCCCCTGCCCTCCATGCCCGCGCCCCGCTTTTGCGGCATGTTACCCCTGCATGGGGCTTCGCATAAAAAAGCGCGAGGTTTACATCACCTCGCGCTTCTCCGTCACTGTTACCGGAACCTGAAAGCCAGACGCTATCTTGTCACAGCATTCCTCGCACAGAACAAAGCTGTGCACCTGGAGATCCTTCTTTGAAAAATATCCCCATTCTTTGCTGGCAACAAACGCATCCTCCACCAGAATCCCGTTTTCCGTTTTCAATTCACGGCCGCAGCCATTGCACCGCAATTTTGTTCCCTGCTGTTCTTCCATGCTCTTACCCATGCCCTTTTCACCACCTGAATGTATGCCCAAAGTATCTATTGGTATCCCCATCATAACATATTTCCATGTCGAAACATAGTGGGAATTGCTGCTAAATCGGCACGGGCATTATTCCGAACCGGGGCGGTACCACATGATCAGCGCATCCTCATCCGGCTTTGTATAAAAGCCGGGACGTACCCCTGCGTCCCGAAAGCCAAGCTTACGGTACAGCGCGACCGCGGGTGTGTTGCCGATGCGTACCTCCAAAGTGAACGCAGCCACGCCAAGCTTTTTCCCCTCCAAAATCAACATTTTTAACATCGCCTCCGCCACTCCGCGCCGTCTTGCTTCCTTCCTCACGGCAACATTGCAGATATCCGCCTCGTCAAGCACACTCCACAGCCCGCAATACGCCAAAACCTGTCCGTCTTCCTCCACGACAAGATAACAATTTTCCTTTTTTTGGTAGCTGTCGGCGAATCCCTGCCGGCTCCACGGCTCGCTGAAAATTTCCTGTTCGAGCGCCGCAACTTGGTCAAGGTCGCGCTCCTGCATCCTGCGAATCTCCATAAAACTCCTGTTTCTCCTATTTCAAGTCCTGCTCTCCCAAACGTCCCTGCACACAGGGGAATTTTCCGGCATGCTACCCGCCCGCAATGTCCCCCGCCCGCTTGTTTTGGCTGGCGCGTTTTCAGCCCCACCCACAGACACCCTGTATACAAAGGGATTTCCCGGCATGCCACCCGCCCGCAATGTCTTCGCTCACTTGCTTTGGCTGGCGCTGGTTTTCAGTCCCGCGCCTGCCCCGAAAGTCTCTCCGCACGCTCCCGCTCCGCCTGGGAAGGCCGCAGATACACGGGTGCGTGCTCCGCCGCGGAACAGAATCTGCCCTCCGCATAGTAACGGACGGCAAGCGCACCGACCGCACCCGCACGCTGCCTTGCCAGATGTGCCGGGGCAAAGGAATACGGAACCTCAATCTGTTCCCGGATCATCCCGCCATATACGGCGACACCGTCCCCGAGGAAAATAACCGGCCTGCCATTCTTATTCACCCTGTCCACAACCTCCTGTGCCACCGCGATCTCCTGCTCCCGCAGCACGAGGAGCTCTTCCCCCTCAAAAGTATAAAGCCCGGTATAAACCTGCCCGCGCCTCGCATCCATCAGCGGGCACACCAGACGCTCCGTCCCGAAAAGATTGTACGCGAGCGCATCGACCGTGGGCACACCAACCACCGGCTTATTTAATGCCAGGGCAAGCCCTTTTGCCGTCGCCGCACCGATGCGCAGCCCGGTAAACGAACCGGGGCCTTCCGCCACCGCCACCGCATCAATCTCCGAAAGTTCCTGCTGTGTCATCCGCACAATCTCGTCGATCATCGGCAAAAGCGTCTGCGAATGTGTTTTCTTATAATCCACCGTATATTCCGCGACCAGCACGTCATCCGCAAGAAGCGCCGCCGATGCCACCAATCCCGAACTGTCAATCGCCAATATTTTCATCTAAACACCTCATTTCTGCGATATTCCGGTTTTCCGGACAGTGATCCGCCGAAAATCAACCCCCTTCCCCATATCCTTCTCCAGCCGGATCCATAATGCCTGAGCCGGCAAAATCTCCCGTATCAGGGATGCCCACTCGACCAAGCACACCCCCTGCCCGTAAAAATAATCCTCATATCCGATTTCTTCCATCTCTGCCACATCCGCAATCCGGTACACATCAAAATGATAGAGCGGCAGCCGCCCCTGCTCATACACCTGCACGATCGTAAATGTCGGGCTGCACACCGGTTCAGTGATGCCAAGCCCCTTGGCAAAACCCTTTGTAAACACTGTTTTCCCGGTGCCCAAGTCGCCGTCCAGACAGAGGATCATGCCCGGGGACGCGTCCTTTGCAAGCCGTGCTGCAATCTGTGCCGTCTGCGCGGCATCCGCGCTCTCATATACCTCACAGGCCATCCCTGTATTTTCCGCCCTGCATTCCCCCAAGGTTCTCCCCCTCCCGTTTCTCAACCCTTAAACTTGCACTTACAGATCTCTGGTTTTGTATATTCTTTGACCGCCGCACGCAGTGCCGCCTCCTGCCCGGAAAGATCTTCCTTCGGGAAAATGTAAGCGCGCGTCAGCGACAGATAAATGTAAAAATCCTTTCCCGTCTCCACTACCCGGCGCAGTTCATCCCACGCAACCGTGAGCATTTCCTCCCCCTGTGCCACCGTCAGCCCCCCGCTGCTGACCGTATAGTCAAGAGGCTTCGCAAACATCGGCGTAAGTTTCACCTGCTTCGCGGCTTTATAATATAAGTAAAGGGGATTGATCACCGTGAACAATGCCGCCACAATGGCAAGTGCTGCCTTTGAGGCCGTACTCTCCCCCACGCCGGCGACCAGAAGGGCAAGCGCCCCCCCGCTGATGACAAAATTGATAACACCGGACATTCCCGCATAGCCATGATGTATCAGAAAACGGTACATCGTCTTCACCTTCATCTTTACACTGAATCTGATTTCCTGCATAATTTTCAAACCTTCCTGCCTTTTACTGTAATGCTTCCGGTAACCTTCCCACCCGGCCGATTTCCCGCGACAGTCCTATTATAACAGATTTCAAAAAAAATGCAATCGTATCCGGCAGCCTAGCAGAAGATGTGCGGGGTCAATTTTTCCATCTGCGCTTTTTTCTGCTGCATGGAAGGATGCACATAGACAGAAAGCGTCGTTGTAATGCTGGAATGCCCAAGGATTTCCGAGAGCGACTTTGTGTCAAACCCCATCTCGACACAGCGTGTGGCAAAGGTATGCCGCAGGGTATGGAAGGTGTGGCGGTCAATTTTATTTCGCGCAAGGTATTTCTGGTAACGCACGTAATACTGATGCGGTTCCGTATGTTTCCTCTTTCCTGTCAGCAGATAGCAGTCCGCGCCGCATCGCTGCCGCTGCATGTACTCCAAAAGAAACCCCGGCAGGGGAATTACCCGGACAGAACATTCTGTCTTTGGCTCACTCAAGACTACCTTCGTTTTTCCCTTTGCTCCCGGTTCCAGATTGTCGATGCGCTCCACGGTCCGGCTGATGCTTACGGTGGCATTGGGAAAATCAACATCCCCCCACCGCAGGCCGCACAATTCCCCAATCCGCACGCCTGTAAACAACGTGAAAAGAATCCCAAGGCTCACCGTGTCATCGGAATTAAGCAGCTGCCGTTCGATCCGAATCCTGTTGTCATCCGTCAGTATCTTAGCGGCTTTCCCTTTTTTCGGCGGATAGCGAAGACGGTTGCCATCCGGGCATACCACACCGTTTTCCGTTCCGTATTTTAAAATGGATTTGAGCACACACAGTATATCGGTGACTGTTTTTGGGGCAAGCGCGGTGCCGCCCGTCCCACCCCGCAAAAGCAGATTTGCTGTCAGCCCGTTCAAATATCCCTGGTCCATTTTGTCCAATCTTTGTTTATCGATCATCGGCAGGAGATACTTGTTTACAATGCGGTAGTAACGTGTGTAGGTGGATTCCTTCACATTGATCCGGATATCGGAGAGCCATGCCTTTGCAAGCCCGCCAAACTCGCTTTCCTGTCCGTATCCTTCAAACTTTATGCCCCGGTTCAATGCCTGCAGCGCAGCTTTCTTTTTCATTTTTACCTCGTTGTAGGTTGCACCGTACACATAACAGTATTTCGCTTTCCCATTCTCCCTGTGATGGATGTAGCGAGCCTCCCACCTCCCATCCTTGCGCTTAAAAATGTTCTCTCCTTTTCTCGGCATACAAAGACCCCTTTCATGTTGAATTGTGTCGTTTTATCTGACTGCTAAATTATGATAACATAAAGGTCACTTTTCTGCCCTTTTATTAATTCTCCTCCTCCCAAACCCCGCTGTCATACTTTTTCATTTCGCTCATATATTTTATCAAAGCTTTCCAGTTGGAGCAAAAATACAGCCGCCCCATAGACGCGGCAGATCGTGAGGTATTCCATTGCAAACGAAAATCCTTGTCCTTCGCAAAAACCGGCTGCTGATCGGGCTTGCCCTGTTCGCCGCCGCCGCATTGCTCGTATTCTTCCTCCTAAAGCGAAACGGCGCACCGGCCTCCGGCATTTCCGGGAACGGGCGCGCTTCCGTCGATGAATACTACCGCACGGAGGCTACATATCGCGCGGGTGTCTACACCTGCGGTATCTCCCTGAACGATACGGTCTTAAGTCTTGAGATTGTGCTCGACAAAGACCATATCAACTCCATGCGCCTCATCAATTTAGAAGATTCCGTGGCAACCATGTACCCGCTGATGGAACCTGCCTTAAACGCACTCGCCGAACAGCTGACCGGGGGAGTTGCGCCGGAGGATATCGTGCTGAGCGACGAGACAAAATATACGCAGCTTCTTCTGATGGAAGTCATCAACCAGACGCTCGCGAAAGCGGCACTCGAATAAACGCATGTCCATATGACCAGACAGGAGGCATTCCACCGGAAATTTGCCGGCAGAGCCGTGCGGGGCATCCGTCGGCCTTGCCGGCAAACTTCCTTTGGATGCCCCTGTCCTGCCAGGCATAGGATATTTTCCCTCCCATCCACCCCACTGCCAGTTCCGCCGTACATTTCCTTTGCGGTTCTTCCTGCCGATACAAAAATCCGCACAAAAAAACTGCCAACAGGCCTTCCCTGCCGGCAGTAACAATTTTGCTGTATTTTTATGGTTCCGCGATATGTATTTTTTTGCCCATCTCCAATCCGATCAGAAACAATTCCAACGTTTGCGGGTTTGTATTCCTGTACTTCAAATGGTAAAAAATCTGCCCGATTGCTTCCACAAGCTCCTTTTGGTTCTCCGTAAAATAATCCGCGTTTTCATCGCAGCAGCCACATGCCTGCAAAAGAAGCGACAAAGCAAATTTCTCATTTACATACCGTTCCCTCTCACCGCAGCCCGCCATCCTTTGAAACGGCTTCCGCTTGATACACCAGGAAGCTGTATAGGCAATAAATTTAATATAATTCACCCGGCTGATATCATGGAAATGTTTCAGCCTCGCGATATCCACCAAAATGTCGATCAGACAATACTCAAAAATACTATCAGCTTCTTTGTTTCTTTCTCGTCCATCGCAAATCCCCTGCCATTCACTGTCCTCCGCATCTTGTTGTCAATATTTTATGTTTCCAATCGGCCTATTCTTTATTCGGTATAACCCCATCCAAATATTGTAAAACACTTTTCCGCGTCCACAGGCCGCACTTCCACCACATGCTCCGCCGCTTCCTTCCCACTATGTACGATCACGGCATTGCAATGGTTCCAACCAACCTCAAGGGGGTCAACCGTGCGTGTGACTGCCCCATCCACCAAAACCTGTGCCTTCCCAAACTTCTGGTTCCCGGCATCCTTATAGATGAAAAGCAGATCTTTGCAGTATATTTTCATACGGTACGGAGCATCCTTCCCGTCCCCCGCATGCATCCAGTTTTCCGGATATTCCGGTGTCGCAAAGGAATCCTCATTGCGCTCGGCATAGTGCAGCTCGCAGTCCGTCCCCAAAAAACTCCCCGCCTCCACCGCAATGCCGGATACGGTATCCTTTTTTGTGAACACCTTCAGCTTCTCGTAAGTATCCCCGTAGACTGGCGTGACCGAAAAATCAATATCCTGCCCGGCATCCGCCGCCTGATCCGCGCGCTCCCAGAGGTAGTCAAGACAGTCCGTCATAACGCGGTGCCCCTCATTGCTCGGGTGGTACAGATCATAAAAATACTGGCGTTTTGTGATGACCGGCTTCTCGTCGTAAAACTGCGGCGTGACCGCGTTCTTTAGGCTGACCACCGGAAAGCCGTAGCGCTCCCCGACCGGCGCGAGGCGCTCCTGCAGGTTAAAGTCATCCATGAATACCGCAAAGAGAAGCACGACGGCAGGCGCACCCGATCCTTTCGCCGCCATCCGCGCCAAACTTTCATAGCAGACCCCTTTTGTCTCGTCGCCAGCGTCGTTGACCGCAAACTCGATCACAACAAGATCCGGGCCGCCAGCCGGGATCTCGTCCAAAACCTCGTCCTCATAGCGGCAAAGCCCAAGCTCGGACGGCGTTCCACCCAAACCCGCCTTAACGAAATGCACGTTAGAACCGTCCCCCGCGCCGAAGCGGTCCTGAAACGCCTTGTAGGAGCGGTACGCGTAACTGTTTGTTGCGATCGGCTTCGCCCCTGCGCCCTGCGTGATGGACCCACCGATGTAAGCGACTGTTACGTCCTCCCCCGCGCGCGCCTTCGCGATCGCCCGCTTTAAGCGGAACAGGTTGCCCTCCTGCACCAAAGAGCGGGCAATCATCGCCCGGTAGCCCTCCGAAGAAAAATCTACCGGGTCATCAAGCGTCAGTTCCGGCACCTCATAGCCGTCATTCAGATAAAAGGCAATCGTCATCTTCGCCGTCATATACTTCGGAAATTCCATGCCGAACGAAGCAAGCACCGTGTCAAGCTCCGCCGCCGGATAGTCCGCGAGAAGAATCAGCGTCTCCGCACCGTCAAGCGGAACCTCTGCACGGTAGCAAGTCCCCGCATAATCGTTCTCCCTCCGGCAGTTCAGCGTAAACTGCAGGGATTCCCCAATATTTTCCTTTTCCTGCGCGACCGCCGCCACACCAATGCTGTGCACATACTTGCGCAGTCCCTTGCAGGTCTGCATCTCCTGCGCCATCTCCTGCGGCACATCCGGCATGATCGCACCAATCTTCGCCGGAACTCTTCCCTCAAGGAAGCTGATCTCCGCAAATTTCCCGTCCGCGCGCTTCGTCCCCTCGATCACGTCATCAAGCATCAGATAGACCGCCGGTCTTTTTTTCGTCGGATCCTTCGGTGCCTTTGGCCCGTTTTGCCCATTGACATTCCCCATTGTCATCATCCCCCGTTTCCATACTGTTTCCGGCATATCATGCCGCACTGTAAACCATCTCCGGTTTCCCTCCCAACAGTATAGCCTCACGCCGCATTTACCGCAAGCAATATGATGCGGCATTCCTCTCATTTCTTGCTCATTTCATTTTTTGTAAAAAGAGCATCCCGGAAAATCTACGGCAGCCCTTCCCCTGCTTTTTTCCTTCGGGCATGACCCGAAATTCTCCGGAAAACATAAAAGTAACTCACCGCCAGCACAAGATCCGCACCGGCCCACGCCATGATTTCCGCAAAGAAAATCCCGTTTTCCCCCACCATGCGCGGCATAAAGAGCGCCGAGAGCGTGCGCATCAAAAATTCCGCGATTCCGGAAAGCATCGGCAGGAACGTATTGCCCATCCCCTGGATTGCGGAGCGCGTCACATGCAAAATATAAAGAACCGGAAGAAACAGGCTCATGACCGCCAGATACCGGTACGCCACCACCAGGGTCTGTTCGAATTTGTCCGGTTCCTCCCTGGAAATAAACGCGCCCAGGATCCCCTTCCCGAATAAAAGCATCACCGCCGCGATGACGACCGAAGTGGCGATGGCGATCCAAACTGCCGCACGCATCCCGCTTTTGATCCTTTCATGCTTCCCGGCTCCCGCGTTCTGCCCGACATATGTCACCATCGTATAACCGTAGGAGGTCGCCGCAATTTCAAGCAGCCCATAAAGCTTGTTTGTCGCGGTAAAGCCTGCGATAAAGACCACCCCGAAATCATTGACCACCGACTGCACGATCATGCCGCCCACTGCAATCACTGCGTTCTGGAACGCCATCGGCATGCCGAGCAGCATAAGCCTGCCTCCCTGCGCCCTTTGCCGAAACGGTGCAAAATCCTCCCTTGAAAACGTAAAAACCTCACCGCCGACCCGGTACATGTGGTACAGGCAGTAAAGGCTTGAAATAACCTGCGCAATCAGGGTTGCCGCGGCAGCACCTGCGATCCCCCAGCCAAACCCCATAACAAACAAAACATCCAGTGCGATGTTGACGGCAGATGCCACCACCATCGCGACCAGCGGTGTCCTCGCGTCCCCCATCGAGCGCAGGATACATGCAAGCATATTGTAAAGCATCACAACCGGGATTCCGGCAAAGATGACCCGCAGATACAAAAGCGCGCCGCCCATAATCTCCTCCGGCGTTTTTAACAGCATAAGGATCGGGCGCGCAAGCCCCTGCCCTGCGATGAGCAAAACGAGGGACAGCACCGCCGCCAGCACCGCGGAATCCGCGATCGTCCTGCGCAGCTGCCCTTTATGTTCCGCGCCGAACTCCTGCGCCATCCGGATGGCAAATCCCTGCGTGAAGCCCTGGATGATCCCGAGCATCATCCAGTTTGTCCAGTCCGCCGCCCCCACTGCCGCCAGCGCATCGACCCCGAGATATTTCCCGACCACCATCGTATCCACGACCGTGTAGAGCTGTTGGAAAATATTTCCTGCCATCAGCGGGAGTGCAAACATGAAGATCAGTCCGGCAGGCCTGCCCTTTGTCATATTTTTTGTGTAAGAAGCCATAAACCCTCCGCAGCTAAGCGACCGCCGCATCCTCCCGGTATTTCTTCCCGGCAAGTTCCCGCGCGATGAAGACAAAGGAAACTGCTGCCGCCATCCCGTCCGCGACCGGTCCCGCGTAAAGGATCCCGTCAATTCCGACCGCAAGCGGCAACGCCACGATCAGCGGCAGCAGGAAAATAATCTGGCGCGTCAGCGACAAAAACATCCCCTTTAACGGCTTCCCGATCGCGGTGAAGCAGTTGGATGTCAGCGGCTGCAAAAAATTGAGAAACGTGAAAAACAAAAAAACCCGGAAATAGCTGACGGAAAACGCGATATACTCCTCCGAGCCCTCCCCGAATACCTCGATAATCTGGCGCGGAACCGCCTGGAACAACACAAACGCCACGGTAGAAATCACAAAACCGACCGCTGCCGATGTAAGAAAAGCCTTTTTCGCGCGCCCGTATTTTCCCGCGCCGTAATTAAAACTGATGATTGGCTGCAATCCCTGCGACAGGCCGATGATAAAGGAAAAGTACACCTGGTTGACCTTCGAGATGATACCCGCACAGGCCAGCGGCACTTCCTCGCCATAGTTGGACTGCCCGCCGTAATACGTCAGGGATTTGTTCATGACAAGCTGCACTACCATCATCGCGAGCTGGTTGCTGCACGGTGCCGCGCCGAGCGATGCCACGCGCGACACGTATTTTTTGTGCAGGCGCAGGTGCCTTGCCTGCACCGTAACCGTCTTACAGTGCGACAGATAGTACATTGCCAGAAGGCAGGAGACAAACTGCCCGATGATGGTCGCAAGCGCCGCCCCCGCCATCCCCATCCTGAAACCGAACACAAAAAGCGCGTCCAGCACCGTATTGATCACAGCGCCGACAATATTGCACAGCATCGAAAAATTCGGGCTGCCGTCCGCGCGGATGAGATGCCCGCCGCCGCTCGCGAAAATAATCATGGGAAAGCCGATGGAAGTGATCCTCACATAAGTGCGGGCATAGCCCATGATACTCTCCGGCGCACCGAAAAAGCGCAGCATCGGGTCTAGGAAAAGCTGCGTCACTAAAAACAGGAGCGTCCCGAGCGCAAACATCCCCGTCATCGCGTTGCCCATATAATAAACTGCCGTCTCGTCATCCCCCGCACCCTTCGCCAGATTAAATGCTGCCGCGCCGCCAATGCCGAACAGCAGCGCGATCGCGATACAGCAGGTCGTGAGCGGGAACGCGATGTTTGTCGCCGCGTTCCCAAGTTCCCCGACACTGTTGCCGATGAAATACTGGTCCACGATATTGTAGAGCGCGCTCGTGAGCATCGCCACAATGCTCGGCACGGTAAATTTCATCAAAAGGCTGCGGACCGGCAGGATGCCAAGCGGATTTTCCCTAAGTTTCTCCTGTTCCTTCATAGTAATCTGACTCCATTTCTCAAAACATTATCCATTGGTTCCTAAATTTCATAATAAGTTCTGTCTTTTCCGGGAACAAGGCAGGTTTGTCCAAGCGATGTCCTGTCCGTGGTCACAGCAGGCTTTTACGCAGTTCCTCCCCGCTCTTCGCGCTTAAATACGCCGGGGCAATATCAAACAATGTCTTGCAGCCCGTCACGCCCTCAAGGCTTAACCGGTGCGCCGCACGCGCACACGCAACCAGTACGCTCGCCGTAAATTCCGGGTTGGAATCCAGCTTTAATTGGTACTCGACCACATGCTTATGCTCCTTCTCCCACCCGGTCACACCGCTGCGGATCACAACACCGCCGTGCGGGATGCCGCTGTGGTTTGTAAGAAGCTCCTCCTCGCTGATAAAATGCACCGTCGTATCATAGTCGGCAAAATAATTCGGCATGGTCTTAATCTCCTGCTCCACCCTTGCCGCATCCGCGCCTTCTTCCAGCACGACAAAACATTCTCTCGTATGCTTCTGCCTCGTTGTAAGCTCCGGGTTCTCACCCGCGCGCACAGAAGCGAGCGCAGCAGGCACAGGAACCGTATACTGCTTTGCGTTCTTCACGCCGGCGATGCGGCGCACCGCATCGGAATGCCCCTGGCTGACACCCCTGCCCCAAAACGTATAATCCTTCCCCTCCGGCAAAACCGCGCCCGCGTACAGACGGTTTAGCGAAAACATGCCCGGATCCCAGCCCGCGCTGATGACTGCCACATGACCGCCCTCCTTCGCCGCAGCATCCACCCCCTCAAAATGCTCCGGGATGCGCGCGTGCGTATCAAAGCTGTCCACAACGTTAAAATATTTTGCATATTCCACCGTCTGCACCGGCAGATCCGTGGCGCTCCCACCGCAGAGAACCATCACATCAATCCGGTCCCTAAAGTCCGCCGCCGTACCGATTTGGTGCACCGCCACGCCTTCCGTCAGAATGGACACCGTCTCCGGTGCCCTGCGGGTAAACACCGCCGCAAGCTCCATATCCTTATTCTGGCGGATCGCGCACTCCACGCCGCGCCCCAGATTACCGTAACCTAAAATCCCGATCCTTGTACTCATAATTCCCTCTCCTTCTGCCGCGAAAAGCGGCGCACTGTGACCTTGCATTTCGTGGGCGCAGCGGATCCGCACAAAAAAACGGACACTAAAACGCTCCGATTCACTCTGTTTCCATACTTTATCACAACTTTCCCCAAGGTTCAAGCAATTTCGGACAAAAACGAAAAAAGGGGAAGGGATGCCGCCCGGACAATGGGAAGAATGTACACAAAGTCCTGGCGTTCCGCAGAAAAAACACGCGGAACTGCCTCGCAGCCAAGGCGCGGGAACTGTAAAAATATTCCTGACACCCCATTCTGCGGTTGCAAATAAAGGACAGAGGCAGTATAATTCAGAAATACAAATATTAGGGGGCAGGTGATAAAATGCAGACATATGAAATCACTCTAATGGAATTAAATACGCAATATCCGTTTTCGGTACAAGTTGAAGTTGATGAGGCAGAGACCACCGGGGATATCACAATTTTTGCCAGAGTCGGGAATCATAAATTTGAATCTGCAAGCGATGCTTACCTACCCGCATTTCAGGAATTTCGAGACAAATTACTCACCGCAGGATATGGAATAAAATGCAACGGCTCACGGATCAATGCTGTCCAATCCGGAATGATGGAAGCAACCGATAAGGTTTACCTTGTTGAAATGGGACGGCAGGCACTGACAAAAGATATTGTTCCTATTTGGGATTATGCTGATCTTGACATTTTTCCGAATACAGAACAGCAAAAGAAATTTTTTAAGCAATGGACAGCCAAACGGTAAGTTTACCGGGAAGATCAAAAAATACTATAGAAGAGATTGCCGCCGCCCGTCCGGCAATGAGACTAAACCCTGCCGAATGCCTCCTCTCCCACCCGCCCCGTGCGGAGACGAAGGATGAAACGCTTGCCCGCAGGAAACAGGCAAGACCCGACCTTGACCGTGCCTTTTTGTCCGCCCCGAACAACGTCCGCCTGCTGCGCATGCACTGCCAGCCGCCCGAAGAAAAAATTCCGTCAGGCAGAGCTATGTTACAAGAAAAAGCGCACCATGACGGCAGGCCAGGTGCGCTATGAAAAAAACGATCTTTCGCTATTGGTGGATCGCGCGGCGCGTCCGGTGCAGTAGACCGCGCAGCTTCTTTTTCTGGAGGAAAAGGTCATAACTCTTGATGATAAGAACGGAACATTTTGCCGTATCCATCACGCGGTCCGTGCGCAGCCCGGTCACCATCTCCTGAATGCCCCAGTCAAGCGAAGCACCCATGACCACAAGATCGTACTGCCCCGAAAACTCGACGACCTTCTCGACCAACGCGCCCTCGCAGACCACGATCTGAACCGGCTGGTCAAATCGCTCCGTGGAACCCATCAGATATTTTTCTGTGTCTGCCTTATCCTCCCCGTGATCGATCACGTGCAGGAGCGTAATCTTCGCGTCATATGCTTTCGCGATGCGGTTGACGACCTTTGCCGTCATCTGGGAATATTTACCGCCCCCGTAAGGAAAGAGGATCCGTTTAAACTCCATGCCGGAAGCATGCTTTTCCTGGATTTCCCCCGCATCTGCGTCTTTGTGGTAAATCCGCAGCAATCCCACATCCGCCGGAGCTTCCTGCAGCATCCGGTATGTGATATTGCCGTACATGTATTTCACCAGACCCGCCCCGTGCCATCCCATCAGTACGAGCGGGTTCTTTTCCTTGTGAACCACACTCATGACTGCGTGGAATACATCCCTCGAATGGATCAGCACCGGTTTCATGCCCGGCTCACCCTCATATTGTTTCAACAGGGCGATCACCGCCTCGTCGCCGCTTTGGTTTCGCTGCATCGCCTCGTAATCCGAGATTGTCAGAAGATTATCCGGAATCACGTTCACCTTGACCGGAACTACCGTCGTGCTGGTTTCCGCCGCCGCGATCCTCCTGCCGAAATCAAGCAGCCCCTGCGCCGTGACCGGGTTTGACACCGGGATGATGATCTCATTTTCCCGCTCAGCGCCCTTATCCTCACGAATTTCCGGGATATCCACGGTCGCGATCCCTTTGGTCGCGTATTTCAGTTTTGGCATAACCAGATAGTAATACAACACCCCCGCGGCAATCACACCAAGTGCGATGGCAAGCGCGATAAAATCCGAAATCGCAAGCTGGACGATCAAAAACAAGTTTACCCCGATGCCGAGCAGCGGCGTGACCGGAAACAGCGGCACCCTAAATTTCCGCTCCAGCTCCGGCTTTTTCCTGCGGAAAATGATCAGCGCCACATTCACCAGACTGTAACCGGTCAGCGAAAAAATACTGGTCACAGTGGAGATATGCTCCAGGTCGCGGATGGAAACTGCTGCCACGACAATCACCGAGGTCGCAATGATTGAGACCACCGGGGTCTTCGTCCTGCGGTTCACGATCTTAAAAATGCCCGGCAGGCGGTTGTCGCGCGCCATCGCGAATGAAGTGCGCGAAGAAGCCATAACCGCCGTATTGATCGAGGAGAGTGTCGCGAGGATACCCGCAAACGCGAAAAGATAACCGCCAAACTTCCCGCCGATCTTCATCGCCGTATCGATCATCGGCGTATCCGTCACCTCGGGCACAAGCTCATTCCACGGCAGGATACCGCTCCCGATGAAAAACACCGAAGTCTTGATAAAAATCACGGCGGCAATGGAAATCAGGATTGCTTTCGGAATCGTTTTTTCCGGTTCGATGACCTCCTCACTCGCTGTCGTGATCAGCCCATAGCCGATGTAGGTCATGTACAGGAAGCCCATCGCGTTGAACACACCGGACATCCCAAACGGCGTGAATGGTTTCTGGTTGCCCATGTCGATATGGAACACGCCAACGACCACATAGAGCATCAGCAGGGCGATCAGCACCGTCGTAATGATATTCTGCAGGTTGCCGGAGCTTTTCGTCCCCCGGATATTCGTAAAGGCAACATATACCACCAGCACATACGCGGTCGCCATCTGCGGGATAAACGGGAAAATGTAATGGACAAAATTCCCGAACCCGAGCGCAAACAGACCGCAGGACATCGCGTAGCCGAGCCAGAATCCCCAGCCGCAGATAAAACCGATGATATTGTTCCCGGTCGCCTCCTTCACGTAGACATAGCCGCCCCCCGCCTTGGGCACCACCGTCACCAGCTCGGCAAACGACAGCCCCGTAAAGACAGCGGCAATCCCCGCCAGGAAAATGGCGAGGGATGCGCCCGGTCCTGCCGTCTGATAGCTGGTTCCTGCCAAAACAAAGATGGCAGATCCGATCATCGTGCCGATGCTGATCATCAGCGCGGAGTACATACCGAGTGTCCGGTCCAGTTTTTGCTTCATAAGCTCCTCGATTCCGCAGGTCTTTCCATTCGGTCTGATTTGGTTTTCGCCTTATGCGGAAAGCAAAAAAGAATGTAACCTGCCGCTTTTTCTTATGTTATTGTAAACTTTTTGAATGGAGAAATCAAGGTTTTATGGCTTTTTCTTTTTGGCTGCGGGACGCTGTTTTACTGGCGGCACGGCTTGCGTAGTTTAGCCCGTAGGCTGCGGCAGCTTTTCGAAATCGATTTTTTACGTTCTGATATGCTGCCATCAGGACAAATCAAAGTTTCGTCCAAATCAATCAAAATCATTTTAGAATTACAGTCTATACCTCCTACATTGTTATTATTTATCAAAAATTCCTATCAAACTTCATTACAGTTTCACGGTTGAGATTGTCATTATATATATCCGACTCAAAAAACTTTCCACCACAAACATTCTTTAGATATCCTTCTTTTAATTCCATGGCCATAAAGGCAGGGTAATTATAGCCTTCCGCATCCGATATGCCATAAACGACTGCCTCCTTAAAACCAAACTGTGGATAGTATTCCGGCCTTCCAAAAAATAGAATAGCACCGAAACCAAGCTTTTGGGCTTTCTCGATCATTGTACGGATAAGGGCTTGACCAACACCTTGGCGCTGATATTCAGGCAGCACACTCAAAGGGCCAAAATTAAGGACAGGAAGCATATCGCTTTCCTTTTTAACAACTGCTTTACTGCAAATAATATGTCCTACTATCGTTCCCTTTTTTAGTTGCGCAACCAAACTCAATTCAGCAATGCCATCACGTTGCCTTAACTCATGAACCATCCAATGTTCATAAGGACAGCCAATTTTACCACGCAGTATTCGCTCGGGATAATTAAACGCTGCTCTTGTTATTTCTTCTACTTTCCGGTAATCTTTTTCTTCTTCCCGCCTAACTATTATATCTTCCATGTGATATCCTCCATAAATTCAGGTTTGTCTTTTTGATTATACCACTTTCACCACTCACTTGCCACATAAATTAAAGGGCATGACAATCGCCACGCCCCACTTTCGACCTCATCAACACTTTCAGCCTTCTATTTTTATCCTTTTAATCTATTCCGCTTCTCATACAAGCTATCCCGTTCTTTACAGAATTCTTTCATGTGCTCCAACTGCACCTGTACTCCCTCCCGGCAGTCCGGCTCAATCTTCGTATATTCCCAGTCAGATTACGGATTTGTATTATTTTTTTCTTATATCTGCCCGACAGACATATCCAGTCTATCAGATTTTGCACTTTTTGTCCGTTTCGTAAAGGTCTGTTTCTGCTACGATTTTAGCGCACAGCCGTATCATAACTTTTTCTCTATATCCGTCATAATCCTATCAATCTTCACTTACCTGCCGGCTCATTTCAAAGGTAGGTTTCGGGCGTTGATTTGCCCGTTCTTGCTGTTCTAATGTCTTTGACCGCGCGTCTTCCCCGCTTTTCACACACCTGGCATTACAGCAAAATATCCACCTTCCGGTAGTACGGTATGGTGACCTGGCTTTCTTTTTTTGCAGAATCTGCCCTTTCTGCTTCGTCTTCCCCTGCCTGCCGCCATTTTACAGGTTCTTCCGTTTTCCCTTCCGGCCTGCCCGCATCGGCGGTTTTCTTTCCCGTAGTTCCCAACGCCCCTGTCTCCGGCTGCCCATATTTTGCGTTTTTCGCAGCCGCTTTTTGCTCTGCACCGGCTTTTTCTTCCTGCTTTTCTTTTTCCGCCTTTCTCTCGGCACGCGCATCTTTTGCGGCCTCGGAAAGCTCTTCTCCCGCCCGGTTCAGGCTCTGCGCCTGTTCCTTTGCAAGCTCCTCCATGCGTTTTTCAATATCTGCCACGCTCTCCTGTTTTTTCTCCGTCGCTGCTCCCCTGGCCGAATGCTTGATCTCGCTCTTTAACACATTCGCCCTTGACTCCATCGCCAAAGCCACATTGCCCTGCACCTTTGCCTGTCCCACCGCGCGCTCTGCCGAGATCATGGCTTCCATGCTTCCCTTCGTCAGTCCTGCGTCCGGCTTTCCGCCCGGTGCATTTTCTGCCGCACGTTCCGCCTCCTGCTTTCTTGCCTGTGCCGACTGCTTTACCTGCTGTTGTTTCTCTTGGCGCAATTCCATCTCATGCTGGCGCAGCTGTGCATTCAGATCCGTAATCTGCTGCTGGATTTCCTTGCGCCGCTCCATTTTTTCTTCCGGCTCCATGTCCTTATTTGCCGCAAGCTCCTGCAGCTGCTTCTGCGCGTTTGCAATCTGCGCGCGCAGGTTTTTGCTTACCGGGTCGCTTGCCTGCGCGGTGAGACCGCCCCCCATGTTTTCCTTTAATGTCCCGTCAATTCTCATCGTCTCATCCTCCTATTTCAAATCCTGCCCGCCCGCACCGCAGCCGGAAAGCTTCCCCCTATGTCGTGCGGGAATATGCTGCTTGCTAAAAACCAGTACTGTCTTTGTTTATATTTCGGTCAGTTTTTCTTTGCACTTAACCGTTTTGTTGTGGAAGTCCCATTTTCTGTTGTAAGGCAACATACTGTGAGGTAACATCTTTTACCCTGCGCTTATTTCCGGTTCCGTTCCGCAGCCGCATCCCCCATTCCCTTCTCTTCCTCCCACATACCATCCCCTTCCGGCATCGGGAACATCAACATCACACTCAGGCGCACACATTCCCCTTCCTGTACCATATCCACATCCCCGCAATATTTCCGCGCTACCCTGCGGATATTTGCCAGCCCAAAGCCATGTCCCCCCGCATCCTGCTTTGTGCTGCGCGGCAGAGCGTCCTCCCCGTCAAATTCTAGCCTCCCGGAAAATCGGTTTTCTACCTCTGCCATAAACACATTCTTCCTGTGCCATGACCTGACCTTCACATAAGGAAAAGGGGCAGACTTTGCCGCCTCAATGGCATTGGTAAGGGAATTGTCCAGGATCACGCTGACATCAAAGGCATTTAACCCCCACCCGTCCGGATAGCGGAAATCATTTATAAACTCAATCCCTGCCTCCTGCGCCTGCCGTTTCTTTTCCGCCAAAATAATATCCGTCACGGGGCTGCCGCTTCCCATCTTATCTACTGCCGCATCGGCATCCGCACACAAAAACTCCTCCCGCAGTTTCCGAAAATACCGCCTTAACTCCTCCCCCTCATTTTTCAGGAATAAATTTTCCAATACCGTCACATGGTTTCCCATGTCATGCCGAAGCCCCCGCATCTTTCCGTAAAGTTTTTCCGCCTCGCTGATATGCTGTTTTAAGCGCACTGCCTGTTCCGCTAAAACGGCATCCTCTTTTTCCCTTTGCTGCGCTTCTCTGATTTTCTGGTATACCATGACCGTAAACAGCACCGTCAAAAAAGAAATCATCTGATACAAAACTTTCAGCCATTGAAATTCCCCGTGCGCATTCCAAAGATACTGCCCGGTATCCTCAAGATAAGTCTCCACCGCAAATGCCAGGACAAACCGCCCCGCAAGCACCAAAAGCAGCGGCGAAAGCAACAGAACGAGTTCTTTTTTTGTGACATCTTCCTCCTTTCGGCCATATACCCGGTGAACCAGCTTCACCATAAAATGCAGCAGAATGCCCTGCAGGACACAGTGCAGGACTTGCACCATGATATAGGCCAGGAAGCGCAGCAATTCCTTGTCCTGCATATACTCCCTCAGCAAAACCAACTCAAAACAGGCATTCCACGGAATCAGCGCAAATCCGTATTCCAGCCAGAATAACAGGCACATCACAGCTGACAAAAATATCTTCTGTGCCGCATTCCTTCTGTCAAACAGATACATCACCACAAAAGCCGCCGCCATCCCGCAAATATCCGTATAACGGAGCTCACAAGATGTCAGCCAGAGGAACAGTATCACCGCAAAATAAACAATCCCCGCCCATTGCGCCGCCGCTTTTCTTTTTAAAAACGGCCGGACAAAGCGGCATAAAAAATTCCCTTCCAGCATAGTCTCGGCAATATCGGCCAGGCGCGATACGATCTCCCAATAGAACTCAATCCCCTCCAAACGAATCCCTCTTTTCCATCTGTCTGCCATCCGCCCCGGTGACTAGGTCCTTGCCTCTGCTATCCACCTGACTACCCTGTTTTATGTATCTGCTATCCGCCTGGCTGGCCGGTCTTTTGCAACTGCAATTCACCTGGCTGTCCTGTTTTTCCGTATCTGCGGCCTGTCCGGCTGCCCCCAATCTCTGGTTGTAGCGCATAAAGCTCTTGACAAAGGCAGAATAATTTTGTTTTGCCATCAGCGCGCGCCCTTTTTCCAGCACGATCTCCGTCGCATTGTAACGCTCCACATATTTAAAATTGACCAAATAAGCCCGGTGCGGACGGAAAAAAGACTCTCCCGCTATTTTTTCCAGTTCTGAAAGTTTCCCGTAATATTCCAAGTCACCCTCCCGCCCGTGCAGTGTGACCTTGCGGTTAAATACCTCTGCATAAATAATATCATCCAGCAGCACTCTCGTGGAAAGCCCTCCGTTTTTCACCAGCAAGAAACGGCTTTCACCCGCTCCCCCCTGCCCGGTTTCTTCCATGCCGTCCGTATGTCCCCTCCGGTAATCCGCCTGCCCTGCTTCCCTTCGCTGCATTTCCTCCCACTGTGCCGCTGCCATACCAAGCACTTCAAAAAACTTCCCATCTTCAAACGGTTTTACCAGATAATGGAATGCCCCAACATCAAAAGCCTCAAACACATATTCCCGGACGGCAGTCAAAAAAATAAGGATGGTTTTCTTGTTTCTTTTCCGCAGTACACGCGCTATCTCCATCCCGTTTAAACCTGTAAGCCGGATATCCAAAAACAGGATATCGCCGGGTTCCTCTGCATAAAGCAGTTCCTCCCCGGACGCAAAAAGGGAAATCTCCGCTTCCGGATAACACTCCCTGACCTCGCGCGCGACCAAATCCCGCACCGCCGGTTCATCATCACAGACCGATACCCTCATCCTTACCCTCCATGCTGAAAACTCTATTTTAATTATATCGGCTTTTTAGCGGGAATTCGATATGAAAATGTTGTAAACGGACGTTTTTTTGTTGTGGAACAGGGGAATGTCTTTTTGTCAATGGGCATCTGCTGTCCAACCGGCATATCCTTAACCTGTATGCATGTCTTTAGAGCCCCGACAGGTCATCCCCTGCTCAACCAGCATATCCCCTCGTGGAACAAGACCCAGATAAGTTTTTCCGCGAAACTTATGATGATCACATCAGTAGAATAAAATGCCTCTCCGTACCGGCTTTTAAAACCACCCACAAAATCCGTGATCTCGTCCGCTTCTACCAGAAACGGACCGCATTTTTTCTCGTAGCAATAATCCGTTATGATACAGAGTTCCCCGCGCATGCGGTGCAGCTCTTGCAGGAATTTTAACGACTCCAAATCTTCCAAATGGATGATTTCTCCGATCTCCCTGCGTTTTATGACGTTAAAATAAAGGTCGTCCGCGCATTTTAGACTTTTACCGAAAGCTTGATGTAATTGATCGTGAAAGTTAGCCCAAGGGATGTTATTTTTCATGGGATTGCCTCCTTTGTCCGGAATGGCTGCGATGGCGTGTAGCTGTCAGGGCGGATATGAAAAACCCGGATGCGGATACGGTATCCTCCATATCATATTTTTAATACACATAAGATTTCCCGGAAAATCCGACCATCGTAAAGCACAAAACAACTGGCTCTGTTATACCCGCAAAGTCCTCGGAACCAAAGCACACCGTCTGGTCCATCCAGAAATCGACTTTTTGGATTCCAATACGTATACTGCTCATCTCCTTTTTCTTATGTTTGGCCTAACGCAATGTATTATCAGTATTTATCTCAGGGAATGTATCGGGTCATTAAACCCTTGGTACGCCTTTTCCCATGCAGCCATCCGCTCCTTTTCCGGGATGGAATCCAAAAAATCAAATTTTCCATCCTTTATGACAAAGCAGTTACGAAAAGCCTCCTCCTTTTCTAAAATCATCTTCAGGTCAACACACCACGGATATTTAAAATTGACCTCCAATGGTTTATGCTTCGTCTTCCGCCCTTGGGATATCCAGACTTTTCTTTTGTACTCCAACCGTAACCAAGATAAAACTTTTATCGTTACCACACTCAAATCTTCTATACTCATTTGTATTCCTGTCGTCAGTAAAGTGGAATTATCCCGCTTTTTCATATATTGTACCATCTTATCTACGATATCCACATCCAACCTCCTTATTGTAGCCATGTTTTCGTTATGGAACCCAAAACATGGCTACCTACTTTTTAAATTTCCAACGTCATCTTTCATATTTCATCCAAATATGAACCAGCATATCCTCCAATGTTTCAAAGTCAACCGGCAATCCTGCCGCGATCTGGAACAGTCTCTCCTCTGTATATGCTCCTATTTGCCCCGACCAGCGCCCGGTCATATCTTCCGTCATATCATTAAAGTAATGCAGCGCATGCGTCGCTTCATGGACTACACTGCCAAACAACGAAGCAGGGTCGGAATTTTTCCTCAAATATATCTGTTTTTTCACTTGAAGCGCAACTGTTGATGAGTCCATTCCTGTCCACTTCTCAAATAATCCATCGCTCAGTATACTGATCCCTATTTTCTTCTCTCGTATTTTACCTGCTATTTCCGTTGGCTTTTCTGTTAATCCATCGATTAAATTCAAAATATCATCTTTCGTAATGTTTTCTATCTTCCTGGCATTGTTCCCAAATGATGGCGGCGGTACAGTAACATTCCACCTGGCCCCGTCACCAAGATTCTTCACCTTCTTTACAACGCCCCCGGCTGTGTTCCCGATGCCTGCAGCCACCTGCTTTCCAGCCCCGCCAAAGACCGCGCCGACCCACCGAGCCCCCGACAAACCGCAGCAGCGCCCCGAAAAAATGCCCGCTCGGGTCGGTGTCGCGGCGGGTTGTTCGCGCAGTAGGTGTAACGGTGCAGATTCAGCGGGTCACCCACATGACCGCCGTAGGGATCCCCGGTCAGAAACTTGCTGTCATGCGGGCATAATTATCCTCATTCAATTATAGATAATTTTTTAGGATAACACAACCGCTTAAGTTAAGTCATAAGACGAAAACCCAAATCTATTCAAAATATACTGTAGCTTCAGGAAATCATCCCTATTTCTTTTTTTATGAAAAATCCCTTTTTTATCAAAAAGAACTTTCACTTTGTCCTTACAGTAAAACACAAAATATGGGATCTTTTCCAAAGAATCTCTTGCTGCAACACAATACGAATCCTCCCTGCCAATCCCATGTTCTGCACACCATTCATCCTTGCATTCCTCGAATGATATTTCATATCCATCCGTAAATAGTATACCATATCGCGTTATCTCCCGGATATTACTATAACTATACTCTTTCATAAGCATATCCTTTAATTAGAATAATTATATATTTTTATAAGTGTTTTTTGCAAACCTGTTTTAATTGCTGCCAACCATCTATGATGCCCATTTACAATCTCTCGCTCACCGTTTTCTAACTTTTATACTCAATTGGAAGATTCATTTTGCCCGTTTGATTTATCTACTAAATATACTTTTAAACTGCAGACACGAAAGTTGTTCCGTTATTCACTTGAAATTTGACCATTATTCCTTTATAGTCACTTGAAAATGATTTTGTCGGCGAAATAAAAGTTTCCCCGGTTGGCGGTATTTCTTCTGTAAGTCTTAAATAGTCATAATCTTGTTGATACATGGTACGATAGTAGGTTTCAGTACTTTTTATCCTGCTTTCCAGCCCCCGCTAAAGTCCACGCCGACACCACTGACCGCCACGCTCCCAAAGAACCACAACAAGCCCCCGAAGAAGCATCACCATTCATTTCGGCAGGTGTACCAAATATTTCATTTGTACTTTAGTATAATCAGTTGGATAAACCCATCATCCCAAATAAATCCCTATACCTTCATATAACTCAAAATAGCCTCTAACTGTTCCTTTGCTGGCTTTATCAATGGCGCTAATAATTCATCGATCCGCTCGGTATTTATCACTCCCCTCCGTAACTCATTAAATATATGTTCTCTTTCCTCCCATTCCACTGCTGTACTGCTACTCGAAATATCATCATCATTCGTTAACCTTTCAAATAATTCCAACAAACTCATCCTTCCCTCTTTAAACATTAGATAATAATACCCAACAACTATTTCTTCTATATAAAAATTATTACTTCCATCAAATACCTCCATGTACCATTGTTCTCTAAGTGCCGCGCCTACCTCACTTTCGTCTTCTGCGACCGAAATATCATAGACAAAATCCTCTAGTTCATCATGCGATACTATCAATTCATCCGCCCAAGCCTGCCATTGTTCTTTTTGCCAATACCCGCTTGATACAACCACATTCAAATAATGTGCTATTAGCATAGTTACTGCTCCTCTACTCTTCATGCGAATTTTTTATTCTATATAATTCTGTTTTCTGCAACTCACAAAAAATCACTTTTAAAATTTACTTATTTTTCCGAAGATCCTTGATAAATTCACTTTACATTGATATAGATACCTTCAAAAACCACTATCTCCCCTGATAAAAATAACTCAAAAGTTACATTTTATCAGGGGATTAAAAACACCACATGTTATAATTAATATTATCACGCAATCTTAATCTGCATAAAATATCGCTTTTACTTTTTTATCTCATTGGTGTATTAGGATGCAAGCCGGGTATGGCATGACCATGCTTATTTATGTCTTTCAACGGATCAGTAAAATGATGATTTGGATTGGTGTGTTCTGGTATCCAAGGCATCTTATGGTCTGTAAAATCGTTATTTCCTAATTTCCTAATAGTCAAGCCCTCCCGGGTCTTTCCCGTCAACAAGAACCCGTTTGGCTGCATCCTCCACACTATCCCAGAGGGCTTCCGTCGCCGCGGCTTTCACCACCTTCTTTGCAGCGCCCCCGGCTGTCTTCCCAATGCCATAAGCCACCTGCTTTCCACCCCCGCCAAAGACTGTGCCGACTGCGCCGACACCGCCAACCACCGCGCCCCCGACAAACCGCAGCAACGCCCTGAAGAATACCCGCTCGGGTCGGTGTAGCGCAGCGGGTTGTTCACGCAGTAGGTGATCCTCTCCCGTCCGCCCAGCTGGCAAGGTTTATGCTGTAGGTATTGTGTGCCGTAATGACCCCCGTCCGCGTCCGCCTCGAGGATGACACGGCTGCCCTCATAGAAATACTGGGTGTAGCTCACCCGCCGAGCCTGTGGGTCTGCTTTGCCACGCGGCAGTCCCCCGCGTCGTTAGGCGACAGAGGTGTCACCGAACCGGTACGATACCAGACAGTTGAAGCCGTCATACGTGTACGGCGGATGGCGGAGACGGACACGGTCTTCTGTGCTACTGCCGGCAAGGTTCCTCCTGTACTTCCGTATAAATAGATTCGTCAAGTGTCAACAATAAACTTCTCCCAACCCATCTCCCTTATTTCATCTAATGATGCACTCCTAACTCTCGCCTCAGGACACGAACATCTCCGCCCATTTATATTGTTTAAGGCATCCTGTGGCGTTTTCCACTCTGCAAGACATTCTTCACACATTACCAAGTATTCATTATCAATAAAATCTTTATCAATTTCCAATCTGCCATATCCACGGCAAATTGGACATTGACCAATATAATATATTTCTTCCAAAATGCATTTACCCCTTACTATCATCATTCATTTTGGCAGGTGTACCAAATATTTCATTTGCACTTTAGTATAATCAGTTGGATAAACCCATCATCCCAAATGATTTCCTATACCCTCATATAACTCAAAATAGCCTCTAACTGTTCCTTTGCTGGCTTTATCAATGGCGCTAATAATTCATCGATCCGCTCGGTATTTATTATTCCAACAAATTTAATTTTTCTCGTCTTCCCTGTCGTGATCCCATAATACGCACCCTTTTGCTTTCCGAGGGCTGCATGGTAAAATACTATTCTCTTCATGATTTTCTTGTATAAAATTCCTTTTGATGCTTTTTTATACGGTCACCACAAGACTGCCCGGATTTTGCGCCATCATAAACAGACCATACTGTCATGACCGCTGTCTATATAGGCGGCTGCAATACTAATAATTTTTATACCACTTCAACCCTTCTATGTTCTCTACCATATCACATTCCCCTGTTAGCAGATTCACATACACAACTGCCACGGTAGTGAGCGGATCCTCCAGCAGCTTATCCCTGCAAAGATCATCTTCCCCTCCCTTCCATACAAAGAATGTGAGGGTTTCGTCTTCAACCGAATTCCCATGCCACAATTCATCAAGATGATCCCTAACCACTGTCCTGTTTATATAGGTATCCAGAAAATACTTTTTTGCCAAGGCTACCGCCTGATCATGTTTCATCAGTTCCACCTCTTTTTTCTGTTGTTTCATAGCAAATTTAATTTTTTTGACACACTTTTCCAGCACCGCCATCCAATTTTCAGCCTGGGCACACACATCCATAAAATCTGACTGGGCATAATATGTGATCTGGCCATCGGCATCGACCGATTTCTCTGACCTTATTGTAATCGACCTTCCTTCAAGAAAAAACAGGTATTCTTCGTTTTCTTTCATTCTTCCATCAGCTCCTTTTATCCACCGTCCCGCAGACTATCAGCAAATATGCAATAAGCCTACGGGCACTGAAGGATCATATTATTTAACATTTATTTTTGTGTAATAGTCTGTGTTCACAAGGCAAATTCATCATGGGTATATACAGTCACTGCCACCCTAACTCTGCCTTGTTCTCTATCATATCACATTCCCCGGTTAGCATATTCACATATACAATCGCCACGGTAGTGGGCGGATCCTCCGGCAGCCTATCCTGATCATACGCATGATCCTTATCCCCGCACTTCTTTACAGTGAATGTTAGGGTTTCGCCTTCAGCCATATACCCAGGCCAGAATTCGTCGAGATGTTCCTTAATTACAGTTCTGTTTGTATAGTTTTCAAAAAAATACTTTTCTGCCAGGGCTGCTGCCTGGTCATCTTTCATCAGTTTCACCTCTTTATTCTGCTGTTTCATGGCCAGCTTAATTTTTTTGACACACTTTTCCAGTGCTGCCTCCAAATTTTCAGCCAGTGTATAATATGCACGTCTAAAATTTGACTCTGCCCAATATACGATCTGGCCATCGACATCAACCGATTTCCCTATCCTTATCATAATCGGTCTTCCTTCAAGAAAAAACAGGTATTCTTCGTTATCCTTCATTTTTCTGTCAACTCCTTTTGCCCATCGTCCCGTAGGCTATCAACAAATATACAATAGCCTACGGGCATTTGGAGATTTAATTGTCTAACATCCATTACTTTCTAAACGTATTGTACTTCCCAAGTGAATTTACGGTTGTACTAAATTCCTGATTCATAAACTCTCTCAGAATAATTTTATCCTGCACGGATTCCTCTAAGATTACGTCCGATATTCCCGGATGGGAATGTGCAGACCAGCGCCACCCTTTTGCAGAAAATTCCTTTGCGATACTAGGACCGACTGGAACTTTCATACTATCTCCTCTAATAATCATACGTCGTCCCCCATTCGTAAATACGGCAAATTCATTATGCGTGTATGCGGTCACTGCAGAAAGATCTGTTAAACTGAAATCTTTTTTCCTGACAATTACCGAATCCCCAGACTTTTGTAACTGCGATAATATATTTTGCTGTCGATTGTTAAGCGACCTTTTTCTGTAAACAATCTCTTCCAATTTATTAGGTGGACGTTTGTAAATTTTTGTTCCAGAAAATATATTTTCATACATTTCTTCTTTTGAAGTTTTACTTGCACTTATAGTAACAAAATCCCTGCCTGAATAATGATCCCTAAGATAATCCGCAAAGCTCCGGTCCGTACCGCCATACTCCCAGACCTCCTGCATCTCCCATTTCGTAT
>CAMRSM010000039.1 GCA_947053345.1 uncultured Lachnospiraceae bacterium
TTGTGGGCTGTTGTTTCTGTTCAGTTTAACTTCAAAAATCCCAACCTTCCTTAAATTAATTATTTAATCTTACATAGGCTGGCGGCGCCCGCTTCCCCCCCCCCCACTTCTTTATTACTTCATTCTTACGGCTGCGTGTTTTCCGTGACAACAACCCGGTACGTCCTCGGCTTGGTCGTAGCCTTGTACTCTACAACTTTTCCGTCCTCGTCATAGGTCGCCCCTTCGGTCTGTACCGCCCATACGGTCAGGATCGCCTCACCGGCACCAACCGCGGTCACCTTGCCCTTCGTCTTGCCCACGGTGAATACATTCGGGTCAGAGGATATAAAACGCACAGCATCCGTGATCTTATCCCTGCCGCTCCAGAAACGGTTGCCGTCCGAATCCGCACGCCATGTCTTAGTCTGGAATTCCTCCCCTACCTTAAGCTGCAAAATCTTGGAAGCACTGTAATCACTGATTCCCGCGTCCACCGCGTTCCGCTTTACCGTCACCCGGCAGGTTCTTACAATCTTTTTCCCGGTTTCATTGTTGGTGAACGTTGCCTTTATGCTCGCCTTACCAACACCAACTGCAGTCACAAGTCCTTTGCGCCGCCCTACCGTGGCAACTTCCGGATTTGTGGATGTAAATTCCACCGAATAACCATCCCGGTTCCATACAACGGCATACCGTGAACTTACATACTTCCCGGTCGCATCGCCGTCATAGTAGAGCCTTAAACTGGAATAAACCTGCGGACCGGTCGGGGTTGGGGTCGGAGTCGCAGTTGGGGTAGCGGTAGGCTCCGGAGTCGGGGTAAGGCTCGGTACCGGGGTCGGATCCGGATCAACCGGCCATATCGGCCCCGGATAAGAAGTGCCCGGCGTTGGGGTCGGACTCGGAGTCGGGGTCGGTTCCCCCTTTAGCTCCCCGTCATAAACATATTTTATCGAACCGTCCACTACGCTTGCCGATACGGCGACCTCCCGCCCGGCTGCGTCATATGCCGCCACTTTCCCGATCGCAAGTGTCGTCACTCCTTCCGCAAAAAGCGGCTGTGTGCCGGAAATATAAACGTTTAAGGTAGCGGTCGAAGACTGATAGCGCGCCTCAAAGATTTTCGCGGTATTCTTTACCGAATCCGAAAACTCCATATCCACAACCGCCGCATTTCCCCCGCTGAGCTTTAAACTGAACTGAACCGAGGAAATTTTATTTTGTGCCGCGTCCGGCGAGACGAGGGCAACT
This sequence comes from uncultured Lachnospiraceae bacterium, assembly GCA_947053345.1. Classification (GTDB taxonomy): domain Bacteria; phylum Bacillota; class Clostridia; order Lachnospirales; family Lachnospiraceae; genus RGIG4057. Next base: position 1,234 of record CAMRSM010000039.1, read on the forward strand.
GCCCCCGTCTGGTCCACCGAAAGCGTAAAGGCGGTATCCGTATCAGCGAACGCCCGCATCGGCAATAACATAGCAACAAGAAACGCTGCGATCAATAATTTTGCAATTAATTTCTTCATGTCTAAACTCCTTTGGTTATTGCTGGTTCCTTCCGCCCTCAATCAAGCGAGATTTCCGGCAAGGTTTCCGGAATCACCTCAAACAGGGAATCGCTGACAAGCCTCTGCCCTTCGTTGGTCAGGGCATTATTGACACGGTAAAGCTCCGCGCGCACCTTCCCAAACTTTGTCAGGTCAAGGGTATCCGTCGGTTCAATCCAGTAAATCCATGTGCCATCATATACATCCTGGATGTTACCCGTTTCCGGCACATCCGCAAGGATGATCTGCCGTGCGGTACTATTACCTTCCGCATCCGTCGAAGTCACGAGGTTGCCCTTCTGGTCATAAAGCATCACGACATTATAATCCGGGCTTCCCTTATAGCTGCCGGTGAAGACAATGGAACCTGCCGGGATGACATTTACCGTGCCGTCCGCACCGTCCTCCGCAAACCGGTACTCTTTCGCCAGCCTGCCGATTGCCGCCGTACCTTCGTCCGTACGCCTAAAATCCACATTGTCGCCGATCACGCCAAGCACGTCAAGCTCCGCGATGGACACCTCACTTCCCGCGTCCACAAGCGTAAGCTTTAACGCGGATGCCGCAAAGGTTGCCACATACTTACTGTCCTCGTTGGCAAAATAAATTGTCTGCATGGTATCTGCCCCGAAACTGCCGCTTGCAACTTCTTTCCACGCGCCGTCGACCATCAGGCTGATCACATAATTTCCCTCCGGAAGCGTGTTACCCGCCGTGTACTTAAAGCCCGTCACGGCAAGTGTCTTGTTAAACTCCAGCGTGATCTCGGCATTTGCTTCCGCAGCCGCCGTGTAGACTGTGCTGGTATCATGGTCGATCAGCAGATCTTTGCTCTTTCCTGCCGTCTCGGAACCATCCTCGCCCTGGTCGGCATCAAGAATGACATCGCCGGAAGTGCTGCCGCTGATATCTTCTGTCTCACCTGCTACCGTAAGTCCTGTCGTCAGAACCGTGAAGAAGCTCTTATCAAGGCTTCCGTCATGCTGGATCTTGATCGGCTCAAGCACTTTCGCCGCAGAGCGGTTTAAATATTTGTCAATCACAGCAACCTCATACCAAACCATGCGGTTGTTGATGGTGGTGATAATGTCGGTAAAGGTATCCCCTGTCGTAAAACCGACAGCCTGCTTCTGGGTCTCCCCGCCGGAAATCATGCATCTTGTGATCTCATATCCAAGGATATCCTCCGCCGGGATCCCCTGAGCGCCAAGTGTAAAATCGATCTGGTTTGCGTTGTCCGTATTGACGGTCGCACCCGTCGCGTCACTCACTGCCGCGAACGTACCCGTTGTTCCCAACTGGCTGCCCGCTCCCTGCAGCGCGTAAACCCTCGCATCGTCGTTTGCATAGTAAATTGCCCTGGTCTCCTCCGGGAACTGCTCCGCGTATTTGACCGTATCCGCATCCGGCACCATACCCCAACGCTTAAAGAATTCAAGCAGGTTTTTCTCTGCCGCCGCGCAGGAAAGCCGCATCAGCACCTGATCCGTCCCGCCGGAAAGCGTCAGCGCAACGCCGTTTTCTTGTGCCTTCGGTGCTTTCTCCGGTTTCCTTGCATAAGTATCAACCCTCGCGAAGAACAGATTGGCAAGCTGCTCTTCATAGTCTGCATAAGTCTTGAAATTGTATCCCTTGTCATAAGCAAGGTGGAGCTGCCAGTACATTGCAAGCTGTGTGAACACATTGGAAGCCTTGCCCAAAGTGTTCGAAGTTACCTTTTTGAACACATTGTCGTAAGAGAAACGCACGGAATCGTTGGTATCCTTGGCCTGTGCGAGCACGGCGAAATAATTGTTTGTGATCTCCGCGACCGCATACGCTCCCTGGTTGATGTCATGCCCAATCTCATGGGCAATCCCCCATCCGAAATACCGTCCGCCCTGATACCTGCCGTCAGCATCTGCCACAACCGGCACGGAGCTCGTAAGCCCCGGCGCGGAACCGTATTCAATACCGATATGGTTGCCGCCCGCGTACATGAACGCACCTGCGAACATCCTCTGGTAGCGGATGTTTAAGTGCCCCTTCGGAATCTGGTCAACCGCATCCTTTGCACCTGCGTTCAGCCCCTTGTGCTGGTAGAATAAATACATCATATCTCCCATTGCATTAAGGGATGCCAGCATATTTGCCGCCTTCTCCTGCAGGGTGCCGTTTCCCGCACCGGCAAGAAGCTGCTCTGCCGGAAGTGAGAGCATCATCGTATCGAGCAGGATATCGGATGCCCCGAGGATACAATTCGTCTTATCATAATCATGGACATTGAGCATCGCGTTATCGGAAGCCGTATGGAACCGGTTATGGTTTTCCTCCAAAGCAGCCACATAGGACTCCAGCTCCCTCACATATGCCGTTACCCGTGCAAGCCGCTCGGCATTATCCGTCACCTGATATAAGTCAAGCCTCGGAACCGCCACGCCGCCGCTCACGCGCACCGCATAGCGGTCTTGCAGGTCATTCCCCGTGTACTCGATGTAGAGCGCACCGCCCGATTCCTGGTCGGCAAGCGTCCCAATCCGCGGAATAACCACAACATTAGCGCCCACTTTTAGATTTACGACACTCGAAATAAACGCATTCGCTTCGGAATGGTACTGCGACGCGAGCACTTTCAGGTTTGTAGCCTCCCCTGTCTTCTTGCTGTTATGTCCGACATAGATGGTCACCTTGTCGCCCGCACCCGCTGTAATACCGAGCGGCTGCCATGCGTTAAGTCCGCTAAAGCCCCTGCCCACATCATTCATCGTAATTCCGGAATGTACTTCGATCGGTGCATTCAGCGCAACCGCATTCAAAATGTCCTCCGCCGTCTTTAATTCCCTTTCAAGAACTTCGCGGTCCGGATTGTACTCCCCGCTCTCCTCATCGACCGTATTGATCTTTGCGCGCAGGGTGTCGATCGTCGCCTGTGTCACATCCGGGCGCAATACCATGTGCAGGTCGTCCTCGTACAGGGACATGATCTCTTCCATCAGGGTATCATAATGGTAGAAATAAACTTCTGCTACACGGATCTGTCCGCTTGCCAAATAACGCCCGAGACCGATCTGGATCTTCTTTGCCGTGATCGGCTGCGCCAACTTTAAGAGGCTGTAAGGGCGACCTTCCTCATCCTGCCTCGGCTGTCTGGAAATACCGGAAACATCGTGTGCCACGCCATCCTCGTCCCAGTAGCGTACTTTCGCATAGAAATAATCATAGTTGGAATAGCAATACATCCCGATGGTATCCATCTTATATGCCTGGTCAAATTCATATATCAGACCGACATTCTGACCCATAGCATTGTATCCGCCCTCATCCCATCCTGCCGTCTGGTAGTAGGATGCCGGGTTGCGGTCCACCGTACCCCACGCAGAAGTGGATTCCACATCGAGCGGGCTGGCTCCCATCGAGCAAGCTAAACGTCTTGTTGCATTGATGATGTGCGCACCCTTTTCACCCACGCCGCCCACATTGATCAGATGGTAGCGCGGAACCTGCGGAGCCTCAAGGTCGGTCGTTTTTGCCGATGCGGTGAGCGACGGTCCGCTCTCGCCAAGCTCATTGACACCCGTTACATAGACCAGATATTGGGTCAGATCCTTTAAATTCTGGATCGTGTAACTGTTCCCCTCAATCCCTGTAATCTTCTGGTAGCTGCCGGAGGTACTCTCTTTGTAGAAAAGGTTATATGTAACCGTATTCTTCATTTGCTTCCAGGATACTGTGATGCTCTGGTAACTGCCGACCGCCTTCACATTGTCCGGCTTATCCGGTTTCTTATCCGGCTTTGGTGTCGCAGTCACCGATTCACCATACCCGCTGCGCCACTCGCCGTTCACGGACTGGATACAAAATGTATATTCGGTGTAATTCTTCAGCCCCTTGCCGGCAAAAGTTGTGACATCGATGGAATTTACGGTGGTAAATATGGTTTCCTCCAAATTGCCCTGCCGAACCAGAACCTCATATCCCGTGATGTTCACTTCCGGCTGCCAGGAAAGGCTGACCTGCTCACTGCCCGCCACCGCGGTAATCCCCACCGGAATGTTCATCTGCGGCTCTTGGATCCTCTCCTCCATGCCATTGACAAACTCTACCTTGGAAATTTTTGCCAGGTCATTGCTTTTCTGCATTCCCGTAATCGTCAGCGTAACTTTCTTCACAGCGATCTGGTTGCCGAGGTGGATGCGGATGTTGCCGCTGCTATCCTGCTCTGTCCGAACCTCAGAATCATCCAACAGGTAAAAAATCCCCTGATCGAACGGAATCTGTTTCGTCTTCTCACTCCCGTCTGCACCCAGATAAGTCACGTCGACCACCGCATTTTTAATTGGGTTATCCCCCGCGGTCTCAATCAGGATACCGTCCGTCTGAACTGCCTGCACCGCGGAACCAAAATCAAACTCCAAGGTGACCGGGTCAGTTTTGGAGATCGTCTGCCCGTACTTCGGAGAAAGGGATACTGCCCCCTCCCCACTCACCACTTTGGAAATATCCCCTACCACGTTGGTCGTCGCTCCTGCGTTTACCGTGATTATGGATGCCGGGACAAAACTTTCCGTACTTACAGAAGTATCCCTGCTCTCCTGATAGCCTTTTGTAAAATACTCCAGGTCCACGAGGTCAACCACCCCGTCACCGTTTAAATCCATAACACTGTTAACCGCAGTCCTGCCATCGACCGCATCCACCAATTTCGCACGGTCAGCGTCCCCGACCACCCCGTCACCGTCCACATCACCAATGACTAAGACACCCGGGTGCACCGCTCCCTGTGTATAATTGACACCGCCCAAAAAGCCTGTGGTAAGCTTCACGGCACAGCCCTGTTCCCCGACCGCAATATTCTGGGAGAACGCAGCAAACCCTTTTCCTGTCACCGTAAGCACATAATCGCCCGGCACTACGCCCTCAAAGCTTACCCTGCCCGTCTCACCGCTGCCGGGAAGGAGGGAAAGGGAATCGGTCCGTGTGCTTCCACCGCCGGAAAGCGTCACTGTAAAGTCCACCTGCTTTTTCAGAACCAGCGCGGCGGTAACAGACACATCCACCTGCCCTGTGGCACTGACATTTCCGATGTCCCGCAGCGTATCCACCGACAAAAGCAGGGATGTCCTGCTGTCCGCAGCGCGGTACATCCCTGCCGCAATGTCATGGCTTCCTGCCTGCACGGCACATGTAGAGAAGCCCGTCTGGAAGGCCAGGACAGCCGCCAGAAAAACTGCTGTCTTCTTTCCTGTCTTTTTTCTCATACCCATACCTCATTTCTGTGAATTACAAGCTGTTTTCCTATCCTGCCACACAGAACCGGAAAACAGCTTACTACATAGATTATGCAGGGAGATTATACCATAGGAAAATGCTTCTAGCAAGACTATTTTTTTCATTTTCCCCTGTTGCCCTGTCCGTGCTGCACCCGTCCCTTCCCCCAAGCGCGAAGATACCGGAATGTCCGCTCCTCACCGCACTCCGCGAGCATTTTTAACAAGTGTTCCAACTGCGCCGATGTCTTCTTGTGGATCATGTTGTTTTCAATGCGGCGCTTCTTTCCACTGTTAAAATATTCCAGGGGGCTGTTGTCATTGTACGCTTCCCCCTTATAAATCTTACCTGCCGCCACGCGGTCGCAGAACATCTCAACTACATAGCGCCTTGGCATTAAGACCGGAGAAAGCTTTTTCGTTTTCGGGTCATAATCCATCCAATATTCAAAATGGTGGCGGTTGCGTCCTTTATGGTGCATCCAGGCTTTCGAGTATCCGTAGTCCTCCCTCTCCCCTTCGTTCGGGCTGCGGTCACCCTGATAATATTTTGCCCCGACGATAAACTCGGACAAAGAATATTTTGAGAGGTCATGGAACAGCCCCTGAAAGCCGATCCCTGCCCGGAAACAGTGGCGGATCACCATATGCCGGTGCTTCGTTATCGTCATAAAATGCCTGATAAAATGATATCGTCCCATACCCTCTACCGGATCTCCGCCTTGCCGCCCATATACGGACGCAATGCCTCCGGGATGCGCACACTCCCGTCCGCACACAGGTTATTTTCCAGGAAAGCAATCAACATGCGCGGCGGTGCGGCCACCGTATTATTTAAAGTATGCGCAAAATATTTTCCGCCCTCGCCGGCTACACGGATCTTTAAACGGCGCGCCTGCGCATCGCCGAGATTCGAGCAGCTTCCAACTTCAAAATACTTTTTCTGTCTCGGCGACCACGCCTCAACATCGACCGACTTCACTTTCAGGTCGGCAAGGTCGCCCGAACAGCATTCCAGCGTGCGCACCGGGATGTCAAGCGAGCGGAACAGATCCACCGTATTCTGCCAGAGCTTATCAAACCAAAGCGGTGACTCCTCCGGCTTGCAGACCACGATCATCTCCTGCTTCTCAAACTGGTGGATGCGGTAAACGCCGCGCTCCTCGATCCCGTGCGCACCTTTCTCCTTGCGGAAACACGGGGAATAGCTGGTAAGCGTGTACGGGAGCTTTTCTTCCGGCAGGATCTGGTCGATGAACTTTCCGATCATCGAGTGCTCGCTCGTACCGATCAGGTACAGATCCTCCCCCTCGATCTTGTACATCATCGCGTCCATCTCCGCAAAACTCATCACGCCGGTCACGACATCGCTGCGGATCATAAACGGCGGCACGCAGTAGGTAAATCCCCTGCCGATCATGAAATCGCGCGCGTACGAGATCACCGCAGAATGAAGCCTTGCGATATCCCCCATCAGATAGTAAAAACCGTTGCCCGCCACGCGTCTTGCCGAATCCAAATCAAGCCCGCCAAACCGCTCCATGATCTCCGTGTGGTACGGGATATCAAAATCCGGCACGGCCGGCTCACCGTACTTTTGCACTTCGACATTCTCACTGTCATCCTTGCCGATTGGCACGCTCGGGTCAATGATGTTCGGGATCATCATCATGATTTTTTTGATCTTCTCCTCAAACTCCGCCTCCCTATCCTCAAGCTCCCCAAGCCGCAAAGCCTGGTCACTCACCTGCTTTTTTACGGCCTCCGCCTCTTCTTTCTTGCCCTGTGCCATCAGTGCACCGATCTGTTTCGACAGCTTATTGCGGTTCGCGCGCAGATTATCTGCCTCCTGCTTCACGGCACGGTTTTCCGCGTCGAGCGCAATCACCTCACCTACAAGCGGGAGCTTTGCATCCTGAAATTTGTTGCGGATGTTCTGCTTGACAACCTCGGGATTTTCCCGGACAAACTTTAAATCTAACATGAACTACCTCTTTTCTGCCGTTTCTTACGGCGGTTTTATTTTTGGGGACGGGCGGCAACAGCAGTTCTTTCCTGCGCATCCCGCACATAAAAAATGCTTCCGCCCCACATGTGTTGCCTGCACATGGGACGAAAGCATAACTTCCGCGGTGCCACCCAAATTGTCAGACGGGCATAAATGCCCGCGACCTCTTAAACGCAGGGTAAAGGCTGCGAACCTCCCGGCTTTCACCGGCAGCTCGGAAGTGGAACGGCGGCGGCATCCGCCGGTTCGCACCAACCACCGGCTCTCTGGGGGAATTTACACTGCCAAAGCTTCGTCATTGCTGATTATGATGTGTATTATAGCGCAAAGCCATGAAAGATGCAAGGGTCAAAATCAAGATTTTAGATCCCTCCATTTCCCCATGACGATTCGGTTGTCCCGCCAAACCCCCGGGGATAAAAATCAGAACCGTATCTTTCATACGCAAAAATCTGCCGCCGGGATAAACCAGAATATCCCGGCGGCAGCCTTTTTTCATATCTTACTTACAGGATCTTAGTCTTCCTTCTTTCCCTTTGCCACAACAACGCCCGCGCCAGAGATCATTGCACCCAGTGCAAGGAACACAACGCCGGATACAAGACCGGTCTTCGGAAGTGCCGGAGCCGGGGTATCGTTGTTGCCGTCTGCCGGAGCCGCAGCCTCGCCGCCGAAGTTGAACCTTACGTCCTCAACCGTCCATGTATACTCGTTGTAATCGCCAACGATGATGCGGTCTTCCACCGTGAGCAGTGCCATCACGCCCTCACAAGGTACGGTGACCTCAGCAGTGCTGGAATCAATGACTTTCAGTTCATAGTCATACGGATTTCCCTGCCAGTCGGCAACCGAAGTATCCGCGCTGAACGACTTCTGGTTCCATGCCCAGTCCACCGTATTCTGCACCACGATCTGGCTGTTGAACGCATTGGACGCGGAAAGCTCGGTATCGCACTTTAAAACGACCGTAAAGGACTTTACTGCTGTTACATCCTTGTCGGAATCATAAAAGTCCGAAACCATGAAGGTCGCCTGGTTTACGGAATTGCCATCCTTATCGATCACGTTCGCCTTTACCGGTGTAACCGCCGATACAACGCACAGCCCCGCTGCCAGAGCGGCAGCAAATAATTTTTTCATTTTCATAAGATAACTACCTCCTAAAATTTTTGATAAATTTAGTTTATCAGATAGAATATACAAAGTAAATGCCAATAATGACGATAATATGACTGAATTTTTGTAAAATTTGCACAACTTTTCCGAACCGAAACCGTTTCCGGCCCATCATTTTTCCAATTTTTTTGTTTTTTCCGTTTTTACAACCCAAAAAACGTCATCGGCCTGCCGCACCTAACGCCTCTTCCTGCAATTTGTCAAACGCTTCCATACATTCCTCCACCGTTGCACCCTTTAACAGTTCACGTACAATCCGGCAGGTATTTCCCCACTGCTCCACCTTCATCCCGGCGTTGGAGCCAAGAACATAGATTCCCTCCTCGATCCGGTCATTTAGCGGGCGCAGGGCAGGGATACAATCGACCTTGACGTTTTTGGACGGGGAAATGACCCGGTTGGTCTCCGAGTATATTTTCAGCGCCTCGTCGGAGACAATGATGTCAAGGACGCGCATCGCATCTTCGGCATGTTCCGCGTTCACGCCGATACCAAACCCGGTCATCGGTATCACCGGCATCTGTCCCCTGCTGCTCGGGAAACCGATGACCTGCATCTCAAAATCCGTCTTCCCGTAAGCAGTCTCCGTATTTGCTGCCCCCCAGTACGCCATGACGATCGGTGTCTTTCCTGCGAGGAAATCCGGCCCCTCCGCCTCTATGGCCTCACTGACAATGGCCTTTTCGGCATCAACATAACCGAGGTCGATCAGTTTTTTCAAAAATTCAAACCCCGGGCGCATATAGTCGCTGTATTTGGCTTCCCCGGCATTCAGTGCGGCAATTTCTGCCTCCGTATTTCCCCCGTTGTACAAATCCGCATAGCCTATGGCAAAGGCAAACGTTTCCAGCCACCAGCGGTTCGCACCGACCGGCGTTTCAATGCCGTTTTCCTGAAAGACACGGCAGCATTCCAAAAATTCTTCCGGCGTTTCCGGAAGGCTTAGGCCGTACTGACGGAACATATCCATATTGACGAACAGGCCGTAAGCGACCACCTCCTGTGGGATTGCCACAAGCTTGCCGTTGACCGTATTGGCAACCCGTATGATGTCCCGCAGATTCCCGGCACTCTCAAGGCCGGACAAATCCTTAAGCTTTCCTTCCTCACCCAGCACCATCAGGGAATCCGGGTTGAGCAGGTATATGTCGTCCATATCGTTGCGCGCGCGTTCAAGTATAACATCATCATATGTCTTATCCCGATAATTTTCCGCCGTGTAAGTGTTGTATGCCACCGTTACCCCAAGCTTTTCTTCCGCCATCATGATTGTCAGGTCTGACGCGCTCCTTGCCACATTTTTCGCATCCGGGTCCGTTTTTTCCATCGGGCTGAATAAATTGACAACCCGGTCCAACCCCTCTTTTTGAGGAAGCAGATTTTTAGTCTTGCCGCCATCCGAGCAGGATGCAAGCGCCAGAACCGTAATCCCCGCCAGGAAAACGGCTATCCGTCTCCGGATAGCCCCCCTATTCCATTCCTTCATACAGACTCCTTTCGCCGGACATATTGTTTCACAACTTTTTTTAGCATCTCCATATCAAGCGGTTTTGCCACATGGGCATCCATGCCGGCATCCAGTGCCGCTTTCTCATCCTCGGCAAAGGCATTTGCCGTCATGGCGATGATCGGTATGTTGCCCGCGTCCTCCCGGTTCAGTGAACGGATAGCCCGCGCGGCATCATGCCCGTTCATCACCGGCATCTGGACATCCATCAGGACTGCATCAAACTCTCCTGCCTCCGAGCACTCAAAACGTTCCACCGCCAAACGCCCATTCTCTGCAATCTCACAGGAAGCCCCCTCCATCTCCAAAAGCTCCACCAAAATTTCCGCATTGATCTCATTATCTTCCGCGGCAAGAAAATGCAGTCCGTTCAGGTCATCCGACCGAAGCTCCGCCGTATCCTGCACACCGCCATGACCCGCCCAAAGTTCAACAACCTTCTCCCGGAACGCTGTGATAAAAAACGGCTTTGTGAGGACAGCCGTTCGTTCGGCGCTAAGCGCCTCCTCCAGACCCACGGCATCAAATCTCGCAAGAAGAAGCACGGGCACGCCTGCAGAAAGTGCCGGCCGCAGTTCTTTCAGCGCCAGAAGGCCGCAGTCTTCCCAGTCGAACAAAACCAGCTGGCACTCCCCGCCGTTGTCCTGCATCAATTCCATTGCCCCTTTCACATCAGGCGCGGCCAAAAGACGGACACCACTCTCTGTCAGGGCACGGATATGCTCTCTTCCCGCCTTTCCCCCGCCCACACAGAGAATCTGGGTGATGCCCCGGTCCTTCAGAAACTGCAGGTCAATCTGTTCTTCCGGGATCCGCAGTTCCAGATCCACCAAAAAACAAGTCCCCCTGCCGACCTCGCTGGTCACCTCGATCGTCCCTCCCATCAGTTCCACAATGCTCTTGGTAATGGCCATGCCAAGCCCCGTACCCTGAACTTTGTTCGTTGTACTGTTCTCCGCCCGGGTGAAGGCATCGAAGATGGTCTTTAAGTATTCCTGCGTCATACCGTAACCGTCATCCTCGACCTCGATCCGGATGTGTTCGTACTGGCTGGAATGCTGTTTCAGGCCGGTCATCCGCAGCCAGATATGCCCGCCTTCCGGGGTATATTTTACGGCGTTGGAAAGCAAATTGATCAAAATCTGGTTGATCCTTGTCTCGTCCCCCACCAGACATTCGTGCCGGATCCCCGCCACTTCCATATTAAATTCCTGCCCCTTCGCCTTTGCCATCGGCTGGATGATGGCCTCCACAGAAGAAACCACGTCGTTGAGGGAAAAACTCTCGTAATTGAGTACAACTTTCCCGCTCTCGATCTTGGAGACATCCAAAATATCGTTGATCAGGCTTAAAAGATGCTGCCCGGAAGCCATGATCTTTTTTGTATATTCCTTCACCTTGGCAGGGTTCTCGGCATCCTTGGCCAAAAGGGTTGTGAAACCGAGCACGGCATTCATCGGTGTGCGGATGTCATGGGACATATTGGAGAGAAACATGGTCTTTGACTCGCTGGCAATCTGCGCAGCCCGCAGTGCTTCCGATAATTGCTTGTTGTGGAGCTTCCGCTCCGTCTCCCGCTCTTTCCGGGTCCGGTCCTGCTGCCTCCAATTCAGGTAATACAGCACAACGCACAAAAAGAATGCTGTCAGCATGGCAGCCACGACGATAAAAATATTCTGGTTGACGGTCTTTCCCTCCCGCTGAATCGCCTCAACCGGAACATAGCCCGCCAGAAAAATAGTCCCGCCATTGACCGACCATATATAATTAAGTGCATGCACCTGCCGGATGTCGTGGTAAAACAGGATATTGCCCCCTTCTTTCAGGCATTGTTCCACCTCCGTCCGAATCTCTTCGTCCTGTATATTATTCGCCCGGTAGAAATCGTCCAGGTTCAGATGGCCTGCATCCCTCTGCCCCATCCCCTTGGGCTTTAAAACAAACCGCTGGCTCACGCCGTCCATGATATACAAGGTCGCCTCATTGTTATAAAATCCATTTGGAAGGGATTTGTCAACCACATCATAAATGTATTCGGCATAAAGCGTTCCGATTTCCTGCCCATCCCGCTCAACGGGGCATTTTATCGTGTAAGCCCATGCCCCCATATAATTTACATAAGATTTTGAGACCGCCATCCCATCGATTTCCCCGCCCGCGGAAAAATCGAGATCCCCCTCGTTAAATGCCTCCCCGCCGCTGGAGACACCTTCCGTCTCCCCGGATAGAATCAGGGACAGCTTCGCCATCGTCCGATTTTTTTCATAGGCGCGGATATAGTCCTGTGGGTCTTCCGCCCGCGCGACCTCCCTGGCAATCAGTTTCTGGAATTCTGTCTCACTCCGAAATATTGCTTCGATCGTGCACTTGATCAGGTTTAAACTCTCACTCACATTCTGGATGGCAGCCTCGGACATCTTGCGTGAAATCTTTCCCGACACTGCACCAACGACCGCCACCAAAAGGCAAAAAACCAGTAATATGGAAAGGTGCAGAAACGGTATCCGCCTTTTTCTCCGTTTACCTTCTTTCTTTTTCATCCACATACTCCATTCCGCCGCCATGCCAGAACAAGCCTATTTCCGGCAGTCCGCTTATTGGCAGCATCTTCATCATCCATGGTAGCTTTCAATTTCGTGGGCTGTACGGCGCTGCTGCCACCGGCCAATATTTTTTCCATCATTACCCCTCCTTATCCGGGCGCGTATACTACAGTATACAACACAATTCTTGCTATGTTGTTATTTTTGCAGACAGTATCTTAAAAAACTTTTTCCGGTTATGGCAGCATTCCAAGAAGAGCCTCCGCCGCCCGCGACATTACCCGCTTCCCCCGTGTCACGATACAGAATTCCCGTCTTGGAAGTTCCTGCTCAAACTCCAAGTAAAACAGTTCCCCGGAACGCACATATTGCTCCGCAAAATCCGAGACAACCAGGCCAATCCCTAAATTCCGGAGCACAAACTGCACGATCATATCGCTTGTCGCCAGTTCAAATTCCGGTTTCAGGCTGACCCCCTGCCCTGAAAGATAGCGGTCCACACATGCCCTTGTGCTCGTGTTGGGCTCAAGGCAGATCACGGGGAGTTCATTTAACAGCGCAAAGGGAAGCTTCCTTGCACGCAGGTGGGCAAAACGGCTTCCCGCCACAAAGATATCTTTCAGTTTGCGCACCGGACGGACCGTGAAGTCCTCATCCTCCCCCGGGGAACTGACAATCCCAAAGTCAATCCTCCCTTCCTTTAGAAACCGCAGGGTCTCCGGTGTCGGGCCGTTTGTCACCTGTACCCGTATGCTCGGATATTTCGCGTGGAAAAGTTCCAGATACGGCAGCAGGTAAAACCGCAGGGTCATATCACTTGCCCCGATGCGGACTTCCCCCTGCTCCAGGCTGACCATGCTGCGGAACGCCTCCTCGCCGGCAAGCAGCGTTCCGATGCCTTTTTCAACATAGGAAAAAAGGACTTCTCCCTCCGCCCTTAAACGCACCCCTTTGGATGCGCGCGTAAACAGAGGGCTTCCCAGTCCTTCCTCCAGCTGCCTTATGGTCTGGCTGACCGCAGGCTGGGAAATACAAAGCTTCTCCGCCGCAGCGGTGATGCTCCCAGCCTTCGCCACCTCATAAAAAATCCTGTAATACTCAAGATTCACCATCTATACCGTGATCTCCGCCGTCATCCCAAGCAAATCCTTGTTTTCATCAAGAACCGGCCTTATGGCCTCCGCGATAAACTCCTCCGTCTGTTCCTTTGCGCGCCCTGTATATTTCGCCGGATCCATCGCATTTTTCAGTTCCTCAAGGCTCAGATTGAATGCCGGATCCGCCGCGATCAGTTCCAGCAGATTGTTCTCAAGCCCGCGCTCCTTCACACTGCGCCCCGCCTCCATCGAGAGGGTGCGGATCTTCTCGTGCAGCTCCTGGCGGTCACCGCCCGCCTTCACCGCATCCATCATGATATTTTCGGTTGCCATAAACGGAAGTTCCGCCATCAGGTGTTTCTCGATCACTTTCTCGTACACCACAAGCCCGTCCACCACATTGAGATAAAGATCCAGGATACCGTCCACCGCAAGGAAAGCCTCCGGCACGGAAAGCCGCTTGTTCGCAGAGTCGTCGAGCGTGCGCTCAAACCACTGGGTCGCGGAGGTAATGGACGGATTCATGGCATCCACCATCACATAACGCGCGAGCGAAGCAATGCGCTCACTGCGCATCGGATTGCGCTTATATGCCATCGCCGAAGAACCAATCTGGTTTTTCTCGAACGGCTCCTCCACTTCCTTTAAATGCTGCAGCAGGCGGATATCATTCGAAAACTTGTGCGCGCTCGCCGCGATGCCGGCAAGGACATTGACAACTCTTGTGTCCACCTTGCGCGAATAGGTCTGGCCGGAAACCGCATAGCAGGAAGTAAATCCCATCTTATCCGCAATGCTCTGGTCAAGCTTCTTGACCTTTTCATGGTCGCCCCCAAAAAGCTCGAGGAAGCTCGCCTGCGTCCCGGTCGTTCCTTTTGATCCCAGCAGCCGCATGGAATCAATCAGGTAGCATACATCGTCGCAGTCAAGCTTTAATTCCTGCAGCCACAGGCATGCACGCTTACCGACCGTCGTCGGCTGTGCCGGCTGGAAATGCGTGAATGCGAGTGTCGGGAGTGCCCTGTACTTCATCGCAAATTCGGAAAGCCCGTGCATCACGTTGAGGAGTTTTTTCTTCACAAGTTTTAATCCCTCCGTCATCACGATGATGTCCGTATTATCCCCGACATAGCACGAAGTCGCGCCGAGATGGATGATGCCCTTCGCCTTCGGGCACTGCACGCCGTACGCGTAAACATGGGACATGACATCGTGGCGCACAAGCTTCTCGCGCTCCTTCGCCACATCATAATTGATATCGTCCCGATGCTCCTTTAATTCCGCGATCTGTTCCGCGCTCACCGGCAGCCCCAATTCATGTTCCGCCTCCGCAAGCGCAATCCATAGCCTCCTCCACGTCCTAAATTTCATATCCGGTGAAAAAATGTACTGCATCTCGCGGCTCGCATAACGCTCCGACAACGGGCTTACATATCGATCCTCACTCATTCTTTTTCATCCTTTCTCAACATCGTTATTTTACTATTCTATCAGGATGCAACCACACCCTGCCAAGAGTCGCCAAACCATGCACAACCCGGAAGCATTCCGGGAAACTACGGGCTTTCGGTAAAACCATCCAAAGGCCTGCCATCTACTCCGGATATCCTTCTTTCGATAGCCATGCGGATCGTTGCCCCGGCGTGGGCAAGCCCATCCCACAGCGCCGGCGCACTGGGCGGATTGCCGGCGTGTGCGGGCCAAAGCGGCATCTTGGAATAATTTAACAAAGACGGCTGGGGCGCGGGATTCCTCTTAAATCCGGTCTCCCCCAAGGCGGTTCCGGCATTCTCCCCGCCCCGGTGCCGCAGAACAAACAACCCGTGGTCGGACAAAGTGCCACCTCTCCCTGTCAGGCCATATACCCGAAACTCCTGCGCCCCTCATGTACCTTATCCGAACAAACCCAGTTGCCCCAATCATATTTTTTCATATGTCCTTCCCTGCTAATCACCAACGCCGCCTGATTCCAAAAACGATACCGCTGTTAATCTTTCCCGCGCGTTTCACATGGATTCCAGGCAGCTATGTACCTGTGCCAGATCATCGCGGATCTTAATGCCTTGCGGGCACACTTTCTCACAGGCACCGCATTTTCTGCACTGGTCGGCGCGGTTCTCCGGCTTCATCTCATGGTAGTAACCCCACTTTGCCCCGCCCGCGTTGCCATACATCGAGTAAGTATTCCAAACCGCGAAATTGCGCGGGATATCCACGCCAAACGGGCATGGCATACAGTAACGGCAGTTCGTGCATCCGTTCTTAACGCGCGCTTTCACCGCCGCCACGACATCCTCGACCAATTGCTGTTCCTTCGGGGAAAGCGGCTCGAACTGCCCCAAAGTCTTTAAGTTGTCCGCCACCTGTTCCTCTGTGGACATCCCGCTTAAAACCACCTTGACATTCGGCAGTGTCCCGACGTAGCGCAGCGCCCATGAAGCGAGCGACGCATCCGGGCGCTGTGCCCGGAACATATCCGCAATGTCGTCCGCAAACGTCGTGAGCGACCCGCCTTTTACCGGCTCCATAATAACGAGCGGCACGCCGAGCTTTTCGGTCAGATAATAGCCTTTTAATCCCGCCTGCACTTCTGTGTCCATATAATTCAGCTGGATCTGGCAGAAATCCCATTTGCGGCTCGTCAGGATATGCTCAAACGCCTCGTAGCCGTCATGGAACGAAAAGCCGAAATACCGGATTTTTCCCTCTGCTTTTTTCTTCTCCCCCCACGCCACAATACCAAGGCGCACCATGTCGTCATATCGCCCCTTATTCATCGCGTGCAGCAGGTAAAAGTCAATGTGATCCGTCTGCAGGCGCGAAAGCTGCTCGTTAAAGATCCGCTCCGCGTCCTCCACGCTGTTCACAAGCCACGCCGGAAGCTTCGTCGCCAGATAAAAGCTGTCGCGCGGATGCTTCCGTAACGCCCTGCCGACAAACGGCTCGCTCTCGCCGTTATGGTACGGATATGCGGTATCAATGTAATTCACCCCCGAGGCAAGCGCATCGTCAAGCATTTTCTGTGCCCGCGCCTCATCAATCTTGCCTTCCGCTGTTGTCGGAAAACGCATACAGCCAAAGCCAAGCAGTGAAGTTGAAATTCCCAGATTTTCCATTTTTCGGTATTCCATACATGTGCCTCCTTCTTAATATTAAGTTCCGCATATGCCATGCCAGCACCTTGCGTGCAGAGGGATTTTGGTTCGCACTGCTCCCATCAATCCCTCTGGGGCGCTGTCTGGGCATATGCCGTTTTTAGTCCCGGATACGCCCGGTCTCAGCGTTTGATCGCGCTCCGCATCAGTTCCGGATGCCCTGCAAGATGCGCATAATCATTCACCGTCTCGACCGTAAACCAATCTCTGTGCCCATTGTACTCTAAAATTGTCACACTCGTATTTTCAAGTGTCTTTGTAAGCGCCAGGCGGAACCGCTGCTCCATATGCAGTACCCCCGCAAGGATGGCGCGTATCGTCCCCCCGTGTGTCACGATGACCGCGTGCTCATGCCCGCTTTTAGCCACCGCAAGCAGGAACGGGTACGCCCGCGCAAACACGTCCGCACCGCACTCACCGCCCGGAAATGCCAGATCCGCCAACAGCGCCCTGCGCTGCTCCATAAACGCGCCGTAACGCACATTGATCTCATGGTCGGAAAGCCCGGTCAGTTCACCGAATTCAATTTCATTCACCGCCGCGTCCCCAGGCTTCGGTTCAATCTTAAGCGTCTGCCCCAATATGCCTGCGGTCTGTCTGGCGCGCAAAAGGGCACTTGAATAAATGGCATCAACCGGAATCCACATCTTCATGCGGGCTGCCAAAAGTTCTGCCTGCTGCACACCCTCCTGCGCCAGCTCCACATTGACATTGCAAAGCGGGCTGCATTGCCTTGCATGCCGAACCAAATATATCCTCATCCCAAGCCTCCGCGTGCAAAAGTTTAAATAATTTCCCTTGTTATCATATCATATCTACCCACAGCTTGGCAATCACTAAATCATGATTTGGCCATCGGATTTTTTAATCTGTGCTTCTGCCGTGCTGCCCGATTGTGCGATAACGAAAGTATGACGAATAAAATGCAAATAGCTCCACGCCGGCATTGACAAAGCCCCCAGAAAATGATAACGTAATATCTGCATGATTGTAAAAAAATCTGAATGGGATGAGACATTTTTTGACTATGGACAGACAAACATCAAAGCTGGCCGGGAGAACCATATTTTTTAGTTCCCGAAAACGGGGATGGTTTTATGATCATAGAAACGGATACAGCAGTTGAACTTTTTGGATTCTCTGCTCTTTTTAAAGCATTTGGATAAAGAAACGTAAATTGTTAAAAAAATACCTTGACGGCTTAGATTTGCGGCAGGAGGCAGATGGTGACATGAATATTTTAAGATCAAGCTCCGAGGATGAAATGATTGCAGAATTTTTAAAGACCGAATACCATTCCGAGCGATTTTCAGAACAGATCAAAAAAATTATGAAAGATCTTTTGTTGGACGATGGTATAATATTATCTGCAAACTTGAATAACACCGGCGAGAATGCTGCAAGAAAAAAACTGCTCGGAGAATTTCGGGGCTACGGTTTAAACCGTGAATTATTTGAGAATTTCCCAAACGAAATCGAGTGGAGTTTATGCAATTTTTTGAGCCGTGACTTAAACACCATCCGATACATTGATTATAGTTACTGGAATGAATTATCGGAGGGAACACATTTGCCTTTGCGCGCTGCAGAGACGATTCGAAACGCAGTTGAAATTTACGGGCAGAGTAATGCGGGTTTTGTTAAAGCGGCGGAATTTATAAAAAACGGCGGGAAATTTCCAAGACCAATCTTTTTAACATCTGATTTTGAACAGTTTGTTATTGTCGAAGGTCATTTTCGAATGACCGCCTATGCATTGGTGCCAAAACACTTTCATAATGTTGAATGTTTCGTTGGAAAATGCGGCAGCGATGCTTTGGAAAAATGGATTTCGTAGCGAAAAAAATGGGGCTATGGACGTTATTCACGTCACATAGCCCCATTTTTTTAACTACAGTCCCTTTCTCCGCGTATGCGGCTGCAATGATAAACCGTCCATGCCAAATACATTCTCCTGCCCCCGCCGCCATAGGACGCGTCCGCCGTATCCATCCCTTTGTGGCAGACTCCGCTCTCCTGTTATGTCACCGCACCAACCGGACTCTTTCCTAAGTCAACTATCCATATACCGGTCCAGATACTCCTCCACCTTATCCATATACAATTTATAAAGCTTGTTATCATTTTGCAGGCCATGGCCGGAATGCGGAAATTCAATATATTCATGCGCGACATGGTTCTCCTGCAGCGCACGGATTAAATGCTTCACCGATTCAAAAGGACACACCCTGTCATATTTCCCGTAGGCACATACGGTCGGCACCGAATGTTCTGTCACCCACATAAACGCAGAAATATCTTTTACTGCCTCGTCATAGCCAGGTGTACCAATCATATCCGCCGAAATCTCTTTCCCTGCCATGATGCCAAACAACGTCGCCGCTGCCTCCGCGCTCTGGTCAAGGCCATATGATGTCCAGTCCGCCGCGTAAAAACTCGACGGTCCGACTGCCTCAAAGACCATCCTGACCGGAAGCGGTGATTCCACAGCGTCGCGGTACGCATAGAGCAACGCCAGGCAGCCGCCCGCCGAACCTCCGGAAACGGCCATCCGGTCAAGCTTGTAACCAAGTTTTTCTGCTTCCTGCACAATGTACGGGACGCTGTTTTTGATTTCCATTGACTGCGAATATACGCTTGTGTCCGGATGCGCCTCGTCGCGCAGCGTATAATTGACCCCCGCCGCCACATAGCCTTTTGAACACAGCCATTTTAATATATCGGCATCCCCGCTTTTATCCCCTGTTGTAAAGCCGCCGGCATGCAGGTAAATGACCAATCCATAGCTTTCCTTTCCGGTATCTGCCGGAACATACAGATCAAACTTATTTGCTTCTTCCTTCCCATAAACAAGATCTTTATAAATCTTCCCGACCGAATCACTCCAGGCCACCGTATACTTTTTCCCCAACGGATTATACTTCATTTTAAAGACAGCGGATGCGGCAAAAGCAGCAACAAATGCCCCGGCATAAAGAAATCCCCACATAACCCTTCTCCTCTTCTTTTCTTTTTTCTTTCTCATAAAAAATTCCCCCCAAACATGCTTCCCCCAACCAGCAGGTTCAAAACCGCGCGCACGGCAAGCCGCCCTAAGACGATACCGGCAAGGATAACGATTGCCAGCGTGATGATCCGTTTCTGTATCAGTGTCATTTTCTCCTCCATCCTTTCCTTCCCTGACCTGGGATTATTTTGCGCGTAACGCCCTAAACCGGTCCCAAACAAATGAAAAGCCCTGCTTATTCTGAAATCCATGTTTCCCCAGGACAAAACAGACAGACCGGAAATCGTTCCGCTTCCCTCTTGACAATTCATTGTCATCAACATTATAATATCGGTGTAACAATCGTATCGTCGTTATGATTGTATCAGCAAGATATTTCCATGTCAAGGGGAGGAAACAAAATGGAACAAACCAGACAGAATGTATCACCGATGAGCAACGAAGGGCGCAATGCCTATGTAATCGAACATCTCACACAAGCACTTTCCGGGTTGCTCACAAAAAAACCGCTAAGCGATATTTCCATCAGCGAACTGTGCGATACCGCCGGGGTTGGGCGGACATCGTTTTATCGGAATTTTGAGAATAAGGAGGATATCGTAAGGTCGCATATCAAAGAGTTATTTGGAACGATGATCAAAGAAAATCCGGACAAGGAAGGGCAGCCGCTCAGCAGCGCACTCAAAATACTATTCACCCATTTCGAAACGCACCGTGAATTTTACGCACTTCTCAATAAAAGAGGATTGATCTACCTGTTAAAAGACGTTATCATTGGAATCTTTGGCCCAAAATCCGAACACGGCATGTTCGAAGCCTACACAAAGGCATATGTTGCCTACAGCCTGTACGGGTGGATCGAAGTCTGGTTCCAGCGGGGGATGCGGGAATCCGCGGAGGAACTTGCCGGATTATTTCAGGGAGCGGGACTTTAAAAGCCCCGCTCCGAGGCAACCGGCCGCCTGCCCGCAATAAGATTTCAAAGTGCTGCAAATTTCATTCTTCAATCTCCGCCGCCAAAACCGCGATCCCTTCTTTTCCCGGCAAATGTACTTCGGTCTTGCCGGCCGCCCCAAAATAAACCTGCTTTCTTGTCATTTCCCACATATCAATTACCTCGATTTTGTATGAAATGTCTTCCGGCAGATATAAAACCGTTAGCCCCGGACAGGTGCGCCCAAAATACCGCAGGAAAAACTGCTTCCCATAGTGTCCCGCGTATTCCTGCGTGCGGAAAACCGAAATTTTGCGGGTAGGTTCGGCAGAATGGTAAAAATTTGCAAGAGGATTATCCTCCCTGACTCCTTTCAGCATATCCTCCACCCAAAATCCTCCTTTTTGTCCTGCATATTCCTGCAGGTTCCACGTTGAAAGTTCCCCGTTTGCCTCTTGCAGGATCTCCTTTAAAAATGCGATCCTCGCCGGGCTTTGCCCTTTCAGAATGCCGCCCTTCGCCCACCACAAGATCTCATCTTCGGACAAAAAGACTTCGCCGTGCGTGCCGTAAGCGCCCTGTGCATACAGGCACCAAAACCGGTTTGCCATTTCAAATCCCGAAATATTGCCCCAATCATGCACAAGATTTCCCTCGTAGGCGCATTCATCATAGATTACCGGTTTGCGGTATGTTTCCATAAATTCTTTTGCAAGATCCACGTCCCTGAGCTGAAGGCTGCAGTGTGTGATACGTTCCCGTGAAAAATCATAAGGGACAAAACACTGATGGTTGCTGAGCAGATGGCCGTACGGGTCGTTTTTTGCAAGAAATGCCTCAAATTCATGCCAGTCTTCCATTCCGCGTTTTGTCATAAGATCATATTCGTTCGCCATACTCCACCATACGGACGGGAAAGCGCTAAGGCGGCGCATCGCATAGTCAAGGTATTTTCTGTTTTCTTCCATAGACAATCCGGAAAATCCCCAGCGGTCATACGGGTGAAATAAAATGATATCGGACTGGATTCCCATCCTCTCCAGGCTTTCGATCACCGATTCAAAATGTTCCCAGAACTCCATGCACGGACGGTCCACATCCCATGTCCCGTCCTTTTTCCTTAAAAATGCAAAATGCTCCGGCTCGTTATGGTTATAATCGTAGTTCTTCGGAAATATGCAATAACGGACTTTGTTAAATGGTGCCTTTGACAGGGTGGCAAGCGTCTGCCGGATCAATGGTTCCTTCTGGTGCGCCAGCGCGTATATGGTCGTACCGACCGGTGTGTAACGCGCCCCGTCCTCATATTCAAAATGCATCCCGCACACCCGGACCGGCCCGTGCCCTCTCCCTTCTAATGCACACTGTTTTTTGGGAATATCTTCCCCATCCACCCTTCTGCTATAAGCTGCCCCGCAAAAACACTCCCCCGCGTCCTCCACGACCCCGGTCACTTTCCATACATATTTCCCAACATGCCCCGGCAAAAAACGAACCTTGTAAACTCCCTTTCCCGCATAAAAACCCTTGACGGATTTTTCCTCCTCTCCCCAGCAAAACACGGCATTTAACGGGATATCCACAAAAGACCCCGCCGGCTCACTTTTCTTCCACTCCAACTCATACATTTCATACTGCCTCATGCTGCGCCGCTCCATGCTGCCCCTCCCCTCGTTCCATCCTCATATTTCATCTATGGTGCCTGTCCATGGTCATACCTTAAAAAGGACAGCCCTGCCGCGGCTGCCCTTTGCACTGATACAAATACCGTTTCTTTCAGCGCGCGTTTACAATGTCGGAAAGCTGCTGTATCCCTTGCTGCATCTTCTCCATCGAACCTAAGATCTCCTGGACCCCCGATAACTGGCTCTGTGTGGATGTACTGATCCGCGCCGTATTTTCCACCGAAGCCCTGGAAATTCCTTCCACCTCGTTCATCGCAAACAGTAATTCTTCTTTAATATTGACAATATTGGAAAGTTCCTTCCTCAACCGTTCGATCGTCCCGATGACTTCCTCCGAGGAATGAAGAATGGCATCAAAAATCTGTACGGTCTCATCCAATTTCCCATTGGATCCCTCCACAACCAAACGGTTTGAATCCATCAACCTGGTAATATCCGTCACGGTGGAAAAGATATCTTTTAAGATTGTATCAATCTTCTGGGTCGCCGCGGAAGATTCGTTGGAGAGGGAATTGATCTCCTCGGCAACTACGGCAAACCCCCTGCCCGCTTCCCCTGCCCGCGCTGCCTCGATCGCAGCGTTTAAGGCAAGAAGGTTGGTCTGTTTCGCGATCTGCCCGATGCTCTCAATAATTTCGCCGATGGAGCCTGATTTTTCCGCTAAAAGGGCAATCCCCTGTGCCGCTTTTTGGGTGGATTCAATGTTTTCACGGAATTTCCCGGAAAGGCCGGCGATGGCTTTTATGCCCTCTTCATTCTTCTCCTTCAGCTTTTTCATGTGGTTCACAGTATCATCGGCGCGCTCCTCGGAATTTACGATCATAACATTCATGTTCTGGAATATCTCTATGCTTCCCTCTACCTGTTTGATCTGTGCATCCGCACTGTTTGAGATCTCCTCCGTAGATGCGGCGATCTCCGATGTGCCTGCCTCAAAACCGTGCAGGGACTGGTAAATGTTCCTGGAGGACTGTTCCAGCCCCTCAAAAGCCCCGCGGATATTTCCAAGCATTTTTTCCGCCTCGTGCTCCTTGGTTTCCACATCCAAAAACAGGGCGCGCGCCCGGATCACGATCATCACTGATACAAGGACGGCAAGGGCATATACCATCCACACAAAAATCCAGATGGAAATGGTATACATCGCCAAATACGCTTCCCGGAACACCAGCATCGCCGCCACATTCGGTATAACGGTCGCGGCAGCGCATACTTTGATCACCGACAGATCGTAATACGGCACGGCAAGGAACAAAATAAGAAAGTACGCCTCCACCATCGCCCCAAAGCAACCCGGTGTCCCAACGGCAATCACGACCGCCCCCACCACCGGTAAAATAGAAATATATAAATATTTTGCATATTTTCCAAGGTTCTTTTCCAGCAGCTTGACCAAAAGCCCGCACAGCGCGATAAACAGTACGACACTATCCCGCGCGGCTCCCCCGTTAAAAAGCAGCACATACAAAAACGCCACAACGGGGATGACAGCCAAAAAAATAGACATGATCAAATTCATCCGTTTCTCTTCACCCTTCAAAATCTCCAGATTCATAAAAATCTCCCTTCCTCTGTTTTGGTTTCATAACCCAAAATTATTTGTACAGAA
This sequence comes from uncultured Lachnospiraceae bacterium, assembly GCA_947053345.1. Taxonomy (GTDB): domain Bacteria; phylum Bacillota; class Clostridia; order Lachnospirales; family Lachnospiraceae; genus RGIG4057. The sequence goes on from CAMRSM010000039.1 coordinate 25,341, forward strand.
ATATGGCACAGCTGGCCGGCAAGCCAAAATACCATTATTCTTTGGTTTATTTTACCAAAAAATTCGGAAGATTACAACACATAATTATCGCATCCTCCAAAACTACCGGCTTGTTTTACCCGGACACCACTCTTTTGCAGCACAATAAAATTGGTTCAGGATATTAAAAAACCATAAACTTCCGAAAGAATCCATGTTTTGCTTGACATCGCCCCCAACTTTTTAGTATGATAGAAATACAATAAGTATCCGAGCATTGCATGGGCCTTTCCGTCTTGGCTGTGCAGTGCTTTCTTTAATTTCATACAAACCAGGAGGTATCTGCTTATGGTAGAAAACATTATCTTTGAAATTACCCCGCAAATCAACAAGCTCTCACAGATCTGTATGGAGCGTGACAAGATCGACCCGGAGCTTTACATAAGCTATGATGTGAAGCGCGGCCTGCGCGACTTAAACGGGAAGGGCGTGCTGGCAGGCCTGACCAATATTTCCGAAGTGTACGCGAAACGCAAGGAAAACGGGCAGGAAGTGCCCTGTCCGGGCGAGTTGTACTACCGCGGCTACAATGTGAAAGAACTGACCAAGGGCTTTCTTGACGAAGACCGGTTCGGCTTTGAGGAGGTTGCCTATCTCCTGCTTTTCGGCGAACTGCCGGGAAAACAGGATCTCGCAGAATTTTTCGAAGAACTCGGGGAACGAAGGCAGCTTCCGCAGAATTTCTTCCGGGATGTCATCATGAAAGCACCCGCGGAAAACCTGATGATCTCCCTTTCCAAAAGCATCTTAACGCTCTACTCCTACGACGATGCCGCGGAGGATATCTCATTCCAGAATGTAATGCGCCAGTGCTTAAACTTGATCAGCCAGTTCCCGATGCTTGCCGTTTACAGCTACAATGCCTATAGCCACAGCATCGGCAATTCCCTTTTCATCCACCCGCCGAAGCCCGAACTCTCGACCGCAGAAAACATTTTGACCATGCTGCGCCCGGATCAGTCCTACACCAAAGTGGAGGCAAAGGTATTGGACCTCGCACTTATCTTGCATATGGAACACGGCGGCGGTAACAATTCTTCCTTCACGACGCGCGTCGTGACTTCCTCCGGTACGGATACTTATTCCGTTATGGCGGCAGCGCTCGGCTCCTTGAAAGGGCCAAGGCACGGCGGCGCAAACATCAAGGTCATGCAGATGTTTGAGGACATGAAAAAGGAAGTGGCGGATTGGAACAATGAGGGACAGGTTGCCGACTATCTGCGCGGCATCCTGAACAAGGATAGATTCGACCATACCGGTCTGATCTACGGGATTGGACATGCGGTTTACTCCATCTCCGACCCGCGCGCCGAGATCTTCAAGAAATTTGTCGGGGAGCTTGCACACACGAAAGGTAAGGATGATGAGTTCGGGCTTTACCAGACCGTGGAACGCCTCGCGCCGGAGCTGATTGCCGGACAGCGCAAGATGTATAAGGGTGTCAATACCAATGTCGATTTTTATAGCGGATTTGTTTATCACATGCTCGGACTTCCGGTAGAACTCTACACCCCGATGTTCGCGGTTGCCCGGATCGTCGGCTGGAGTGCACACCGGCTCGAAGAGATTGTGTCCGCCGAAAAGATCATCCGCCCGGCTTATGTCAACGTGCATGGGCGCAGGCCTTATGTTGCCATGAGCGAACGCCCCGAGATTTAGCCTTTTTTGCGCGTTAAGACGAATTTCCCGGTTTTATCCGTAAATTTATGAAAGCCCTTTGCGGCGGGATATCCTGCCGCAAAGGGCTTTTCCTGCGGCTCATGCCACAATATTCTTTACCCATGCTTTTCGCTTCAGCAATATAAAACCAATGACCGCTTTGACCAAATCCGCCGAGACACAGCAGGCATACATCGGCAGGATTGGCATGGACGTAAAATGCGCCAGGGAATAAGCGATCGGAATGCTCACCGCCCACACGAACACACTGTCAAACAGGAAAGTAATAAATGTTTTCCCGCCGGAGCGCATTGTAAAATACGACGCGTGGTTGAAAGCATTCAGCGGCATGACACAGGCGGAGATCAAAAGCAGCCCGGTCGCGATGTGCCGCACTTCCTCCTCCGTATTGTAAATATGCGGGATAAAGGGTGCCGCGCCAGCCAGCAGTCCGCCCAGAAGCAGACAGCTCATAACCGAAAAGATGATCATCTTGCGGTCCGTGTCGACCGCCTTGTCTTTCTCCCCCGCCCCAAGCTGCTGTCCGACGATGATTGCGATCGCGCTCCCAAGGGAGAGGAAAACAACATTGAACAGATTGGAGGCGGTTGAAAAAATATTCACTGCCGCCACAACGGAAAGCCCCCGCACGGAATAGCACTGGTTCATCGTCGCCATGCCGAACGACCAGAGCGCTTCGTTCGCAAGCAGCGGCGTACCCGTGACCGCAATTTTTTGAACCAGCATGCCCGGCACACGAAGCGTCCGGTAAATTCCATCAAAAATATCCGTTATGCGGTGTTTCCCGTGGACAGCAGCAAGGATAATCCCCGTCTCCACAAAGCGGGAGATCACGGTCGCGATTGCCGCCCCGGATGCGCCTAAGGCAGGCGCACCGAATTTCCCAAAGATCAGTATGTAATTAAAGACAAGGTTGACAAGAACTGCCGCTATGCCCGCTTTCATCGGCAGCCTTGTCTCCCCCGTATCGCGCAGCGTGCTCGCATAGCTCTGCGCGATGGCATACGGCACAAGCCCAATCAGCATGATATATAAATAGCTTTTCCCGTAAGAAAGTGTCCTCACAAGATCACCGCCCGTCCCGTCCTCGCTCAGGTACAGGGAAATCAATTCCACACCCTTGAAACAAAACAGTACAATGGCGATCCCGGTCAGCGCCATGCTCAAGATCAGCTTAAACCGGAACGTATTGCGCACGCCCTCCTTATCGCCGAGTCCATGATACTGAGCCCCGAAAATGGATGCACCCGAAACCCCGCCAAAAATCGTGATATTGAATACCATAAAAAGCTGGTTGGCGATCGCAACACCGGACATCTGCTCCGTGCCAATCCTGCCGACCATGATATTGTCAAGCAGGCTCACAAAATTGGTGAAACCGTTCTGAATGATCATGGGCAGGGAAATCGCCAGCACCATTTTATAAAATGCTCTGTCCCCAAAGTATTTTTTCAGCCTGCTTCCTTCTCTCATCCTGTCTTTCCTCCTATCTGCCAATCTCTCCTTCATCCGCCACCGCAATGCAGCCTTACTACCATATCGCTTTTTTATTGCTTTGTCAATGTTTTTTATCATACAAAACGAAAAACATGATAACATAAAAAGAGCCGCATCACGCAGCTCCCCGCCTTCGATGAGGAGCGGCCGCAACCGTCCCCTGTACTTTATTCCAAATAAGATTATCCACCTGTTTTTAGCTCATATCTCAAAAAACATACCGGCGCAGCGAAACCCTCCTCGCCTTACAGGCAGTTTTTCTTCTGCACTTCGGGCAGTAAATGCGTCTGCATGCCGCTCCGGCGGGCGGCGCAAACAAAGCTTCCTTCCTGCCGATATCAATCCTTGTATAGCAATCCTTGCAGATATAAGTATACGCTTTTGTGATCCAGCGGCCAAGCAGCGCCACCCCCCCTACGAACAGCGCCAATCCGATATAAATAAAAACTTTTTTAACAAGCAATCCGTAAAAGGAAAACAAAATTCCGGTAATAGCCGATGCAAGTGAACCGGAAAACATCAATTGGTACTTATTCATCCAAACCTCATTTCCACCAGACATCAGACAGCCTCAGGCCGTAGAAGCTTATCCCAAAACAAGCAGGAAAGCTGTGATATCCCAATTATGTAAAGAAATTGTTCCACATGTATTATATTAAAATTGGGGAAAAATGTCAAGTCCATTTTTCACGCAAATTCACAAAATCACAAAAAAACACCCGCCGCGTAATCAATCATACGCGGCGGGTGCATCACCCAAAAAATTTACTTTTCAGCCTGCCGGTTTCGGCATTGGGCATCTGTGCTATTTCTCTTTATCCTTTTTCTTTCTTCCGCCGATTCCAAGGGCAGCGCCAAAAGACATCATTGCCATGCCGATAGCAACAAACAGTCCCGTACTTGCTACACCTGTCTGCGGCAATCCTTCCGGTGTCTCATCTTCAATCTCAAGTTCCTCCGGATCTTTCTCCGGCTCGATTACCGGAATGCCGAGCGGGATATCTTCGAGAAGTTCCAACAGTTCCTCGGGATCATAAGCCGTGATTTCCTCTTCCGGGCCACTTGGCTGATCCGGTGTGCCAAACGGATTTTCATCATCCGGAATATCTACAAACTCTTCCGGCGGGGTCGGCACTGGTTCCTGAGGCGTCGGTGTCTCGGCCGTTCCCGGTGGCGGCGTTACCGAATCCGACGGGGTCGGTGTCAAGGACGGTTCCACCTCGCGCAACGGCAATGTCGGGGTTGGGGTCGATGTTACCACCGGTGTCGGGGTCGGCGTACTCGTCGGGGTCGGAACCGGCGTGTCAGTCGGAATTGTAATGTACGGTGTCGGACTCGGCGTTGGGGTATAATAAACTCCTTGCGTTGGAGTCGGAATTGGTGTTACCGTACCGGTCGGCTCCGGCGTTGGGGTCAATCCAACTGTCGGAGTCGGGGTGGGCGTTACCGTGCCGGTTGGCTCCGGTGTTGGGGTCAATCCAACTGTCGGAGTCGGGGTGGGCGTTACCGTGCCGGTTGACTCCGGTGTTGGGGTCAATCCAACTGTCGGAGTCGGGGTGGGCGTTACCGTATTAGTCGGCTCCGGCGTTGGGGTTAATCCACCCGCTGGGGTCGGCGTTGGTGTTACCGTACTGGTCGGCTCCGGTGTTGGCGTTAATCCACCTGCTGGGGTCGGCGTTGGCGTTAC
>CAMRSM010000040.1 GCA_947053345.1 uncultured Lachnospiraceae bacterium
CCACCTGCTGGGGTCGGCGTTGGCGTTACCGTACTGGTCGGCTCCGGTGTTGGCGTTAACCCAACTGTCGGAGTCGGGGTCGGCGTTACCGTGCCGGTTGGCTCCGGCGTTGGCGTTAACCCAACTGTCGGGGTCGGCGTTGGCGTTACCGTGCCGGTCGGCTCCGGCGTTGGCGTTAACCCAACTGCTGGGGTCGGCGTTGGCGTTAACCCACCTGCTGGAGTCGGGGTTGGCGTTACCGTACCGGTCGGCTCCGGTGTTGGCGTTAACCCACCCGCTGGGGTCGGTGTCGGCGTTACTGTATTAGTCGGCTCCGGCGTTGGGGTCACTTCCCCTTCCGGTGTTGGTGTTATTGTCGTCCAAGGGGTCGGCATCGGAGTCGGCGTTGAACTCGGAGCCGGAGTCGAAGTATCCTCCGGAGTCGGTGTTGCAGTGACCGTCGGTGTTGGTGTCACCTTAGGATCCGGAATCCACTCGAAGCGGTTTTTATGGATCTCACCGCTGCGCACGATCACCTGATCGGCAATGACCGATCCGTTATGCGTTACATCCAGAACCACTGATGCACACGGTGCAAGAATAACGCCCGCATCCGTCTTTCCAAAAACCACTTCCCCGCTATACGAGCCGAGATTAAATAGCATCCTGCCCTCACGGCTATCATATCCACCATCCATCCGCACCCCGTCCATGTAAATAAACGGATTCTGGAATGAAAAGCTATCCCCCGCGAGCCCGGTTACATTGACGATTACGGAATAATTTGCAGCACCGTCCTCTCCTGCAAAACGGATATGCCAGTGATCGCTTCCAAACAAAGCTGCCGGAATTGCAACAATGTTATTCCTTCCTGCTTTACACACAACGTTGATCTGATTCCCATCCACATCAATCTCCGACACACTGCCGACATAAAGATTCGTATTTTCCGCCCCGGAAACGGCATAGCTGCCGTCCCCATTTGGCACAAGCCCCAGAATCTGCGCACTGCCGAGCGCATCCGCCAGAGCATCCAGCCTTTGGAACGCCTCATCAAACCGGATCGTTTTCCCGCCCGCGTTCCGGTTCAGGTCTGAAACCGTAAAAACATCTGTGAGGTCATTGTTTGCGGCAATCTTTTTCGGCTGCATATTGCGGTTCCATAGCATCCACTCACCGCCGTTGTCCCTCGTAACATAAAACGGTTCCCCCGCATCATCCGTCCCAAGCACGAGACTGCCGGTCTCCCGCTTTACAATGCGGCTCCAGTCCTCCCCTAAAAGCTGCCCGATATATGTGCCGGTATATTCTTTATCCTTGCAGGAATCCGTCACCCCAAACTGTCCGTTCGCGCCAAGCCGCGCCTGCCTGGCTGCGATATTTCCCTCGTAATCCACAAAAGCACAAAAATAATTTGCAAAAGCAGCAAACTCACCCGCAGTGCCAAGCCCGCTCTCCGGTGAAGCATATTCAAAATCCCTGAGCACACCATAATTTCTCGAAGTTGCATCCCCTGGCCGCAATGTAACGGTCAGCCGCTCTGCCCCGTCACTGTGCCAATCGACAGAGACAACTGCCTGCGCGTTGGACGGAACAAACGCCATTGTGAGCGCACCCGCGCCTTCTTTCGGCCTGATCTCATACAAGCCTGCGTTCTCCGGTCCCATATTATCAATCTTGTAATAATCCCCGCACAGGTTCGCATTGCCATACCACGTGACCGCAGAACCGGTCGCCGTGACCGAACCAAAACCATCCCTGCTAAAAAAGACATTGAAATGTGTGTTCGCAAGCTCCGCTGTAAACCCGTCAAACTGCAGTTCCAGAACGAACGGCTCCCCCCCATTATAACGGATCGCCTCATGCTCCCTGCCGTCCACCGTCATCGTGGAACGCTCAAAAGCACCGGCTTCGGACGCGTACGCTGTCATCGGCGAAAAATTCATCACGCACATCGCGACAATGACCATCGTGACGATCCTGATTTTCAATTTTTTTGAAAATCCGCTCATAACTGTCCTCCTTCCGCAATCTTCCCGCCCTCTATATCTGTACCTTGTAAAATGCCTCTGCGGGCATACATTCTCCTGCTTCCATCATAGCAAAAGAACCCCCAAAAGTAAATACAGTTTTCTATCGGATTTTTCACATTTCATGCTTTTTTGTACCCTTGCAGCCGCATAATTTGCCGGGGCATCCCCCAGCCCTATCATTTCTTACCGGAACCGATAAAAACAGCTTCCCGCAAGATATCGCGCCGTCCTGTTTTTCCGGCAGCGATATCTTGCGGGAAGCCCTGACATTAAGCTCAATGTCCCAGCGAGAACACCAAATAATTTCTATATGACTATTTTTTCTCAAACATCTTTGTAATCAAGAGCACCGCCGGAAACAGCACCGCGGCAATAGGCCAGACGAACACACTGTCCCTCCAGTTATTGTACATGAACCCGACCGCGAGAAAAACCGCGGTGGCAACCAGCCAGTAAACCGTCCCGACCACCGTGCCAAGCGGCGTTTTTGTCTTGTTCTTGACCGTGTAATCCCCTTCCTGGAGCAATTTTTCAAAGCTTGCCTGCGTGATCCCGGCAACGATAAAAAAGCATACCCCCACCGATTCCACCACGAGCATCAGGCAAAACGATATCACTGCGGCCAGATCGCCCTCCGAAATGATGATACCGGAAAACAGCAGCATGACACCGCAGATACAGATCACCGTCCCAAGGATATTGCACCTTGCATATACCTCCTTGTACTGCCGCTCTTTCTCTGCCACCATCCCCGTCACACCATATTCCGTCTCAATGATCTCTTTGTCCAAGAAACAATAAGGCTTTGTTTTTAACCCACAGCTGATGAATACGGCACATGCCGCGGCCACAAAGGCAAGCAGTATGATCATGCCGAGCCCGCAGGCGGCATTTTCCGACAAAGGGACAAGCTTTTGTTCCGCACATACGGCAAGAAGCACCAGACCGATCGGCGAGAGGATGCACAGCATGACGGCAAACGCAACCTGCGGCGCGGTCTTCTTTTTAACCCGCAAAAATTCATTTGCCTCATCCATACTCACGCGGCGGGTGAGCGAATCCTCCCCCGCATCCGCCGGGACACATTCCACTGCTTCCATCTCATCCTTGATCAGATAATCCACCGTCACCCCGAACAGTTTACTCATCTCAAGCAGCCGCAAAAGATCCGGTGTTGTCTGCGCGCCCTCCCATTTGGAAACCGCCTGTCTTGTCACGCCGAGTTTGTCCGCCAGCTCCTCCTGTGACCAGCCGTTCTTCTTTCTCTCGAGAATAATTTTGTCTGCTAAAATCATCATCTTTCCCCCGTTTGTTTTATTCCCGCCAAAAACAATATTTATGCCTCGCCAAAAGCTGCCATGTGCATACCTTGCGGCATCTCCTGTCTGCGGTACAAACGCGTCTTTGCGGTTGCACCAAATCTAACATTTTTTCATGTTGCAAACAAGAAAACTATAGCGGTCAATCCGTCAACCACCGGTTGCAGTTGCCTGTTTTCGGGGGTTGCCATGCCATATCCTGCTGTTTTTCCGACGGGGAAGGCAGGCACTGGCCGGGAAGCTTTACACCTTATTTTTCCCCGGGGGACAGGACGAAAGAAAAAGAAGGGCATCGTTTTCTACAACTCCATCACCTGACGGATTTCCACCCGTTCTTCCTTTTCCCCCTCATCCGCTTCATCTTTCCGGCTTGTGCGGAACGGTGCTACCGGCAGGCCGTTCTTTCCAAAATAATTTACCGGCCCGTAATTTGTCCAGCAATATCTCGCATAAACCGGCCGCTCCACCCCTTCTGCCGTAAGCCGCAGGACATCGGCATGCTCCGCGTCGAAAGAAACCTGCGCCGGCACGAATTTTTTATCCGCGCCCGCAAGCTCAAAGCCCGCCCCAAACATCCCGCTATTTTCTCCTACGCCTCCGGCAATATGCTCTTTGCCATCCGCCTCCTCCGGCTCTTGAATTGCAAGGTTTTTTCCGGCCGCCTGTCCGGCATCGTCCCCCGCCCGAGCCACAAACCCGTCTTCCGCACAGTCAAAGCGCACCAAAAGCTCGCTGCCGCACGGCACCGCATCCCGGTACACCGGCCCGAACGCGGCTTTTTTCGTGCACAGCCCATACACCAGCCACATCGCCTGCAAAGCCAGACGCTCTCCGACCGCTTCTTTCTCCTTCGGGTGGATTTCATTAAATTCGCCGAGGTCTAAGATCACGGCAATCCCCGTATTCTTCACGGTCTCAAACACTCGCATCTGCGCCTCCCGGATCAGGCACCAGTGCTTGTAATCTGGGTCTGCCGCATAGCGGTGCATCGGCAGCTGTACCATCAAGAACGGCAGGGTGTGATCCTCCCAGTCCTCCCGCCATTTCGCGATCATCTCGCAAAAAAGCCTCTCGTACATACGCGGCTTATGGTCATCGCTCTCCCCCTGATAATACAAAAACCCGCGCAATGTGTACGGCATCACCCGTCTTAACATACACTCGTAAAGCCCCGCCGGGCGGAAAGGGTTGATGCAGCCCATCGGTCCCGGCCATTTGTTCTCGCCGCAGCGGCGCTGCACCTCTTCCCACGAAATCGTCGGATCCTCGGCGTAGCAGCGTCCCGCACGCTCATTCCACTCCGCATCATATTTCTCGTAGGCGCGGTACTCGGCGATCTGCTCCTCCTCGCTCTTCCCCGCAACGGCCGCCTCGTAATCCTGCAGATATGTTTTTAACTCCGCATCCCTTGCAAGCGTCTCCTTGTCCATCCAGCAGCTTGCTGAGGTTCCACCCCAGTTGCAGCCGATCACGCCCACGACAACGCCAAGCTTTTCTGCCAGCCGCCTGGCAAAGAAATACCCGACCGCCGACCAGCACCGCGCGCGCTTTGCATCAAACGTTGACCATGCGGAATTTTTCTCCGCCTCATAAAAATGCGCGTCCTTGCTGGCATTTTTCTGGGTATAGTAAAAGCGCACACCCGGATTCTTGTCATTTTCAAGAAAATCTTTGCCGCCCCGGCAGTTCTGCAGCTCAAATTCCATGTTCGACTGCCCGCCTGCGAGCCACACCTCACCGACCGCCACATCCACAAAGGTGCGCACGGCGGCACCGCAGCACACCGTCATCGTATCCCCCGAAAAGCAGTCACCATACGGGTCTTCGCATTCCTTACCCTGCGGCATCCTCACACTCGCGCGCATCGGGGCAAGCTCCGCGCACCAGCGCCCGTTTGCAACAACCGCCGTGACCTTCTGGTTCCGGAATTCGACGGTCACCGTCTGCCCGTCCTCCCCCTCTCCGAATATTTTTACATTTTTCTCCCGCTGCAGTACCATATGGTTTGAAAATACTGCAGCCACACAAAACTCTGCCATTGTCCTTCCCCTCTTCTTTTCCTGATTTGTTTTACCCGGTTTTGAAATATACTTTAACGTCGGTTACATTCCATTATGAATCCCTGTTTTAGGTAAATATGGCGCAAAGCCAATCACGCCGCCCGCAGCATAGAAAAGTATATCAAAAATGTTCTGCATTCCTCAGGCCTTTCCCCTGTTGATCGCTTCACGCTCCATGCAGCTCGTCCGGTACACCTTCACACCGTAGGCAGGCACTGTGACCTCCCCCTCCTCCCGCATCCCGCCAAGCAGCTCCTCGAGCGGGAACAGCAGGTTGATCTTTGCCTCCTCCTTCGTGTAATTGAGCACAAAAATGTAATCCGTATTATCCTTGCGCCGCACGGCAAGCTCACAGCTCTCCGGAAGGCGTAAAAGCAATGCGAGAGGTTCTTTTACGGACAGCTTGTCAAGGAAAGTCTTCACGGTGGCAACGTCAAAGGTGCTACCAAAATAATAGACTTCCCCCCGCCCGAAACAGTTGCGTACCAAGGCAGGCTCCCCCGCGTAACAGCCGCCCTCATAGCGGGCGAGCACCTGTGCGTCTTCCCCGCATACCGCCAGCATATCGCGGAAAACCGGCGCGGCAAGCTTCACCCCGTCCCAGTTGATGACAACATCCGCCTCGTCCGGTGCAGCAAGGGTGTATTCCGGCACATCCGTCCCAGTCAGGTACGCAGCAAGTCCCGGAAGCGGCTCCGCCACACAGAAACCGCGCAGATCCTTCTGTCCCGTCCGGCAGCCGACCACAAGCTTGCCTCCCGACGCGGTATATTGCTCCAGCAGCTTCACCCTCTGCTTTGTCAATATCTCCGGATGCGGGTAGAACAGCACCGAGTAACGCGCCAGCTGCCCCACACTTACAAAATCGTCCAGATAAACATAATCAAACATCACATGGGACTGCTGCAGCGCAGTGAACAGCGCGTCCTCACTCGGGCGCAAAATCCTGCCGTGCCAGTGATCCACCTCCGCGTCCCACTGGTTGTCATAATCTCGCACAATGGCAACCCGCGCCTCATAGACCGCCCCCGCGGCTTCCTGCAGGTTTGCGACCTTCCGGCTGATCTCACGCAGCTCTTTTAGCCTGCGGTTTTCCCTGCCGGAATAATCCAGGATCCCGTGCCAATACATTTCCGTGCCGAACGTGCACGTCCGCCAGCGGAAATAGCTGATGTAATCCGCACCGTGCGCAATGCTCTGCATCGTCCAGAGGGTCATCTGCCCCGGCCTCGGTGCCGGAGCCTCCATCGAGACATTCCAGCCGTTCGCGCCGCTCTGCTGCTCCATGATACCGAATTTCGGCGAGATAGAGCGCACCTCGGCCAGTGAGCGGCTCGACCAGCGGTCCTTAAACGGCTCCTGTGCCTGGAAGCCGTCCACACAGTAAGCAAAATTCGGGTAGGAATCATAGGTATAAAATGTCAGGTTATCCCTTGTGAGCGCATGGTTATCAATATGCCCGAACATCCCGTTCGTCGTAATAAAATCCCCCGGCTTTATGTACTGCCTTAAGATATCCGCCTGCATTGCCGCGAAAGAGCAGACACTGTCCGAAATAAAGCGGATATAGTCCAGCTCCAGATGCGGATTGACGGCACCGCTATTCGTCCGGCGCGGTACATGGACTTCAGAAAATGCCGTGTAGGTCTGGTTCCAGAACACCGTGCCCCAAGCCTCATTCAGGCATTCCACCGTCCCGTATTTTTCCTTCAGGAACCTGCGGAACGCCATATTGTCGCTCTCCGAATAAAATGTCTGGTTCTCGCAGTTAAATTCATTGTCCACCTGCCAGCCGACCACGGCGGGATGTCCCGCGTAATGCCTTGCCGCGCGCTCCACGATATTTGCGCTAAGTTCACGGTAAACCGGCGAATTGTAATTGTAATGCCGCCTTGAACCGTGCCGGATCAGGTCGCCGTCGCGCGTCGCGTTCAATACTTCCGGGTATTCCTCGGTCAGCCACGCCGGAGGGGTCGCCGTCGGGGTCGAAAAAATGACGCGCATCCCCGCCTCCCAGGCCAGGTCAAGAAAATCATCAAAAAATTCATAGGTGTATTCCCCCTCGCGCGGCTCAATCTTACTCCACGCAAATTCCGCCACGCGCACCACCGAAATCCCCGCTTCCTTCATGCGGGTAAGGTCGTCCGCCCAAATGGAGCGGTCCCAGTGCTCCGGATAATAGCATGTCCCCAATGTAATATTTGTCCCGTCTAAAAGCATCCCCATTCCTCCTATTTATAGTTCCGCATATCTCTTTCCACCGCCCTGTATCAAAGGAAGCGTTTTCTTCCGCCATGCAAAACAAAACTCTTCCGGGTCGCTGTGCGGCGATATGCTGTTTTCTCAGTTCCGCATATCCCCTCCCCGGGACGAAATATCCTTCCCCAAAAAATCAACATCGTTTGACAGACGCACAAGTTCCTCGATTTCCTGTACCGGAAGTTTTGTAAAACCGGCCAGTTCCTGCACATCCGGCAGCACACCGTTCTCCTTTGCCATATGTTTTACCGCCTCATGCAAAAGCCCGAGCTTTGCGACGATGCGCTGCTCCTCGTCCCCGTTTGCAGACTGCTCGTCAATGTAGGCGGCAACCGCGCACTGTACATACTCGCGGATCAAAAGGAGCGGCTCCTCCTGACGGCCTTTTCCGGTCAATTCCCTCAAAATCTGCATCAGGGCAATATTCCCCTCCTGAATCAGATCCTCCAGATACACGCCCTTACCCTGATAAGTTTTGGCAACCTCAACCACCTCGTGCAGGGACGCGTGCAGCAGCTCGTCAAATACTTCCTCCTCACCGGAAACCAGCCGCAGGGCAAGGGCGTTCCTCACTTCCCGCGACACCCGTCCAAAGGGCTCAATTTCCTTTAAGTAGATACTCAAATACTTGGAATCCGCGCCGTTAAAAGCGGCTTCCTTCCCGCACACCTCACCCTTTCCCGCCGCTTTTTGGGCGTGGTTTTGTGTTCCTTCCGGCTCGATGCGTATCCCCTGTATCGAGATCTTCTTCTCAAACAGATAGCGGTAGATCATGTCATACTGTGCCAGGCTTAACTCCATGCCCTCAAAGCTCTCTTCCACCTGGGCTTTCGTGAGTACATTGCCGTTCCCCTGCGCGTAATCCGCAAGTGCGGAAAGCGCTTCCATAAATTTGTTTTGGTCAAGCATCGGTTCTCTCCTATTTTGAGTACCGCATACGCCCTCCCCAGCGCCGTTTCCGACAGAGGACTTTTTGTCCGTTCCTCTCCCAAAAACTCCTCTGGGCACTGCTTCCGGGCGCATGCTGTTTTTGAGTACCGCATACGCCCTCCCCGGCACCGTTTCTGGCAGAGGACTTTTTGTCCGTTCCCCTCCCAAAAACTCCTCTGGGCACTGCTTCCGGGCGCATGCTGTTTTTGAGTACCGCATACGCCCTCCCCGGCACCGTTTCTGGCAGAGGACTTTTTGTCCGTTCCCCTCCCAAAAACTCCTCTGGGCACTGCTTCCGGGCGCATGCTGTTTATTAAGTTCCGGTTATTGCTGTTTTTTTGCGTTCTGCGCGAGTTCGTAAATATCAAGGAATATCCGGAAGCCCTGCTGAAACTGCGATGGCGTGAAAACACCCCGTTTGCCCGCATACTCAAACAGGTAACTCGCAAATGCCGCAAAATTCAAGTGTGTGATCAGCATCTGGTACTTTTCCTGCTCATAGTATTTCGTGAGGATATCGTGCTCATACATTGCAAGCTCTGTTATTTCCCCGTCCGTTTTCCCTGCGAGCAATTCTTCCATCTGCGCGAAATCCTGCCGCATGAACAAATCCTTTAAATCCGTACAAAAATCATTCAGTTCCTCCGTCATAAAAACCTCCTCGCCGCGGTTCATCCCGCCCGTCCCATCGTCATGTTTCCAGCTGCACATGCTGGATCACGACCTGCAGCCTTCTTGTGCCGCGGTACTCGTTGATGGACGGATAATATACGACCGACATGCGCACGCCCATATCCCGCCCGCAATATAGCCCGCGCACCGCCTCATCCCCGTAACGGGCGCACATTTCTGCCTCCAGTGCCTCCCCGTCGCCAAAATACAGCGCGTCCATCTGCGTGCCGTACGCATCCTCCAGCAAAAAGCGGAACATCTTGTGCGACTTTCCGATCGCCGTCATCCGGCATACTTTCAGGCGGCGCTCGGCAAACAACGGCTTCTCATTGCCCTTCCCGTGCGGCTCCAAGCGTGCGAGCTCCTCCACGAGCGCAAATGAGAGCCCCGACAGTGCCAGCACGGCATCTACTGATATTTTAAGGGTTAAATCTTGCTCTGTCAATCCGCACCTTTCGTTCAGGGCGTTTTTTAGCGGCAGGAAATTTTCTTCCGGGAGCGAGAGCCCCGCCGCCATCGGATGCCCCCCATACTGCGTCAGAAACTGCCGGCACTCCGTAAGCTTTTCAAACATAGAATAGCATTCGATGGAACGCGCCGAGCCCTTCAGGCCTTCTTTCGCCCTTGTCAGCACAAGGACAGGGCGGTTGTAGCGTTCCCGGAGCCGCCCCGCGATAATGCCCGCCAGGCTCTCATGGCAGTCCTCAAGAAGAATCACCAGTACCTTGTCCGTAACCTCCAGCGCCTGTCCGGAAATCTTTCCTGACACACCCGGTTCCTGTGCATCCTGCAAAACCAGCGCCCGGCCGCTTTCTTCCACGAGCTTTACCGCCTCCTGCACGCCCTTAGCCGTCATATCTTTCCGGATATCGTTCAAGTTCTTTAGTTCCTCGGCAATCGGGCGCGCCTCCGGTTCGGACTCGGCAAGCAGAAGCCTCACGCCGCGCTCCGCCGTCTCAAGCCGCCCGGTCGCGTTAATGCAGGGTCCAAGCACAAAGCCGAGCTGATAGGCGTTCAATGTTTCCTGTGGGATACCGTTCACCTCACAGAGCGCACGGATGCCCGGATTCGCGCTGTTATGCAGCATGGAGAGCCCCAGGCTTACGATCGTGCGGTTCTCCCCCGTCAGTTCCATCACATCGCAAACCGTCGCGACCGCGGCGAATGCTATAAATTTTTGCGCGCATTCCCGTTTCCTGCCGCAGGCCTCATAGACAAGCTCCGCCACCTTGTAGGCCACCGCCGCCCCGCACAGTCCTTTATAAGGGTAAGCACAGTCTTCCTGCCTCGGGTTTACAACCGCGTCCGCGCAGGGAAGCACATCCGGAAGTTCATGATGGTCCGTGATGAGCACCGTCATCCCGCATTCTTTCGCGTATGCTGTCTGTTCTGCCGCCGCAATCCCGTTGTCACAGGTAAGCAGCGTGCCAATCCCCTGCCCCCACGCCTCTTCTACAAGCCGCATATTTAGGCCGTAGCCGTCCCGTACCCGCTCCGGAATCGCAAAATCCACCGCCGCCCCGCACTCTTTCAGTGCCTGCATCAATATGTAGGTCGAGACAACGCCGTCCACATCATAGTCCCCGATCACGCGGATCCGCTCCCCCTCCTGTATTTTCCGTGCCAATATCCGCGCGGTTTCCCCCGCGTCCTTTAAAAGCTCTGCAGGGTGCATCTGCGAGAGATCCGGATGCAGATAAGCCTCCATCTCCTCGTCGGTATTTAATCCGCGGTTTACCATCAGCCGCGCCGTTACCTCGCTGATACCAAACCGCGCCGCAATGGCAGCAAAGTCCGCTGACCGGTTTTTTACCATCCATTTTTCCTTCACACCGCTTCCCCTTTCCCATTCTGTATATACAGCAAAGAGGCTGCATTTGTAAACTTACAAACCCAGCCTCCTGTGAAACCCATAATTTTTTTACTGTTCCGCTTCTTTCTTCATGCACACTTTATTGATGTAGTACCAGAGCGTTCCCGCCAAGAATACGGACGAGTACGCACCGCAGACGATACCTGCCATGAGCGGGATCGAAAACTCGCGGATGGAGGAAACACCAAAAACCGAGAGCGTAAACACCATCACAAAAGTTGTGAGCGATGTATTGATGCTGCGCGAGATCGTCTGGCTGATGCTCGCATTCACGACATCCTCCACGGACTCCTTTTTCAGTTTTTCCTTCATATTCTCGCGGATGCGGTCAAACACTACGATGGTCGCGTTGATCGAGTAACCGACAAGCGTCAGCATACACGCGATAAACGCATTGCCGACCGAAATGCGTGACACTGCGTAGATCATCAGCACGAAAAGCACGTCATGGCAAAGTGCGAGCACCGAGCTCGCCGCAAAACCAATATTCTTAAAACGGATCCAGATATAGAGCATCATGCAGACCGTCGCCACGGCCACGGCCACAACTGCGTCCGACTTCATCTCACCGCTTACCGTCCCGCTGATGCTCGTTGAAGTGATGTCCTCACCGGAAACGCCATATTTCTCATTCAGTGCAGACTCCAGTTTTGTCTTTTCCTCAAGGTTTAATACTTCGGTCTTGATGATCGCGGCTTCCTCCCCTTGGATCTGAACCACCTCACCCTGCTTGCCGATCGTATCCTGCACCAACTGCTCCAGTTCCTTATTTCCCGGCGCACTGCCCTCAAAAACGATTTCGGTCGAAGTTCCGCCCATAAAATCCAGCCCGTAATTTAGGCTGTTCCCGGTATTCGCTTTTCCAACGATAAGCGACACGACCAGTGCCACAGCCACCACGCCAAAAACAACCAGGTATTTCAAACTATGTTTTGTAAACGGAAAAATCCTGCCTGCCTTCTTGATCCCATAAAATTTCTCGTGGTCAAAGCCGACATTATAAAGCGCATTCAAGATGAATTTCGTCACAAAAAGCGCGGTTCCCATCGAGAGCACGATACCGATGGCAAGCGTCTGAGCGAAGCCCTTGATCGTGCCGGAACCGAGGAAATACAGCACCGCCGCCGCAATCAGCGTCGTTACATTGCCGTCGATGATCGCTGAGAGCGCCTTTTCAAAACCTTTTTTGATGCTGGAACGCACGGTCTTGCCCGTGCCGAGCTCCTCGCTGATACGCGTGAACACAATGACATTCGCGTCAACTGCCATACCGATTGAGAGGATGATACCCGCCACGCCGTACAAAGTCAGTGTCACATTAAAAAGGTTCAGGCAGATGATCATCACCGTCACATACAGGCAGAGCGCAAGGCTTGCCGCCATGCCCGGGATCCGGTAGACAATAATCATGAACAGCAGCACGAGGATAAAGCCGATCATGCCCGCCATCAGCGAGGTATTGATCGCCTCGGTTCCGAGCTTCGCGCCCACGACCGTGGAGCGGATCTCCTGAAGCTCTAACGGGAGCGCCCCGTTGCGGATAATGCTCGCAAGCTGGTTGGATTCGTTGTAGTCCTCCTGCCCGTTGATCACCGCGTTCCCGTCCGAGATATGCGCGGACACCATCGGCGCGCTGTACACCGCGCCGTCGTACACGATCGCGATGATATTGCGGACGCTGAGTGATACTTGGCTGTAATAGCTGTAAGCGTAGGCCGTCGCCTCCGAAAACTTACTCTTCCCCGAATCGTTTAAGGTAAGCTTTACCTGATAATCGTTTGCGCCGAGGCTGTTCTGTCCGATGACGGCCTCCGCACCCGCAATGCAGGATCCGTCAATGACGACATCGCCGTCCGCGATGATGTCCTCAATCGGCCTCGCAAGCTTCCATCTGCTCTCGCTCTCCGCGTCCTGCACGATATTTTCCACACCGTCCGCGGACTGACCATAGATAAAATAGATCTTTCCGGCATCGCCGAGCTTTTCCAAAACCTCGTTCGCGTCCGTCACATCCGGAATATCCACATTGATCCTCGTGTCCCCTTCCATATAAACAGCGGCCTCGCTGTTAAAATCCTGCGCGCGCAGCTGCATCTTGTAGAAGGTGTCATCCATCTCCTGGCGCGTCGGATTCTCCTTTACCGCCTCATATGTGATGCTGACACCGCCTGCAAGGTCAAGTCCCAGCTTCACATCCGACATACTTCCCCATTTTTTTGAACCGATCCCGCAGACCGCCACAAATGCCGTGACCGCGATCACAACCACCGTGAGCAGAAGCGAAAGGATCCCCTTTTGTTTGACTTTCATCGTAGTCCACTCCTTTGATTTACCGTACGTTTTATTGCTGTTTTTTGTAACAACCACTCCATTATAGCACTCGGCATACTTCTTGGCAACCAAAATCACAAATTTTCATTTCCGCCGCGGAAAGCACACGAAAAATGGGAAAAACCCCATACGGGCACTCCATGCGCCGTATGGGGTTTTGCTTTCAGAAATATTTTCTATTCCCCCACAGATTACTTTTTTTCAGGTCGCCGTACTCATTGTACGCGCGTTCCAGAATCTGCTTTTCGTTTGCAAATTTCAACATATGGTACGCCTCATGAAATTTGTAATACCCGGAGTCCATAAAAAATTCTTCCCTTTGTGGCTTGCTGTAATAACTGTCAGACATCATCAGATACCAGTGCACATCCTTTTGCACGATATTCTGGGGCGTATTGAAGGTGTACTGGCTTTTGCCGACATACTTAATGATCTGCGCCTGAACCCCGGTCTCCTCATGGACCTCGCGGATCGCTGTTTCCTTGTATTCCTCGCCTTCCTCCACAGTACCCTTCGGCAGGACCCAGCCCTCATACTTGTTCTTGTAATTTTTGTAGAGCAGCAGAATCTTCCCTCTGAATATAACAACACCACCACAGCTCGTTGCCTCGATCATCGCAATGCCTCCTGCTTTTGGTGTTCCCAAACCTGCCTAATAGTATACACTATCCGAGGGATGATTTCAAGTCAATTTACGATTTTTACACAGAATATGGAAAATCAAAATCCCCAAAATACCAACCTATAACCCCGTCCTTCTTCACGACCGCCCCTGCGTCCGTCCACGCGATAAGCTTTATTGTTTCCCCCGCCTCAACCTGCAAGGCAGCATTCGTAAAATCAGAACAAAAAAGCTTCTCGTCCCTGCGGTAAAGATAACCCTCCGGCACATGAAAAACAATGCCGCTCCTTTTATGCCGCACGGCCGCTATGCTTTGCCTGTATTCCGCTTTCTTCCCGTCCTGCCCCTGCCCGGTCAGGCACTGTGGTTTCGCCCAAGCTTGTCCTCCCGCGCTTTTTTCTTCCTCCCGCGAAAATAATTCCACCTCCGCGTCAAAATACCTGACACGGATGGTCGCCGCCTCCGCTTTCTGGACAGTCTTTGCGCGCACGGCAGGATAGTCGTCATACACTGCAATCCCGACTTCCTCCATCGCGGCAAACGGGTGCGGGATCAAAAGCGCGTTGAGCTGGCAGCCCTTCTTTAAACCGCATCCCCCGTCGATGGTGGCTACATGCCTTTCGTAATCAAAGACCGGGTTCATGCAGTCCGTATCCTTCCGGTACAGGCTGACCGGCCAATGCCCCACCACGACGCAGCGCCGGAACGAATACCCCTGCGTAAAAAACGCATCCGTCTTTAAAAACTGGAAACCGTCCTTCCCCTTCAGCGTTTCCAGATCGTCGGTCGGTATCCCTGCATGTACAAAAATGTAATTCCCGCAGGTAATGATCACCGGCCGGCCAGTGAGAAACCCAAGTTCCTCCCGGTAGGTCTCGGCAATCCGATCCTTTATTTCCCCGGCATTTTCCTCATGAACCTGATCGGGCGAAATCCCAAGTTCCTTTAATATTTCCAAAAACAACCCGCATTTCCAAACCTTCTTTGTCCATGCCAGTTCCTCCGCGAAACGCCGTCCGTGCCCCTCGCTGCGGTCAAAAAAACTCCCGAGCCTACTGGTATCCACATTGCCCGCCGACATATAAATATGGTAACCTCTCCTTTGCAGCCCCATACAATAACGCACCGTGGCAAGGCTGTCGCCGCCTTTCTCGATGATATCCCCGACGATGACGAGCGTATCCTGCCTCGAAAACGAAACGGCTTCCAATAGCCCTTTTAAATAATGTCCGTGCCCATGGACATCGCTCACCGCGATCACACGGCCGCCGCACTCCCCCGTGATATCCTGTATCGTTGTCTCCATCCTTCTTCTCCTTTGCTGCCGTTTCACATCAGATCCGGCCACTCATCCCCTTTCCTGCGTACTCATACAATTTTTTCAGGACTGCGTCCTCCGGCACATCCGGATCCGGCAGGCAGTCCTTGAAACCGCGGTAAGTATGGAAACCAAGCATATATGCCGCCATCTCAAGGGAAGCGGGGTCTCCCCCGACCTTTGCCGCAATATTCCCAAGCTCCCGCAGAACCGTATCTTCCGGGATCCGGATTCCCTCCCCGCCGTTTACGACCCCTTCGATCACGCCGGGCAGCACCATGCACATCCGGTAAAAGGCATCTTCCTCCCCGGTCACAAGGGCATAAAACCGGTCCAGGCTCACCCGGCGGATCCTCCGGTGCGACACTTTGCTGCGGTCCACCGTCGTTTCCCATTTGATATCCTGTGATTTCTTGGCGATTGCCTCCACAAGGAAACACGCGCAATCGTCATCTTTTAACAGCTGGTTCTGCATCTTTATGTAAGTTTTGCCCTCCGACGCGGAATTCATGGTATTATGCTTATTTTTCATCTCCACATAAATATTGTGCACAACATCCCCATCCGGCAGCGGGATCCCGTTTTCATTCCGGTATATGATATCCCAGCCGCCTTCCTTGCCGTTGTCGGGAACATGGCAGTTGACCATATACTGAAAAATGCGCTGATGAAAATATCCGATATCGTTATTGTTCGCCTTATCCCTCTGGCGGAAGATCTCATTGCCTACAATCTCGCCCCAAGTTGAACGGTACACCGTCTTGTCAAAAATCAGCTTCACCGGGTCAATAATGTTCTTATTAAAGCGCTTCACGTCAAATGATTCCAGCTTTTCCCCATACTTTTCGATCGTTGCCCTCACATGCCGCGTGAAGTCTTCTTCCGATATAAATTTCAGGCTCCATCCCATCAATTTTTGCCCTCCAATGCCTCGCGTATTTTTCCCGCGACCTCATATGCCAGATTGACCGGCACCGCATTTCCCACCTGTTTGTACTGCGACATCACGCTCCCCTTAAATTCCCATTCGTCCGGAAAACTCTGGCATCTGGCATTCTCCCTGACTGTGAACGGTCTCGCTTCAAGCGGGTGGCAGCGTTCCGTCTGCTTTTGTGACGGCGATGTCAGCACTGTGAGCGAAGGCTCGTCCATGCTCATCCGGCGCAGGATGCCGGTTCTCCCTCCCTCCATGTTCCAGCAGCTTTTCATGTACGCCTTGGCAATCTCGGGGTCGATGTTACGCCAATATCCCCCCGCGGGCACAAGCTCGAAAATCTTCCTCTTATTTTCCCCGTACGGAACACCCGCACTTTCCGGCACATCCTGAAGCACATCCCGGAGCACCGGCTTATATTCATGCTTTTTCGGGAACGAAAACCGGATCTTCTTTTTTAAGTCCTTCCTCACCCCGACCGTGATCAGGCGCTCCCTTTTTTGTGCCACACCGTAATCCCACGCATTGAGCACTTCCTTATGTATCGTATAACCGGTCTTTTCAAAAATTTCCAATATGGTACGGTATGTTTTTCCGCCGTCGTGGGTCAAAAGCCCCCTGACATTTTCAAACAAAAACATCCTCGGCTGGAGTTTCTCCAGAAACAGCGCGTAATGGTAAAACAGCGTCCCCCTTGCATCTTCAAGCCCAAGGCGCTTCCCTGCATACGAAAACGCCTGGCACGGCGCACCGCCCGATAACAGGTCAAGCTCCCGCTTTTTTATACCGAACCTCCCCTCCAGATCCTGGCCGGACACATTCGCAATATCGTCACAGATCACATTCCATTTTGGACGGTTCACCTTCAGCGTCTCACAGGCATCCCTGTCAACCTCGACCAGGCCAATGGTCAAAAACCCTGCTTTTTCCACTCCGAGCGCCAACCCGCCCGCCCCCGCAAATAACTCGATTGTCGTAAACATCTTAACCTCTTCTTCCTCCTGTTTCTTCCATACCCTCCGATGATAAAGCCCGTCCGTCCGGATTTTGATACCGGGAACACACCAAACCTTCCGGAATGTGCGCCGCCCCGGAAAAAAAAGAAAGCGCCGCGAATGCTGTCGTCAACTGCATCTGCGGCGCTTTTCCGGAACAAGCCAAAATAAAAGAGCACGAGACGGGATTCGAACCCGCGACCCTCGCCTTGGCAAGGCGATACTCCACCACTGAGCCACTCGTGCATGCATTCCTTAAAAACATACTCAGTATACTACAAAAAAAATGAATTGTCAACAACTTTTTATTTTTTTATTGATATTATAATGGAAAATCTTCTTGTAAGCTCCCTTAGTTGTTTAGTAGCATGCAGGAATGCTTATAATCAAGTTATTTTTCCCTCTGCCAGCAGCAGGCGTTCAAAAAATCTGCCATTTCAATTCCCGTATCGGCCATCCGGAATTGGCCGCTTTTTTTTCATAGAAACTGCATTTTTCCAAACGCGGCTTTTTCCTGACTCTCCTGCCCACGCTCAACGCTCGTCCGCCGATATACATCACAAAAAATTTTAGATCTTTTTCTTTTGGACAAGAACTATTACCATAGTCAACCTCATCAAAAGAAAACGCCGCATTGTTTTGATATCAATCTGCTTGTTTATTCCATGAATCCCTGTTCACGTCAATTATACCCATTACAATTCCAGCCTTTCATAAGAAAAGGGTATCCTTTGCGTTAATGTACTTCATTCTCTTTGCGGGAATATCCCAAACCCTTTATGAAACTCCAATTTGACGGTTTAAAATCTCACAAGCCTTTATAATATCTTGTTTCTGCAGCCCTTTTAATGCATCAACAAAAACAAGACGCTCACGCAGCTTCGGATCACAAGAATAATCATCCTGAAAACAATCATCTAAAATAACATACCTTGCAATATTCGGGTGCATATGCAAATAAGCGTTTATTTCCTCTGTCCTATTGTGATATTCTTCTCCATATGGGGTAATATCGATATCATATATATGATTGCACTTAAAAAAATCGGAAAGAATATCCCAATATGCACCACCTAGCCGATGGCTGGAAATAACTACCACTTTCGCTTTCATTCTATGTATCAATTCGCATATATTTTCTCCTGCAGATGGCAGTAAAGTTTGCACTTCCAAATCAGGCTGATAAATATTTAATACGCCATCAAGATCAAGAAATATGGTAAGTGGTTGTTGATTCACCTGTGCTCTGACATAGCTTAACATTTCTTTACACATAAGTTCAGTCGCATGAACATCCTTACCCCATTCATCAATGATTCGTTGCCCTTCCAACAATGCCGCCTCGTATTGTTCTTCTGTAAATTCTCCCGACCGATATGCGGCATCCAATTCTTCTTTGTCGTCTACCAATACATCACCGCTTGTCGTAAGCATAACATCTAAATATTGATCCATAAAGGCCAGCACTGCGTCCTCATCGAACATCACAGAGTGGATTACATCAATATACCATGCTGATACGTTTCCGTCTTCCGTAAACATCGCCGTCATAGAATGTTTCTTCCCATCCGGAATTAAAGTAAGCCAGCACATTCCTTTTCCTGCCACGGGAACCTTCCCCGCCTTTTTAAAAAAATCCCAATATATATATTCTCCATCCGTCAATTCGTTCAGCGCTGCCCAACCATGAAATCTGTCACATTCAATGCGCATCTGATAATAAGGATAATATTGGAACCCCCATTTCAAATCTCTTGTCAACCTTTTCTTCGTCATAAAAGTCCCCCCCCCTCATTCCCCGGATGCCATATCCCCCCGCACCGTCTTGCGGTAATTCTGGGGCGAAATGCCGTAATATTTCTTGAACAACTTGCTGAAATGGTACACATCGTCATAGCCTACCGCGTTGGCAATGCTCTTGATGCTGCCCATCTCATCCTCCTGCAAAATATCCCTCGCCTTCTCAAGCCGTATTTTGATCAGGTAATTGATGGGTGACTCCCCGGTCTCCTCCTTAAAGATCTTAGAGACATAGACCGGGCTTAAATACATATTATGCGCGATCTGGTCAAGGGATATCTTCTGCTCGTAATTTTCATTCAGGTAATTCACAATCTTCTTCACCGCATAACTTTTGTTGTAACTCTCGAAATTACAGCTCTTCTGCCTCTGCTGCGGCGTGCCGACGATCTCACGCATCATCAGGAGCAGAACCTGCATCAGCCGCGCCTTGAGCATGAAGTATTTCCCGATCTGGCACGACTCGTTCTCCGCGAGCATCTCATAACATTGTTTTAGCACCTCGCGCCTCGCGTCGGATGCCATATGCAGCAGATGCCCTCCCCCCGCTAACACAATGGATTCCGGCGGCATATTCTTAAAATGGTAACCGTAAAAGCCGGTAAAAAATTCCACCGTCGGCTCGTCCTTGTTCAGAACGATATTCCTGTGACGCTCGCCCGGATTGCAGATGATGATATCCCCGGCGGCCACATCGTACGTCTCGCCCTCCACATAATATCTGCCCTTTCCGGAGAGGATAATCGTCAGTTCCGTAAAATCCCTGTGGCAGTGATACTTATCCTCCACCGTCATTTTTAACTTACTGGCAAACAGAATTGTCGGATTGAAGTCGTTGTAAGTCAAGTCGTATTGCAAATCGCACATAATATCCACCATTTCTGAGCAGCCGAAACGGCCGCAAGCTTATCCGTTTTTACCCCGCACCGCCGCCCTTCCCGCAGTAAGCCCCACGTCCCGCGCGGGTTTACCTTCCTGCCGGAGAACCGGCGGATGCCGATATTATTTCTGATGTGATTATATCACAGTTTCCCGTCACAGGAAAGCATTCTTTTCATTTTTCCTGTTTTTTTATAGCCGGGGAAACCCTGGCAAAAAAGCTTACTCCTCCCCGGAAATCCGTAAACTGCCGTCCCCGGAGAACCGGCGGCAAAATTTAGAATTCAAGCACCTTTACCTCAAGCGGAAGCTGGGTATTTCCCGTCCCTAACACACATACCGTATAACCCACCCCCGGTGCGACCTTCAGCGCGATTCCGATATCCTCCGCCATACAGGCTTCTTCGCCCGCACCGGTTTCCCGGAAACAGAAATCATAAATTCCGGGCACTGCCGGAAGAAACGATGTCACCCGCCCCTGCGTCAAGTACGGAAATATGGTCTCCCCCTCCGCCAGGACAACGTCAAACGGTCCCTCGCCGTAGCTGAAATTCGCTGCACGCAGGCAGGCGCGTTCCCGCCGCTCCCCGCACAGGCATTCCTCCATCGGGACAAGCAGCATACAGCCCATCGTGTTGCACAAAACAAGCGTCATCTGCCTTCCCCCGTGAAACGGCATCGTCTCGCAAAGCAGTTCCTCCCCCGTCTCCTCCGAGATCACACTCACACTGCGGAAGCCAGCACTCACCCGTCCGTAAGGGCTTACCTGTCCGTATGCAAGACCGCACGCAAGCTCCCTGCTTCCCACAAGTACTTTCACCCTTCCCGCAAAACAAGCGGCATGCAGGATCCTCACCCGCATACACATCACTCCCTGTCCCTGTAACCTTCCGGAACCCGTCACATTTCCCCCATTCCGTGCAGCAGCACTATCATTTTTACTCTCCTGACTATTCTATGCTGCTGCTTTTGTGAAAATGCGCCTGCCCGGCACGGACAAAGACCAAAAGTCAGGGCTTTGTGTGAGGGGGGCAGTACGCGGATTCTTCCGAAACCGAAAGCCGTGATCCAAAAACCTCACATCACTTCGCGGGTGCGACCCGGATCAGATAGGAGGTCTCCCCCGGCACGGACGACTCAAACACGATCTCCCCGAGGGAGAGAAGCAGGGCTTCATTGACTTCATCCGTCAAAAAGCGTTCTTCCTGGATAGAATCGTACACCCCGCGGATCGTTCCGTCGTTTAAACTCCTCCGCTCGCTCGCACCGATATAGATATATCCGATGTCATACTTTTCGATCAGTTCGCGTACGCGCGCCGCGTCGGTCGAATAGTAAATTTCGATCACATCCTTCCGCCGCTCGTTCACTGCCGCCGGAAATCCGCCGGATGCCTCACTGCGCCACAACCACTCATGTGTCTGCCAGCCCATCACCGTCGGCAGGCCCGTCATCGCAGAAATCCGCTCATAAAAGGAATAACTTGGTCCCCACGCCTCAAGCACGACCGGCGTACCGACAAGGTTCTCCTTCATCCACGCGACCGCCTCGGCATCCTGTGCCGACTCCTTCTGCATAAACGCCGTCGCGTCAAGCCCCTGATAGCGGCTCGCGTCCCTCACGTCGCCAAACCAGCCGTTCACCGCGTTGCCGAAATATCCGAGCGTTGTCAGGAAGCAAAGCCCCAAGACCACACCCGCCACGCGCTGGAAATATGTCCTCGCGAAGGCGGTAAGCTTCATCAGGATGAACGCGATACAGAGCGCGAACATCATATAAGCCTGGAATGTCAGCTTGAACATCGTGTTGGAACGCTTGAAATCGCCCTCATAGATATCCTTCACATACACAAGCTCCGGGATCAGCACCAGCCCGGCCGCACACAGCCCGATGGTGACGATAAAAAGGTCGGACACTGAAAGATTCTCAATAAACTGGAACAACTTATTTTTTTCCGGGACAAATTCCACAAGCGTTGCCTTCTCGTGCTCCGTCAGGCGCTCCTTGTCCTCGTCGCGCAATTTCGGCTCGATCTTATGCCCTTTTTCATCATAACGGAATCCCGTCAGCACGCCAAGCCTTGTAAACACCGAATAGCGGTCGCAGATAAAGACCAGAACCAGAACCACCGGCAGCCCCCACAAAACAATGAGCTGATGGATCGGCGTGCGGTAATAATTCAGCCGCATCGTTGTGGAGATCTGGTCAAAATTCAAGGTAAACGGCAGCGCCACAATCTTTGCCACCGCAAGGACGACCGCCGCCTGCACGGCGGTCAGTTTCACCGTATCGAGGGAAAACTGATAAATCACCGCGTTGGAAAAGAGGATGACTGCCCCGGCAACAACAAAATAAATCGGGAAATCCCAGAAATTCGTCATGTGGAACATTCCGATAAAAAATCCGAGCAAAAGGATCATCGGGTGCAGCGCCTCAAACCAGAAGGAAGCTTTCTTTACCGTCGTCCCCATGCGCAGCGCATCCATTCGTTCCTTGCGGTACTGCAGCCACGCAAACAACATCGCAAGCACCGTCAGCACAAACATGATATTGATCACATGTGCATGCAGATCCCCAAGCACAAAAGAATACGTCGGGAACTCATGAATCGTCTTGTCCGCAGTCTCCGGGTTATAGCCGATATAACGCGTCGAGTTCGGGAACCAGTACTTCTCAACCTCATTTTCCGCAAAACCTGCCAGACGCTGGAGCCTTGGTATGAGGAAGCGGAACAGAAAATAATGCATGTTCCCGGCAAACGAGGTTGCGAGCCCTGCGACCGTTCCGGTGAGCGGCGGCAGGATACGGATCAGCAGAAATACCTTCTGGCCGCTTTCCGATTCCATGCTCCTGCCCGTGCGCACGGAAAGCTTCCGGTCTTTTAAGAACGAGCGCACCACATTATTGATGAGGGAATATGGCATCGCGAACCCACAGGCCGCGAGCGTCATCAGCATCAGGTTGTAGCCGTACTCCACGCCGACCCCGGTCAGCTTTGTCATAAAAGTTGCAAGGTATTGCCCGACATAATAGTAATTGATGCTCTTCCCGGCAAACCAAAGATCTTCCGGCGGCATATATTCGGAGCGGTCCATCACTGCCATAAAGCCATAGTCCATGAATTTCTCCGTGCCGTACGCCTCCGGCTTAAAACCGCGCAGGTAACACCAGAGCATGAAAAAAATGAAAAAGACAACCTCGGATTTTAACGCCGCCACCAGTTTTTTCTCCGTGATCCGGTAGCCGCACGCCTGCGCCAGAAAACCCTTCGGCGCATTTTTCTGCTTTCCCGCCACGACCGCAAGGATGATGATATTGACAGCCAGCACAATCCCGACCGCAATCAGCGCGTTCGTGCGCGTAAACCGCATGATCTTCAACGAGGAGAGAATCCACATAAATATCCCCGTCCCTGCAAGCCCGATCGCTTTGGCGAAAATAAAACCGCCGTCGTGGAAACGCCCGAAGACCAGGCCAGCCACCGGGTAAGCGACCACCCCAAGCACCAAAAACACCAGCCACCAGACGGCAACGCGCGAAAAATCATCCCCCAGCAGCGATGTCCCGATCCCCGCCGCGCCGCCCAAAAACAAAAGCGGTATCACAAAATCAAAAATGGTATCGAGCCGTTTTTTCATAACTTTTTTTGTTGATTTTTGCATATATAGCCTCCATGCTGCGGTATTATTCCCGGAGCAGCCACCCGCCCTGATGCCCCATTCCTTCCGCAGTAAAATTGTAAACCCGCAGATTCCCCTGCCTCCTACACATCCTTTAAACAGCGGTTGATCATGCGGAAATCGTGAAGTGCTTTTTTCCCGATCTTAAATATCTTTTTCAGGTTGATGGAGTTCACTCCGCCCTGCCTTGGCCGGAACGTAATCGGCAGATACAGGACTTTCTGCTTTTTCTTTGCGTAGATCACGGAAAGGATCACATTGGAAAGGTTGAATTTCTCCGGCACCAGCTTTATGTTCTCCGCCAGTGTCCCGGCCTGCATCAGGCGGAACGGCGTGTTTGCATCCGTCACCGTCACGTGGAAACAGATGCGGCACACAAGCTTTAAGGTCTTTGTGACAAAAACGCGCGAAGCCCCGTCCTGTCTGCCCTTGCGGTGTCCGATCACCATCGCGTAATCCTCCCGCTTCTCCCAGAACGGCCAGAACTCTTCCGGCAGGGTCTGCCCGTCCGAATCGGTCTGGAACACATAGTCCGCCCCCGCGTCAAGCGCGTACTGGTAGCCGTAGAGCACCGTCGCGCCATGCCCCTCGTTCTGCTTTGTCACCGGGGTAAACATCGGCCGCTCCTTCGCGAGTTCCTGCATTTTTTTGTAAGTAGAATCATGGCTCCCGTCGTCAATCACCACAAGCCGGCTCTCCCCGCCCGCCTTCTCGACAACCGGATACCAGTCATTCACCACCGACTCGATATTTTCCTCCTCATTGTATGCCGGAATCACAATATATAATTTATCCATCGTTTCGCCTCCATCCTGTCCTTAGCATAATTTATCCCGGTAAAGATCCAGCGCGCTCCGCACGACCGCATCCATGTTATAGTAGCGGTACTCCGCCAACCGCCCGAGGAAATATACATTCTCCTCCTTCTCCATCTCCTTTTGGTAGAGTGCAAACTGCGCCTTGCACTCCGCCGTCGGGAACGGATAGTACGGCTCGCCCTCCGCCTTCGGGAATTCCTTCATGATCGTTGTTTTTTTATGCTGCTGCCCGGTCATTTTTTTAAACTCCGTGATGCGCGTGTAGTCATAATCATTCGGGTAGTTGACGACCGGGGCATCCTGGAACGATTCCATATCGTAAGTCTCCATCACAAAATCCACACTCCGGTACGCAAGCTTTCCGTGCTTATAATGGAAATACTCGTCCGCAGGGCCGGTGTAAATCAGTGTCTTATACGGAAGATCATCCCGGATTTCCTCAAAATCCGTGTTCAGCAAAAGCTTGATGTTTTTGTTGTGCACCATCGCCTCGCACAGCTTCGTGTAACCGCAGTGCGGCATTCCCTGATACTTGTCCGTAAAATATCTTGTGTCGCGGTTGAACCGGAGCGGGATGCGTGAGATCACGGAAGTATCAATGTCCGCCGGGTCGACACCCCACTGCTTTTTCGTATAATTTTCAAAAAACTTCTGGTAGATTTCTTCCCCCACCTTGGAAAGCGCCACGTCCCGGCTCGTCTTAATCTCCTCAAGCGGCACCGCGCGCGCGGCGATAAAGCGTTCCATCTCCTCCGGGCTCATCGACAGATGGTACAGGCGGTTCAGTGTCTCCAAAGTGATCGGCATCGGGATCAGGTTCCCGTCCACCTGTGTCAATACGCGGTGCCAGAAATCATCCCACTTTGTAAACTGGCCCAGATACTCATACACCTCCCGGTCGTTCGTGTGGAAGATATGCGGTCCGTAATTATGGATCAAAATCCCGTCCTCATTGTAAGAATCATAGACATTCCCCCCAATATGGGCACGCTTGTCCACCACCAGCACTTTCTCATTTTTCCCGGCGGCGATACGCTCCGCCACCGTAAGTCCCGCGAGACCCGCGCCCACTACCACATAAGGATAATACATAATTTTCCCCTTTCCGGCAGGCAAGATCCTGCCTGCCACCCATACTCTTCTGCATCATTTCGAAAAAAGCGGTTTTTCCACATCGTAGATCGTCAGCTTCCAATCCCCTTCATCCTGCGTGTAGACCGGTTCGTAAGCCGAAGCAATCACATCCTCCCGCACCTCATAATCCCCGCTCGTGCGGTTGTCGTGGTCAACAATGATAAAACGGATGTTGTTCTGCTCGATAAGCCCGGATAACTCCTGCACAGATTCCGCCTCATACATCATGCGGACCTGCCCGTCGCGGTACGCAGTATCATACCCCGCAGACCAGGCAAAATACTGCCATCCGCTGTACAGCATCGCCCCGCCTAAAACCACATGGTTGAGCGCGTAATTTGAAGTCAGGAAAATGTCCTGGGCCGTGGCGTTTTCCCGTATCCATGCCGTCACGGCGGCATTTGTATCAAACGCCAGGTTATTTTGTTTTTGGTTGCGGTTTAGCACTGTGATATACTCAAAAATGCCAGTGGCCGAAAGCAGCAGCACAAGGAACACCGCCGCCGCGCGCATCGCAAATTTTTTCTGTTCCCAGAGTTTTAAGAGCACATGCGCCTCCAATATGCCAAACAGCATCAGGGAAATCATGATGTACTTGTGGTTTACCGTGACATCTGCCGTCAGGGACATATGGAACGCGAACATAAACGGCGCAGCAAACGCCGCGGCCATGATACGCTCCTTGGCATCCCCCAGAAGGAACGCCGCCGCCGTCACAAAAAGGGCTGCCCCGGTAAGCCGGAAAATGTAGTCGATCACACCGAAAACCGTCCGGTTCTCGGCGATAAACCCGTAATAAAACGATGTGGAGACCGCGCTGCCCTCAATAAATACCATGCTCTGCAAAACGGCAAGCGCCCCCGCAATCAATGCCGTCACAAGGTAATCAAGCCGATGGTCGGAAAGTGCAGCCATGATAAAAAGCACAAGCAGGGCAGCGATCGTCACCGCGCCGTTCCAGAACGCGAGCGCCCCAAGCAAAAGCCCGGCAAAGGCTGCCATCGCAGGATGCCCAAGCGACCAGCCTGCCGCCGAAAAAAAGCTCCGGCGGACGAAAAATTTGATGCGCTTTGGGATTTCTGCGTCCTCCTCATCCGGCATCCCGACGGCTTCCTCTTCCTCTGTTTTTTCCGGATCTTGGTCAGTCGGCGCGACAACCCCCTGCAGCACCGGCCCGCCGCGCTCCTTCCGAAGCAGCAGGCCGTTCTTCTTTCCGTCCCGTTCAGCCCTCTTGACATTTCCCCATTCCAGACGGATGCGCTGCACCATCGCAAAAAGATGCGGCGTGAAAAAAATCAGAACGAGCAGCAGCACACCGAGCGTAAAGGCCAGATGGCGCTGGTTGCAGTATACATTTAAATTCCAAAGCCCCCAGTTCTCATTGGGCGTGTAACCGATAAATTCCGAATTTTCCGTGAAAGCCTCCCACACCCCCCTGCCTTTTGTCTGCTCCGCAAGGTAGCGGAACACGGTAAAAGAAGAGCGGAACGCAAACAGCAGGCAAGCCAGATATCCCACCGCGCGCTTTCCCGTCAGCTTCGCGGCAAATACATAGAGCAGCAGGAAGGTACTTACCATCCCCAGCACACTTGGGATATTGAATGCCAAATCAAGCCGCAGCCCCAGATACTCCAGATTCCCGACCAAAAATTGGAACATAAAATGATATTTGATATCTTCCCCCGCAAAATGCGAATACGTTGTCGGGAAATTATTCCCGCTTGAAAACGAGCGGATCATGCCGAGGTGCGGCGAAAAATCACTGAACACCGACAGACCGACATAAAGGGTGTCCCCCTCGACGAAAAAAGTAGTAAAAAACAGGCGCAGGGAGAGGTAGAGCGCAAAGATGAGAAGCACGGCCTCCCCTGCGGAAAGTGCCATTGACTTTGCGCGGGGAAGCCGCAGTTCCCTCTGTACACCGCGCACCAC
The DNA here is from genome assembly GCA_947053345.1 of uncultured Lachnospiraceae bacterium. Taxonomy (GTDB): domain Bacteria; phylum Bacillota; class Clostridia; order Lachnospirales; family Lachnospiraceae; genus RGIG4057. The sequence continues at coordinate 27,569 of CAMRSM010000040.1, forward strand.
ATAGATCAGTACCCCGCTTATCAAAAACACGCCCATCACTGCCAGGTTCGCGTACCACATGCCGTTTTCGAACGAGCGCAGCGCATACGAGAGGATATATACCAGCCATGTCATCGGGATTACCCCGGTGTAGACCCATGCCGGGAGAAGCAAAAACAAGCTGCAAAGTTTTATTTTCCCCCCCGAAAAACTGCGCCCCGCCCAATCCAGCATGTCAGGAAAGAACAGGCTGCAGACCGCGCTCCCCCAGAACACTGCAATGACCAAATACAAAATCCCTAACATAAAAACCTCCTTGCGTTCCCCTTTGCAGCTCCCTATGCAAAAAACCTGCAATCCTCGGATGTGATGGTGGAGAGCAGTTCCTTGGTCGGCTGTTCGTGCGCCACGACGCGGTTTGCCTGTGCCGACACCATCTTTTCAAACAGGTTGCGGATTCCTCTGGCATTCCCAAAGTCCGCCCTCTCCTGCACCGTCAGCCGCGCAAGGTACGCCTGCACCGCCTCCTTTACTTCCGCCTCAAGGGAAAAGCCTGTTTTTTTTGCCATCCCGTCGAGAATATCAACGAGTTCGTCATCCCCGTAGTCCGGGAAATCAATAAATTTATTGAAACGTGAGATCAGGCCGGTATTGGACTTGAGAAAGTTTTCCATCTCCTGCGTGTAACCTGCCACGATGATCACCAGATCCTCGCGGTAATCCTCCATCAGCTTCACCAGCATATCTATGGCTTCCGTCCCGAAATCGTTGCCGCCCACGGCATTCGATAGCGTGTACGCCTCGTCGATAAAGAGGATACCGCCCCTCGCACGGTCTACGACCTCTTTTACCTTGAGTGCTGTCTGCCCGACATACCCCGCCACAAGACCTGCCCGGTCCGTCTCGATCATCATGCCCTTACTTAAAATCCCAAGCTCGCGGTAAATCTCCGCGATCAGCCTTGCCACCGTCGTCTTCCCGGTACCGGGATTCCCGGTAAATACCATATGGTATGACATCGGCATCCCCGGTAAATGGTATTCCTCCCGCATCTTGCGCACCCGGATCAGGTTGATCAGCGAGCGGATCTCCTCCTTCACGCCGGAAAGACCGATGAGTTCATCCAAACGGTTCATCAGCTTTTCCATGCGCTTTGCCTTAAACGAGGCGAGTGCCGCGCGGGTCGCCGCCTCCTTATCCACCACGGGTGCAGGTTCTTCCACGCGCTCTCCCGGCTCTTTCCTCTCTTCCTCCTCTATGACAGCCGCGGTTCCCGCTGCTACCGCCGGCACATCCACCCGGCGGCCGGACAACAAGATTTCGGCGGCACTCTGGACCGTTACGGCAAGTTCCCCATCCTCCCCGCCGGAAGAAGCATCCCAAGCGCCCGGCATCCCGGAACCATCCGGCTGTACTGTCCGGTCCGAAAGTTCTCCTCTGTCCTCCGGTTCCTTTGCGCACACAAACTCGTCAATCTCCTCGTATTCCTCCTCGCCGTATCCGGCTTCCTCCTCTTCCCCGTAACCGTAGCCCTCGCCGGAATCCGTCATCTCCTCGGCATGGCTCTCCTCCGCACTTACCGAAGCCGCAGACCCCTCCGGCAGGGCTTCTTCCTCCTTTTCCTCAAGCAGGAACGCTTCTTTTTTATATACGGCAAAATCCTCGCCCGCTTTCCGCAAAAGCGCGGTATTGCCCTCCAAATCCCCCATGCAGATCTTGTGGAAAATGTACTGCTCGTCCACACATGCCCCCCGGCTGTTCGCATTTTGTACAAACGCCTGGATGCGCCCGTAATACTCGCGGACATAATGGGTGACAACAACATCCGTCCGGCGGTTTAAAAACGCCATCGCAAATATGATATTTAACAGCGCGTCAAAAAACAGCCCGGTCATGCTGCTGTGGTGCTCCACATCCCTCAGGCTGCAAAGCTGCAGCAGGATTGGCGGCGCAAGCACAAGCTTTTTTGCCTCCTCGGCATTCTCACCCGTTATCCCGGTCTCCGTCTCAATCCCAAGTGGATTTTGGTTTGTCACCTCAACGATCATGCGCAGGGTTTCCGCATCCCCCGCCTGAATGTAATCCGCCAGCTGCACCAAAAGCGCCTGGATATAAAGCGCGAGAAAATCCTCGATCTGGCGGTTTAAGATCATCTGTGGGTGCTGCCAATAGCCTTCCTCCTCCAAAACGATGCAGTAATCCCGCAGTATATCATAATTTTCCTTTGCAATTGCGTATAGCTTTTCGTTTGGATAGGCACTCAAATTGATAACCTCCTAATATAAGTTCCGCATGTGTCCCTCCCGGCTGCCACACCGGGGAAGCAATTTCCGTCCGCGTTGCTTCCGGAAATCGTTTCCGGCACCCTTCCGGGTCACATGCTGTTATAAGTTCCGCATGTGTCCCTCCCGGCTGCCACACCGGGGAAGCAATTTCCGTC
>CAMRSM010000041.1 GCA_947053345.1 uncultured Lachnospiraceae bacterium
CCGGGCACCGTTCCGGGCATTCGCTGTTTTTTAAGTCCCGCAAATGCCCTCCCGGCACCACCCCACCGCAGGAGCATTTCTGTCCGCTCCGCTTCCATAAATCCTCCCGGGCACCGTTCCGGGCATTCGCTGTTTTTTAAGTCCCGCAAATGCCCTCCCGGTTCTCTTTCCTTCCTCTATACCGCCAGCACCGGCTGGAGCTGTTTCCCCGCCAGCGCAAATTTCACGGTCTCCGTGAGCAGTTCAAAGTGCGCTACCAGTGAATTCGGTTTTTTGACCGGATCATCCTGGGAAAACGGGACAAAATAAATGTTTTTTACATTCATCAGCAGACCGATGTTTTTCATGTTCATGCCGAGCGCATCGTTGCTCGCCATGCAGAGCACGAGCGGCCTTTCGTTGCGCAGGTGCGCTTTTGCCGCCATCAGTACCGGGCTGTCCGTGATGCCGTTTGCTAATTTTGCAATCGTATTGCCGGTACACGGCATGATCACCATAAGGTCAAACATGGCAGACGGCCCAACCGTCTCGGATTCTTTGATAGTCCGGAACGGTTTTTTCCCCGTGATTTCCTCTGCTCTTTGTATAAAGCCGTCCGCCTCGCCAAAACGGCTGTCTATCTTCTGCGCCGCATCCGAGAAGATGGTCTGCACCTGTGCCCCCGCCTCGACAAGCTTTTCAAGCTCGACAAAGCTTTTTTTGTATGTGCAAAAGGAGCCTGTAAATGCGACTCCGATATTCTTTCCGATCAATTCCATTTCTATTCCCCACACTTTCTATTTTCCATGCAATCCGCCATCACACGTGCAGCCCCTGCCGGAGCGTATTTTCCCGGAAGCCCGGGACATAGAAGCACCGTCAGCCCCAAATCTTTCGCCGCTTCCGGCAAAAATCCCCCAGGCGCAGAGGCGATCTCCACCAAAACCGTTCCCGCCCGCGCATGGCGCAGCCTACTTTCCGGAAGCACCGGAACCGGAACCGTGTTAATCACGATATCCGTGCGGGGCAGCAGGTCATGCAGCTGCTCGTAATAACCGATGGCAAATCCCTCCTCATACGCCTGCCAGGCGCTCTGCATCCGGCGCACACACACCGTTACGTCAGCCCCCACGCCGCGCATGACCTTCGCGATTTCCCTGCCGCAGAAGCCAAATCCGGTAACAAGTACCTTTGCGTGCCGAATCCCTTTTTTCCATGCGCCTATCACCTCGGCGACACAGCCCTGCGCGGTCAGCTGCCCATTTTCTTTCAGGAAGAATTCGTCCTCAAGGTAGTCGGTCACCCGCACACCCTTTTTCCTTAACTGCTCCGCCAGGTCTTTCGGGATCCCGCCCGCAAAAAAGTGCTGTCCTTCCCGCACATGCGCACATAAAGTATCGCCGAAATTTTCACAGCCTTTGTGGGATTTTACCGCGAGATATTTTGAAAACGGCAGCGGTCCCGCCAGAATCTGACAGTCCTTCGCCAGTTCAGAAAAACTTTTTGCAATTTTTATTTTGTCAAATTCGGGCAGCATCGGGCACGCTCTTCTCTCATTCCCAAGCTCCCACACCAAAACTTCATACCCGCGCGATATCAGGTCATTCGCAAGATAACAATGCCTGTCATCCCCGCCAAAAATACCGACTGCTCTTTCCATTGGGATACCTGCTTTTTTGCGTGTTATAATCTAAATATATGACGGGGGGCTAAAAAGGTGACAAAGGAAAAAAGCTGCCTTTCGGCAGCTTCTTTCCTTAGAAGGGTTGTAGTGGGAAAAAGTATCTATCAAAATTTAGATAATTGTTAGGCGGAGCGAGCGGTCAATGCGCGCTTTGAAAAATTGCTCACTCCTTATCGTTTACAGTTATTATTATAGCGGCTATTTGTGAGCAAGCTGTGACGAACTAATTAAGACTTTCTAAAATAAAAGAATTCCTGCTAAATTTTCCGGGAAAAACAACTATATTCTCCAAAAATCCGCATTTTTCGTTAGAACCCGCCCTTGCCACAGTTTAAAAACCCCGCAGTTTATCCGTCCCGTCATCCTGCGTCTTCTCGATTTTTTGGATCACCACATGATATCCGGCGTTCTCACTCACCGCCACATAGACACGGTTTCCGACCTTCTTCCCAAGGATGGCTTTCCCGATCGGAGAATCAATGCTGACTGAACCGTTTAATGTGTTGCCGCGCACAGTCGTCACGAGACGGTAAGTCTCCGTCTCCTCTTCCTCCTCAAAGTAAAGCTCAACCGTATTGTACAGACCGACTTCATCCTCCTTTGAAGTATCCTCGATCACCTGTGCCGTCTTGATCATTCGCTCCAGATAGCGGATGCGGCTCTCGTTTTTATTTTTATCGCGCTTTGCCGCATAATACTCAAAATTCTCACTCAGATCCCCTTGGGCGCGGGCTTCCTTGACCGCCTCGATTGCTTCCTTGCGAACAACAAGCTTGCGGTATTCGATCTCTTCCTCCATTTTTTTGATATCGCCCTTTGTTAAACGGTCATGCATAATTCCCCTCGATTCTGCTACATACGCTGCAATACTTTCTCGTACATCCTCCATTCCCGCCCATACAAAAAAGCTTCCCCGCAGTAGACGAAGTCAAGCTTCGCATAGGAGGCGAGCGCCTTTTTGTTTTCCGGGCTGACAAGGTAACGTACCGCACCATATCCCTGCTGTTTCAATATTTCCGTCACGGACAGGATCATTCTGCGCGCAAGCCCGCGGTTCTGGTATTCCGGTATTACGGCAAGCCGCGCTAATTCTGCTGCCCTTTTTGCCGGGCTCCACTGCGGCAGGGCGGCACATGACTCATCTGCATCCACGGAAATCAGCCCAAGGATGCCGCCCCCCGGCCCGCGCATACAGTAAAGTGCCTCCCTTGCCAGATCCGATTCAATATCCGTCTCGTTGGGATATTCCATACTCCATGTACAGCCGGGTGTTCCCACCATCGCGCGGTAGATCGCCAAAACAGCCTCCCGCTCCGACTTTTTCACCCTGTCAAAAACTTCATTTTCATATTGCCCCGTCATCTTTTTTCCTCTCCACATAGCGGCTTTTTCCCGGCTGTTATTTTCTTTCCTACATCTGTTTTCTCACCACCGCATACTCGTCGTCCCTCCGGTAATACGGGCAGCTCTCAACCGTACCCCGCAGGAAACGCCCCATCTCGTCCTCGTCAAGGCTGACTTCACAGACATAATAATCATATTCCTCATCGTACCTATAGTTTGTACAGGAATCACAGCTCGTACCCACCGGTTTTTTTCGTTTTTCCATCGCAATCTTCCTACCATACTGCGGCGGGCCGCCGCTTTGCTTTTTACACTGCCGCGACCGCTCTTGCAAGCTCCGCAAGCTTTACCCTGTCCGCTTCCTGAACCGCCCCTTTGACCGTGACGGTCTGCCCGATAAATTCGATCCCGGATAGTTTCTCAAGCTCTGCTTTCATCTTCCCTGCCGCCATCGGTCCCCAGGAACCATTTTCCACCAAAGCAACGTTGCGGTTCTGGAAATTTTTAGAGGATAGGCGGTACAAAAGATCTTCCATGCACGGGAACAGACCGCCGTCATAGGTCGCGCACGCAAAAACGATCGTTTGGTAGCGGAACGCTTCCGCCACCGCATAAGACAGATCTGTTCCTGCAAGTGCCATATGCTTTGCCGGAACCCCCTTCTCCTGGATACACTGCACAAGGTATGCCCCTGCCGTATCGGTATTGCCGTAGATGGACGCGGACAGCACCAATACACCCGCCTTGTCAGCGCGGTAATTGCTCCATGCATCATACTTATCCAAAAAGAAGGAAAGATTTTCCCTAAGCACCGGTCCGTGCAGCGGGCAGATCATCCGGATGTCAAGCCCCTGTGCTTTTTTTAACAGCTGCTGCACCGGCTTGCCATATTTCCCTACAATATTCAGGAAATAGCGCGCCGCATCTTTTGACCATTCTTCCTCTTTGCCCGCAGCAAGGAAAATATCACTAGTTTTTCCAAAATTTCCGAATGCGTCTGCCGAGAATAAGATTTTTTCCTTCTGTTCATAGCTGACCATAACCTCCGGCCAATGCACCATCGGAGCCATAAAAAATTGCAGCGTGTGCCCGCCGAGGCCAAGCGTATCCCCCTCCTTCACGATGAGGCTGCGCCCGGAAAAGTCAATGTCAAAATAGCAGGCAAGGATATCAAAAGTTTTTTGGTTTGCTACTACCACCGCCTGCGGGAATTCTTTTAAAAATGTGCCGATGTTGGCAGCATGATCCGGCTCCATATGCGACACCACCAGATAATCTGGTCTCTTCCCCGACAGGATTTCTTTCAGGTTCAAGAGCCACTGCTCCCCCACTTTCGCGTCCGCCGTATCAAGCACCGCAGTTTTCTCGTCCATGATCACATAAGAATTGTATGTAACACCGTTTGGCACTTCGTACTGGTTTTCAAACAAAAAACCGCCGTCCGCCTGTGCCCCGGCATAATAGATCTTATCGGTAATATTTCTCATTCCACATCCTCTTTCTATGTTTCATTCTGCACATCTACACTAAACCTTACGTGGCGGGATGGTGCGGGAAAGCGCTTCCTCCCTCTTTGAAATGCCCCACTCCCACACCGCCCCGCTTTTTCTGTCCGTTTCCGTCTTAGGCCATCGGCCTTAAAGCTTTCCTGGTTCCCTGCTTTCCCCCGGACAGCATTTTGTCATTTCCCGGATTCTTTCATTCTGGCAACATAGGAAACCCAATCCTTCATCCTTGTCTCTTCCACAATCTCAAAACCGTTCGCGATGAGCGCATCCGCCACTTCCACAGCTTTCATGTCAATAATGCCGGAACTGATAAAGTATGCGCCGCTTACCATATGCTTTTTCACTGTGGCAGACAGTGGGATAATCACATCTGCAAGGATATTTGCCACGACAACATTGTAGCATCCCTCCCCCACCTGTTGGGCAAAAGCATCATCTCCAATGATATTCCCGGTTCGAAATTCTGCCGTGCCCGGAAGACGAGTGGCAGTTTCCTTCCCGCTTTGTACCACCAAATGGTTAATTTTTGCATTTTCCTGCGCTGTCTCCACCGCGTTTTTGTCGATGTCCGTGCCAATGGCACAGCCCGCGCCGAGCTTCATCCCGATAATGGAAAGAATCCCGCTGCCGCAGCCTACGTCAAGGAGGGTATCCCCCGGTTTCAAATATTTTTTCAGGTTACAGATACACAATTTTGTCGTTTCGTGCGCCCCGGTACCAAACGCCGTGCCCGGATCAATCTCCACGACAAGGTCGCCTGGTTCCACATCCTTTAACTTCTCCCATGTCGGCTTGATCACGATGGAATCATCCACCCGGAACGGTTTGAAAAACTCCTTCCAGTTGTTCATCCAGTCCTTATCCTCGGTCTCGCCAAACGAAATATGTCCCGTACCCACATTGGCAAATGCGCGGATTTCTTCAAGCCCCGCCTGTATGCGCGCCGCGATATCCTCCAGATCCTGGTCCATCTCAAGATAGCAGTTGATGCGCGCCGTGCCGTCGTCCTCCGGCAGCTCCGGAAGAATATCAATGAACATTTTCTGTTTGTCTTCCTCAGAGAGCGGCACGTTGTCCTCAATCTCAATGCCCTCGATCCCAAGCTCTAAAAGCAGGTCACTGATAAAATCCACCGCTTCCGTCGTCGTCTCGATGGTTAGTTTTTTCCATTTCATGATGATCTCCTCATATTTAGTCCCACACAAATTATCATACAGTGGGAGACGGCATGCTATTTTTTAAAGAACGGTTTTTTCTTTTCTTTCGGGGCATCTTCCTCGATCGGTTTTCCGTTGAACGAATCATCCAGCTTTTTTATCAGATCCTTCTGCTCATTTGTAAGCTTCGTCGGCACCTGCACAATGAGGTTTACATAATGGTCGCCGCGCACCTGTTTGTTTCGCAGGCTCGGCACGCCCTTTCCGCGCAGGCGCACCTTTGTGTCTGTCTGCGTGCCCGGCTTTACCGTGTAAAGTACGTCGCCGTCCACCGTGGATATGCGCACATCCCCGCCGAGTGCCGCGGTGGTAAAGGAAAGCGGCGCGGAGGAATAAATATCAACTCCCTCCCTCTGGAAGATCGGATGGGAGCTCACCGTCACCTCGACCAAAAGATCACCGCGCTCGCCTCCGTTGATGCCCGGTTCCCCCTTGTCACGGATGCGGATGCTCTGGCCGTCGTCAATGCCCGCCGGGATGGAAACCTGTATTTTTTTCTTTTTCGTGATATAACCGCTGCCATAGCAATCCGGGCATTTATCGCGGATGATCTTGCCGGAACCGTTACAATCCGGACAAGGCCGCACCTGGCGCACCATGCCGAACAGGGACTGCTGGGTCACCGCCACCTGGCCGGATCCGTTACATTTCTTACAGGTCTCCGCGGATGTCCCCGGCTTTGCCCCTGTGCCGTGACATTTCTCACACGGGTCTTTCAAGTTTAATTCCAGCTCTTTCTCCGTCCCAAACACGGCTTCCTCGAACGTGATGCGGATACCGGTGCGCAGATTTGCCCCCTTCATCGGGCCGTTCCCGCCGCGCGCACGGCTCCTGCCCCCGCCAAAAAGGTCACCGAAAATATCACCGAAGATGTCGCCCATGCTGCCCATGTCAAAGTCGAAACCGCCTCCGCCCCCGCCCTGCTCAAACGCGGCATGTCCGAACTGGTCATACTGGCGCTTTTTGTCCGGATCGCTTAAAATGGCATATGCCTCCGAAGCCTCCTTAAATTTGGCTTCCGCCTCCTTGTCGCCCGGATTCATATCCGGATGATATTTCTTCGCCAGCTGGCGGTATGCTTTTTTGATCTCGTCATCCGAAGCGCCCTTGTTCACGCCGAGCACTTCGTAATAATCCCTCTTACTCTCTGCCATACAATCCTCTCCCTTCTATAATAAAGTCCCGCATATCTCCCTTCCCGTACCTGTAACTGGGAAGAGGTTTCCGTCCGCTTCTCTCCCGCAAATCTCTTCCGGTAAGGTTCGGGGATATGCTGATATCATGAAAACCCGGATGTGAAATTTCTCCCACACCCGGGTAATAATTATGTGGACGGATTTCCTATCTGCAAAACTCCCTCCATTGATGCGGCTTAACATATGCCGCCATCCTAAGCAAAATGAACACCGTTCCTTCCGTTTTTAAACTTCGCGGTAGTCCCCGTCCACAACATCATCGGCAGGACCGCCCTGTGCACCGTTAAATCCTGCACCGCCCATGTCAGGGCCTGCGCCCTGTGCACCCGCGGCACCCTGCGCCTGCTCATACATCTTCTGGAACAGGGACTGCGCGGAAGCCATCAGCTTCTCCTTCGCCGCCTTGATATCCTCCACTTCACCGTCGGACATTACCTCCGGATTCGATTTCTCGATCAGTTCCTTCAAGTGTGTCAGGTTTGCCTGCACTTCCGACTTATCGGAATCGGAAAGTTTGTCACCCACCTCGGAGAGCGCTTTTTCTGTCTGGAATACCATAGAATCCGCATCGTTGCGCACCTCGACCGCTTCCTTGCGCTTCTTGTCCTGCGCCTCATACTCCGCCGCTTCCTTCACGGCCTTCTCAATATCCGCATCCGAAAGGTTGGAGCCCGCCGTGATCGTGATATGCTGCTCCCTGCCTGTGCCCAGATCCTTCGCGGATACATTCACGATACCGTTCGCGTCGATATCGAACGTAACCTCGATCTGCGGCACGCCCCTTCTTGCCGGCGGGATCCCATCCAGACGGAATTGACCGAGGCTCTTATTATCCCTTGCGAATTGGCGCTCGCCCTGTACGACATTGATATCCACCGCTTCCTGATTGTCCGCTGCGGTCGAGAATACCTGGCTCTTTCTCGTCGGGATCGTGGTGTTCCTCTCGATCAGGCGGGTCGCGACACCACCCATCGTCTCAATGGAGAGGGAGAGCGGCGTAACATCAAGCAACAGGATATCGCCTGCGCCCGCATCGCCCGCGAGCTTACCACCCTGGATAGAAGCACCGATCGCCACACATTCATCCGGATTTAACGTTTTGGACGGTTCCTGTCCAGTCAGCTGTTTTACCTTATCCTGTACAGCCGGGATTCTTGTGGAACCACCAACCAGAAGAACCTTCTTTAACTCGGAAGCGGAAAGTCCCGCGTCGCGCAGTGCGTTCTGCACCGGACCTGCCGTGCGCTCTACCAGCTCGTGGGTGAGCTCGTCGAACTTCGCCCTCGTCAGGTTCATATCAAAATGCTTCGGTCCTTCGGAGGTTGCCGTGATAAACGGAAGGTTTACATTCGTGGTCGTTGCTGAGGAAAGCTCTTTCTTTGCTTTCTCCGCTGCCTCCTTTAACCTCTGGAGTGCCATCTTGTCGGTCGAGAGGTCAACCCCCTCCGCTTTCCGGAACTCCTCAATAAAATATCTTGTCAGTTTGTCGTCGAAGTCATCGCCGCCAAGACGGTTGTCGCCCGCGGTCGCAAGTACCTCGATCACGCCGTCCCCGATCTCGATGATGGAGACATCGAATGTGCCGCCGCCAAGATCGTATACCATGATCTTCTGCTCACGCTCATTGTCAAGACCGTAAGCGAGCGCTGCTGCCGTCGGCTCGTTGATGATACGCTTTACGTCAAGACCCGCGATCTTGCCCGCGTCCTTGGTCGCCTGTCTCTGCGCGTCGTTAAAGTACGCCGGAACCGTGATGACCGCCTCCGTTACCTTCTCACCGAGGTAGCCTTCCGCATCCGCCTTTAACTTCTGCAGGATCATCGCGGAAATCTCCTGCGGGGAGAATTTCTTGTCGTCGATCGCAACACGGAAATCCGTGCCCATATGCCTCTTGATTGAGGAGATTGTTTTGTCGGAGTTCGTCACGGCCTGACGCTTTGCGGAATCCCCCACAATCCTTTCCCCGGTCTTTGTGAATGCGACAACGGACGGTGTCGTCCTTGCCCCCTCGGTGTTCGCGATGACAACCGGCTTTCCGCCTTCCATGACCGCGACACACGAGTTCGTAGTACCTAAGTCAATACCAATGATCTTGCCCATAATTTTATTCCTCCTATTTAAGTTCCGCATGCCACTCTCCCAGCCCCTGTATCCGTGGAAGGAATTTCCGTCCGCACAGCTTCCGGAAATTTCTCCCGGCACTGTCCGGTGGCATGCTGTTTTTTAAGTTCCGCATGCCACTCTCCCAGTCCCTGTATCCGTGGAAGGAATTTCCGTCCGCACAGCTTCCGGAAATTTCTCCCGGCACTGTCCGGTGGCATGCTGTTTTTGAGTTTCCGCATACCACTCTCCCAGCCCCAATGACCGTGGGACGCAGCATACAATTATTAAGTTCTATATATCTTTATAATTATACGCAAAAGCAGATGTCCTGCGCTAATTCACAACCTTGACCATACTGTGCCGCACAACGCTATCCCGGTACATATATCCTTTCTGGAATTCCTCCGCCACAATGTTTTCACCGAAACTTTCGTCCTCGGCATGCATCACCGCATTGTGGAAATTGGGATCAAACTCCTTGCCGACAGCCTCAATCGGCTTTACCCCGGCATCTTCCAGCGCCTTGAGCAGCTGCTTGTAAACAAGCTCAATGCCTTGCACGAACGCGCCTTCTTTCTCTGCTTCCGGTACAGTCGCAAGACCGCGTTCAAAGTTGTCAATGACCGGAAGGATCTTCTCCACAATATCCTTTGCGCCAATCTCAAACATCTGCGCTTTTTCCTTCTCGGTGCGCTTGCGGAAATTATCAAACTCCGCTATCGAACGGATCAGGCGGTCATTCAGTTCCTCAATCTTCTCGTCTTTCTTATCTTTTTTCTCCTTTTTCTTAAAGAAAGACTTCCTCTCCTTTGGCACGGTTCCGTCCTCGGTTTCCGCGTCCGCTTCTTCCGCCGCCTCCTCTAAAATTTCCTCCTCCGCTTCAGAATCCTGCACTTCTTCGCACGCCGCATCTTCCGTAGCCTGCCCGTTTTCTTCTTCCGGGACAGCTTTTTCCTCTACAGCCACGTCCTCTGCACGCTCCTTTTCTTCTATATTATCCTGCACGTTATCATCACCTTTCTATATTAAGTCCCGCATCCGCCTTTTGGATACCGACCAACTGTGGAGGAATTTCCGTCCGCTTCTCTTCCATAAATTCCTCCGGCATCCTGCGGGCATTTGCTGTTTTAAGTCCCGCATCTGCATTCCCTGTGCATACACTGCATCATCCCGGCTTTTTGAATATGCCGTCCAGCTGATTCATCAAGCTTTGCAGGGATGTTACCACCTTTTCGTAATCCATGCGCTTTGGCCCGATGATGCCGACTTTTCCGTAAACACCCTCTTCAATCCGGTAGGTCGCCGTCACGACGGCACAGTCCTTCATGGATTCAAGCGGTGTCTCCTCACCAATAAAAACCTGGATTCCGTGCTGCTCTCCCTCTTTCTCCGGCAGCCCCGCCATCAGCTCGTTCAACTGCTGCTTTTCCTCAAGCGCATACAGAAGGCCGCTTGCTTTCTCCGTATCGTTCAGTTCCGGATACTTCAATATGTTCGTCGCGCCGCTTGTAAAGATTTCAACATCGTCGTCCTCGCTGACCGCCTGTGAGATTGCATCAAGGATATCGCTGACGACCATGCTGTACTCCCTCGCCTCTTCCTTCATCTTCTGGATCAGGGGAAGGTTGATCTCCGCAAGGTTCAACCCCTGCAGGCAAGTATTCAGCAAGATATTCAGCTTTAGTACCGTCTCCTTGCCAAGTGGCTCGGAAAGCCGTATGATCTTGTTTTTAATCAGGTTGCCCTCAAGGACAATCACTGCCAGAAGCTGCGTCTCATCCACTTCGGAAAGCTGGAGCAGCTTTAACTTCCGGCTCTGATACTGCGGTCCCGTGATCATCGTCGTGTAGTTCGTGTTTGCCGCGAGAAGCTTTGCTGCCTGCTTTAAGAGCGTCTCAAGCCTGTCGGCTTTCTCAAGGAGGATTTCCTTCATGCTCTCGACCTCTGCATCCTTCTCCTTCAACATGGAATCCACATAGAGCCGGTAGCCTTTATCCGACGGGATGCGTCCTGCCGAAGTATGCGGCTGTACAATATAGCCCATCTCCTCAAGATCCGCCATCTCGTTGCGGATGGTCGCGGAACTTAAATTTAAGTCCGTATATTTGGAAATGGTTCTCGACCCGACCGGTTCCCCGGTTTCCAGATAGTTACAGATGATCGCTTTTAGTATTTTCAGTTTTCTCTCATCTAATTCCATCCACACACCAACCTTTTTGGACACCGTGTCTTGGTTCCGGATTGTTAGCACTCGTTTCGTAAGAGTGCTAACATCTATACATAAAATATCACTTACCCATCCGTTTGTCAACAGTTATTTCTAAATTTTCCATAAAATCCGCAGAAAACCGGAAATGGACGAACCTTCCGTCCCCGGATGCCCGCCCAAACAAATCCGGGCTGCCGCAAAATGCAGATAAGCAGGACAATATGTGGGGATTTCCCGTTCCTCCGCTTCTATTGTCCGGCAGCCGCAAGCCGCAACAGCCCTGATATCCATATACCTTGCGTGATACTACCGAAATTCCATCCCAAGCCAAATCCGCGTATATGCCCCTGCCGCCTCCATACGGTAAGAAACCCTGATCTCCCTGCCCGGATTTGCCCGCATCAACGCATCCATCGCGCAAGACAAAAATGTCTCAGCATCGGCGGATGTACCCTTACATAGAATTGCTACCTCACGCTCTCCCTCCGACGCGGTTCCTGTCACAATACGGGAGAATTCTTCCTTTGTCGCAGCAAAAAGTCCCGCCGCCTCCGCCTCTTCCATGAGCTTATCCCAAATATAACCCGTGTATATGCCGCCCTCCGCCAACGGATAATCCGCGCGCTCCCAGCTATGGTCTTTCGCCATATTCCCGTCCGCTACCATAAAATATTCATAACACACCTCGCCCGGTACATCCTTCCCGTCCAGAAGCGGGTCATCCCAGGTCACATCCAAGTGATACCACTGCCCGTCAAGGCAGACTAAGTTCCACACATGGTGATCCCCCCCTGCCACGCCATAAATCAACTGGTTCTCTATCCCAAGTACATCCAGAAAGAGCTTCATCGTATCAGCGTAACCCTGACAGACTGCTGATCCGTCAAGCAGCGTATTTTTAACGGAATATTTTGTGTAACTCGTATCATACGCAGTATGTAATACAATATAATCATGCAGCGCCAAAACCTTCTCGATATCCTCCATCCCTTCCCTGACCACGGAGTCCAACACTTCCCGCGCTTTTTTTGCCACCTCTCCATCCTGCTCGGAAAGCCCCTCATAATAGTCGGTCTTCACCGCAGCGGGAAGGGAATTTTTTACTTTGACCGTGCAAGTCAGTTTACTGCTGCCCACAGTCGCCGTCACCGACGCGCTCCCCGGTTTTAGAAAAGAAAGCTTGCCCTTGGAGGAAACCTTTACTATGGAAGTATCCGAGCTTTTGTATGAAACCTTGCGTTTCGTGCCGGATACTTTCAGCTGGTACGCATCCCCCATCTCCGCGTTTACTTTTGTTTTATTCAGGCTTGGGGATTCCACGGTCACCTTACACTGGTATTTTGTACCATCCACTTCTGCCGTCACCACGGTTTTTCCCGCGGAAACGCCCTTGACAACACCTTTTTCGGAGACGGTGGCAATCTTTTTATTGCCCGCGCTCCAAAATATCTTTTTATAACTTCCCTTCACGGACAGCGCGAAACGCTCCCCCTTGCTGATCGTAAGTTCCGTGCGGTTCAATGAATTTTGCGCGGCATTCGCCACGATCTCCCCTGCCGCCGGGAAAAATGGCATATCCACATCCCACATTCCGGCACAGAGCAGGCAGACAGCTGCCGAGCACAATAAGTTTCTCAACCAGCCCGTTTTACGGTATCCCATTCCCCTGTTCATCTTCTTCCCCCATCCTTCCATGCCCTGCGGCACACCAATCCCAAAGACATTCCTTCTTCTATGGATCCAGCAGGAAATCACAAAAGACCGCATTGCTCACGTCAATCCCCCGCTCCGTCAAAAATACGCGGCCGTCCGCTTCCCCAAGGAATCCAAGCTCAAAATATTTTTTCAGCACAGCGCCGTAAACAACATCCACGTCCCGCCCGAACTGCCGGAAAAACGCCTCCCTTGATACCCCCCGCATCATGCGCAGTCCAAGGAACATAAATTCTTCCATGCATTCGCGCTTCGAAAGCGTATCCCTTCCGGCACACGCGCCAAGCCCCTGCCCGATTTTTCTTTCGTATTCCGAAATATCCCTTTCGTTTTCCAGGCGGCACCCCTGGAACAAGGATGCCGCACCAATGCCAAAACCAACATATTCTGTGCGCTCCCAGTAACAGATATTATGCCTGCACTCCCTTCCCGGAAGGGCATAATTAGAAATCTCATAACGTTGATAGCCTTCCTTGCGCAAAAGCTCCCCCGTGCAGACATACATCCTGCGCTCCGTATCCTCATCCGGCAGGCGCTCTGCCGCAGGAAGGATTCCCGACGGTGCCCCCCCGCCATATCCCGGGAATACCACTTCTTCTTTTTCCTGTCCGCACCCGCAACATGCCCTCCCGCCGCGGCATCTGGAAGAATCCCCCTCCTGCCCTTTTTTCCCGTCATCCCCGCAAAGTGTCACACCGTCCTGCCTTTCCCCGCCGTAAAGCTCGTAAAAAGGCGTTCCCTCCTCGATGATCAGGCTGTACGCCGAAATGTGTTCCGGGCGCAGCGTGAGCACCTGCCGCAGGGTTCTCTCATAAGAATCGGCTGTCTGCCCCGGCAGCGCACTCATGATATCAACATTGACATTGTCAAATCCCGTCTTCCTTGCAAGGCGGTAAGCCGAAAGGAAATCTTCCCATGTATGGATCCTGCCAAGCAGGCGAAGCTCCCTCTCATTGGCGGACTGCAGCCCAAGGCTTAAACGGTTCACACCCGCCCTGCGGTACTCTGCAAGCTTTCTTTCCGTCAATGTGCCCGGATTGCACTCCACCGTGATTTCCGCGTCCCCCCGGATGCAAAAACACCCGCGCAGGATCCCCAAAATCCCCATAAGCTGCCCCGCCGCAAGCAGGGACGGTGTCCCGCCGCCGAAAAACACCGAGCAGACCTCATAGTCGGAAAGGAGCGGTTCGTTCTTCCTTGCAAAATTTTTTATTTCCTGCCCAAGTGCCCTGATATAACCCTCCATCTCATACTCCGCGGCGGGTGCTGATAAAAAATCACAGTAATTGCACTTTCTCAAACAGAACGGGATGTGTACATAAATTGCCAGCTTAGTCTTCATCCAGTTTCAGCACGCTCATAAACGCCTTTTGCGGTATCTCGACATTGCCGACCTGGCGCATGCGCTTCTTTCCTTCCTTCTGCTTCTCCAAAAGCTTCTTCTTGCGCGTGATATCGCCGCCGTAACACTTTGCCAGAACATCTTTTCGCATGGCCTTTACGGTCTCCCTCGCAATGATCTTGCTGCCGACCGCCGCCTGGATCGGAACCTCAAAGAGCTGCCTTGGGATCTCCTCCTTTAATTTTTCGCACATCCGCCTCCCGCGCTCGTAAGCCGTCGCCTCCGGCACAATGAAGGAAAGTGCGTCCACCTCCTCCTTGTTGATCAGGATATCGAGCTTCACAAGCTCCGCCTTCTCGTAGCCTTTTAACTCATAATCAAACGAGGCATAGCCTCTTGAGCGGGATTTGAGCGCGTCGAAAAAGTCGTAGATGATCTCATTGAGCGGCAGCTCGTATTTTAACAGAGCGCGCGTCGTCTCCATATATTCCATGCCGAGATACACACCCCGCCGCTCCTGGCAGAGCTTCATGATCGCGCCGACAAACTCCGTCGTCACCATGATCTCCGCGCTCACGATCGGCTCCTCCATGGAATCAATCTCCGAAGGGTCCGGCAGGTTGGTCGGGTTCGTAATGTCAATCTGCTCGCCGTTCGTCTTATATACCTTATAGATAACACTCGGCGCGGTTGTCACAAGGTCAAGGTTATATTCGCGCTCCAGCCGCTCCTGGATGATTTCAAGATGCAAAAGGCCGAGGAATCCGCACCGGAAGCCAAACCCCAGCGCAACTGAGGTCTCCGGCTCGAATTGCAGTGCCGCGTCATTAAGCTGCAGTTTTTCAAGCGCGTCCCTAAGATCCGGGTATTTCGCGCCGTCGGCAGGGTACATGCCGCAGTAGACCATCGGGTTTACCTTTTTGTACCCCGGCAGCGGCTCCGCGCACGGCTTGTCCGCGTTTGTGACCGTATCACCAACCCGTGTATCCTTCACGTTCTTCAGGCTCGCCGTAATATATCCGACCATGCCGGCCGAAAGCTCGTCGCACGGCAAAAACTGTCCCGGTCCGAACGTACCGAGTTCCACAACCTCGGCAGTCGCCCCCGTCGCCATCATCTTGATCGGCGTTCCCTTTTTCACCGTACCCTCCATAATACGGCAGAAAATAATCACGCCCTTGTACGAATCGTAAACCGAGTCGAAAATCAGCGCCTTAAGCGGATCCCCGGCATTTCCGCCCGGTGCCGGGATCTGCCTGACAACCGCCTCCAACACATCCTCGATATGAAGGCCGGTCTTTGCCGAAATCATCGGCGCATCCTGCGCGTCAAGCCCGATCACATCCTCAATCTCCGCCTTCACACGCTCCGGCTCAGCGCTCGGCAGGTCGATCTTGTTGATCACCGGAACAATGTCAAGATCATGGTCAAGCGCCAGGTAGACATTCGCGAGTGTCTGCGCCTCGATGCCCTGTGCCGCGTCCACGACAAGCAGCGCACCCTCACAGGCCGCGAGGCTGCGCGACACTTCATAATTGAAATCGACGTGCCCCGGCGTGTCAATCAGGTTGAAAATATACTCCTCGCCGTCCTTCGCGCGGTACACCGTCCGCACGGTCTGTGCCTTGATCGTGATGCCGCGCTCCCTCTCAAGCTCCATATTGTCAAGCACCTGCGCCTGCATCTCCCGGCTCGTGAGCAGCCCCGTCTGCTCAATAATGCGGTCTGCCAGGGTTGATTTTCCGTGGTCAATATGCGCAATAATGCAAAAATTCCGTATCCTGCTCTGATCCATCGCCATGTATATTTCCTCATTTCCGCAAGCCGGCCGTTCCCGGCTTCTGCTTATTCATTCTATTTATGTCCCTGCCGCATGCGAAAAAGACACCGCAGGGAAAAGCCCGTAAATCCTTCATATCCCGGACTTCTTGTCCCAATCACGGTCATTGTAACATAAAATAGAAGATTTGTAAATTTTTTTTGAGAGAACCATTCCCGCGCGGTGGGCATCCGCGCCCGCATAAAGACCAAAATGCCGTAAAATCCGTCCGCCTCTCAGCCCGCTCTGTCCTCCTGCCGCAGCACCATATCAAGAATATTGGCGAGCGGCTCCATCGCATTGTATGCCTCCTCCACCGTATTCTGATCCGTCCCAAGCTCGATCAGCATACAGCGCTCCCTAAAATGCTGGTTGTAGCGGTAATTTTTCAGGTAGATGCGGAACATTAGATCCGGGTAGAGCACGCGCCCGATCAGGTTCGTCTGCAGGCTGAACGCAAGGTTCCCGGAAAGATTCGGGTTCGGGAGGTAATCAATCGGTCCGGATGCGTTGCGGCACAGGCCGTTAAACAGCATGATCTGCGCCGTTTTTTTCCCATTCACTGTCGCCACGCGCTTTGACCCGCTGTCGCGGTGCAGGTCAATAATAACCTCCACCTCCGGATGCTCCTCCAAAAAAGCCTCGATCTCCGGCCGTGCCGTGCTGTAAGCAGCATTCCGGTTATCCTTGCCGTCCTTCCTGTCATATGCCGTCATGTCATGGTAGACCGTGTAGCCAAACCCTCGCAGATATTCCGCCAGCGCCTCCCCGGGTCCCCGCACGGTGTCCATCACTTCGCCTTTTCTGCTGTCGCAAAACCCTTCCGATGCGTGGGTATGGTAGATCAGGATCTGGTAGCCCCCCTCTTTTGCCGGCGCGATCGAAAGATCCTTCGAGAGCATTTCCTTCCCATTGAAAAGCTCCGGCAGTGTGCTGGTGATGGAATCAACAATATAATATTTTGAGATCAGATAATCCGGGTTGGCAAGATCCGGTATACAATAATTATTTTCCAGCAAAAGCTTGGCCTCAAGCGGATTTTTTTGCCCTGAAAGCCCTTCTCCAGGCAATGTTTCGGTCGGCAGCGACTCCGCCGGCAAATTGTCCGTTACCTTGGATGGCTTTGTGGCAGCCTCCACCTCCCCCTTCGCGTAGGATATCGGCAGATAATCCCCATATGCCGCATTCTCTGACATCACGCTCTCAAGCAGCCCTTGCGTCACCTGTACAAGTTCATCGCCCTGCGTCACCCCTTCCCCCGCATCCGCCCGTTCGTTGGTTTGGCCTGCCTCACCCTTCCCCCCTGTATTTTCATTGCCCTTTTTTGTGTCCCATAGGGATGCCGCCATATCCGTTTCCGGTGCGGCAGCTAATATGTAACGGCTGTGGTCGAGAACCCTCTCCAAAATAAAGCGGAACGGTCCCCGCTCATTTTCCTGGAATCTCAGGTAGGAAAACAGGGGACGGTCTGTCAGCAAAATCCCTTCCCCGATCTCGCCAGACAGCCCCTCCCCCTCCGGGACAAGCTGCCGCAGCGCGGACTGCGCCAGCCCGGAGAGCGCACGCAGTCCAAACACCAAAAACAGGGTGCCGCAGACGAGCACCAGCACCTTTTTCCATTTCTCCTTCTGCCTCCGCCTCATATCTTCCTCCCCATTTTCAGTAAAATCCTGTCTTTTTTCCTCAGATACCGAAAAAGCAGTAGTTGATCGCTTCCGAGATCGTGCGGCTCATCTGATGGATTTCCTCGTCAATCGACTTCGGTGTGACAAACATGGTGTTCATTTTACGCATGTCCTCCACCCCGCGCAAAAAAAGCCCGATCTCTTTTTTCTCAAAACCCTGTTCCTGCAAAAGCCCTTCCATCGAATCCCGCACAATCGTCACCGCGTCCACGACCGTGGGCACACCGATGGCAATGACAGGGCAGCCGATGCTTTCCTTGTTCAACGATTTCCGGTTGTTCCCGATCCCGGCACCGGGGCAGATTCCTGTATCCGTCAGCTGTACAGTCGTATTCAGGCGCTCCACGCTCCTTGCGGCAAGCGCATCAACCACCAGCACCAGATCCGGCCCAATCTTCTTTACAAGCCCCTGAATGATTTCCACCGCCTCCATCCCGGTCTGTCCCATTACCCCCGGAGCTACGGCACTTAAGGAAACCTCCGTTCCATCCTCTTCCTTTTCCAACTGCCGGTTTAAAAAACCTTCCCCATATTCCCGCAGAAGATGTCTTGTCACAAAAAGTTGGTCGGTCACAAGCGGTCCTAAAGAATCCGGTGTTACCTCGCGGTTCCCGAGTCCCGTGACCAAGACCTGACAGATCTTTTTATCCGCGCACAAAAGCCCCAACTGCCTGCCGACTTCCTCACTCACCTTCCGGCGCTCCTTCTCCTCCCCGGAAAACAGCTTTGCCGCCTCAATCGTTATATATGTCCCGACCGGCTTTTTCATCACCTGCGCACCGTGTTCATCCAAAATTTCCACTTTTGTGACACGCATCTTTCCGTCCTCACAGAAATCCTCTGTTAAAGCCACCCCAGAAACCTCGACATCGTCCTCGGTAAACCTCTCCTGCATCTCGAGCGCCAAGTCGGTCCGAATTTCTCCTTCCATACTATTCCACTCCTCTCGTCTCTATTCCATTTCTCCGGATTTTTCTTTCCGATATCTTTTTTCCTTCTGCATCCATGCAGCCAAACCCTCCGCAATATAAACTAGGTTTCGTAATAACCGATAAATTTATGCAATTTTTCTCTTGACATCCAACATAAAATGATTTATGATTTAACAGTATGTTTTCCGGGAAACGTCCGTGTCCGGATTCCCCGAAAACTTTCATGCGAAAAAACAAAATCGTTTGGAGGTGTACAAGTTGGCAAATATTAAATCCGCTAAGAAGAGAATCAAAGTTATCGAGACAAAGACATTGAGAAATAAGATGGTAAAGTCCAGAGTAAAAACCCTGATCAAAAAGGTGGATACTGCTGTTGCAGCTGCTGATAAGACCGCTGCCGCTGCCGCGTTAAAGACCGCTGTTGTCGCGATCGACAAGGCTGCCGCAAAGGGCATTTACCACAAGAATACCGCAGCGAGAAAAGTTTCCAGGCTGGCAAAGGCTGTCAACAAGCTCGCGTAATCTTACAGGCGGCTTTCCGGAATTTTTTTAGCAAAAACAAAACATCCCGCAGGATTAACCCACCTGCGGGATGTTTTTTATCATAAACCGTCAAAACAGCCGTTTTGCCACGCACGGCTTTTTTATACTGCCCGCGTCGCTTCCTTCAGCCAGGCAGCCTCCTCTTCATCCAGATGCGGGGCAATCATCTGATATACCTTCGCATGGTATCCGTTTAACAGCTCCCTCTCATGCGCGGACATCTGCTCCGTGAGCACTAAATCAAGATCAATCGGAACCATCGTCAGCGTCTCAAATTTCAAAAACTGCCCGTACTCCGTCTTCTCCGCTTTCCGGCAGACGATCAGGTTCTCCGTGCGGATCCCGAATTTCCCTTCAAGGTAAAGACCCGGTTCATTCGAGACCACCATTCCCTCGTCGAACGGTGTATGGCTCTTGCCTGGATCGCCAATCCTCCAGTGGATATTGACAGGTCCCTCGTGTACATTGAGGAAACAGCCAACCCCATGCCCGGTGCCGTGGTTGTAATCAAGCCCCTTCTCCCACAGCGGGAAGCGCGCCAGATAATCAAGGTTCGCGCCGCATATCCCGGACTTAAACTTCGCCGCGGCGAGGTTCAGATTGCCGCGCAGCACAAGCGTGAACGCTTCCTTTTCTTCCTGCGTGACCGGCCCTAGTGCCACGGTCCTTGTAATGTCGGTCGTCCCCTCAAGGTACTGCCCGCCGGTATCCATCAGCACCATCCCCTCCGGTGCAAGCGGCACGTCGCTCTCCTTCGTCGCCGAATAGTGGACGATCGCCCCGTGCTCCTTGTACCCGATGATCGGCTCAAAGCTCGGTCCCATGTAATTCTCCTGCCCTCCGCGCAGTTCCTCGTACTTCTCTGCTACCGACAGCTCCGTCATCGGAAGCTTCCCGACGTTGTGCTTTAGCCAGTAGATCAGCTTCGTGACTGCCACACCGTCCCGGATGTGCACCTTGCGCTCATTCTCCACCTCGGTGGCGTTCTTGGTGCATTTTGGCAGCAGCGTAAAATTGTCCCCTGTCAGGAGCGATACGCCTTCCCTCCGGTTCATCATAACCGCATAATTCGTCTTCTTATCATCAACATAGAGCGACTTGCCGTCCGGGATATCTGCGACATAACGGTACACGGCATCGTACGGCGCAAATGTCACACCGTCCGCCGAAAGTGCCTCCTGTACTTCCCGTGACAATGTCTTTTCATTGACGAAGAATGTGGCGGAATCTTTCGTCACCGCAAGGTAGGACAGCACAACCGGATTGCATGTCACATCATCGCCGCGGATGTTCAGCAGCCACGCGATATCATCGAGTGAGGAAAGGACAAAATAATCCGCCCTTTTCCCCTCCATTGCCTTTCGGACATCGGCGAGCTTGTCCGCGCGTGATTTCCCCGTGCAGGAAATATCAAGCAGCATCACCGGCTTTGCCGAGAGCGCCGGACGGTTCTCCCAGATTTCCCCAACCAGATCTTTCTCGTACACGAAAGTAATTTTCTTTCCCTCTTTTTCAAAGAGCTTCCCGAACGCCTGCGCTGTCCTATAATTGAGCGCACGGCCGTCAAAACCGAGCTTACCGTTATCCGGGAGGTTCTTTGCCAAAAACTCCGACAGCCTCGGCACACCCTCACACTGCAATTTAAACAGCGTGATGCCCGTTCCCTCCAGCTCCTTCTCCGCCTGAAGAAAATAGCGCCCGTCCGTCCAGAGCCCCGCCATGTCCTTCATCACCAGAAGGCTTCCCGCCGAGCCGGTAAAACCCGACATATACCTGCGGCATTTAAAATAGTCCCCGACATATTCCGAGCCGTGGAAATCCTCGGTCATGACCAGGTAGGCAGAAAGCCCCTCGCGCTCCATAAGGGCGCGCAATTTCGCCAATCTTTCCTTTATCATCGTACGATACCCCTTTTCACTAAAATTTTGCGCGCACCGCCCGGCACGCGCAAAAAATCCCTATTCCAACGGCTTCCCTGTCAAAAGCTCATAGCCCTGCAGATATTTTGCGATCGTCTTCTCCAGTATATCCTGCGGCAGCGTCCAGTCGTTGCCCGGATTTGCCCTGAGCCAGTCGCGCGCGAACTGCTTGTCAAAGGACGGCTGCCCGTGTCCCGGCTCGTACCCGGCTGCCGGCCAGAAGCGCGAACTGTCCGGTGTGAGCATCTCATCCCCGAGCACGATGTTCCCTTCCTCATCAAGCCCAAACTCAAACTTCGTGTCCGCAATGATAATGCCGCGCGTCAGTGCATACTCGGCACATTTTTTGTAAAGTGCAACCGTGTAATCGCGCATCTTTTCCGCATACTCGGCTCCCTTGCCCGGATATCGCTCCTCAAGGTAAGCGACGCTCTGCTCAAAAGAAATATTTTCATCGTGATCTCCGATTTCCGCTTTTGTGGACGGCGTGTAGATCGGTTCGGCAAGCTTGTCCGACTCCTTTAAACCCTCCGGCAGACGGATGCCGCACACCGTGCCGTTTTCCTTATAACTTGCCCATCCGCTTCCTGTGATGTACCCGCGCACAATGCATTCCACCGGCAGCATCTCAAGCTTTTTGCAGAGCATGCTCTTTCCCTGAAACTGCCCGCTCCTGAAAAACTCCGGCATATCGTTTACATCGACGGAGATCATGTGGTTCGGCAGAATATCCTTTGTCATGTCAAACCAGAATTTCGACATCTGGGTGAGCACCGCGCCCTTCTTCTCCACCTTATTGTTCAGGATCACGTCAAAACAACTGATCCGGTCCGTCGCCACGATCACAAGGCTCTCCCCAATATCATAGATTTCACGTACTTTTCCTTCTTTGACTGGCTTAAATTCCTGCATTTCACTCCTCTTTTCTGCGCTGTTGTTCTTTTTCCCACACGTATCGCCGCACCTGCGTGCGACCGCATTTTATGGCGCTACGGCAGACAACGCGCTGGCCGTAAAAAAAACCTTCCCATCCCGTAAGGCCGCCCGCCGAGGGCTCCTTTTGTCACGGTCGGTTCCGCCATTTACATTTTCTCACAAATCACGGAGCTATTATAGCACATAAGGCAGATTTTAGCAAATGGTTTTACATAAACCTGCGGTTGAACCCTTCATTCTGACGGGTTTGCTTCGGTCATACAAATGCGCCGCAGGGGCACAACAACCGGTTTATACAAAGCCAACGCAGCCGCCGCATTTATCCCTCCCTTTATTAGGTTAAACGGCAAAAACGCAGGGAGCATCAATTTTGCGACCGTTTCCACCGGATAACCCATATAAATAGGCGCAACCAGATAATTCCAAGCCATCATCACAAGCACCATGCACGCCCACCCGCAAAAAAGCCCAACGGCAGCCCCCTGTAATTTTCGCATTTTCCTGTAAATCCATGCGGACGGGCAGGAAAATGCACAGCTGGAAATGACATTTGCCAAAAAGCCAAGTATGCCATTGTCGCTGACCGTAAACATCTCCGCAAGCGAAACAAGAAGGGAGACGGAACACGCGGTACACGGTCCGAGCACCAGTCCTGCGGTCACAACGATGATATCCTTTGGGTCATACTTTAGAAAAAGTATCAGGGGAACGCGCCCCGCCGCGGTGGCAGCGTAAGCAAGGCCAGCCAGCATACCGGCCGCTGTAAGTTTTTTTGTTTTACCGTTCATTCTCAAAACACCTCCAAAAAAATTAACACCGAAACGCATGGAATGCCATTCGGTGTTGTGATCGAAAGGTGTATAGAAAATGTCGGCAAGGCATTGGATGGAACAATAAAAAAGTGCATACTGCCAGAATGACACTGACAAATTCAATACACCTTCTTTAATCCAGACTATACTGTCGGTTTTGGACTTTCACCAAATCAGCGCGGACACGCTCGCGGACTTTACCGCCGATCGGGAATTTCACCCTGCCTTGAAGACATTCCTTCTATTCGGTTGTCATCTGTTATTATATAATGATTTCCGGGCTATGTCAAGCAATTTACCGCATTGCGGTCACCCCATCCCGTACTGCTCATTTAATCTGTGTATCTCCTTGCGCATCCCTTCCACGACATGGCCCGGGCCCACGATCTTAGCCCCCGCGCCGAGCGCCATGACCCAGCCGTAAAACTGCCCGCTGACCGCGACCCTGACACTTACCTGATACCATCCGTCCCCCGCCGGCAAAAACGAAATCTCCCTGCCGAAACGGTCGATCATGACCCCGACAAGTTCCCGCTTTACCGCAAGTTTTACGACCTGCTCTTCCCCGTCATACATACCGAACATCTTGCGCGCGTAGACCGCCATATCAAATTTTTCAAAGCGGTCCCTCCCCTCGCGTAAAAGCTCCGTCTGGGATATCTTTAACATCTTATCCACACGGAAATGCTTGATGATCCCCGCCTCCCCATCGTAACCGATCAGGTAATAATTTTCGTCCGTCCACGAGAGCGCCCATGGGCTGATCTCGTAAACCTTCCCGTCATGGCGCAATTCCTCCCTGCCCTGCACAGTCCACTGGAAATACTGGAAATGGATGCGCACATTGTTCGCAATCGCCATATGGAGCGCATCCACATTGTAGTAAATGCTCTCATTCATCGCCTTGATACGCTCCGCCACATACACCTGGCGCTGCAGCTGTCTCGCGTTATGCCGCCCTGCCAGCACCTCGAGCTTTTTGATCAGCTCCCTTGTTTTCTTCACGGTAATAAATCGGGAGGACTGCACGGAGTCTACCAAAAGTTTCAGCTCCGCCAGCTCAAAATCCCGCGCACCGATGTAATAATGGTAACTCCTGCCGACCTTCTCCCCGATGATGTCAAGCCCGAAGACCCGCAGCGCCTCGATATCATCGTACAGGCTTTTTCGTTCCGCCGAGATACCGTTCTCCCCCAGGTAATCTATGATCTGTTCCATCGTGACCGGGTGCGCCTCATCCGATTCCGTGAGAAGATAACGCATCACATAGAACGCTTTTAATTTCTTTCCCGAACCTTCCACCAAGCGTGCCCCCTCTCCGCCATTTTTCAAATGCGTGGTTTTTCCTGTCCGGATGCTGCATTTTCCTGCTCCCAGTGTACACCTGTGGATTCTTCCCTGTCAAGCCCTGTACAAAAAGCTTTTCCTGAATCTATACCCATTCTACTCCCACGTTCCCCCGCCGTCCTCCGTCACCGCCAATACCGTGTACCACCAACCAAACATGACCATACCGCGCTCCTCATCCTCAAATGCGATGCCTGGTCCGTTCTCCTCCCAGTACGGTATCACACTGTCAAAGTCAAGAAGCCTCGCCTGCCAAGTATCCCCACCCTGTTTTCTTTTTAAAAATAATTTCCCGCTTGGGTTTAGAAATGGGTGCTGCTCCCATATGCCCTCGCATAGAACGGATTTTCTGTCAGCGCTTCCGGAAGTCCCGATTCTTTTACCGAGAGCCAAATATCCTCCTGCGGCCCGTCTGTTATATTTTCTTCGCCCGCCGAATCCAGTGGCGGCTCCTCCCCGTCAGCAGACGGCTTATTTTCCGGCCATCCGGCTTCCCCGGAGGATATCCCTGCTTCTACATTCACATCTTCCGTTTCCTCCCCATTATGGCACGCGGAAAGAATGCTTGGAAAAAGCAAAACACCTGCCATTAAAATTTTCGCCGCGATTTTTCTGATTTCCATCACCCCGTTTCTCTCGTTTCACAATCTAAATTAAGAAACTAATTCAAATAAGTTATCGCTCCATAATCCGATGCCAGCCCGGTTACATCCCAGTCAATATCCCAAACTCTTTGTCGCACGGTATAAAAACCGTGCCTCGTCAAGCACGGAATTTGTGTGATACACATTGATATCATCTTCACGACATTCCAAAATATAATAGTGAAAATCAACGGCACCATCCGAAAACACCCGTTCGGGATACTTAATATATATCATATTATTTTCTATGGCTTCCACATTCGATAGATCCGCCAAAAAACGGTAGGAGGATTCCGATTCATAATCGCAGATATCATATCCGTCGGATGTTTTTTGAATCATCAGCTTACCGGTCTCATAATCCGATGAATAATCATATTCTCCTATGTAATTTTCCAGTGCATCCTCTTTTATTCCATGGTCCCCATCCGTTATTCCCGTCCGATAAAATATATGATTTCCGTCATCGGTTCCATCCGGCTCGGAACTTGAGGTTTTAGCCGGTGGTAAGCTCGTACCTACTTCGGCGGCGAAAATCTTGCTGGCGAATGCTGTATATTCATCATAAGAAATTTCAGCCCCGTTTAATGTATATCGCAATCCGGCCTCTGCATTATTGATGTCAAATTCTTCTCCGAAATTTATTTCTGCAACTAAGTTGTCAGCTCCTTCATATTTTTCCATATGATAGAATTCAATTCCTGTGCTCGACCTGTTGCTATACATAATCCATATATCTCCACGATACCAAGTATAAGAAAGAATGAGAGCAGTGCCATCGCCCCCAGCAAACTTATATACCTTGTTATCACGCGCATCAAAATATATTCCGCCATAAGGGCCGTTCATAACCAGTTCGTTTTCCCCGTCATTGTCAAGATCGACCCTCTCTCCGATGAAATATGAATCCCATTCTTCCGCGTCCATTTTAAAATCCGTAATATAAAATTCCGATGTCGGAGCCGTGGGGTCAACAGCACTGATCGAACCGTTGACAAATAGATCGAACAGTTCCTCCGCCGTCATTTCGGAATCCGCATGTTCAACCGCCTGTATATTGTTTTCCGGCCAATCTGAAACAGATCCATTTTCCTTTCCCTGCACATCATCCCCAGGGTTTCCATATTTCCCCGTCTCGTTCCCCGCATCATCATTCTGCATGAAGCCTGCATTCCCGGTTTTGGCGTTTCCGCATCCCATGGACAAAACGGCCGCCGCAATCCCAAATAAAATTCCTGAAATTCTCTTTTTCATACCTATGATCCTCCTATCGTAATATCATCGACGGCTTAATCCTATCACAGTGGGAAAGACAATAAAATACCGCTTGCATAAACGACAGAATTTTTGCGCAAACGGCACCGGTCAATCGCCAAAGCATATTCTCCATTTAAAAAATTCCTTCCGGAACTCCTTGCTGTGAGCCCTTCCGACCGCGATCTGCAGCCCGCTGCAAAGTGTGATCACATGACCGTTTACCTTTTCAATATATTTCAGATTGACAATGTATGACCGCTGTACATGAAAAAAACCGAATGGAGACAAATCCTGCGCTGTTTCGGATATCCTCCCTTCACAGACATGGTCGCTTCCATCCAACATCAAATACCTTAGCTTTCTCCCATATGTTTCAACAAGCAGAATATCCTTCAATTTTATCTTTACATAGTTCCTTTCGGTGTCATTACAAAAAATAACCCGATCCTGAAGCCTGGTTTTTAAGTAAAAATCAAGTGCCTCATAGATCTCTTCCAAATGCTTTTTATCAATGTACCGGAAAGCATTCACCTTATAACCTGACCGTGCAAATTCGGTATGTGAAGTCAAAAAACAAACCTTACATGCATTTCCCGAAAACATCAATTCTTCCGCGATCCCAAAACCATTTTCATTCTCTGCAAGCTCAATATCCAAAAACAATAAATCTGCATCTGCATTTTTCATAAAATCCCTTCCGTTGCGATAGGATTCGATCTGGAACAAAATATTTTTATCCCTGCAATAACTTTCGATCACCGCCTGTATCTTATCGGTCCATATTACCTCATCCTCTACGATCCCTATTTTCATACCTTATCCTCCCTTGGAAGCGCAACACGGATCCAAAACGATGCCTCCCCGTGTTCCGAAGTGGATTCTACATGGTATTCACCATGATATTTATCAACGACCGCAGCAATATTTTTCCGTCCGAATCCATGATTTTCCCGATCTGGCTTTGATGTTACAAAGAAAGTCTTTTTGGCATTGATTATTTTTGCTGCTCGATTGCCGACAACAATAAAAATTTCTCTCTTATGCTCGATAAGCTCAACCCAGATCTTTGGAACGGGTGCTTTTTTCGTCGCTTCCACTGCATTCTGCAATATATTCCCCATCAGCGTCGTGATATCAAACATCTCAAGATGCATTTTTTCGGTCAACCTGCCAGTTACAACAAACTCGATATTTTCCTTTTCCGCCAAGTATCGATAATAATTCATAATAACATCAAGAAAATGATCCCCTGTGCGGATCTTTAAATCAAACGCATCCGAAAGCTTCCAGATCGTATCAATATACTCTTTGGCGGCCTCGGTCTTTTTTTGATTTACCAGCTCCCTTAGCGCACCAATATGATTTACCAGATCATGCCTGAAACGCCTTACCTCCACTGACTGCTGTAGCTGATAATCATATTGCTGTTTCTGCATTTGCATAAAAGACGCAAGTTCCCGATTCTGCCTGTACGACAGGATATTTTTTATCGCAAGACCCAGCGTAAGAAAAATAGAGTAAATCGCGCCGACGATACTGATAAAAAATACGGCATATGCATCCCTGCCATACATTGCATGATTTTCATCAAAGAACACAAAAACGAAATTATAAAACATTTGAAAAATGCTGCCCTGTATCAAAAGTGCAAACCGATATTTTAATTGTATATCGCACAAGTACACTTCGTTTTTTTTAAGAAGCAGCCGGTATACCAAAAAATAGATTAAAAACGAAAGAAAATAAGCGGTTTCCATCCACCATGCGATATCTGTGCCTTCCATCCCCCCGCCGATCATCACAACCTGTATCAACATGACGCTGAAGGTATCAACAATTCCGGTAAAATACATAATGGCGGCGCTCAGCACGAACAGCTGCCCCAGACGTTCCTCAAAAAATAAACTTATGGAAACAACACTCCAAAGCATATAAACAAAGGGGGAGTTTATATCAAAATATGCATTAAATAGACCGGCTAACAGCATCATCAGCACAGACGCACCGATAAAAAGTTTATATCGTCTCGGATTTAACCGGAATCCAAAATGAATTATAAATAAGTATATTAAATAATTCGATATATTATCTATAATATAAATCATGTTCTTCTCCTGTTGCGGCAGAAAATATCATAAAATGTGAGCCTTAGAACATAATGCAAGGAAAGGACAAAGCAAACCTGCCGTTATCCTTTCCCCTCCGAATCAACCAAAACTGTTGTCAATCTTAAATATTTGTTATTCTAGTATTACATTTCCCCGGCGATCACCGTCTCCAAAATCCCGATCATCTCATCCACATGCTCTTTCCCAATCACAAGCGGCGGCACAAACCGGATAATCCTCTCCCCTGCCGAAAACGTGATCAAGCCCGCATCCATCGCCTTTCCAATGATTCCCTTTACCGGGCGGTCAAACTCCAGACCCTGCATCAGTCCTATGCCCCGGCGCTCCTTGATGCAGGAATATTTTTCTGCCAGCGCGTCAAGTTTTTCCGCAAGATACGCCGATACCCCACGCACATTTACCAGTACCTGCTGCTTCTCAAACAGCTCAAATACTTTGCAGATTGCCGCCGCTGCAAACGGATTGCCGCCGTAGGTGCTGCCGTGGTCGCCCGGGACGAGTGCCGCCGCTGCTTCCTCCTTTGCCGCGAACGCGCCGACCGGAACCCCACAGCCGAGCGCCTTGGCAAGCGTTACCACATCCGGCTGAATCCCGTACTGCTCGTACGCCATCATTGTCCCGGTGCGCCCCATTCCGCACTGGATCTCGTCGAGAATCAGCAGAATCCCTTTATCGTCACAGAGTGCGCGTATCTTCTTTAAAAACTCCTTATCGGCAGGATAAAGCCCGCCCTCGCCCTGAACGGTTTCCATGATGACGGCACAGGTTTTTTCCGTCACCTTTGCCGCAACATCCTCGTAATGGTTGTAATCCGCAAATACAATGCCGGAGAGCGTGCCGAACGGCTCGCGGTATTTCGGCGTGCCGGTCACCGAGAGCGCCCCCATGCTCCTGCCATGGAAAGAATGGTTCATCGCGATGATCTCGCCGTCCGATCTCCCGCACTTATTATAATACACCTTGCGCGCCAGCTTGATCGCGCCCTCGACCGCTTCGGTGCCGCTGTTGGTCAGAAACACTCTCTCAAGCCCGGTCATCTGCGTGATCTTTTCACATGCTTTCGCCGCCGGGACATTATAAAAATAGTTTGATGTATGCAAAAGTTTGTCAACCTGCGCCTTTAGTGCGTCATTGTACTCCCTGTTCTGGTAACCGAGCGCGAATACCGCGATGCCCGCGCCAAAATCCAGATATTTTTTCCCGTCCAGATCATATAAGTAAACACCCTCGCCGCGCTCAAGCACAACCGGGTAACGCCCATATGTGTGCATCAACACCTGATCCGCCGCGCAAATCCATTGTTTTGAATCCATGATGAACCTCCTATTTTTAGTCCCGCATCCGCCCTTCCCGTACCACCGGAGGCGAAAGCGTTTCTGCT
>CAMRSM010000042.1 GCA_947053345.1 uncultured Lachnospiraceae bacterium
CAGGGCGCTTTTCCGTCTTCCTGGCTTGACGGCCCAGGGGGGCGGGTACAGCCGTTTTCTGTTTCCCGCGCTGGTTCTTTTGATGGGAGCCTGTATCCACATTTCCTGTAAAATGGCGGGAAAGCGTTTTGACGTAAGTTTTGAGGTGTTTGAAAAGGGGGCGGAATACAACCGTTACGGGGAATTTTATACAATGAATTATTTGCCGGACGAAAATGCGGCGATGGATGCGCGGATTTTTTCTCAGGAAGGGATTATTCTGCGGGAGAGCCAAGAAAAATGCTACCGGCGCTTTGCGGCAGGAAAGCACCGTGAAATCCGGGCAGTGAATTTTTATGACGGTATCCAGCTCCTTGCCAGTTGCTTTTGCGGCGTTTTAACGTATGCCCTGGTTGGCTTCATGGCGCTTTCCCGCTATATTGGCGCAGGGGAGATCGTAGCGGCCTACGCGGCGGTTACAATGCTGATTTCCGCGCTTTCAAAGCTGGCACAGATCATCACGGACCTGCGGAACAATAACGAGCATCTGCTGAATTTTTTCCGCTTCGCGGACTTGCCGGAGAATGATGGTATGTTTCTGGATGGGGAAAAGAAAAAGGCAGACCGTTTGGGAAAGAAGGAAACAGCAAAGGGGGATGGCAGTTTTTTGGGTATCCGTTTCGAGCATGTCAGTTTCCGGTATCCGGATTGTGATGCGTGGGCACTTAGGGATATTTGCCTGGATGTGCGTGAGGGGGAGAAACTTGCCCTGGTGGGGGAGAACGGTTCGGGAAAAACGAGTTTTGTAAAACTTCTCTGCCGCCTGTACCGTCCGACACATGGGAGGATATTGCTTGACGGGCTGGATATCTGGGATTACCCGTGGGAGGAATATCGGGAACGGCTGGCTGCAGTGTTCCAGGACTTTTCGCTGTTTGCGTTTCCCATTGCAGAGAATGTTGCCGCTTCGGACTGCTATGAGAAAGACCGGGTGGAACGCGCGCTGCGGGAGACGGGGCTCTGGGAAAAGGTAGAGTGCCTGCCTTGCGGAATGTCGCAGCCATTATTCCACCATTTCTGTGATGGGGGCTGTGACCTGTCCGGGGGCGAGGCGCAGAAGCTGGCGATAGCCCGCGCCGTCTACAAGGATGCGGATATCATGATTTTAGACGAGCCCACGGCGGCACTTGACCCGTTTGCCGAGGCGGAGATTTACAGTAATTTCGGTGTTATATCTGAGAATAAGACCGCGTTTTTGATAAGCCACCGCCTTTCATCGTGCAAAAGCTGTGACCGGGTGGCGGTGTTTTTGGCAGGCAGCCTCGTGCAGCTTGGAAGCCATGAGGAATTGCTTTTACAGGAAGGAAATGAATATGCCAGATTGTGGGAAGCGCAGGCGCAATATTACAGGTAAGGATAAGGGATTTGCCTGCCTGAAAAACGAAGCCGGGAAATCAACCGCTGGTTGAAAATGAAACGGACATTCTACATTGCTGTTATTTTCGGACGGGTGAAGCTATGCTATACTTAAAGCATCCAAATAAGGTTGGGGATAATGGAAAAATGATTCCTGTGAAAGACAGGGAAATTATTTCCGGGCATCCTAGTATTTAAGAAAACATGGAGGAAAGCACAATGGACAGCATTAACATCGGCAGTATCATCGCGGCAAAACGGAAAGCGCTCGGGCTGACGCAGCAGGCGTTGGCGGAAAAGCTCCATATTTCATTTCAGGCAGTTTCCAAATGGGAAAACAAAACGGCGAACCCGGATATTGAAATGCTCCCGCAGATTGCGGGCATCTTAGGCACGACAACCGATGCATTGCTCGGGTATTCTGCGGCGGCGGTGAGTATTTATGAGGCGCGCTATCAGGGGGAGGAATACTACTGGGGGCTTGTGCCGAACCGCCTGTGTTATGAAGTGCTGCGCAAGAAACCGCCCGTCAAACCGTGGCGCGTCCTTGAGATTGGCTGCGGGGAAGGAAAGGATGCGGTATTCCTTGCGCGGAACGGATATCAGGTATCTGCGTTTGACGTTGCGGAGGCCGGATTGTCAAAGGCGAGGGCGCTCGCCGGAAAAGTCGGTGTCCATGTGGATTTTTTCCGGGCGGACGCGGCGGATTACCGGGCTGACGGGGAATATGATATTGTTTATTCGAGCGGCGTGCTGCATTTTGTTGCGCCGGGGGTCCGGCAGGAACTGTTTGACAATCTGAAAGAGCACACTGCCCCGGACGGCCTGCACGCAATTAACGCGTTTGTCGAAAAACCGTTTATCCGCCGCGCGGACGACGGGGAACGGAAGGATCGGCAGTTATGGAAATCGGGGGAACTTTTTATGTATTACCACGACTGGATGTTCCTGCGTGCCGACGAGGAGATTTTTGACTGCAACAGCGGCGGGATCCCGCACAAACATTGTATGGATATCCTGGTGGCGCAAAAGATGTAAAGGAATATGTAGAGACGAAAAGGGACGCAAAATTACAAAGAGTCTGTCCTGGCCTTCCTGCGGATGCCCAAACTGCAAGCATCCGCAGGAAGGCTATTGTTTTTTTGCCTGTTTCCGGTTATACTTTTCATAAACTTCAAAAAAGAAACGGAGGGATGTTTGATGTGTACAGCGGCAACCTATAAAACAAAGGATTTCTATTTTGGCAGGACATTGGACAATGAATGCTCCTACAATGAGCAGGTGGTCGTCACGCCCCGCAATTACCCGTTTGCATTCCGGCATATGGACACGGTAGACAGGCATTACGCGATGGTCGGCATGGCGCATGTCGCGCAGGATTACCCGCTCTACTATGAGGCGGTCAATGAAAAAGGCCTTTGCATGGCGGGCCTTAATTTTCCGGGGTATGCGCGCTACAACCCTGTGGTATCCGGCAAGGAGAATATCGCGGTTTTTGAACTGATCCAGTGGTTGTTATGTGACTGTGCCACGGTAGCACAGTGCCGGGAAAAGATCGCGCGGATGAATTTGGCACATATCCCATTTAACGATAAACTCCCGGTTGCGAGCCTTCACTGGATAATCGCGGACAAGGATGAGGCAGTCACGCTTGAGGCGACGGCGGAGGGGATGCATGTCTATGATAATCCGGTCGGGGTTATGACGAATAACCCGACCTTCCCGGAGCATATGTTCCATCTGAACAATTATATGCAGTTATCCGCGAAGCCGCCGCAGAATAATTTTGCCAAGGGGCTGCCGCTTTCCGTCTATTGCAAGGGCATGGGGGCGATCGGGCTGCCGGGGGATCTGTCCTCCCAGTCGCGTTTTGTGCGCGCGGCGTTTGTCAGGCTAAATTCTGTGTCGGGGGATTCGGAGGAGGAGAGCGTCGGGCAGTTTTTCCATATCCTCGGCGCGGTCGAGCAGCAGACGGGCTGCTGTGAGCTTGAGAACGGGGAGTTCGAGAAAACGATCTACACCTCCTGCTGCAACGCGTCGCGCGGGATTTACTATTACACGACCTACGGAAACCGGCAGATCACGGCGGTGGACATGCACAGAGAGGATCTGGACGCGGGCGTACTGGTTTGTTACCCGCCTGTCATGGAGGAACAGATACGCGTGCAAAATGCCAGGTGAGGGGGAGTTTTTCCCGGAAAATGAAAAGGTATGGAAATCGGGAAGCATTTTGTGTATAATAGGATAAGGGAAAACGCGGGGAATTTTGAACCATACCGGTTCCACATGCGGTTTCAGAAGAAAAAACAGTACAAAATGCAGCTTGTGGTATCATTTTGGGGAAGGGATGAAATTGTGCAGGGAAAATATAAGGGAACATTTCCGGATCGGACCGGCGGGGTTTTGCCGGGCGGTGAGAGTGCGGGGGCGGTAGGATGGAATTAAAGATTGCAATCTGTGACGACGATGCGTCCCAGAGGGATTATCTTGCGGAAACCGTCCTTGCCTGGGCAAGGCAAAACCGCCATTTGGCAGAATTGATGCCATACAAAAGTGCGGGGGCGTTCCTGTTTGACTATGAGCAGAAAAAGGATTTTGACATCCTGCTTCTGGATGTGGAGATGCCTGAAATGAGCGGGATTGAGCTGGCAAAGTTGATCCGGAAGGAAAACCGGGCGGTACAGATCATTTTCATTACAGGATACTATGAATATTTTAGCGACGGGTTTGATGTGTCTGCGCTGCATTACCTCATCAAGCCCGTGGACGGGGGGAAGCTTCACCCGGTGCTTGACCGTGCGGCCGCCAACTTAAGAGACAGGGAGCGGGCGGTGTTTGTTTCCACGGCGGAGGGGGAATTTAAAGTTCTGCTTGCGGATATTTTGTATCTTGAAGCGCAGAAAGTGTATGTCGTTGTCCACACGGTGACAGGGGATTACCGCACGCGCATCGCGCTCTCCAGATTTGCCGCATTGCTTGACGGGACTTTTTTCAAAGTGCACCGCTCTTATATCGTCGCCTTGAAATATGTCGTGAAGATCACGCGCTCCGAGGTCACGATGGTGAGCGGGGACACCGTCCCGGTCAGCCGCGGGATGTACGATGCGATCCATGCCGCGCTGATAAAATACTTGTGAGGGGAATAAAAGCATGCTATTTGACCGATGGATCGAAAAAAGGGTTGCGGCATTCGAAAATGAGATCATGAAGAAGTATTACACAGAAGTTGAAAATATGTACTTAAAAATGCGGGGCTGGCGGCACGATTACCGGCATCATATCCAGACGATGAAAGTGCACGCGGCGCACGGCGAGCTGGATGAGATTGCGGAATACCTCGATATTCTGGACGATGACCTGACCAATGTGGAAACTGTGATCCGGACGGGAAACCGCATGATGGACGCGATCGTGAACAGCAAGCTCACGCTTGCCGCAGAAAAAAATATCCGGGTAAAGGCGGAAGCGAAAATCCCGGTATCGCTCTTTATCCCGGCGGTAGATCTTTGTATCGTGGTCGGTAATCTTTTGGATAATGCGATGGACGCGTGCATAGAACTGCCGGAGCCGGAGCGGCTGATCCGGTTGTATGCGGAGATGAAGGGGAGATATTTCTACCTTGTGGTTACGAATACGGCAGGCGGAAAGAAAAAGAAGGAGTTCCGTACAAAAAAGGGGGCGGGGCACGGTTTTGGGCTTTCGCGGATTGATGCGGTAGTCAGGAAATATGGCGGCTATGTGACAAGGGCATCCGAAGACGGGGCGTTCTCGACGGAGGTTTTGCTTCCGGCCGGCAGGGAAGGGGGGCAAACGGGGGATTAGGGGATAAAACGGCCGCGAAAAGATGTTGCTGGCAGGGCTGTTTTTAGATAGTAAGTGCAACTGGTATCAAATTTTTGGCATTTGGTATCAAATTGCACTTTTTTTATTTATTTATGGTACACTGAAAATCAGAAATATGATAAGTTGAAGTGTTCGTACGCGCGGTATGATGCGTGGGAAAGGAGAGGTATTTTGGAAGAGGAAATGAAAAAACAAAAGCGGGAAGGGAGGGGGGATTCCCGGAAATATTCCCATTTGGGCAGCATTTTCTGGGCGCTCGGAAAGCTCTGGGAACTTGACACAAAATTTATCTTCTTTATTTTTGCAGGGGTTCCGCTTGCTGTTGCCATCCCGCTCACCGAGGCGTATTTCCCGAAGGCCTTGCTTGACCGGCTTGGCGCGGGCGGGGATTTTTCACAGCTTTTTATGATTTGCGCGGGATTCCTTTTTTTGCTGATGCTTTTGGAAATCCTGCGGGGATGGCTTGCGAGCCGCCGCGATGCAAGGCATTATTATCCGACCTCGGTATTCCAGACAAAGATGGACGAACATGAAAAGTACTGCATGGATTTTCAGGTGACGGAAAAACAGGCGTTTAAGGAAAAGAGCGGTTATGCGTGGCGGGATGCCTGCCAGGGAGGCTGTGCCATGGAATTTGTGTGGCAGGATCTTTCGGATATGCTCACCCACCTGTTCGGGATTTTTACGTATGCGTCATTCCTTGCGGTGTTGAACCCGATTATTTTTGTGGTGGTGGCGGCTGTCTCGGCGATGTCATATGTCACGACGCGATTACAGCCCAAATATTACGAGAAGCACAAAAAAGAATGGGAGAAGGAGATCCGCAAGAAAAATTATCTGCAGCAGCTTTCCGAGGATTTCCCGCGCGCGAAGGATATCAAGCTTTACGGGCTTTCGCAGTGGCTTGAAACAATGATGCGGGATTATCAGGATTATATCCTGATGTGGGATAAGCGCTGCAGCCTGCGGGGGTTATTCGCTTCCGTCCTCTCGGCAGCGATGGCACTCTTACAGAACGGCACGGCATATCTGGTGCTGATCGCTTCCTTGCTTTCCGGCGCGGTCAGCGTGGGGGAATTTGTTTTTTATTTCGGGCTGGTGGGCGGCATCGCGGGATTTTTGCAGGGCATCATCGGGGATGTGGCAAAGCTCGGCATGCGCGCCGATAAAATTGCTTATTACAGGGAGTTTTATGATTTCCCGAATATTTTTAACCACGGGGAGGGCTGTGAGCTTCCTGCCTCGCCGGTTTTGGTGGAGTTTAAGGATGTGTGGTTCCGCTATGACGGGGCAAAGGAGTATACATTAAAGGGGATCAGCCTGACGATCCGGGAAGGGGAGAAGCTTGCCCTGGTCGGTGTAAACGGCGCGGGCAAAACAACGATCGTCAAGCTTTTGTGCGGTTTTTATCAGCCGGAAAAGGGGGAAATCCTCGTGGGCGGGAAAAATATTTTGGAGTACAATATCATGGATTATTATTCCATGATCTCGGCGGTTTTCCAGGAGATCAAGGCGGTTGCGTTTACCGTTTTTGAGTTTGTGGCAAGCGCTGACCTTTTTCGGGAACACGCGCGGGAGGATGCGGTTTTTGCAATGGAGAGGGCGGGGATCTATGAGAAGGTAAAAAGCCTGCCAAACGGTATGGATACCCATTTGATGAAGGGGGTCTATGATGACGGCGTGGATTTTTCCGGCGGGGAAATGCAAAAATTAGTGCTGGCGCGCGCGATTTATAAGGACGGAAGGATCCTGGTGCTCGATGAGCCGACCGCGGCGCTCGACCCGATCGCGGAAAATAATTTGTATTTGAAATATCAGGAATTGACCCGCGGGAAAACATCGGTATACATTTCGCACCGCTTTGCCTCGACGCGTTTTTGCGACCGCATTGTCCTGCTTGAGGACGGCGTGGTGAAGGAGAGCGGCAGCCATGGGGAATTGATGGAGGCGGGTGGGAAATATGCCTATATGTTTGGCGTGCAGAGCCAGTATTACCGCGAAGCGGAGGAAGCTGCGGCCGTTTCCGCGGCAGAAGGAGGGGAAGTATGAAACGATACATGATCACAAGGAAGGCGCTTGCGCGTTACCGTACCTATGCTCCCGCCTATTTTCCGCTTGTCTTCTTTAAGGTGATGTTTGGGCAGGTTTCGCCGTACTTTAATCTTTGGATGTCCGCAGAGCTTGTGACGGCAATGTATGAAAAAAGGGTGAAGGAAGAGCTTTACAGTCTGGTGGCAGCCACGCTTTTGGGAAATTTTGTGATACAGGTCGCGAGGGCGCTCTTTTGCCGGCGGGTGGACACGGTGCGGGAGGTGCTTGATCATAACGAGGCCGCGGCATTTTACCGGAAGACGCTCTCTCTTGATTATGATAAGCTGGAGGATCCGAAGGTGCATCTTTTAAGGCGCAAGATACGGGAAAACTCATACATCAATAACTACGGTGTTGTATTTATGAGAGAACTGATCGAGATACTATTCTCCTGTATCATGGATATCCTATTTTCTGCCGTCCTGTTTGTTGAGATGGTTTCCTTTCTTGCCGGCGCGGGAATGGAATGGTTTGGTCTTGTGCTGATGCTTTTGATGGTTGGCCTTGTTGCCGTAAATATTATTGTACAGGCGAAAAATATGAATAAGAGTTCAACGTGCTGGAACCGGGTTTCCGCCGTGATGCTGGAGGAGAACCGGATATCGGCCGGCTTTGCACAATCGGG
This sequence comes from uncultured Lachnospiraceae bacterium, assembly GCA_947053345.1. Classification (GTDB taxonomy): domain Bacteria; phylum Bacillota; class Clostridia; order Lachnospirales; family Lachnospiraceae; genus RGIG4057. Next base: position 7,955 of record CAMRSM010000042.1, read on the forward strand.
GATGGACAACCGCATCTACCGCCAGCAGGAATTGATCAACCGGATCTATGAGAAAAACAATAAGGCACACCTGCAGGCGTTTTCCGAGGTGTACGGAAGAATTTTTGTTCTGTCCATCCCGAATACGGTTTTGCTTAAGCTTTCGCAGCTTTGCACCTATCTGGTGGTATGCTTTTACTGTGTGCTCGGCGTATTCCCGGTGGGGAGCGTGATCAAGTATGTGGGTTATCTGGGGCGGCTGACGCAGGGGATTGGGAATTTATCCTATGTTTTGAGCTCCTTAAAGACAAACGAGCAGTTCCTCGCGACATATCTGGAATATTTTGATCTGAAAAACGATATGTACCAGGGAAGCCTTGCGGTGGAGAAACGGAGCGACAAACAGTTTGAGTTCGAGTTTCAGAATGTTAGTTTTGCGTATCCGGGGATGCTTTGTCCGGGGAAGGAAGACGGGACGGGCACAAAGGCGGTGGACGGTGCGCCGCTGGGGACTGAGGAGGTATCCGGGGAGGAGAAAAAGGAGCGGGCAAAGGATGCAGCACATGGCATGGCAGAAAAGCCGGATGGAGTTTTAGGGGATGAGGGGGAAAAGGTCATTTACGCGCTGAAGGATATCAGCCTGAAAATCAAGGTTGGGGAGCGCCTCGCGGTGGTCGGGGAAAACGGCAGCGGGAAGACAACCTTCATCAAGCTGCTGTGCCGTTTGTATGACCCGTCAGAGGGGGAGATCCGGATGAATGATTTTAATATCCGCAAGTATGATTACCGCCAGTATCTTGACCTGTTTTCCGTGGTATTCCAGGATTACAACCTGCTTTCGATGCCGCTCGGCAACAATGTAGCGTCCGCGGCACAGTGGGATCAAAAAGAAGCGGAGCGGCTGCTGTATGAGGTCGGTTTCGGGGAGCGCTACAAGGCGATGGAAAAGGGGCTTGATACTCCGCTGTATAAGGATTTTGACGAGGAGGGTGTCAATGTCTCGGGCGGGGAGGCACAAAAGATCGCGCTGGCACGGGCGCTGTACAAAAACGCGCCGTTCATTATCCTTGACGAGCCGACGGCGGCGCTCGACCCGCTTGCGGAAGCCGAGATTTATTCGAAGTTTAATGAGATTGTGGGGGATAAGACCGCAATCTATATCAGCCACCGCCTGTCCTCATGCCGTTTCTGCGACAAGATTGCAGTGTTTGATAAGGGGAGGATCGTGCAGGTCGGCACGCACGAGGAACTGCTCGCGGATGGGAACGGAAAATATCATGAGCTCTGGAGCGCACAGGCACAGTATTATGCGTGAGGATGAAGAACAAAGCGACACGGGTTGCTGCCGCTCCCCGCCTTTTTCCTCGTAGAGTGCTGGGCGCGGGGGGAGTGTGGAGTGGGCGGAAAACATGTACAGCTAACTTTTTTCGGGGGTGGAATGCCGGGATTTTGGCATTCCACCCCCGAAAAACAGGTTGGCGTGAAATAAGATTTTTACTTTTGGGATTCCGGCGGGACTTCTTTCATTGTTGGCGGTTTTCGCCGTTTTCCGCGGAAAACCGGAACCATTTAAAATCAAAATCACATCCCGGCAGGAACACAAAGATTACTTTGTTGCAGCCCTTTACGGGACTTATTGCAAATTCCTGCACCGTGTAGTCTGCGGAATGGGAAAATTCCGCGATCTGTTTTACTTCTGTCCCGTTTTCATCAAGAAAACGCACGTGGATCGTGTTTTTTGCCAGCGGCGTGCGCCCGCAGATCAAAAGCGTTTCAAAGCCCGCTTCCCCGAAATCCATATGGTCAAATTCCAGCGAAACATTGTTCCCGATTCCGGTGACCGCGTCTTCCTGCACGGTGAATGTGTCGCCGTAAATGCGGCTGTTTTCTTTGGCGGAAAGCTTTGCAAACGCTTTTTTCGGCGCGGTGAAAACGAAGCCCTTGACATGAAGCTTATTGTGCGCGGTAAAGCAGAGTGTTGTCAGTCCCTTTGCGCGGCGGTTTAAGCGGAAGGTTTCCTCCTGATATACGTTCCAGATCGAAGGCTTCTGGTAAACAACATCCGCGAGCAGTTCGCAATTTTTTGTACCCGGAACACCTTCCCAGATCTGGATCGGATACGGCGAGCCGTCGAGGGCAAAGATCGGTACCGTGACTTCGTCCGAGCCAAAATCCCCGAAATCTACATTCGTAAAGCCAAAGGTGGTGTCACCGTCGCGGAGGGTGGCAACCCCGCGCTCGTTCCCGTTTGTGAGCGTGCCGATGGCGACATCGTAAAGCCCCGCGGAAACAAAACGGTACGGGTCGATCGTAGCACTGCCAAGCCCTGCTGCCATAAAGACCAGCTGGGAGAGGATGCGGATTTTGTCGGTGTTGTTTTTTGTCATGCAGCGGATACAGAATTTTCCGTCGCCCTGCGCCGTCACGACGGCTTTGTTTCCGGATACTTTCAGGGTCGCGAGGTTGGAATCAATGCCGGTATCCGTGGTCACTTTAAAGATCAGTTCCGCCGGGGCGGCATTTTCCGGGAGAATCTTTGCGGTTACCGTGATCTGCTTTTTCTCCGGGGAGAAAATAAGTCCGCCGTCGGTGCTAAGCTCCAGCTTGCGGATCGGGATGTTATCATCGACCGGGGCAGGCGGTGTGACGATCGGGGAGGATGCCCCGGTTTCGCCTCCGCGCTTTGTGCCGGGATGCGCAAACGGCGCAGTGTTTTCCGAAAGGGGTGTCCTGCCGGTGTCGGTTTTTGCCGCGGAGGCAGCAAGCGCACCGGCAGGGACAAAGGCTGCCCCGGCATTTGTTACGGAAAGCAGCACCGCATCCTTCGGCATGTGCATACCGGATCGTTCCTCCTCGGCAAGTTCTTCCTCCGTCATCGCCCGTGCACGCAGCGTGAGGGAGGCGGCAGGAAGCCCCGCGGCACTTACCTGCACGCTGATCTCACCCGGACAAAGCCCCGCGCCGATCACGGCGAGGAGTTTGCCGGAGAACAGGCGGCGGTCCGTGCATTTGTACTGCTCAAAATCCGTGCTGTCACCGTTGTCAAGCCCCAAAAGCCGCCCCGCGCCCGTGACCGAGACCGTAACGCGCGTGTTCGCGTTCTCTACCGGATTCCCCTTTCCGTCTACGGCGCGGATGGTGACGAAGATCAGATCCCTGCCGTCGGCGCGCAGCGTATCGCGGTCGGCAGTCAAAACGAGCGCGGCGGCATCGCCGAAGGAGGTATGTTCTTCCGTGGCAATTATGGCTCCGGTTTCATCGTAGGCAACCGCGCGGATTGTCCCATTTTCATACGGGAGCTGCCAGTGCGCGAGCAGGTCGTCGCGGCCGTTTTTATGGTCGAGCGCGTGTTTCCCGAGAGATTTTCCGTTAAAAAACAGTTCCACTGCGGGCGCGTTCGAGCAGGCCAGCACATCCACCGGCTGCCCCTCGTTGAAATCCCAGTAAGGGAACAGGTGCACCATCGGTGACTTCTTATAATCCGTCCATTCCGCCTGGAAAATGTAGAAGGAATCCTTCGGAAAACCTGCGGTATCAATCTGCCCGAAATAGGAGTTTTTCGTGTGGTACGGGGTCGGCTCGCCGATATAGTCAAACCCCGTCCAGATAAACTGCCCGGCGCTGTAGTGCGTGTCGCGGTCTTCGGTGATGCAGGCAAGGGTATTTTTTGCGCCCCAGCTTGTGGAGCTGTTGCCGAGCGAGGAACACTGCTCGTCGTCGTCCGCGAGGATGGATTTTGTGTAAGGGAAATGGTATATGCCGCGGCTCTGCACGACGGATGCCGTCTCGCTGCCGTAGATGATCCAGTCCGGGTGCTTTTTGTGGTGTTCGTCATAATAGCGCTCGGAATAATTGTAACCGGCATACTTGACAATATCCGCACATGCCTGTGCGCCCGCCCAAGGCATGTAGTTTGAGCCGATCGTCACCGGTGCGTTGCGCTTCGGGTCATTTTCGCGGACATAGTCACAGAGATAGCGCGTGATTTCCTCCCCGTGCGCGTCCGCGTGTGTATCGTAAATTTCGTTGCCGATGCTCCACAGGATGACGCTGACGTGGTTTCGGTCGCGCCGGATCCACGAAGCGACATCGCGGCGGCTCCACTCCTTGAAAAAACGGGCATAATCGTAGGTGGTCTTCGGACGTTCCCACATGTCGAATGCCTCGGAATCAATCAGGATGCCCATCTCATCCGCAAGTTCCATCAGTTCAACAGCAGGCATGTTGTGCGAGGTGCGGATGGCATTAACTCCCATTTTCTTTAAGAGGGTAAGTTGGCGGCGCAGGGCAGTCCGGTTGACCGCAGAGCCGAGAGAGCCGAGATCGTGGTGTTCACAAGCACCGTTCAGGCGCAGTTTGCGCCCGTTGAGCAAAAAACCATCCTCCGGGGTGAACTCTTTGGTGCAAAAGCCGATGCGGCAGGAGGAAGTATCCACGGTCTTGCCGTTTATGAGGAGTTCGCTTGTCAGGGTGTAGAGCACCGGGGAGGTAACATCCCACAAGTCCGGGTTTCTTACCATAAGTTTCTGGGAATTGGTAAAGACGCGGATGTTTTTGTTTTCGTACGGGCAGAACGCGTCCACAGGCGAAAAGATATCATCCATCGCGCCGGAGAGCAGCGTGCCGTCCGCGCCCGTGATCTGGTGGCGGACCAAGAGTGCCGCAAAGCGCAATTCGTCCGGCAGCACCGCCGCCGCGTCAATTTCCACGGTCCAGTGGTCGTCGTTTTTGCGGATGGCGGTATAGATGCCGTCCGTGTAAAAATGGGCGGAATCCTTTATGGAAAGCCAGACATTCCGGTAAATCCCGGCACCGGAGTACCAGCGGGAGTTCGGGCTCTGGTGGACGACGCGCACGGCGATTTCGTTTTCCCCCGGTTTTATGTAAGGCGCAATGTCAAAAGTAAAGCCGGAATAACCGTACTTCCAGGAAAAGATTTCTTCCCCGTTTAGGTAGACGGTCGAATTCATATAGACACCCTCAAAATTGAGCAGGGCGCATTGTCCCTGCGCCAGGGAAATTTCCGGACTTTTTTGTGATACCGCGCCCTGGCAGGCGGACGAAGGTTTTACGCTGCAGAAAAAGCGCTTGCGGTACCAACCTTCCGTTGTTTCATACAGATCGTGGGAATTAAAAATCAGCCAGTCGTGCGGGAGCTCGACCGGGTAAAAATCGTTGTCTTTTAACACGGCGGCAAGGGAAGTGCCGAGTGGTTTCTTGCAAAATTCCCAGCCGAAATTAAATAACTTCCGGTTCATAAAATCTATCCTTTCCATTCTTTTTTTCAAGTATAACATAAGAACTTGCAGAAAGAAAGAAATTTTACCCGGATTTTACATAACGGGCATTTCAATTTTACATACTAGGGATAAGATAGCATCGTAACATGCAATGAAAAAATATAATACAGCATGAAGCCGGAATGTACCGCGGACGCATTTTCCGCGAAGGAGCGGAGGAACCGCCGCTGCCCTGGATGATGGGTACTGCAGGTACGATATGGGCTTTTTGCGGAACGGAAAAAGGGGAACAAAATGAGTATATTTGATTTGCTGACAATGTTTGGCGGACTGGCGTTTTTTCTGTATGGGATGAATTGTATGGAGGGCGGGCTCTCAAAGCTCTCCGGCGGAAGGCTGGAACAACTGCTTGAGAAATTTACCAGCGGCAAGCTGCGCGCCGTGGCACTCGGCGCGGTAGTGACCGCATTTATCCAGTCCTCCTCCGCGACGACGGTCATGACCGTGGGGCTCGTAAACTCCGGACTTTTGCAGTTAAGGCAGGCGGTGGGCATTATTATGGGCGCGAACATCGGGACGACGGTAACCTCCTGGATTTTGAGCCTGTCGGGGATTGACAGCGGAAATTTCTTTGTGAAAATGCTGAAGCCGACCGCGTTCTCGCCGGTGCTCGCAGTGCTCGGCATTATATTCCTGATGTTTTCCAAAAAGGAAAGGCGGCATAACCTCGGTACGATTTTTATCGGCTTCGCGCTTTTGATGTTCGGCATGGATACGATGAGCAAAGCGGTCGCGCCGCTCTCGGATGTCCCGGAATTTACGAGGATCCTCACCATGTTTTCCAATCCGGTCCTGGGGCTTTTGGCGGGGGCATTTTTAACAGCCGTCATCCAGAGTTCGTCCGCCTCGGTCGGCATCCTGCAGACGCTTTGCAGCACGGGCGCGGTCACGGTGGGCAGCGCGGTGCCGATCATAATGGGGCAGAATATCGGTACTTGTGTGACGGCGCTGCTCTCCGGCATCGGGGCGACCAAAAACGCGCGGCGTGCGGCACTGATCCATTTGTATTTTAATGTTGTCGGAACGGCACTGTTTATGGTATTATTTTATGCGGGGGACGCGGTCTTTGATTTCGGCTTTTTGGGCGATACAGCAAGAGCATCCTCCGTGGCGGTGATCCACACCGTCTTTAATCTGTCTGCAACCTTAGTCCTGCTGCCGTTTTCCGGGCTTTTGGAGAAGCTTGCCTACGCCACGGTGCGCGGGGAAAGACAGCCTGCGGGGGAGCTAACCGTGCAGGGAAAGGCACTGCCCGCAAAGGAAAAACTCCGGATTTTGGATGAGCGTTTCCTTGAGCGTCCTTCGCTTGCCATCGAGCATTGCAGGGAAGCGGCCATGCGCATGGCGGAACTGGCAAAAGGGGGCGTGTTCCATGCGCTGCACCTCTTTGAGGAGTATAGCGGGGAAGAGGCGGCACGCGTAAAGGAACTGGAAGAATTGGTGGATCGCTACGAGGATGAACTTGGCACTTATTTGGTGCGGCTGAGCCGCGGGGCACTCTCGACGAAGGACAGCCAGGAATTAAATGAATTGCTGCATTGCATCGGGGACTTCGAGCGCATTTCCGACCATTCGATGAATCTTATGGAAGGGGCGAGGGAAATGCACAAAAAAGGGCTGGCGTTTTCGGCGCAGGCAAAGGCGGAACTTTCGGTGTACGCCGGGGCAGTCCGCGATATTTTAAATCTTGCCATCCGGGTTTTTGACGAGGAGGATGCGGCGGGAGCGCAGGAGGTGGAGCCGTTAGAAGAAGCGATCGACCTGCTCAGCGCGGAGATGAAAACGCGTCATATCGGCAGGCTGCGCGCCGGGACATGCACGATCGAACTGGGTTTTATCCTTGCGGATATGACGGCGAATTTTGAGAGGATTGCCGACCATTGTTCGAACATTGCGGTCTGCCTGATCCAGATCGCGGAAAACGGCATGGAGGTTCACGGATATCTGAAAACGGTGCGCCACAGCGGACAGGGGCAGTTTGAGGCGATGGTTGCTGCAAACCGGAAAAAATATGAACTGCCGCAGATGTCCGTGTGAACCGGATAAAGAAAAGGAGGCGGGGAATGCATGCCGCTTGTATATATTGTGGAGGACGATGAAAATATCCGGGAGATAGAGGGCTTTGCCCTGAAAAACAGCGGGTTTTCAGCCGAAGCGTTCGCGTGCGCAAAAGAATTTTATAAGGGGCTTGCGAAAAAGCAACCGGATCTGATTCTTCTTGATATCATGCTGCCGGATGAGGACGGGCTTGCCGTTCTTGCCAGACTGCGCAGGGAGGCCGGGACAAGGAAGCTCCCGGTGATCCTGGTAACGGCAAAGTCGGCGGAGATTGATAAAGTAAGGGGGCTTGACGGCGGGGCGGATGATTATATGACGAAGCCTTTTGGGGTTTTAGAATTGATCTCGCGCGTGAAAGCCCTGCTTCGGCGCAGTGCGCAGGATGGCGGACAGGAAACGCTTTCCCTGGGGGAGATCACGCTTGATATGGCGCGCCGCGCGGCATATGTGGCGGGAAATCCCTGTGGGCTGACATTCAAGGAATTTGAACTGCTGCATCTTTTGGTCGTTAATGCGGGGATTGTCATGAAGCGCGACTTGTTGATGGAGCGGATCTGGGGCATTGATTTTGAGGGAGAGTCGCGCACGCTTGATATGCATATCGGCACACTCAGGCGTAAGCTTAAAAGGGCGGGGGGACATATCAAGACCGTGCGCAATGTAGGTTATATGATTGAGTAGGGGATTTGGTATGAGGCGAAGAATCTATATTCAGCTGATGGCGGTTTCCGGGGTGGCGATTTATGCCACCCTGCTTTTGGTGACGGCGGTGTACTATGAGGTTTTTGAGCGGCAGGTGTTTGAGGATTTAAAGACCTGCACAGGGTTTTTGGCGGGGCTTTGGACGCAGGAGGCGGACGGGCGGGGAAATGGGGAAGGGACGGGAGGAAGTTCCGGGTTAAAGGATGCGGGGAACTTCATTTTGCCGGAGCAGGCTATCCGGGGCCAGGGGCTTCGCATCACGCTGATTGTAAGGGGCGGGGAGGTCGTCTTTGATTCTGCGGCACAGGGGGAGGATCTGGGAAACCACGGCGACCGCGCGGAGGTCATGGATGCCTTTGCACGCGGGGAAGGGAAGATCGTGCGCAACTCCCCGACGTTCCACAAAAATACTTTTTACTATGCGCTGCGGCTTAATCCGGACATGGTGCTGCGCGCCGCGAAGGAGGCAGACAGCATCCTCGGTGTTTTTACGGGAGTACTGCCGATGGTACTCTTTCTCTCGCTGTTATTGTTCGCGCTGTGCATGCTGCTCGCGCATATTTTAACGCGCCGTCTGGTCGCGCCGATTGAACGGCTTGCGGGGGAAGCGGAATTTGCGGGCGGGGAGGGGGCTTACCGTGAGATTAGGCCGTTCTTGCAGACCATCCGCAAACAGCACGAGGACATTTTGCAGAGTGCCAGGATGCGGCAGGAATTTACCGCGAATGTTTCGCATGAGCTGAAAACGCCCCTTGCTTCTATCCAGGGTTATGCGGAGCTGATCGAAAACGGCATGGCGGAGGGGGAGGATGCCAAGCGTTTTGCGGGGGAGATCGGGCGCAGTTCCAAAAGGCTTCTGGCGCTGATCAACGACATCCTGCGGCTATCGGAGCTGGACGTGCAAAAAGGGAATCTGGAGCGCGAGCCGGTGGAGCTTTCAGACCTTGCAAAGACCTGTGTGGATATGCTCTGGTTCAATGCAAAAAAGCATGGGGTAAAGCTTCGTTTTTCCGGGGAAGAATGTGTCATTTTGGCGGATCGGGGCATGATGGAGGAACTTCTGTTTAACCTGGTGGACAATGCAATACGTTACAACAAAAGCGGCGGGCAGGTTGCCGTAAGGGTAGGCGAAGAAAACGGGCAAGTCTGCCTGATAGTTGAGGACACGGGGATCGGCATAGCACAAGAGCATCAGGAGCGTATTTTTGAGCGGTTTTACCGCGTGGACAAGAGCCGTTCAAAATCCACGGGCGGCACGGGGCTTGGGCTTGCCATCGTCCGGCATATCGCGCTGTGCCATAACGCGCGGATACAGCTTGTGAGCAGGCCAGGCGAGGGGACAAGAATCTGTGTTGTGTTTGGGGAGCAGGCCAAGCGGGGATAGGAAGGCGGATCTCTGGTGTCGGGGCAAGTAATATCATAAAAGGCGATGGGCGGTTTCAGGAAAGCAGTTTGGCAGCGCGGCAAATAGGGGGAGTAAAAAAATATTTGCAAAAAGCGGCGTTTTCTTTTATAATGGGAAATTGCCATGTGGTGCCCGGTAAGACGGGGTAAAAGGGAACGCGGTGGAAATCCGCGGCAGCTCCCACTACTGTGGATGGGGATGAAATTTGCGGGATATCATTGGGAACCATTTCCTGAGAAGATGCAGAGAGTAAGGGGATCCATAAGCCAGGAAACCTGCCATATGAGTATGATTTTATGCGCTTCCGGGAGAGGGGAGAAGCATGGAGGAATGATGAAGAACATAACAAAAAGGCTTTGGGCAGCGCTGTTTTGCGCGGCGGTGCTCATCACCGGGGCGTGCGGCAAGGGTGCGAATGAGAATAGTGCCAACCCAACCCCTACGTCAGCCGGGGCAGCACAGTCACCGGAAGAGCCAACGCCTGCTACAATGACAACTCCGCCGGCGGAGCCAGAGGCAAAAGCGACACCGACGGGAGAGGGAAACGAACCGTCAGGTTCTGCGGCTGAGGGAGGTCCTTATTTTGTGACACTTCCGGACGGAATGGTATTGGAGCTTGCGGGCACGCCGCAGCGCATTGTTTCAATGGGACCAAACATCACGGATATGCTGTTTGCGCTTGGCGCGGGCGACCGTGTCGTAGGGCGCACGGATTACTGCGATACCCCGGCGGGGGTGGAAAATATCCCTTCGGTCGGGACACTTTTCACGCCGGATGTGGAGAAAATCCTTTCGCTTGCGCCAGATCTGGTGATTGGGTCACTGCTGTTTTCCGAGGAAACGCAAAAACAGCTTTCCGATCTTGGTATCCAGGTGGCGGTGCTGTATGACAGTAAAAGTATCGAGGGCATTTATGATATGATCCGCGCACTCGGCGCGCTGACCGGGCAGCCGGAGGAAGGCGAAGCGTTGGCGGAGCGGACAAAGAAACAGATTGAGGATGCGGCGGCTAAGTATACGGGCGGGGAATACGCCGATTTTAAAGCGCCGACTGTTTATTATGTGTCCGGATACGGCGAGTACGGTGATTATACCGCGGGCGGCGATACCTATATCGGACAGCTTTTGGCTGCCGCGGGCGGGGAGAATATCGCGCAGGACGTAGAGGGATGGGTCATCTCCCGCGAGGTGCTGATCGAGGCCGACCCGCAGATCATCATTATCGGCGAAGGCATGGCGGCGGATTTCTGTGCGACACCGGGCTATGAGGAGCTTTCGGCGGTAAAAAATAACAGGGTGTTCGAGTTTGACTTATACCACCTTCTGGAGCGGCAGAGCCACCGGAATGCGGAGATATTTGTGCAGCTGGCTGAATTGTTCCATACGCCCCTCACACCGTAAGGAGCTAGGGAGTTTGTAAGGCACCATATTATGTTACATTAAGCCGCGCTGCGCCGGAAAACCGGAAGGGCAGCGCGGCTTTTTTCCATCGGACGGATGTGCGGCATGGTATCCTGTATTGTGGGAGGTATCCGCATAAGGGGAAAAACGGAAAGGCGATAAGAATGGAAAATAGAAACGGGAAAAAAAGGAGCGGGGCAAAAAGCGGTTCGGTAAAGCGCATTCCGTTTGGCGCGGGGTTTGCGGTGCTGGGGTTCGCTTTTTTTGCAGCATTGGTCTTATCCGTCTGCGCCGGTTCGGCAAATCTGGGCGCGGGGGACGCGCTGCGCCTGCTTGCGGCGAAGATACCGGGGATTGGCGGGCTTGTGGATACGGGAGGGATCAGCGAGGTTTACGGGCGGATTCTTTTTCAGGTGCGCCTGCCGCGCGTCTGTCTTGCAGGGCTTTGCGGGGCAGGGCTTTCCCTGACTGGGGCGGCGTTTCAGGGGCTGTTTCGCAACCCGCTTGCTGACCCGCATATTCTGGGGGTTTCCTCCGGTGCGGCGCTCGGCGCAACCGTTGCGATGCTGTTTGGTTCCGGGGCATGGTTTGGCGGGCTTTCCATGACCGGAATCTCGGCGTTTTTTGGTGGGCTTGCCGCCGTCTTTGTGGTATACCGGGTTGCAAGTTACAGCGGGACTGCGCAGACCGTACACCTGCTCTTGGCCGGGACGGCTGTCAGCTCGTTTTTGTCGGCTTTGATCTCGTTTTTGATGACGAGAAATCAGGATGAACTGAAAAAAATCTATATGTGGACCCTTGGGAGTTTTGATACTGCAAGCTGGGAAAAAGTCCGGTTCTTGGCATTTTTTCTGGTTCTTTGCGGGGCGGTGCTTTTTGCATTTGCCCGGGAACTAAACCTCCTTGCCACAGGGGAGGATACCGCGGTGACCCTTGGTGTGCCGATTGCCGCCACGCGCGTTATCATTATAGTGGCGGGAACGTTTCTTGTAGCGGCGTGTGTGTCCGTGAGCGGTGTGATCGGTTTTGTGGGATTGATCGTGCCGCACTGCATGCGTCTGGTTTTTGGACCGGGGCATAAGAGGCTTCTGCCCTGTGCTGCGCTATGCGGGGCGTTTTTTATGATGTTTTGCGATACGCTTGCAAGGACGGTAACTGCGCCGGCGGAGATTCCGGTCGGTGTGGTTACGGCAATGATTGGAGCGCCGTATTTTATTTTTTTACTGGCGGGGAGCAAGCGGAGGAGAAAAGCATGAGGACGGGGAAGGAGGAGATTTTTTGAGGGAGGCTTTTTTTTGTGTGGATCGGCTTAGCTGGGAACCGCAGTCCGGGCAAAAGCCCGTGCTCTGCGATGTGAGTTTTTCGCTTGAAAAGGGGCATTTTTACGGGATCCTGGGCGCGAACGGTTCGGGAAAAACTTCCCTGTTAAGGCATCTTCTGCGGCTTCTGCCATCGGAAAAGACCATATGCCTTGGCGGGCATTTTCTGGAGGAATACCGCCAGAGGGAGTTGGCAGGGCTTGTGTCCTATGTGCCGCAGACCACCGTGCCGGAGGCGGATTTTTCGGTGGAGGAACTGGTCATGATGGGGCGGACACCGCATATTGGAAGGTTTGCGGCACCGAAAAAGGAGGATCGGGATGCCGTGCAGCAGGCGATGTGTATGACCAACTGTTTGGATTTTGCGGACCGCAGCATCCTGTGTCTGAGCGGCGGGGAATTGCAGCGTGCCGTGACGGCGCGGGCGATCGCGCAGGGTGCGGAATGGATCTTTCTCGACGAGCCGGTATCCCACCTTGATCTGCGCCACCAGACGGAGCTGATGGAAGTGCTTATGATACTTGCCGGAAAGAAAGCGGCGACGGTGGTCGCGGTGCTGCATGATGTTAATCTGGCGCTTCGCTACTGCGATGAATTACTGCTGATGAAGGAAGGGAAGCTTTTTTGCGCCGGAAGAACGGAGGATGTGGGCAATGCGGAAACGTTTAGGGCAGTTTATGGTATGGAGTTTGAGGAGGCGCTGACCGCGTCGGGGCGGCGGTATCTGGTGCCCATGCTGTACCGGTAACAAAATTTATAATCTTTCTTTGGATACATTGACAGCGCTAGGCGGGTAAGTTAAAATATAGGGGGAAAATTATAAGGCAGGCTTTGCCTGAAAAAGTATCCGGCAAATATTTTGCGGATAAGGGCTGCAAAGAATGTGAGATCCGCTTATGGGAAAGGCCGGCGAAAGGAGTTACCGATGGGCAAAAAAATATTGATTGTGGACGATGACGCGATGAACCGCAAGCTTGCGGGGATGATGTTAAAAAAGGGGCAGCATGAGGTGGAGGCCGTGGAGAGCGGGGACGCGGGGATTGAAATGCTGCGCAGCAATACCTTTGATGTGCTGCTCCTTGATGTGGAGATGCCGGGGAAAAACGGGATTGAAACGCTTGGTCAGATTCGTGAGCAGGGACTTGGGGCGGACATGCGGGTACTCTTTTTGACGGGTAATGAGGAGTCGGAAGTGAGCGGTGCCATCCGGGACTTAAAGGCAGACGGGTATATCAAGAAGCCGTTCAAACCGCAGGAGCTGCTTGCGGCAGTGGAGTAGGGAAAGTCTTAAGATATCCGGGGATTTGGAGCTGGCGCGAGGGGAATGTTGTTTAACAAATATTTCATCACCCTTGCCGTATGAAAGAAATAACGGCAAGGGTGTTTTTTTCAGGGTTAGTATTCTGAAAAAGCGTTTTATGTTTCTGTATTAGATTTAAGGAAGAAAGAAAAAGTATTATAGGTTTATTGGATGAATCGTTTGTTCTGCGAAACAATAAAGGGGAATTTAATGTGCGGGACTGGCAGAAGAAAAAATTAAGGATGAAAAATGTGATTGATATAGAAGAATACCCGGGACGACGACGGATCATGATAAGTTTTTTGGAGGGTTAAGTGCGCAAGTATATTCCGTTCTGTTCACTGCATAAAATAGAAAGAATTCAGAAACAGTGCCTTAATAAAGGCGGGAGGCAGTATGGAGAGCGGTAAGGCGGACAATTCATTAAATCTGGCAGTTTCCATACCGGAAGCCGAACGGCAGGCATCGGATTCCCTGAGCACGGGGTACGATGCGGCAACGAACCGGTGGGAGCTGATCGTAAAATATAACGGGGATTTGGAGGGGTTGGCAGGACGGCTTGGGTTCGAAGCCGTTTTGCTGATCAATTATTACGCAGTCATAACAATCGCCCAGGAAAAAATAGAGGAACTACTTTTACAGCCGGAGATCGAGTTTGCAGAAAAACCGAACCGGTTGTTTTTTGAGTTGGAGGATGCCGCCGCAGCTTCCTGCCTGCCTGTCAGAACCGCGGGAAGTATGGGGGCAGCCACGCTTTCCGGGAGGGGGATCGTGGTCGGGATCGTGGATTCCGGGATTGACTACGCGCACCCGGATTTCCGGAATCCGGACGGGACAACGCGCATTGAATTGTATTGGGATCAGACGGCGGGAAAGGTCTATACAAGGGAGGAGATTGACCGGGCGCTAAAGGCGGGCAGCATTCCGGAGCGGCTCTCCATTGTCCCGGCAACGGATATTTCCGGGCATGGAACCGCGGTGGCAGGGATTGCGGCGGGCAATGGTGCGGCATCGGGCGGCAGGTACCGCGGGGTGGCGTACGAGAGTGACCTGATGGTTGTAAAGCTTGGAAATTCTGTGGGCAATTCCTTTCCGCGAACGACAAACCTGATGACGGCACTTGATTTTCTGGTGCGCGAGGCGGCAGCAAGGCGCGTGCCGATTGCCATCAATCTGAGTTTTGGCAACAATTATGGGGCGCATGACGGAACGTCACTCCTGGAACAATATTTGAATGAAGTATCGAATTTTGGCCGGAACTGTATTGTTGCAGGTACGGGAAACGAGGGGGCGGCAAGGGGGCATGCATCGGGGAATTTAAGCGGCGGGGCGAGGGTCGAGGAGTTTGCAGTCGACCCTGGGGAGCGCTCGCTTACGCTGCAGTTATGGAAGAATTTTGCGGATGAATTTTTGATCGAGCTTGTTGCGCCGAACGGGGAGCGGGAAACTTTGCGGGAGGGCAGTGGGAGTGTGCGGCCGGGGCAGGTGCGGCAGGCGCTTCTCGACCGGACGCAGGTGGCGATTTACTATGGGGAGCCGAAACCTTATTCCGTAAATCAGGAGATTTATTTTGCTTTCCTGCCAACCGCGGGCACGATCACGGGGGGAACCTGGCGGCTTATATTAACACCGATCCGCATCGTGTCGGGAGAGTACCGCCTGTGGCTTCCGGGAAGCGGGGCTCTGGCAAGGGAAACCGGTTTTTTGCGCGGCACGCCGGAGACGACGCTCACGATCCCATCAACGGCGGCGGGCGTGATCTCCGTTGGGGCATATGATTCCGGAACGGGGAGCTATGCGTATTTTTCGGGGCGGGGTTTTGCGGTCGGGACAAGGCAGGAAAAGCCGGATCTGGTCGCGCCGGGAGTGGATATTCTGACGGCAGCGCCGGGGGGAGGGTACAGCTTAAAGACCGGAACTTCGATGGCTGCACCGTTTGTGACAGGAGCGGCGGCGCTTATGATGCAGTGGGGGATCGTGGAGGGGAATGATGCTTATTTGTATGGGGAGAAGGTGAAGGCGTTTTTGAGGAGGGGGGCGGGGAGGCTTGCCGGGTTTCGGGAGTATCCGAATCCTCAGGTGGGGTGGGGGACGCTGTGTGTGAGGGGGAGTTTGCCGATTTGATAAAGAGGAAAAATGTCTGTGTGATTGACTGTTATAATAATGAATTGTGTGGATGAGAACAAAATTTTTGCCGGGAAATGGTGATGCATTTTATTTCATTATTAGAAGAAGTTAAATGAATGACCGATTACTGCCATGCTATTGCAATTCTTTTTTTTAGGTTTATAATGAAATCACTTGGCTTATAGTTAAGTAAAAATAGTTGAAAAAAGGAGGGAAAAGTCATGAGGAAAAAACTTGCAGTTTTATTGGCTGCTGCGATGTGTCTTTCGGCTGCCCCGCAGTCAATGCATTTGAATGCTGCCCCATCAACGGAACCGGGAATTTCCGTATTGTCTTGCGGCGTACATATGAACACTGCCAACAGGCTTCAGAGCAGAAAAAAGGTTTCGTACTCTCATGCCATTGTTGATGGTAAAGCGTGTATACTAACAGGATACGAGGCAGTTTATGTAACATACTGCACGCAATGCGGAACAATCCTGTATACCAGAAGTGAGATGCAGGATGTACAACATAGTATAAGTACACCGCATTGACAATGTTCATTATAAAGGCTGTTGCATTAAAAGCTGCATGAAATAGGCTAAGGCTTTGTGGATATTATAATGTAGCAGCCCTGTAATGTTGTTCAGTATTTTTATGGTGATTATTCTGTTGGGTGTGACAGATATAAAATATTTCTGAAAGGAAATAGCAATATAGTGAGAAAATTAAAAAGAATGAAAATGATCTTGTTGGTTCTTTTGTTTTTGGCAGGTTGCCAAAAGCAAAATTCAGGGAATATAGAAGCAGAAAAGGAAAATGTTATAGATGTACCAACGCAGGAAGCACCAACACCGGAAGAAGTGCCGAAAAAGGAGATGACGGAAAAGAAAGATTCTGAAGCCAGTCAAAAGATTACAGAGGATGGAACACCGAAAGAAGCGTGGGATGAAGTGATTACGCTGACGCAGGGAAAAGTGTTCGGGGAACTTATGGAGGTTGGGACAGAGGATGCCGTCTACTGTAATTTACCTGAAAACCTTAACGATGTTCCCTATGCGGAGAAATTATTACTTGTCTGTCCTGACCCACTTTATGGAATAGATTATTACGTTGATTATGGCGGGGATTATTTGATCCATGCAGTAAAAGACGGAAAAGGGGAACTTGCCGTAAAAATCCCGGCAAAGCGGTTGTTTTGCAGGGGCGGAAAACTATATTTTATGGTGGAAAATTATAACAAATATACTCTGGAAGGATTGGAAAACGGTGATGTTCTTACATATGACCCGATCAATGGGGAAGTGTCGGTTGTCTTGTCTGGGTTTGGCGGTGAGATGGGTGTACCAGAAAAAACAGTAATGAGGGAAGAAATAATCGTTGAAATACCGGAAAAAATAGCGGTGGATGATACTTGTATGACCGTATATCAAGATGGTATTTATTATAAGCAAAAGGGTGGATGGATTTCAATTGGAGAATATGTTTATCAGCCAGTGAATAATTATTACTATTCCTTTAAAACAAAGGAAACAAAACGGATTAATTCTTCTGATGCAATTTTCTACTTTGTAGAATGGGGGGGATATTTGTTTGTATGGGATATGGGGGATTTGGATATAGAAGAAAAATTTGCAGAGAATAAATTATTCCATATCGAAACAGGGGAAGAAAAGGCTTTGGGGATCGCATGGCGTGTATTCTGTGTGGTAGCAGATAATCTATATACGATGAGTACATCCGGTGTCGAGTGGGCTGGCGAGGGATATAGTTATAAAAATGCTTATTCTGATATTGTGGTCTATAACTTAAAAACGGAAGAAGAAAAGCGATACCGGATTGATAAACCAGAAGATCAATATTCCGGCTTTTTTCTTTTTAACGATGTGATGTATTTTAGTGATTTATATTATTACTCCCTCTCTGAAGAAAAAGGGGGATATGCGTACAGTAGCCTGCAAAATAAAAATGATATCGGTTTCCCAATCGTATCCGAATTCTATACGGATGGGAAACAGTTATATGGGCTTTCGGTATTGGATGGGAAGCTTTACCGGATCGAGGAACAGAATGATTCCTACACCGTGCCGGGGACAGACCATACCTACAGCCGCAGGCTTGATTTCCTGCCAATTGGAGAGTGAGGGCAGTAGGAAAAAGATAAGGGGGCGGCGCATGGGAATCATGCGCCGATTGAAGTTCTGGCTGAATGGGGGATCGGAAATGACAGTGAAATGGCGGGTCATGGGGATATTTTTCTTTATTCTGATGTGCTGTGGATGTGGTTGTGGGAAAGGGGAAGAAAAAGAGAGGGGGAAGGTTCTTTCCGAGGCAATGACGGTTTATAAGGGGGAATTGCCGGTTTTGGCGTATACCGTGGACGGGGAGGGGAATTTATACACGGTGGGAAATGAAACAGATGGGACGCAAACGGATGGAAGCAGTTTTTATGTTCTGCGTCAGTATGACAGGGAACAAAACCTTTTGTGGGAATATTCTTTTGACTCTTCCTTTGCAGGGATGGATGCACTTGCCGTGCAGGGCAGGACAGTTTATTTTACCGCGAGCCGTGCAGTGGTGGGAAAAGGGAGTTGTATCTCCCTGTGTGCGCTTGACATGGATTTGGATAAAATAGATATCCTGTCAGACTATACATTTTATGATAGAGTCCACCAGATGCTTCTGCTGGATGGGAGGCTCTACTTGCTGGGGGGGAAAGATTACTCTGTAAAAGCGAGGCGGCCGGGTGGGGGCGATGGCTATCCCTTTTATGAAGACCGCCTGGTTTATTATGATCTTTCAGAAAAAGAATCCTATGCGGTTGCGGTGGAATACCCGATCCGTATGGCATTTGCCGGGGATGGCAGCATGATGATCCATGCCTATATGGATGGGGAAGGGTATCAGCTCTTACAGTATAACCCGGTGCAGGACTCCATCCGGACAGCCGTAACGTTTGATGGGTGCCGCATGACGGATTTTGCTATCTGCCATGACGGGAAAGATTTAATCTATTCTTATAGTGTGAATTCGAGGGGGCTGGTATTGGCGGCACTGGATGATTTGGGCAGTGAAACAGAATTATGCCCAAGCAAACTGCTGGGGAGCAGGACGGATACCAAGCTGCTCTATCAGGACGGGGAGGTTTTTTTTCTGGATGGGGAGGACTGCGTGGTGCGTTTTGCACTGGCGGATGTCTACCGTGGGAACGAGGCGATCCGTTATATTTCGCCGGGCTACGAGATCGATGCCCCCTATGGATGCGGCTATACGATGCAGCGGCAGGAACTTTCGGAGGATAAGTTTGTATTGAAGGTGCTGGCGCAGGATTCCGATTATGATCTGTGTTTGATTGATACAATCAACAGCAGCAGTTATAACCTGAGAAAAAATGGTGTGTTTTACCCATTGAATGATGTGCCGGGGGTAGAGGAATATTTGGATTTGTGTTTTCCGTATGTGAAGGAGGCGGCAATGAAAGAGGATGGCACGGTCTGGATGCTGCCGGTTGCCGTATATATGCCTGGGCTCATCGTGCAGGAGGAAACGCTTGAGGAAATGGGGGTATCCCTGCAGCGGGATATGGACTGGGAGGGGTTTACCTCCGTTATTGCAGGGATGGCATCAGAAGAAAAGGAACGGATCAGCCTGAGCCGGATGGTATGTTCCATGTTGTTTTTCCAGCAGTATTTTGGACAGTATAATTCCGTGGACCAGGAAATTTTCCGGCAGAATATGAAGGGGATGCAAAAAATCGGCAGCGACCTGTGGCTTGCGCCTTACCGGGAGGATAAAAGGTATTTGTTTTATTATGTCCGGTATATGGGAGATTACACGAACCATTTCTTAAAAGAGTATTATTATGGTGAAAATGCGAAGGTCTACCCGATGCCAAAGCTTTCAGAAGGGGATGCCAACACAGCCACCGGTATCCTGCTCGCGGTCAACCCGGCTTCCAGCCATCTGGAGGAAACGCTGGATTTTATTGCGGATTATGTGGCATGGCAGAGGACAGAGGAG
This sequence comes from uncultured Lachnospiraceae bacterium, assembly GCA_947053345.1. Taxonomy (GTDB): domain Bacteria; phylum Bacillota; class Clostridia; order Lachnospirales; family Lachnospiraceae; genus RGIG4057. The sequence goes on from CAMRSM010000042.1 coordinate 27,548, forward strand.
GAAGCACCGCTGTTTTTTCGGGAGCCAGTCCCGGCGGCGGGGAGTTTTGAGGCAGAGGTTTATCAGCTGTACCAAAATGGAACGATCGCGTATACGGTGGATGCGGGTATCTATCTGGAAGGGTTTTATGAAATGCTGGACGGTAAAAAGGGGATGGAGGAATACATAAAGGATACGGAGCGGAAACTCAAAATTTATTTTGGGGAATAAGTTTGCAAAATAAAGTATATGGTCAGGGGGATGCATGGATGAAAAAAGGGGGGATATTTTCGCTTTCTTTCATTTTGCATCACGGTATTTCTGGCAGCTTGCGGAAGTTTCTATTATCCGAAGCACACATTCGTACTGTTTTACATCCAGGTATTACCACAATATGGACGATGCTCTGATCGACTTTTTGTTGTCTGCCTGCAATATCGGGTGGACACATCAAACAATGAACTATGATGTACCAAATCCATACCAGTTTACAGAAAGAATTATCATAGCGGCACAAAAGGACAAAGCAGAGGCATCCAGATTGCTGGAAACATACATAAAGAAAAAATGGAATGCAGAAGATGGATGGGGTTATGAATCTGCCGCTGTGGCAAAGATATTGGGGCTGGATGATTCACGGTTAAGGAACAGCAGCCATTATCCCTATGAGCTGGTTCATTACAAAAATATGCGGGAGTTTCCGGACAGTTTCTATTCTGACTGGCTGAAAAACATTTATGAAAGACAGCAGGGAGCACAGCGGCTGGAAAAGGAATTTATCCACATGGTGGAAACAGATTACACAGCTTTGGAAGAACAGGATTTTTATGAAAAGTACAGAGAGCGGTTTTTAATGGAATTGTTTCCAGATGCAGCATCCTACCGGAACTTCAGAAAGGAAAAAGGAAATGCGATTTTGGGTTTCCTGCTCGTAAATGCACTGGTAACAGATGGCTATATCCTGCAGATGGATTTTAAGGACGAGCCAGAGGAGTATCTGCCGGATTTTGTAAATGAAAGATTAGAGACAGATTATGGTGTGGAACAGATAGAACTGGAAAGTGTAAAAAGTTCTGAAAATATGGATGCCAGTACAGGGATGTATGATACAAAATATGTAAAGGCAGTGCAAAGGAAACGGAAACGCAAAGGTTTTTGTCTGATCTGGTTTTTGCTTGACAATGATCAATACTATACAGCAGTTGTTCCTAAAAAGACTGTTTTGGGAAGTACATGGAATTAGAGCCTGTTCACATTAATCTTTACAACAGAAAAGCTGTATGGTAAAATAAACCTATGGAACTAACAAAAAACAGTTTGCAAAAATCGAACATCTTATGCCTGTCGCAAGGAAACCAGCTACCATACCGAATTACCAGTTCCTTTGTGCTCTGCCCTACATCATAGAAAATGGCTGCAAATGGAGGGCACTGCCGAAAGAGTACGGGAACTGGCACTCGGTTTACATGAAGTTCAGCCGCTGGTCGAAAAACGGCACAATCCAAAAAATCTTTGATCGGATGCAGGAAGCTGATTGGGGGCATTTGTTCCGGGGACAGCCACCCCCTTTTGTTGGACAGGGCATATGAAGATGATAAAACCCGTGTTTTGGCTGCGAAACAGGGGTTTCTTCCTGCTGTCCCACCAAAGAAAAACCGGAGGGAGCCATGGGATTATGACAGGGAACTTTATAAACGCCGCAACGAGGTGGAACGCTATTTTTTAATAGAAAATGGTTGATTATCTCAAAAAAGCCTTGATTTACGGGCATACAAGCAGGATTTCAAGCTGAATTTACTACCAATTTACTACTTTTGAGGGAAAGAGCCTTGATATGCCGCCCGGAACCCTGCAAGCCCAGCCACCAGCACACAGCATTGAGAAAGAATAAATGAAAACTGAATACGACGCATACGCGGCGTTTCTCTATCCCAACACGGGAGAA
>CAMRSM010000043.1 GCA_947053345.1 uncultured Lachnospiraceae bacterium
GCGCGGAAGGCATTTCCGTCCGCTTCGCTCCCGCAAATTCCTTCCCGGGCACTCTTAGGGGATTCGCTGTTTCTATGGTTTTCTATATTCGATTACCGGACGGTTGCCCGCAGGATTTTTACCTCCCCACAGATTGGGCGGATGACGCACTCCTTAACCTGCGCCGGGAGAATAAAGGTTTCCGCATAGTGCACCTCATACGGCGCAAAGGAACCGTCCACGCTCTCTATCACCGCGCCCTCACCTTCCACAACATTGCAGCTGCTCACGCCGCCCTCACTTTTTAGGACAGCACTCTCCCGGATGGTATAGCGCCTTGTTTCCACAAACTCCCTCTCGTGCAGCCCCGTGCACTCCACGGTCACTGCCGGGGTATCACAAAGTGGCTCGATCCGGTTTAACAGATTTTCCTTTACCCAGCCCGTCGTCCGGTCCCACTGTATATTCTTCTCACCGTGCCCGATATGTACCGGGCGCGGCAGGCCGTCCAGTCCCACACGCCCCCAGTCCCAAAGCTTAAAAGTAAAAATATAAGGGGTCGCACTCACCTCAAGCACCATAGTATCCTTCCCGCTGCAATGTACGGTTCCTCCGGGAATCAGGAAATGGTCGTGGCGTTTTGCCTTCCATTTATTTACATATTTATCCGCATCAAATACGGTCTCTCCGCCCTGCGCCTGTTTCAATTCGTCAAGCATCGCGCCGCTGTCCACACCCTCCTTTAACCCAAGATAGACAACGCTGTCCTCACCGCAATCCAGTATATAATAGCTCTCGTCCTGGGTGTAATGCATGCCGAACGCGGACTGGATGTACTCCGTCAGCGGATGCACCTGCAAAGAAAGGTTCTGCCCGCCCATCGTGTCAAGAAAGTCAAAGCGGATCGGGTACTCGTCCCCAAAGCGCGCATGTACCCGGCTTCCAAGAAGCTGCGCCGGGCGGTAAAATACGACATCCACGGACGGAACTTCAACGCGCACTTCCCCAAACTGCATAAAGATACTGTTTTCTTCCGGCACGCCGTCAAAAGCCCATGCGTAATTTGGTGCATCCGGATCAAGCCCGCAGATTTCCTTCATCCACTGCCCGCCCCAGACCTCCGGCGCAAAATACGGCACCAGGCGGAACGGCTCGCGGCAAAAAGTTTCAAGCCCCGCGCGGAACCCATCCCCGCACACCATCTTTGGCTCTCCCCTCCTATTTGTATCAAGCAGGAAATCAATCCGGTCAAAAAGCTGCTTTTTCAGGCGGTCTGCCATGCGCCATTCCACAAAAAATCCCTGCTTGAACTTCGCGAGTTTCGGGGCATTTTCATTGTGTGCTTTCCAGTTCGGTGCCCCCGCGGCAAAGCGAAGCTGGATTTCCCAGCGGGCAAGATCCGCGTAAACCAGAATATCCCCCTCATGCACGATAGAAGCCCCCACACCGTACACAACGCAGATACCGTCCGTTTCTTCAATCTTGCGGCGCATTTCCTTAACGCGCTCCTCCACATAAAAATCTTCAACTTTCAGCGTGTTCATAATGCCGAACACCCTGTCATTTGTCAGATACTGCCTGATATAATCCATGTACTCGCGGTCGCTCACCATGCACTTCTCCGCATCAAAAAATGTTGCATTAAGACCGGAAATCCCCTCTGTAATCTCATTCTGGTCCACCTGCGTGTAAGTTTCTATGGTAATCACCGCATGTTCCCTGCCATCAACTGCCTGTTTAAGGACTCCCACAATCGCCTCATACCCCTCAAAGGCAGAAAAACCCTCGATTTTTTTTGCCGGGTATTTATCATAATTATGATAGTTCCTTACCATGTTTTATGCCCCCTTCCCTCAAAACCACAAACCATCCCTTAATTCTTATAAACAATCTAATTATCACCAAATATATACAAATTTACCCATTACAGCAAAGTCGCACCAATTATGCCAGCCCGGTTTCCAAGCTCTGCCGGAACTACTTTTACCGGCAGCCTGTCCCCGCCGAAAGTATACCGGTTGACCTGCTCCTCCACTTCCTTTATAAAAAGAGCCGAAGAAGCGCAAAGCCCGCCGCCGATTATCACCACCTCAGGGCGTAGTACATTGACAAGGCTTATAAGCCCTTCGGCAAGATAATACCGGAACTCTGAAAGAACTTTACATGCCGCGCCCTCCCCGGCTTTCGCGCGCATAAAAATCTCCTTTGCGGCAAGGTTTTCCCCGGTCATTTCCCGGTACGCCCCCATCACTGCCGTGGCGGAGGCATAGGCCTCAAGACAGCCCTTCCTGCCACAGCTGCATAACCTTCCCCCACGCTCCACCGTGATATGTCCCATAATTCCATCCGCATCTGCGTAAAGCCCGGCGGGCAGTCTGCCGCCGCAGACAAACCCGCCTCCCACGCCGGTGCCAAGCGTTATCATACAAACGCGCTGATAGGCTCTCCCGGCACCGTACACAGCCTCGGCAAGCGCAGCACATTTCGCATCGTTCGCCACCCGGACCGGCAGGGCGGTGCGCTCCAAAAGATCAGCAGCGATCCTCTTATCCTCCCAACCGATATTGTTGGAATAAACAATCTTCCCCTGACCGCTGTTAATCAGACCGCAGGAACTGATACCGACCGCCTCAACCTTCCGGTTTTCACAAAGCGCTGCAACCACATCCGAAGCATCATCAAGGAACTTTCCATATGAAATGTCCGCGCCCGTTTCCAGCACTCTTTCCTCAAGCACCCGGTCTTTTTCCACCAGCCCGAACTTCGCGCTCATCCCGCCAATATCAATCCCGATGCGGTACATGCCCTCACTCTCCTTTTGCTTCTTTCACATTCCCAAGCCGCAAAAATCTCGGCCGATAGATATCCGCGTATTTGAAACAATCATCCCCGTTCACATTGTACGAAATAATGATTTCCCCCTTGCCGGACAGGGCAGGGTGCGCTTTCGCATTGTAGGTATTATTTCCCTTGCCCAAAATGGAAAGGCAGGTATCGTGCACATAGATGGTTGTCTTATCCCCAAATACACTGTAAGGGGAATCCGCAATGGATGCCTTGATGGTCGCGGTGTTTGTAAAATGCGTGTTGACAAACAGGAATTTTCCCTTATGTTCCCCGGACGTAATCTGCGTCACACTGCATTCCGGGGCGATATCTTCTGCCAGAGGCAGAAACTTATCCGGTATCTCCTTCGAGAAACTGCCGTCCGCCGCCAGATATTCATAACAGCTAAAATCCTCAATCTGATCTGCGCGCACCCTTGCCACAACAAGCCGCCTGCCCGCACCCTCAAGGTCTTCGTAGCCGTAAACATACACATAGCCGTCCGGCTCCTGCACGCCTGCCTGCTCGGTGCTCTGGTAAACCGCACCTCCAAAATACCATTTCCGCTTTGCATCCGACGCGGAACACAGCCGCATATTGTCATCGTTGATTATCTTTAGGGAATCAAAATCCACTTCCCCGCCGCGGATTTCATAGCGCGCCAGATCCACACCGATCTGCGCGAAACCAAAAACCCCTTCCACGGAATCGATACGCAGCGCGTACACATACAGATAGTCCCCGCTCACAAAGGTGTCCCCCAGCCAGTAATAGATAAATTTCCCGTGCTTTGTGGCAGGTAATTTCGGCTCCGGCACAATATTTGCCGTCCCATCCTCCCCCGGGTAGAAAAATTCCATCTTCGCCGGGTCTGCGGCTTTCCCGGTTAAGAGCGCGCTCGTATTATTCACCATTGTCACATTGCTGCGCAGTCCGGTCACCGGGTCTACATCGGACAAAATGGTGTCGCTGAAAACAAAGAACGTCCTTGCATCCTTTGCTTCCTCGCCGTATTTTTCGTCCTTTCCGTCAAGATTTACGGTGTAGATACCGTCCGCCCCCGCCCAGCCTTCAAAATTGGACAAAAGCGCCGTATAATCCGGCTCGCTCTCACAATACCAGCCGCTGCCCATAAACACGGAAACTTCCGAAAGCCCGACCATCTCTTTGCTGAAAGTGTCAAGGATCTCCAGGCGGACATAGTGGGCATGGACATTGTCAAGCTCGATGGTAAGGGATGGTTTCATCCCCTCGCTCCCGTCCGCCTGTTCCATCGTATATGTCCCGATGGTTGTCCAAAGTGAATAATCATCGGACACTTTCAGGCGGAATTTTTTCACGCCGTAATCCAAATGTTCAGGGTCGTTATAATTCCAGACCACAATCTTTGATACCGGGTACTCGCCTTTCAGGTCAATGGAAAAATCAATTGCTTTTGCCGTCTGCAAATACATATGTTCCGGCTTGTTGTCGTGAAGTGCATCCTCCTGCCGGAAATCATCAAGACCACTGCCGTTCGTCAGGTTGTACTGCTCGGGCTTTGCCGACCATACATTGTTAATATAACGCTCGATCGGCGCGCAGGAGATGCTCTCGCCCACAACAGGCTGCTGGCGGTAGCGGAACAGGCGCAGCGCAGAAAGCCCGATGCTGTCCCCCCCGTAATTGTTAAGTACCCGAATCTTGATATACCTCGCGCTCCCCCCGTTAAAATCAACCGGAGCGCCGTCCAAAGTGTTTGTGGCGGACTGCCCATCCTTGCCGGACGCTTGGGCAAGCGTATATTTTACCGGGGCGGAATAGTTTTCATTGTCCTCCGAAACACTGATTTCGACTTCCTTCGCACCACAGCCGGTATCCCCGGACGCGTTGTAATTCCAGATATGGAGCTCCCCTAACTTCTCCGTATGCCCGATATCAAAAAGGAAGGTATCCCCCGTTCCTTTGTACATCATCCCGGCATCCGCGGAATGCAGATGTATCCTGCCGCCCGCCCCGCTCATCCCGGAACCGTCCACAATCGGCGCATGTTCGTTATTTAACGCTGTCAATGTCAGCATATCCCCGATCTCCCCCTGTTTCTCCCCATCTTCTTCCGGAATATGATCTTCCGTATTCCGGTCATCACCCTCTGTTCCCTTGTCAGTGTTATCGCCATCTTCCATTCCCAAATTCCCGTCCCCGGAATCACCCTCTGTTTCCGGGGCAGTGCCTTCCCCCTGCGTCCTGCCGCAGGCGGCAAACGCCGCCGCGAACAGGATGCAAAGCAGGAGGGCAAACCCTCTTTTCTTCATTTGCAACACCCCTTTCTACCGGGTTTTACCGCCCTTTTTCATCGCCACGGCAACTGCCACACCCGCAATGATCACAACGCCCAGCACAATAATTACAATAATCGCCGTATTGCTTCCACCGTCCTCGTCTTTTGTTTCTGTCTTGTCATCCGTTCCCGGTTCCTGTGCCTTTGTCGGCTCCGGCGTACTTGTCGGGTCATCCTTTTCCTCCGGCTGTGCCGTCGGCTCCGGTGTCGGTTCCGGTTCCACGGTATCCACAACATCCGGGTCATATTCCTTGTCCACTTTTACGGTGTAGCAAAGTGTATTTACCTCTTCCTCACTGAGCGCCCCGTCAAAGATAAGAAGGTTATCGAGCGCCCCGGTGCAGCCGCGCTTTACCAGACCGTTCTCAAAATAGCCGCCCACATTGAAACCGCCGTTCGGGTCCCCTGCGGAACCATCGTCATAGCTGCCAAGACTATAGGTCAGCCCCGCAGCTGCAGAAAGCCTTGACCGCGCCGCAAGTTTGCCGTCAATGTACATATACACAAAAGCATCTTCAATCGCGCCGTCCTCACCGTACTCATTCTGGTATACAAGCGTGTAGCAGTGCCACTCGGACAGATGCTTTTCCATCAGGTAACCTTCCGAATAAAGCTTGTCCTGCGTCTGCCAGTTGGAGCTGTTCATCTTGCCGAGCAGCATTGTCCCGTTCACATCCGCCTCGCGGATAAATTCCACGTCGATCACACCGCTTCCCAAAGCACCAAGCCCCGCAGGGACAAGCACCATGTTCGCTCCGGTATCCGTTTCGGTATAAGTATCCATCCGGTAATAAAAGCTGATGGTCATTTCCTTGTAGCTGTATGTTTTGTTCGGGGATGCAAGGTAGCTCGCCCCGTCAAAAAGCACTGCCTGCCCGTCGATCCCTTCTGTAAAGACCGGGTTTTCCGACGCGGAACCCACCCCCATCAAAAGATCGCCATCCTTTTCGCTTCCGCCGTTTTTCAGGTCGCCGTCAAACCGGTAATCAAGTACCAGACTTGTTTCGTGTTCTTCCTCCTCCGTGTTTCCTGCTGCCGCGTAAGTAAACATGCCATCCACGGCGGTAAGGCTCACCAGTTCCTTTCCGTCCGCGACAAGGTCAAACCCGCTCCCGTTCTCCGGTTTAATCAGCTCCACACCGTACTCCTCAAGCTGGCCGTCCGCCGAACCATCGTTTAACGCCTCGCCGTCCTTCATGCAGCGCTCATCGTAGAGTGCTTCGTCCGCCATCACGCTGCCCTGCAGGCTTTTAAAGATCGCTGTCATCACTGCCGTCGGCTCGGTATACCCTGTTACCTGCCCGTTCTCCACTGTAATCTGCGGGTCTGCATAGCTTTCCGCAAAAGTTTCATTGTAGGCTAATGCCCTCAGTCTTTGTGTGTACTCTTCAAATGAAGAGAAATCAAAGGATAGTGTCACGGTTTCCCAGTCGCTGCCGCTATCATCCACCGTGATATTCAGCCATTCGCCGGCTCCTTCCACTTCCGCCCCATATATCTGTGTGAGGGAAGCGGCAAGCTCTTCGCCGTGCTGCTTAAAATAGTAGTATGCACTGCCGTAACCGTCCTGTTGGTCCTGCTTCGCAATCCTTCCGACAATCTTCCTTGTGCCGCTGCCGTCCGCATTGAGCATAAGCTCCCCGGACACCTGCACCGCCGTACATGCGCCAAGCATAAGTACACACACGAATGCAGCTAAAAACATCATACATTTTTTCATATTCTTATTCTCCTATTTTTAGTTCCGCAAAAACCCTCCCGATGCCCCATCCTAGGAAGCAATTCCTGTCCGCTCTGCTCCCAGCAATTCCTTCCGGCATCGTCCGGGTTTCTGCTGATTTTTGAGTTCCGCAAAAACCCTCCCGATGCCCCGTCCCACGAAGCAATTCCTGTCCGCTCTGCTCCCAGCAATTCCTTCCGGCATCGTCCGGGTTTCTGCTGATTTTTGAGTTCCGCAGACAACTTCCCGCCGCCCCATACACGGAGTGCCTTCCGTCCGCTTTGCTCCCGCAAACCACTCCGGCGGCTTCCTGTTATCTGCTGATTTTTAGTTCCACGGATTCCTGCGCCGTTCAGTCGTTATAAAACGCCCACCTCTTCCTTGCCAACTGTATCACGAGCACGAATACCCCGACGATCGCAAGCATAATCCACGACATCGCGGAGGCGTAGCCCTGCCGGCCCACGGTGAATCCGGTCGTGTAGATCGAGTAACCCAGATAATTTGTATTGTAATCCCCGCCCGTCATCAGCATTGGCTGCACAAAAACCTGAAACGCCGCGATGGTTGCGGTCAGAAGGTTGTAAAACAGGATTGGGGAAATCATCGGCAGGGTCACACGGAAAAATTTTGTAAACCATCCGCCGCCGTCCACACTGACTGCCTCATACAATTCGGACGGGACATCCGTCAGGGCGGAGAGAAAGATCACGACAACACCGCCCACGCTCCACATTCCCATGACCGCAAGACCCGGCGTTGCCCAGTTATAATCATGGAACCAATCCGGTCCCGTCACGCCAAACCAGGAAAGTACCTGGTTGATAACACCGGACGAACCCAAAAGCTGCCTCCACAAATACACGACCGCCACAATGGTCACAAGCGTCGGGATGTAATACAGCGCCCGGAACAATTTCCTCCCCGGAACCTTCGCGTTTAAAAGCAATGCAAGGTAGAGGGAAAACAGCAGGTTCAGCGGCACGCTCAAGAGGACGAACTTCAAGGTATTGCTGACACTCCCCCAAAACACCGGATCCGCCAATATCGTTTTATAATACGAAATTCCCCGCCACTGCGTGCTCATGGACGTGGTCGTCGCGTTGGTAAAAGAAAGGTAGAGGGAATAAAAAAGCGGGAACGCCATCAGCACCACAAACCCAATCAGCCACGGCGCGGCAAACAGATATCCCATCACCGCCTCCTTTCTCTTCTTCCTTCCCGCTTTCGTTTTCACCTTCATACATGTCCCCCTTTCATACATTTGGCAAACTTATATCCTCCCGGAATAAAATAGCCTGCCCTGCCCCATTCCCATCAATAACTTGCCTTCAACTGCAAGATTGCTTTCTGTGCGCGCTGCAACGTCTGATCCAGATCCTTCTTGTCCGCCACGTAATCCGTGAGGGCATTCTGTACCTCACCCCACCAGTTCGGCGCGTCATAGACATAATTGAAAGCCTTGCGGTGTGCCATCTCCTCAAGCACCACAACCTTTTCCGGGTCGGTGATCGACGCGAACAATGTATCATAGCTCTTAATGTTCGCCGGCATATTGCTGCTCTTTGTCAGTACCTCAACCTGAACTTCCTCGCTGCACAGATACTTGATAAATTCAAAGGCTGCCTGCTGCACTTTCTCATCTTCCTTCGCAAGGCGCTCTGCAATCTCAAGCGAAAAACCGCCCGTAAAATTGTAATGGTTTTCTTCCACTTTATCATACGGAACCGGAGCCGCCCCCAGATGGATCTTCTGGTCACCCAGCTTATCGTTCTGCCACGGGATTTCATTGGTCGCGATCATAATCGCCACCTTGCCCGACCAGAACAGATTAGTCGTATTATCGCCCGCCGTATCCAAAAAGGCATTGACCCTTGCGGAGGAGAGCGTGTGGGTCAGCTCATACCAGACTTCAAAACCCTTGCGCACGCCCGGATCGGTATCCAGCAGCGGGTTTCCTGCCTCGTCAAAATACTCGCCGCCGTTCGTCCAGACCACATTCTCAATCTTAAAATTCCCGACATTCACATCAAAACCAAGCTGCGTAATCTTGCCGTTATCCGTCACGGTCAGAAGCTCCTGGTAAGCCAAAAGTTCGTCGTAGGTTTCCGGTGCCCTGACATTGCCGTCCGCACCGATCAGATCACCCGGCTTTCCCGTGATGGTGCTGCCTTCCTTCGCTGCCACCTTTGTTTTCATCCAATCCTCGTCCGTGCTGTCCTTTAGCGCATTAACCAGGTCAATATTATAGTAGAGCACACGGTTATCAAGCGCGTACGGCACGCCGTACACATTGCCCTCATACGTCATCGGGAGCACGTCCTCCTCGTAAAAGAACTCCGTCCCGGCATGGAAACTCTCATCAAAAAACGGTGTCAGGTTCATTGACACGCCGCCCCTTGCCCGGTCGGCCGTATCCTTGATGGTCTGTAAATAAACATCCGGTCCGGTCGGATCTGTCATCGCGGTCGTGATCTTCGTAAAATAATCCCAGAATGAAATCCCCGTATAATGGATCTTGATATCATCATGTTCCTTCTCGAAACGCTCAATCACGGACATCGTCCACTCATAGTTCGGGTCACCCTCCGGGTAAATGGACCAGAACTCCAGCGAAATCTTTCCATCCTCATCCCGTTTGCCGCTGCTTTTGCCGCACCCGGCAAACACCGCCACCATACAAACGGCTGCCATAAACAGCGCACACCATCTTTTTGCCTTTCTTACCCCTGTCTTTCTCATAAATCCTCCTCTCCGCCGCCAAAAATCCCCGGCAGCACACCTTGCAATATTGCCCCAAAACTTAAGAATCCGTTATCCTTTGACTGCCCCCGCTTTTGTCCCCTCAAGGAAATATTTTTGTCCGCATGTAAAAATGATAAGGTTCGGCACAACGGAAATCACCGAACCGGCCATCAAAAGCCCCCAATTCGTGCTGCTCTGCGACTGGAACGCCCGAAGCCCCAGGGCGACCGTGGTCAGCCTCTGGTCGTTGACGTACAATAGCGGCCCTAAATAATCATTCCATGAAAACAGGAATGCGAACACCGCCACCGTCGCGAGCACCGGTTTTGACAGCGGGAGCATGATCCGCCACCAGATTCCAAATTCCCCTGCCCCATCAATCCTTGCCGCCTCGACAATATCTCCCGGCACCGCCTGATAAAACTGCTGGATCAAAATGATATTGCCCGCGCCGCCGCCAAGAAACGCCGGCAATATCAGGGGAACCCATGAGTTGGTCATACCGAATGCGCTATACATCTTATAGGTCGGTATCATCAGGATAAAGGCCGGCAGGATCATCGTCACAAGCATCAGCGAGTAAAAGAAATTCCTGCCCGGCCACCGCAGCTTTGAGAATGCGTATGCCACCAAGGAGGAGGACATCAGCGTCCCAAACACCGTGAGCAGCGTGACAATACCGCTGTTTGCAAAATATCTGGCGAAGGGCAGTGTCCTAAAAACATCCGCGTAATTTTCAAAACGCCATGATTTCGGAACGATCTGCTCGAGAAAACCTGCTGTGGTCATCAGCTCCTCTTCCGTCTGCAGGGATACCGAAAGCATCCACACAAAGGGAAACAGAAAAAATACTGCGAAGAACACCAGTTGTAAGATCACCAGTATTCTTACCCATTTTTCCTTCCTTTCTCTTTTGCTGTGCACCTTTTTTTCCAGGCGCATTCCATCCTTCTCCTCTTTCATCTCATCCCCCATTTCCGTTTTGCCCCGCTGCCTGCAAAGCATTTAATTGCTCCCGTATCGCGGATGGGCGCGGCGGCTCCGCCCGCCGACTTGTATACCGTAAACTATACAAGTTATCCATTAACTTCTACAACTTGATAATAACAAATGTCGAATTTTCTGTCAATAAACAATTCTTAAAAACTTGACAAACTTGATAACCTATTATCGAGCCAGAATTTTCCGGTGTTTTCCGAAACATCTTTTCGCAAATATCTTTTCAAAAAATATCTCGATTTTGTTGACTTTTCCTTTGCCCTACACTATAATTTGTTTATAAGATATCCAAGTTTTTTATACATGTTTTACACAAGCCGCTAAAGATGCCGTTTTGCGCACCGCGGTTTCCATGCCAGCACACGAAATGCGGTAAAAACCCCACGGACGGAAAAAGAGCGGAATACTTACAATAAATATCAGAGAAAGGATACGGAAATGGGAAAATTTTTATACGAGACGATCAAAGATTATTTAAAGAAACTGATTCAGGAAAATAAGAACGTGCCAAACTATAAACTGCCCTCCGAAAACCAGCTTGCCATGCGTTTCTCCACCACACGCATGACCGCGAAGCGGGCAATTAGTGAACTGCAGGAGGAAGGGCTGCTCTACCGGATCCACGGCAAGGGTTCCTTTATCACCGCCGAGGCACCGCAGGGAGCGGATGCGCCGGTCAACGAATTTATCTGTATGCTCCTGCCAAACCTTGAAAGCCACTTTATCCTGGAACTGATCGCCGGGGCGAGACAATACCTCAAACCATTTGGCTATCATCTGCTGATCATGAGCGAGAGCGAGGAGGAACTGAGGTCCTTCAACCTGATCAAACGCATTGTCAATTTAAACATCAAGGGGATCATCGTTTTCCCGAACAGCCGGGCACACTATAACAAAGACCTTCTCCTGTTGGCGCTAAACAAATTCCCGGTTGTTTTTGTGGACCGCACACTGCATGATTTTGATATCAGCTCCGTGACCAGCGACCACATCAACATCGGCCGCCGGGGCATCCAATTCCTGATTGACAAGGGCTGCCAGAACATCGGATTTATCTCCATGCCGCGGGAGGACTCCAGCAGCATTTCCCGGAGGCTTACGGGTTACGAGAAAGCCCATGTGGAGAACGACCGCCGGATCATCCCGCGCCATATCCTGTATGTGACCAAGAATGACCCGAACCAAACCGAACAGATCACAAGATTCCTGACGGAAAACCCGCAGCTTGACGGCCTGCTCTCCTACGGCGGCAAGGTCGGTTTCAATGTATACAAGGCCATCGCCAAAAGCGGCCGCAGGGTTCCGGATGACCTGAAAATCATCTTCCTCGATGACGAATATGCCGATTACTGCGACCTGCTGCCCTTCTCCCCCACCTGCATCGCACAGAAAAGCTTTGAGATCGGGAGCAAGGCAGCAGAACTGATCATCAATTACATCACCACCAATACCATCACAAGTGACAAGATTCAGCTCGACTGCGACATTATCGAGCGGGGATCCACCGGAAAGGGGCAGTAAACCATGGACAACATTGAAATATCCGGAAAACCGGAAGCAATCTACTATTTCGCCGCCACCCACTGGGACCGGGAATGGTACAAAACCCTGGATCAATTCCGTTTTATGCTCGTCCCGGTCATGGACGGCATCCTATGCACCCTTGAGCAGAACCCGGATTTTTCGGTCTTTACCTTGGACGGACAGACCAGCATCCTTAACGACTACCTCGCAATACGCCCGGAAAACAAAGAGCGGCTCGCAAAGCTGATCAACAAAAAACGCCTGCTGATCGGCCCGTGGTACACGATGCCGGACGAATTTCTCGTCTCCTCGGAAAGCCTGGTCCAAAACCTGTTAAAGGGGCATTCCATCGCCTCCTCCTACGGTGCGGCGTGCCTAAAGACCGGCTATGTATGCGATTCCTTCGGTCATGTCGCCAATTTCCCGCAGATTTTAAACGGCTTTCACATCCACACCGCGCTGATCAGCCGCGGCTTAAACGACAGCGAGACCGAATGTTTTTTCCGCTGGGAAAGCCCCGATGGGTCGGCGGTGACTGCCTTTAAAGCACCTGAGACCTGCGGCTATGGTTCTTTTTACCACGAGGCTCTGGCTCCGTTCGGGCAGGAGTGCGAGGCACATCTTGCAGAAATTTCCGAATATGCCGCAGAATATGTAAAGAAAGAACTGCTGCGCAGCCATCTTCCCGTCGTGCTTTTGATGGACGGCATGGACCACGCCCCTATCCACGGTTTTATGCCGGAAATATTGCGCAGTCTGTCGAAACATTTTTCCTGTCCGGTAAAACAGCTTCCTCTGGATGAGCTGCTTGAGGGAATCGGCAAAAACAAACTTCCCGTTCTGCACGGCGAACTGGTTTCCCACGGAAAGAATTACGTGATGCACAACAAACTCATCCCGCACACCCTCTCCTCGCGCTACGACTTAAAGCAGGCAAATGATGCCTGTGAGCGCCTGCTCGAACGCTTTTGCATGCCTGCCGCCGCCATCCAGAGCCTGTATGGCCGCGACCCGGTGTATGGCTATATCCGTCTCGCCTACAGTTATCTGCTGCAAAACCACGCACACGACAGCATCTGCGGCTGCTCCATCGACGCGGTGCACCGCGAGATGCAGACACGTTTTGCCAAAACTTCCGACACGGCAAAGGAATACTTCAAGCAATTTTGCACGCAGTATTACGACCGTTTTCACGATGCGCAGGAAGAGGGATGTGTTATCGCAGTCTTCAATCCGCTTCCTTACCCTTATCACGGACTTTTGGAATTTGATATTGATTTCCCGCAGGATTTTAAGACGCAGAAACTTACGTATATGAAATACGAACAGCGCAATACTTTTCTTCTTTACGACGAGGAGGGTCAAGAAATAAAATATAACCTGATCCGGGCCGCGCGCAGCCGTATGGTTCCCGACTTCCACGGAAACACCCGCCCGGCGGACCCTCACCGCGTCGCCGTGATCTCCACCCTGCGCCCGATGGGTTTTACCACTTTTCTGGCAAAACCGCTCGAAGGTCCTTACCGCGTCACGGAGCGGCTGAAAGGAAGTGCTTCCTCCTGTTGCAGCGGATTGATTGACTTTTCCATCCAAGCCGACGGAACCGTCACCATCAAAGACCTTGAAACAAACAAGATCTTTTCCGGACTGCATTCCTTTATCGACTGCTGCGAGGCGGGGGACGGCTGGTATCATACCCGTCCGGTCTCGGACGAAGTATATTATTCCTCCGGCTGCACAGTGTCCGTCTGCAAAACGTTTGACGGCTATGCCGCATGCAAATATCTTGTCCGCTACACATGGATGCTGCCCCGCGGAAAATGTACAGAGCAGGGCTTCTCCAAAAGAAGCAGCGAACTGCTCCCACTTACCATCACCTCGGAATTTACGGTTGCCCGCGGCTCAAAACTTGTGCGCGTGCATACGGAAATTGATAACATCATCAAAGACCACCGGCTGCAGCTGCATCTGCCAACCGGCCTTTCATCGGATCATTACCATGTCAACCAGTGCGGCCTGATCCTGAACCGCCGCAGCGGGCTCGACCACAGCCATGTACACTGGAAGGAAGCCGACATCACGGAATATTCCTTCGCGGACATGGCCTATATCCGGGATGAAACAGGCGGCCTGCTCTTTCTCTCCGGCGGCGGTCTGCACGAGATTTCCTGCCCGGCGGATGAGGACAACAGCATGGATATCACTTTGCTGCGCTGTTTTGGCAGAACCACCGGAACCAACGGCGAAACCGACGGGCAGCTTGCCGGGAAACAAGTCTTTGAATACGCACTGATGCCGCTGGCGGATGAAACGGGAGGCGAGCTGGTGCGAACCAAAGATGCCTATACCGCGGGCTATCAAACATTCACCGTCCCGCACGGAAAACTACCTGCAAAAGACAGTTTCACCCCACTTAAAAATTGCTCTGCCCCAGACGGAGCATTTGCCGTAAAACAAAGCGCCTTTACCATGCACTCCGCGCACTGTGCCTACATCACGTCCCTGCCCGCACAAAGCGGCGGGATCCTGCTGCGCGCCGCAAATTATTCCGGGCAGGAAGACCAATGCAGCTTTACTCTTGCGGTTCCGGTGCAAAAAGCCTGCCTGTGTAATTTTTTAGAAGATAAAACAGGGGATGCCCTTGTGGACGGGCAGACCGTGACCTTTTCGGTCGGGGCATACCGCATGGCAACGCTGCACGTGTGGACAGCGGACTGACCTTCCTGCCGGATTCGGGAGCAGAAACCCATTTTTCCGTTATCCATTGACGCGCGTAAACAAAAACAGGGGCTGCCGCTTCAACGAATGAAATTTCGTGAAGCGGCAGCCCCCGTCGCATATCCGTTTTTCCGCATGATCTACCGCCGGAATCAGTCCAAAACACATGAAGCAATGCCGCCTTTATCTAAGCTCCATGCGCGCAGTCTCCGAAAACCCTTCCTCCCCCATCCGGTAGGAACAAACTTCCTTCATCTGGTTGACCAGATAAAAATAATCCCCGATATAGATTCCGCGCAAATGCATATAATACCAATCATCCCAAGGTTCCAGCATCTCATCCCACACACCAAATCCGATTTCCGGGTTCGCATCATCAGAATATTGTTTCCAATCCCACTTCCTCACGTAGTCCTTTTCAAATTTCTGACAGAATCCTTTTTCCGCGTCATAACCGTATACCACATACCCCTTTTTCTCCGTGTAGTTCCAATATCCGTCCTCCCCGTCGTAAGACCCTTCCAATGGCAGCCCGATCAGGTTCCGCTCCCCGTCCACCAGCGCCGACCGATGGTTTCTGCACGCCTCGCTGCCCCAATAATCTTCCAACAAAACCGTATGTTTCTCCACCACCTTAAGCGGATCGCTGATATCAAACATTGTAAGCTTCACACAATTCACCGCCTCCGTTTCAAGCGCACCATAGCCGATGCCAAGCAGCAGGTTCTCCCCGTAAGGATGCAGATAGTCGGAAAATCCCGGAATTTTTAACGCCCCAAGCAAAACCGGATGTTTCGGGTCGGAAACATCGACAGAAAACAGCGGATCCACGTTGCGGAATGTGACAAAATACGCGGTATCCCCGATAAAACGCGCCGAGTAGATTCTCTCATTCTCCGCCAAATCCTCAAGTGAACCGATCACCTGGAGCTTTTCATCCAGCACATAAAGGGCATTCGACCTTCCCGAACCAATCTCCCATACAGCCTCCCTTCCCTGCACGGTTCCATACTTTTCCACGGTTGTCACAACGCGCAGGTAACCGTCTTTCTCATCCATCGAAAACTGGTCATCCAGACTGCCCTTCACCTTTCCCTGTGCTGCAAGCCCCAATTTACCGTCCGCGCAGGAAATCTTGACAATATCCGTGTAATCTGTATTCCCGCGGTCACCGTACCAGCTACCATCCGCCAGATAAATCGCGTTCCCACTCATATAACAATGCCCGCTGCCCGCCATAAAGCTGATGCTGTCCACCGGATTTTCCGGCGTTTCAAGGCAGACTGCCGTCACGATGGTATAGACGGGATCCTGACTGTCCCCGCGGAAATATATGCAGTCCGGCGAAAGCGGCCCACCATCCACCTGCGGCAGTCTCGCCAGCTCATCTGCCGATAATTCTGCTTTTCCCTCTTCCACAAGATCCGTTTCTTTACCAATCTGCCCCTGATCCATATATTGTGTATAATTATAATAAATCCTCTTCTCCGAGATCACATACAAATAACCGTCCTTCTCCCGGCTGCTCACATAATTCCCGTCCTGCGCATGGCTTCCCAACAGGGATGGCGCTTTCCGGTCCGTGATATCGTAGACAAGGACTTCCGTCTGGTAATCGCCATAGTATCCGAACCAGAAATCAAAATACACATCGTTGTCCCCTGCCCTTACCGGCTCCTGCCACTTCGTCCCATACCGCACCACCGCCAGACGGTTTCCGGAAACATACATTTCCTCCTGCCAGATATCAAACGAAGCCTCCGGCGAAAACGCGCTTTCCAGGGCAAGTTCCCCATCTTTCACCCGGACAATATAGAGTGTGCAATCCCCGTCATTCTTCGACAATATGTAGATATATTCCCCGTCCGTCTTGACAATATCCGCTTCGGCAATGCCGTCCACCTGCACGTTGGTATCCGAATAATCCCCACCCGATAATCCTGATTCACCCGCTGCCCCCGGTATTGCCATGGCATCATCCACCGTCATATCAGGAAAGCCCGACGCGGAATCCGTCACAAAATAATGGTCCATACCCCAAGGTGACAAACCACTGCCTTTATGCAATACTTCAAGAATTTCCTGATAATTTTTCGCGGCGCAAAAGACCGTGCCCGTCTCTTGCGTGTCCGTGCCCTTACCTTCTTTCACTTCCGTTTCCTTTCCGGAAACTTCCGGTTCGGAAATCCTTTCCGTGGCAGGCTTTTTCATACTCCCTTCTCTCTCCTCCCACCACAGTCCGGGTCGCCCCACCTGCCCGGCAGGCATCCCGCCAAACGGGCTGTTCCGTCCCGCCGCGAGCCTGCTGCCCCCTCCTGCAAAAACCAAACCCACGGCAAGTAATACCGCCATTCCCTTCATCTGCCCCGTCAACATCATTCTCTTCCCTTCCTTCCCTTTTCCGAACTGCCGGATTCCTGCCACGGCACGGCGCAGAGACCAACCCGTGCCCCTTTCATGGATTAGACGAGACAACACAAAAAACAGTTCCCATTATTTCAAAAATACTTCAGGACTTTTTTCTGCGGTATCCCCCCGTTTGCCGGGCCGTCCAACAGTCTGCCATCGCCGGAAAACCGTGACCCGTGGCACGGACAATCCCACGAATGTTCGGCTTTGTTCCATTTTAGCACACAGCCAAGGTGCGGGCAACGTCTTCCCGACGGAATCAGAAAATTGCCCAGGGTCTCAACGGTATTGACGAAAAGCTGCGGATGGAGCATCCCCCGCGAAGGGGCGAACACATCGGCATAGGGATTGCGCCTGCCCGTCAGCATATCCGCCAAAAGCATTGCCCCTGCCATTGAGGATGTCATTCCCCATTTGCCGAACCCCGTGGCAACATAGCAGTCCGCCATGTTCCGTGAATATTTCCCGATATACGGAATCCCGTCAAGCGGCATACAGTCCTGCGCCGCCCAGTGCGCCACTTCGCGTGACTGCGGATAGTGCCTGCGGGAAAACCTCCGAAGCTCCTGCCATGCCCCTCCTTGTTTGCCTGTCCTGTGCCCGCCGCCGCCCAGCAGCAAAAAATCCCCATAACCGCGGAAGGAGAACCCTGTTTTTTCCTCATCCACATACATCGCCTGAGGTGCTTTCACATCCGCAAGCGCGAGCACATACGAGCGGTGCTGGTAAAGTTTCATAAAATATAGTCCGTGCTTGTTATCCATCGGGAAATGCGTAGCGACCACAAGCCTGCAAAATGCGATTTTCCCGTTTTTCGTGACTGCGGTTTTTCCCAGAAATCCTTTCACAAAGGTATGCTCGAAAATATTTAAGTCCCCGGCAAGTGCCCGGATAAATTTGAGCGGGTGAAACTGCGCCTGATGCGCAAACCCCACCGCCCCCACCGTTTTGACCGGTAATTCTTTTGCGCCGGAAAGCAGTGCCCTCCCTCCAAGCTTCTCGATCGCCCGCGCCTCGGCCTCGATCTTTCCCCGGTTTCCTAGCGAATACACGTAATTATCTTTTTCCGAAAAATCACAGTCAATTCCCTCACAGAGCTTAAAATATTTTCCGACCGCTTCCTGGTTTGCCTCCAGATACTGCCTTGCCCGCTCCACTCCTACCGTGCCCAAAAGTTTCTGGTAGATCAGCCCGTGCTGCGCCGTGATTTTCGCCGTTGTATTGCCCGTTGTGTGGGAGCCGATGGTATCCTTCTCCACCAGCATATAATCCACGCCGCGCTCCTTCAGAAAATGCGCGCACAAAATCCCCGCCATTCCGCCGCCGATGATCAATACGTCCGTCTTCGCGTTCCCTTTCAGCGGCGCAAAGTGCGGAAGCCCTTCTGTCATTTGCCAGATTGATTTTGTATCCATTTTATTCTCTCCTATTTTAAGTTCCGCATACGCCCTCCCAGCACCAGTAGCACAGGAAGCAGGTTCCGTCCGTTCCCCTCCCGGCAACTGCTTCCGGCGCTGTGCTGGCATATGCTGTTTTTAAGTTCCGCATACGCCCTCCCAGCACCAGTGGCACAGGAAGCAGTTTCCGTCCGTTCCCCTCCCGGCAACTGCTTCCGGCGCTGTGCTGGCATATGCTGTTTTTAAGTTCCGCATAATTGATATGCTGTCTTAAAACTATTATAATTTCTTCCGCATATTGTATAGCCTTATGGAATTTTTATTCACCGGCTTTTGTTTTTCCAATGTGCCATGCGTGAAATCAATCTCGCTTTCTCCAGCCGTCCCGGATCAACCCGTATCATGCTCCGTTAAGAACACAGCTTTCCCTGTTTCATGGATTTCCAAGGATTTCTGATCCGTTCTGACCCCGTTGTATTGCAAACCGTTTCCGTCCGACAAAATACTGCTGCCATAAACAAAGTGAAAATCATGTAAAAATTCAGCCATAATGCTTGACAAATCCGTTTCCTTGATTTATTATTCAAGTAATATATAACTCAAATAATAAATCAAGAGAAAGGGGCTTACATATGCCGGCGAAGGCTAAGGTTACAAAAGAAATGATCATAGATGCGGCACTTGCAGTTGCAAGGAGGGAGGGGGCAGAAAATATAAACGCCCGGACAGTTTCAGAGAAACTCGGCTGTTCAACACAGCCTGTTTTATACTATTTTAAAAGGATTGAGGATGTCCGAATTGCAGCCCATAAAAAGGGAAGCGAATTTCATATCAACTATGTGACAGATTTAAGCGGAAAATATGAACGGCCGATGTTAGAAATGGGTATGAGATATATCCAATTTGCCGTAGAAGAAAAAAATCTTTTCCAGTTTCTATTCCATTCAAATTATTATACAAGCGGCCAGCTTTCGGATTGGCTTACGGGGGAAAATTTAGACTCTGTATTTTCTGTTTTGAAGATACAGACAAAGGCAGATACCCAACAGGCATATCGTATATTTTCCCAAATTTTTTTCGTAACACATGGAATTGCCAGTCTGCTTGCGAATAATGCGATGGTTTATGATGAGGCATATTGTATAAAGACACTGTCAAATGCCTATTTTGGTGCAATGTATCTGATGAAAGGAAAAAATTTATTATGAAAAACGCGACGCAGCTTCCATTGAAGAAAACAATGGCAATGGTTTTTGGTCTGACAGGACTATTTACAGCTTTGTATCTCATAGTCGGAATACAATTGCCGCAGTTGCCTACCCTTTTGATATTTTGCATCCTTGGCGTATTGTTTCTGATGCCTGCCGAATGGTTCCTAATAATAAGGCAGAGCAAAAAAGACTACGGTAAATATTCTCTTGCGTCTGCACAGCTCGGGCAGGAAAAGCAGCCCGTATTAATAATACTCTTTTTTGCATCGATACTATTCGGTTTGGCTGGAATATTTTCCTTTACGATACTGCCGCTTGAGAATATGCTGTTATTTCCATTACGGGAGAGGCTGCTCTCATTTCTGCCCACAGGGTTTGATTGGAATAATATAGAATGTATAAAGAGTTATCCGAAAAATATTGTGACAGCCACCTGTGTCGTGTATTTCATATTTAATGTTTTTATCGGCCCCATCACAGAGGAATTTTTCTTCCGCGGATATTTAACGGCACATAACAGCAAATATGGAAAATGGACACCGGTAATCATCACGGCTATTTTTTCGCTGTATCATTTTTGGCTTCCCTTCCAAAATGTTTTCCGTATTATGATATTTACGCCTATGGCATATATCAGCTACCGGAAAAAGAACTTATACATTTGTATGGCTTCTCATATCTTATGCAATCTCTTTACGACGATCTCCTTTGTCCTTGCTGTGATGGATTAAATAATATGCAGAGCCGGCCCAGGATGTCCGGCTCTGCTTTATAAGTATGCCCTTCCGATCGCTCACCAGTCGGAATCCCAATCATCGTAGCTGCTGTCCCAGACATCGCCGTCATCCCAGTCATAATCCCAGTCATCCTCCTCCCACTCCTCCTCGCTATACCAAGGAGATTCAGTAAAATCACCCGCCTCGTAACTGCTGCGCCAGTTTCTGGACTGATAATAGTCATCCGCGTGCTCCTCAAGCTCCGTGTCGATCTGTGTACGCGACCACTCCTTATCATAAACATCCCACTCATACCAGTAGGAACTGTCATAATAGTAAGTGTGACCCCCATAGTCATAGTAACCGCCAGAGGGTCCCTTCGTAAACCAGGCAGCAAGTACAAAGATAACAATGAGCCCCCAAACAACAGTCTGCGTGATAAAGCCTTTTGCCGGAACTTTCCTGCCCCTTCCGGAATTTCCCTGTCTTCTCGGCGGCAAATGCCTTTTCTGCTCAGCTACCCGCTCCCTGATCTTCAAGTACAGCTCATTGACCGCATAGGCCTCATCGCTGCCCTCATACCGAACGGCACGCGTGCCGTCCGCCTTATTTTTGTAGACAACAAAATTACCGGTGTTCTCGTCCCGGTAAATACCGAAGGCTTTCGCGCCCCGGTAATCCTCCCCGAGAAACACCCGCATGTCTGCAAGCGGCAGATTATGATGCCGACAATATGCCCTCAGCTCCTCTATGGTCGCCGGGACACCGTAGGCGGTTCTTCTCACCCTTCGGTTCCCCGCACCGCAATAGGAACATTTCTGCGACGTTTCCGGGATCATCTGTCCGCAATATTCGCATGGTATCTTCATGGATCACTCCCCCTCCTGCTCCTGTCCCCATCCTACAGGGATATCCCCCAAAATGTGATGCCCCTTCCATCCAATATCAAATACTGTAATATTGCCGCTGTACCGTGGATGGATTGCGTGATAAACTCAATTATGTAATCTTTTCCATTGCCGTTTTGCCCATATCAAGCCCTGCTTGAACATGGTTCAATCATATTGTATGAAACCATGCACGAGGAGTCAATCGATTTTCCGAATTTTAACCTCATTCTAATATTTCCCCGAACATGAAACGGCATGAAACGGCGCTCTGTATCGCACTATAAAAGGATAGATTTCTTTGCAGGCATAAGTCCGGAATAATTTATAAAAACCAGCCCATACTACTCCTGATTCCAACAAAACAGGAAACGAAAGGAGTTTATCATGATTTTAAAACAGACCGAGGCCAGCGCGATCTCCGAATTGCAGACACAGGAAAAAAACTGCATTGAAAAATACCGCAGATACAAGGAGCAGGCGAAGGATCCGGTTCTAAAGGATCTGTTCGGGCAGCTTGAGACATTGGAGCAGAAGCATTACGACGCGCTGGGGCAGGTGCTCAACGGCCAGGTGCCGTCCTGCGACTGCAACGATTCCTCCGGACGGGATTACGAGCCAAAGGCGACCTACTCCGCAAACGACCAGGGCGAGGACAAAAAGTTTGATAATTTCCTCGCGACCGACTGCATCGGAACCGAAAAACTCGTCTCCTCCGAATACAACTCCGATGTGTTCCGCTTCTCCGAAGCCCCGGTGCGCAAGCTTTTAGCGGATATCCAAGTGGAGGAGCAGAACCACGCTGAGATGCTTTATAAGTACCGCACGGTCAATGGGATGGCATAAATTTTATTTGGCTTTCGGGAGCGGCGGTGTTATCCTATACGACATCTTTCTTCGGGGGCAAGGCCACGTCAGGACGCAGAAACCCATATTTTGATGCCGTCAGGGCGGCTCATTTTGCGGCATATATCCCAAGGATGAGATTTTTACCGGAACCATACACAGTGCAGGCTATTTTCCTTATGATAGCCTGCACTTTTTAATTTATGTCCTTTATCACTTATCTTTTGAATCTTCTCACTCCCCCGCAACAATAAATATACAGGTTCCTTCCAGTTGTTCATTATTACTTGCTACCCGGATTGTCGGCTTTGCTGACACAAGAAAAAATAACTGTCCGTTCTCATCGATGCAAACAATCACGTCATTCTGAACATTTTCAATTTTATATCCTTCCGAACAAATTGCATTCACTTTTTCTAAAACGGCTCGGTCCAGCGCGTCCCGGCCAACCATCCTCTCCCCGGCATCCTCAAAAGCTCCGATATTGATTAGCATCATACGATCCAGTGTACCATCCGGGTTTAGAATAATTTCTGCAATATCACTTGTCTGGTAACCATCAAGATATCTTATATAAGTAAAAATATACTTCACAGACTCCGTTCCGGGGCTGCCAATATAAAAAAAGTCTTTTGTTTCAAACCAACGGCTTGCTTTTTCTCCTTCCTGCACAAAATGAGCGACTTCCGTAGCAAGGGAACAAATATAATTTTCAGGTACAATATACTCTTTTACAAAATTTTCCGAAATTCTCCGGAAATCTTCTTCTGTTTTCGGATTCTCCAAACTTGAAATGCGTAACCCATCTTCTGACTGAATCCCACATACTTCCTCTGTCCCCTTCTTAAAAGAGATTTCCAATCCGCCCTGGCTTATGTAATTTTCTTCTTCGTAAGGAACAAACTCTTTCTGGTCTGTATCTTGGTAAGCTAACTCATACTGCACTCCCGCAAGATCAAAAGAAAAGGATTGTACTGCCGAAGCATCAACATAATTATCCGTTTTCTTATACTCATATGAATCCCCCGTATACTTCATTATATTACTCTCATCATATGCTGCCGGATATTCATATACATGCAATTTTGCTTCGCTCCCGCAGCCCGTAAGCATGAAAAACAATACCGGTAATGCAACCAATAATTTTTGTTTCATTAAATACCTCCTAATTAAAAGTAGTATTCCATACCCCACGATACATACAAGAATCAATCCCCAACTCGCCCAATGCTTGCAGTATAAAATGCTTCTTTTGGGTCTCTTTCTTTGCCTCATTTAATGACTCGTCAATATTATCCCCTTCCGATAAATGCTGAAAGAAAAATTTAACCCATGTGTTTGCCCCTGCACAATTTACTTCCTCAGCAAATCCTACTACAGTTAAAGCTCCTTTGACTTCGGATGCTACAGTCAAGTTCCTACATCAAGCATTGACATGACATCTGCAAGCAAAACGCCAAAAGTCTTAACGCAACTTTTCTTATTCATTATGCACCTCCTCAAATTTTCCCTTGTCTCTTTCTCCACATATGCATGTACCCTGTCGCCTGCAAAAAAGAGTAATAAAAATTATCATCTTTGACATGTCACCAACATTATATCCTATCCACCCAAAAACATCAACGGACAGTTTTCCGCAGTTATCTGCGGAAAACTGTCCGTTCCCTTTTTCATCACAAAACGATACCGTATACCAAAAAACTCGTTTCTTACTATAAAAAATAAAAATTTCTTATTTTGCTAAAATAACTCATGATGCGAAATCAAATCAGACAGAAATATCCAGTCTTACTCATCCTGTTTCCCTATTACATTGTTACGTACGTTTGATATTTAGATCCCGCTTTCCTCTTCTTCCACCGCAGCCGCGGCTTCTCCAAACGAATCATCAGCGTCCGCCATTCCGTCCCCGCGGGCAGCCGCCGTCAGCTCCGCCTCCGCCGGCTGCCACGCCGTCCCGAACGCCACGTCGCGGAACAGCGCCGCCAGGCCCGTGATCTGCTTGAGCCGCAGAATCTCGTCCTTATCCATCCCCAGATGCCTCGAGATCCATGCATCCGAGCGCCCGAGCTCATGCAGCTCCTTGACAATATTGCTCATCAGGTCCACATCGTGCGAGCCGCGTGCACGGTTGTGGCGGATCGTGCTCGCCATCCGGTGGTCAAGGGGCTTGTCAATGATGCTGACCGGCAGCATCCCCTCCTCCCGCTTGTATATGTCCGGGTAGTCCAGCATAATCCGGTAGCGGTGGAAACCGTCCACCAAAATATATTTATCCCGCTCCCTGTCATAATAGCACACGACCGGCATCGTATAACCATCCTCTTTGATACTGTCATACAAAAGCTTAAGCTCCGGCGGGGCGACCGCGTTTGGGTTGTAGGTATTCGGCTCGACCTTCTCGACCGGTACGGCAACCACCCCATAAACCGGACTTTTAAATCCCATCCATCTTCACCACCTGTCTGTATTTTTCTTTCAATGAATTTATCTGTTTCTGCTGTTCCCTCGTCAGCCCAAACCCCATAAAACGACAGGTATGGTCATTTTTCAGAATGCAGTAACACATCCGCTTCCAGCTCGGCACATCTTTCGTCGACTTAATATCGTCGGTATCATCCGGTATACTGTCCAAAAAAATGATGCGCGAATTTTTCATGACGGTATAATTGGATACCCCGTTGCGGCGGATATGGTAACCGTGCTCCGTGAGTTCCTTGATCGTCTCTTCCTCCAGCCCCCCTCCGGTCTTGTGCCAAAATTCGATCGAGGTCTGGAATTTCTTTATGTAATTATTCCGCAGTCTTGCCGGAAGCGTGTCAAGCAAAAATTTTGTGTAAGATTCCCATGTATGTCCTTTGGGCAGGGTGAGGGAACGGTACGCCATCGCCTTGGTCTTCCCGTAAATCGCCCCGAAATTCGCCCCTTTGACACGTCCCACCAGCCGCGCCCATACCTCCGGGTCGATCACCCGGTAAAGGTTGAGGCTGTCCTTTGCGTAATCATTGAAAGGCGAGGCGACCCGCATCTGGCTCGGCTTTAACCCTGCCATATAGTAGAGATCATACAGCTTGTTATAATCAAACTCAAAAACGGCATTCGCGTGCCAGATATCGCTCAATGTCCAGTCGTACAGCGGCGAGGCGGCATAGGTATCCTTGAACTGCCTCGTGATCCAGCACTGATCCTTATAACCGTATTTTTTATTTATGATCCCACTGTAACGCTGGAGCGATTCGTCCGCACGCACCCCAAGCAAACTCACCGTTTTCCGGTTTCCGTGCGAGAGACGGTACCAGCGCCCGAACTGCTTTGCCAGATCCTCCTGATGCATACGGTAACGGTAGGTCGTGATCGGGTTGTTGCGCATGTTGATCACGTACTTTTTCTTCGGCATCGGCCGGATCCATATTTCCTGCTGCTTATCATCCCACGGATACCAGTACATCTGATAGCTTGAAAAACAGGTGCGGGTCGCCATCGGCAGGCAGACCCAGTAAAGATCCACATTCTTCTCCTGTTCCAGCCGCTCAAACGTGCGCTCCACATATTCTGACGTGACCGTGTACTGCGCTTCAAAATCCTGATGGAAAACCCCGATGGTGCGGTTCGAATAATACTGATTCCTGAAATTTAATACCAGATTAAGCAAAATCCCACTGTCCTTGCCGCCGGAAAAAGAGACAAAAATATTGTCAAACTCCTGAAAAATGAAACGCATACGTTCCAAGAACGCCTCATAGACATTTTTTTCGATATATTGCCGAACCATGTAATTGCCCATAGATGTCACCTGCCATTCGACGAAATTATACCTTATTTTACCATATTTACAAAATACTGGCAAGTTCTATGAATTATTTTAATCTTTTTCTGGCCCAATTTTAAACTTGCTTTTACAAAAATACTGCTATACCGTTAATCCCATATAAAGATGGCGGCCGGCACTTAAAAACCTGTGCCGGCCGCCATCTGCGCCGTCATAATATCATTCACAAAAACAAAATCCGGAAAACTGCCGTTCCCTGCACCATCACTTCTCCCACTGCCTGCAAAACTCCGCGATGGATGCGTGCCGCAACGCCCGCTCCCCGCTTACCGCCTTTGACGCAACGGCAAAGCGCCTCTCATCAAGCTGCCAGTGCTCCCTTGTGCGCTGGTATCCGCCAAAAAGCGCAAACGCCGTCGCGCCCGCCGTGTAGACATTGGTCACCTCGTCAATAACCGCGCCCAGTTCATACTCTTCCGGCGACTGGAACCGCGAACTGCCCCACATGCGCCCCATATCATTGACACACGGCTGCTTCCGGAAAAAATCAATGTCGCAGATCGTTGTTTTTCCGCTCTCAAAATCATACAGGATACTGCCGTCATAAAAATCAACCGCCACATACCCCTGCGCCGCGGTATGCCCCAAAAAGCAGAGCACGTCCGAAAAAACCGCGAGCCTTGCATCAAGCGGAAGCGCCATAAACTTCGCGTGTGCCTCCGGGTACATCCTCCCCATACACTCCCCTTGTGCCCAGCGAAAAACCATCGCGAAGCCGCCGCCCATTTCTCCTGCCTCCACAAGCTCGACCAGGTTCGCGTGTTTTAGGTCGCGGTAAATCGGCAGAGAATCTTTCAGCCGTGCTATGGCATCGTCCGGTTCACCCTCGTATCTCTTGGTTTGCGCCCCTGCAAATTTTATAAAAAACCGCTCCCCGCCCCGCTCGGTGCCAAAGCAGATATTGCCGGAATCCTGGTCGTCGTAAACCTTGAATACCTTGCCATACCGGCGGATAAAACCAAAATCAAACGGCTGCTTCATCACGTATGGAATGCCGTCGATCGATTGCCGGATGCTGCCCGTATGATCCGCCGCTTTTCCTTCTTCCATTCTTTCCCCCTGTGATTTTCTTAAAAACTTTCCCTATCCCTTTTCTGCCGGAAAGCTTCCCTGCTCGGCCCCTGCCCGCCGGCGCTTCGGAAATGCCTTAACTTCAATAATTCTCGGCACATACCTCAAAGTAACTTTGCGGATGGTTGCACACCGGGCATTTTTCCGGGGCAGCCGTCCCGACCACGATATGTCCGCAGTTGCGGCATTCCCAGATCCTGACCTCGCTCTTTTCAAACACTGCCGCAGTTTCCACATTCTTTAACAGCGCACGGTATCGCTCTTCATGGTGCTTTTCAATCGCGGCAACCATACGAAACTTCGCCGCCAGTTCCACAAACCCTTCCTCCTGCGCCGTCTTCGCAAACCCTTCATACATATCTGTCCACTCATGGTTCTCGCCATCCGCCGCCGACGCAAGATTCTGCTTTGTATCACCGATACCGGAAAGCTCTTTGAACCACATTTTTGCATGTTCTTTCTCATTGTCCGCTGTCTTTTGGAACATCGCGGCAATCTGCTCATAACCTTCTTTCTTTGCTACCGACGCAAAATACGTATATTTATTCCGCGCCTGCGACTCCCCTGCGAACGCCGCCGCAAGATTCTTTTCCGTCTGTGTCCCGGAATACTTGTTCTTTCCTTCTGCCATTTCTTTTCCCTCCATATTTCCGGCTCGCTCCGTACTTAATTTCATAAAAGACAGGGTGCGGAAGGACTTTCATACCTGAAATCCCCCCATGAGCCAATTCTTTCGCGCGCTTTTGCCTGCGCCCCATAATTATAGTGTATAATAACAGCAAAGTCAACACGCTTCACAGCAAATGCATAATTCCGGCAATGCACCCTATGGATACACCCATATTTTCCGGATTTACGACGCAAGGTGCATAATCTTAACTGTAAGCAACACCTATATTGACGCAGGAGGGTATGCACATGAATGATTACAGCAAAATCACAGCCCTATACTCCCGCCTATCCGTGGGGGACGAGGACAGGGACGGCGGCGAAAGCGAGAACACCGAGCCGCCCACCCTTGCCGACTATATTCAAGGCATACTGTCACGCAAGGCACAGGCGGGAAAACCGGGATATTCACAATCGCTGTATAACCTCAAAGACGCGGCGAAAATGCTGAATTTCCTGCAAGCCAACAACATCATGGATATGACGGGGCTTGATGAAAAATTCAAGTCCATGATAGGGGAACAACTGGATATTCAAGGGAAACTGAAACCCGTTGAACGGCGGCTTGCCACTCTGAAAAAGCACTTAGAGCAAGCCGACATTTATTTCAAGTGTAAGGGAAAGAAGCCGCTGACCGAAGCCGAGCAAATCCTATTCACAACGGCGAAAGATTATCTCAAAGGCGTGATGGACGGCAAGACCACAATCCCGACAAAGACATGGAAAACAGAGTATGACAAGCTGGCCGCCGCCCTTGTAGAACACTAAAGCCTTTCAAAATATCCCCTATTTGTCGAAGATACCGTTAGAATCTTTAGGATAAGTATACAAGGGTTCTATGGGAAATCCAATACAGTCAAATAATCCTTGAAAAAATGCCTCCCGCTTTTTTCGGGCTTCATCAGAATCAGCGCACACGATTTTTCCATTCTCTTCATAGTACCAGTAATATTTGACCAGGATAAAATAGTACCATACATCTTTCCTTTCGGGAAATTCATAAACTTCTTCCACCGTATCTTGTTCCAAATAATAATGCCGGTTCGGCAGCAGCTCAAAATACCACAGCCGCCCTTGCTCATTGCTCAGCCGTCCTTCTTTCGAACATGAAAGTCCTGCGCCCCATTCATACCATTTTTCACCAGTACCAAAGACAGGATGACTGCGCCCAATGTATTTTGTCAAACCCGCTCCACGCACTTTTGACTTTTTCATATACTTATCCAAGCGTTCAGTAATGACTTGTAAGTCCTGCGGCTTGCAAATAATCCCGTATTCATCTGCTTCAGCATATACGTTTCGTTCATCTTCTCCGGGTCTTATTCGTAATTTCCAAAACATAGTGACACCTCCACATTTTTTGCTCTTGCTTACTTAAAAGAGTATAGCATATCTTCACTCCCAAAACAATCCCCGTTCTCTTTCCGTTCCGACTATCCAGACCGTCCAGGGACTGCGGCGGCAGTCGGTAGGTTTTGCGGGGGCGCGGCCCCCGCGCCCCCCACCGCTCCCCAAGAACAGAAAGGAAAGTTAACCCAAAGGGCTTGTAAAGGCATGAATTTTTATGGGTTTAAGACGCGAAAAAC
>CAMRSM010000044.1 GCA_947053345.1 uncultured Lachnospiraceae bacterium
CCGCATCCGCCCTTCCCGTACCACCGGAGGCGAAAGCGTTTCTGCTCGTTCCTCCCATATACGCTTTCTGGCACTGTCCGGGCTAATGCTGTTTTTTTAGTCCCGCATCCGCCCTTCCCGTACCACCGGAGGCGAAAGCGTTTCTGCTCGTTCCTCCATATACGCTTTCCGGCACTGTCCGGGCTAATGCCGTTTTTTAGTCCCGCATCCGCCACAGGCTTAGTTTACCGCCGTCCCAGCCTCATTATCGTACAGGATGGATTCATCGTTGATGATCGCCGTGCCGATCCCTTTATTGGTAAAAAACTCAAGCAGCAGGCAATGCTCCAGTCTGCCGTCGAGGATATGCACGCGGGAAACACCGTTTTTCACGGCATCTATACAGTTCTTCAATTTCGGGAGCATCCCGCCGCCGATAAAGCCGTCCCCGATCAGCTCGTCCGCCGCCGCCAGGGTCAGCACGGAGATCAGGGTGGACTTGTCCGCAGGATCCCGGTAAACACCCTCAATATCCGTTAAAAATGCCAGCTTCTCCGCACCGACCGCCCGCGCGATCGCACATGCCGCGTCGTCCGCATTGATATTGTAGGCGTGGGAATCTTCTTCTCCAAGACCGATTGGGGCAATGACCGGGATATAATCGTTCTCAATCAGGGTGTCAATCAGACCGGTATTGACCTTCGTGACATTCCCGACATAACCGATGTCCTGTCCGCTTGCCGTCTTTTTCTCCACCAGCAGCGTCTTGCCGTCCTTGCCGCAGATTCCTGCTGCTTTCACGCCGAGCTGCTCCAACATCTGCACCAGATTTTTGTTGACCTTGCCGAGCACCATCTCGGCAACCTCCATCGTCACCTCATCCGTAACGCGCATTCCCTCAATAAAGCGCGCCTCATGCCCCAACAGCCCGACCCATTTCGTGATTTCCTTGCCGCCGCCATGCACGATGATCGGCTGCATCCCGACGAGCTTTAATAGTGCCACATCCTTAATCACGCTCATCTCCAGATTTGGGTCAAGCATCGCGCTGCCGCCATATTTTACGATAACCTTCTTATTGTTAAATTTTTGAATGTAAGGCAGTGCCTCGATCAGGGTCTGTGCCTTTGCGATGGTCTGTTCCATAATTTTTTCCATAAATTCCTCCTTTCCCTGTTCCATACCTCCTTTTCCGGCGGCATGGACTAAAGTGGAAATTTCTGTCCTTCTTTGCTCCCGCAAATTCCGACAGCACCACAGTTGTTTGATACGTTCTATCCCTTCTGCTTTGCTCTTTCCGTTCCGCAAAACGCAATAAAATTTTCTGTCATCTGTCTTTGGACACCGATTTTATCCCAATTAGCGCGGGTGTATTTCCCTCCATTGCCACCGGGTGATTTGGAAAAGCCAATCCGAAATGTTTTGCGGCATTACCCGTACCGTCGGCGGCCAAGGCATCCACCGCAAAATTTTAAGACCGGTAATCCGCGTTGATCTTGACATAGTCGTATGTCAGGTCACACCCCCAGGCAGTTGCCGACGAATCCCCCTGCCTGATATCCGCGATTGCCGTGACTTCCTTCGCGGAAAAAATCTTCGTTGCCAGTTCCTCGGAATAATCCGTTGCCATGCCGTTTGCCACAAGCTGCAGTTTACCGGACTCCGACTCGATATACAGATCCACTTTTTCCGGTTCAAAGGCCGCACCGGAATATCCCATCGCGCAGAGCACCCTGCCCCAGTTCGCATCATTGCCGTACACCATCGTTTTCACAAGGCTTGAGCACGCGACCGACTTCGCGAGCGTGACCGCCTGCGCCTTATTTTCCGCATGGATTACCTTTACCTCAAAAAGCTTCGTCGCCCCCTCGCCATCGCCTGCCATTTGCTTTGCCAGATATTCGTTTACCGTGCGGAGCGCCTTTTTAAACTCCCCGTAATCCGCGTTTTTTTCCGTGATCTCCACGTTTCCCGCAAGCCCGTTCGCAAGGAGCAGCACCGTGTCGTTCGTTGAGGTGTCGCCGTCCACCGAGATCATGTTGTAAGTGTCTTTAATGTCCTCGGAGAGCGCCTCCTGCAAAAGTTTTTTGTCGATGGCAAGGTCGGTCGTAAGAAATGCCAGCATCGTGCACATGTTTGGGTGGATCATGCCGGAACCCTTACTCATACCGCCGAGCGTTACCTTTTTTCCGCCAACCGTAAATGTGACGGCAATCTCCTTGTTCACGGTATCCGTTGTCATAATTGCTTTGGATGCCGCCGTGCCCGCTTCAAGGCTTTCGGAAAGTTCCGGTGCCATCGCCTTCGTGCCCGCGACAATGCGGCCGACCGGAAGCTGTTTCCCGATCACCCCGGTCGATGCCACAAGAACCGCATCCGCCGGGATGCCAAGGCATTCTCCCGCCGCTTTTGCCGTTTCCGCGCAGCAGGCCAATCCCTCCGCCCCGGTGCAGGCATTCGCGATCCCCGCATTGACGACAACTGCCTGCGCAAATGCTGATTTTTCCACGATGTCCCGATCCCAGAGAACCGGTGCTGCTTTTACGATATTGCTTGTAAATGTTCCCGCGCATCGGCATGGCACTTTGCTGTAGACCATCGCCATATCAACGCGGTTCTGATATTTGATCCCGGCAGCGGTACACGCCGCCTTAAAACCCTGCGCGGCTGTTACGCCGCCTGTGATGATTTCCATTGTTTCTTTTCCGCCTTTCTTATTTTTCGTCCCGCCCAAACCCTTCCGGCACCCTTTTACGGCAGAGTTTTTTCTCCGCTCCTCTCCGAAAAATCCTCCGGGGTTCTGTGCGGGTTCCCGCTTACCGGTTAAATTTCGTGATGTTCGCTTCATTTAGCGTAAAATCATAATAATTTAAATCATCCCGGTATGTCCAGCCGACACTGCGCCAAAAACGGTTCCCGACCTCATTCGACCGGAACGCGATCAGAGACACCTTATTGATGCCCTCCGCTTTCAGTGCATGCATGGCAAAGGTTGCCATCTGCTTGCCGATGCCGCGTTTCCTTTTATCCTCCGCCACGCAGACATGATAAAAGCAGCCGCGCCTCCCGTCATGCCCGCACAGGATCGCGCCGATCACCCGGTCATCCTCCACCGCCACCACGCTGGTCGCCGGGTTCCGCTTTAAAAATTTTTCCACACCCTCGCGGGAATCGTCCACACTGCGGATCCCGAAGCCTTGAATGCTCATCCAGAGTGCATACACCTTCGGATAATCCTCGATTGTCATTACACGTATTTCCATATTTTACTCCGTCCTGCTGCCTGATTTTTATTCCGCATCTTATTTATCGTCCGGTTCCGGTTGCGGATACCGGACCTGCATACCATTCAACAAACTTTCATCCGCATTCCTGCAGATATCTACGGAAATACCGGCACAAGTCCGAGTCCCATTGCCTCCGGCAGGCCAAACATCAGGTTCATGTTCTGCACTGCCTGTCCCGCCGCACCCTTTACAAGATTGTCGGCCGCGCCCATCATGATCACACGTCCCGTGCGCGTGTCAACCACAAAATTTACGTCCACATAATTGCTGCCCTCCACAAACCGGGTTTCCGGGCAGACACCTTTCTCCAGCACGCGGACAAATTTTTCCTTCCCATAGTATTTCCCGTAAGCAGCACGGATTTGCCCATCCGTCACGCCCTTTATGAGTGTGGCATACGCCGTCACTAAAATCCCGCGGTTCATCGGCACAAGGTGCGGCGTGAAATTAAGCATGACTGTCCTTCCCGCCGCGTAGCCTAACTGCTCCTCGATCTCCGGCGTATGGCGGTGGCTTGCCACCCCGTAAGCTTTGATATTTTCGTTGACCTCACAATAAAGGTTTTGCACTTTTGCCGAGCGCCCCGCACCGGAAGTACCGGATTTCGCGTCAATAATAATTGTGTCCGGATCGATCAGCCCCTCTTTTACAAGCGGATAAATTGTCAGGATCGAGCAAGTCGTATAACAGCCCGGATTTGCCAAAAGCCTTGCTCCTTTGATCTGTTCCCGGTTGATCTCGCACAGCCCGTAAACGGCTTCGCCAATAAACTGCGGGCTCGCGTGCTTGATCCCGTACCATTCTTCATATACCGAGACATCCTTGATGCGGAAGTCCGCCGAGAGGTCAATGATCTTCACGTTCGACAAAATGTCCTCGTTCACGAGCGACGCACACAGCCCCTGCGGGGTTGCCGTAAAGATCACATCCGCTTTTTCCGCCAGTTCCTCCATATCATCGTCCATACACTTCGCATCCACGATCTCAAACATGTTCCCGAACACTTCATAATATCTCTTGTCGATGTAGCTTTTCGAGCCGTACCAGACGATCTCTGCTTCCGGGTGCTGCAGCAAAAGCCGTACCAGCTCCTGTCCCGCATATCCGGTTGACCCGATGATCCCCGCTTTTACCATAGTTCCTTCCTTTCTGCCGCCCATGCGGCTCCCTTCCTGCCGTTTCCGGCAATACCTGCCGCCAAACAGTCCTATGCGGATTATTTTTTCGTTTATAGATTTTTATAATTATACATCTTCCTTGCATATTTTGCAAGCATAATCTTACAAAACTTCTCCGGGATGCCGGGACAGGTCTATGATCCAATCCAACGGTTTGGCACCGGCGCAATGCAAAAAGCCTATATCTGACGAAAGCTGACATTTCTATAGAAGCTTTCCCTTCCCGTGTGAATATGCATTCTCTGGCTCGTTTCCGGTTTCTGCCGGAAGCCATCTTCTATTTTTATACATCAGAACGAATAATCATGCATTTTATCAAATTTCTTTAACTCCTGCACGACCGCGGACAGCGGAAGCCCAACCACATTATAATAATCCCCGCGGATCTCCCGGATATACGCCGCCATCCTCCCCTGGATCGCGTACGCGCCCGCCTTGTCCGCATACTCACCGCACGCAAGGTATTCCCCAATCTCCGCCGCGTCCATCGGATAAAAAACCACCTCCGTACGCACGGCAAAATTCGAAAAAACGGGGGTGGCTTTTTGCCCTTCTGGTACACGGCCGAGCGCCACCCCGGTATAGACGGCGTGGACATCGCCCTGAAGCCGCATCAACATCCGCCTCGCGTCTTCCATATCCACCGGCTTGTTTAAAATCTCCCCGCGGTGCACAACCACCGTATCCGCCCCCAGCACCGCTATTCCCGGTGCATCTGCATGTTCCCTCAATACCGCCTGTGCTTTCCCAAGCGCCAATGCCTTGACATAACGTGCGGGTGCATCCTCTTCTCCCGCTTTCGCTCCTTTTTCAGCCGCAAGCGCCTCCCGCACCTTCTCCTCGTCAAAATCCGCCACCTGCACCACAAAAGGGATCCCGGCCTGCGCCAGGATCTCCCTCCGCCTTGGCGAAGCGGAGGCCAAAATCAATCGCTGTCCCATACAATATCCCTCATTCTACACCTCTGTTTTTGCAGGCTTACCCCCTCTCAGGGTGATTGGCCACTGTCAACTATATTACGGCATACCCGCAAATTTTTCAACAACTTTTGGTAAAATTTGCGGGAATTCCCTACCGGTCAGACGGTAACATCATCGCCATGTAAGATATCAGGTTGTATCCTGAATGTGCCAATATACAGCAGAATACCGACCCCGTATGCAGGTAGAGCAAACCTAACACAAGCCCGCATACAAAGGCAGACAGCGTCTGCACCATATTGAAATGAAGCAGCGCAAACAGAAAAGCCGACACAAAAAGCGCCGCTCCTTTCCCGTAATTTACGGATAACCCGCCAAGCAGGAAGCCCCGCATCAAGATTTCCTCTATAAACGGCGCAAGCACGCAAACCTGGAAAAAGCCAACCACAGGTGACTGGCGCAGGAAGCGGATTGCCTGCTGATAGCTCTCCTCACTTTCCGGGAAAATTTTCGCAAACAGTGGGTCAAGCCCTTTATCCAGAATGAAATAAAACAGCACGGCACAACCGGCTGCAAGCAATATCCCCCTGAACGAAATATGGGCAAATAGATTTATTTTGATATTATTTTTCTTTATCAGCAAAGTTAGAAAACCGGCGGTACACAAAACAATAGAGAGCAGGTTCAGGTACTTACCGCTATTGAATGCAGCCTTTCTCCATACTGCAACATCAAGCGCCGTGTAAAACAGCATAAACCCAAACCAGACCGCTGTCCATAAAATCCCTTTGCCAAGGCTTATTCCGTCTTTCATATCTGCACTCCCTCCAAGCCTTCAGAAGCAAAACCAAAAACAAGGTTGCCGCTTCCTGATCCAACCATCCCGAAACGGCAACCTCTCGGTTCATATTATATATTACAGTTCTTCCTGCCTGCTTACAAAGCTTCTTCTTACTTCTCCCTGTTTGCCTCCATCATCATCGCCCGCACCTTGAGCGAAAGCCCGAACAGGTTGATGAAGCCCTCCGCGTCATGATGGTCGTAGAGCTCGCCGGTCGTAAACGAAGCAATGCTCTCATTGTAAAGCGAGTATGGGGAAATTGTTCCCTGCTTGATGATATTGCCCTTGTAAAGCTTTACCTTTACCTCGCCGGTCACGTATTTCTGGGTGGACTCCACGAACGCCTGCAGCGCCTCGCGCAGCGGCGTGAACCACTTGCCCTCATACACAACATCCGCGAATTTGTCTCCGACACCCTTCTTGTAAGCCAGCGTGTCGCGGTCAAGGATCAGCTCTTCAAGCTGTGTGTGTGCCTCCATCAGGATCGTACCGCCCGGTGTCTCATAAACGCCGCGCGACTTCATGCCAACCACGCGGTTCTCCACGATGTCCACGATACCGATGCCGTTCCGGCCGCCGATCTCATTGAGCTTCTCAATGATCTTGGAAGCTTTCATCTCCTCGCCGTTTAACGCCACCGGAGCACCTTCCTTAAAAGTCAGGGAAATCGTCTCGCCCTCTTCCGGCGCTTTTTCCGGGGTTACGCCGAGCACCAAAAGGTGGTCGTAATTCGGCGCGTTTGCCGGATCTTCCAGCTCAAGACCCTCATGGCTGATGTGCCAGAGGTTGCGGTCGCGGCTATAGCTGTGGCTTGCGTCAAACGGCAGGTCGATGCCGTGCGCCTTGCAGTAAGCGATCTCCTCCTCGCGCGACTGCATCTTCCAAGTATCGTTGCAGCGCCAAGGCGCGATGATCTTTAAATCCGGTGCGAGAGCCTTGATGCCGAGTTCAAAACGTACCTGGTCATTGCCCTTGCCGGTCGCGCCGTGGCAAATGGCACAAGCCCCCTCCTTGCGCGCGATCTCCACCAGCTTTTTCGCGATCACCGGGCGTGCCATCGACGTGCCGAGCAGGTATTTATTCTCATAGACCGCGCCTGCTTTTACGCACGGGATCACATACTCGTCCACAAATTCGTCCGTGATATGTTCAATGTAAAGCTTTGCCGCCCCGGAGAGCTTTGCGCGCTCCTCCAGGCCATCCAGTTCGTTGCCCTGCCCAACATCGATGCAGCAGCACACAACCTCATAGTCGTAATTTTCCTTTAACCACGGGATGATCGCCGTCGTGTCCAGTCCGCCGGAATACGCGAGAATAACCTTTTCCTTCATCTTTACATGATCCTCCTTATTGAAATTTTCTGCACGTGCCCTTTTCACACGGTCTTCCTGCCAAAAGGGCACATACCGTTTTTAAGTTCTGCATCCGCCTTCTTGGGCGCATACCGCTCCTTTTTCATAAATATACATTATTTTGTTTAAATATGCAAGTATTATTTTTCGGGCTGCCGCCCGGAACCTTTTATTCCGTCACCGTCACTTTAATCTTTCCGGTCAGATCCCCCGCTGTCACGGTGATAATCGCGGAACCCTTCTTCACTGCCGTGATCTTCCCTTTACTGTCCACCTTCACAACGGTCTTTTTGCTGGATTTCCAGGTTGTCTTTGCCGCCTTCTTGCCGGACGGCTGCAAGAGGGCACCAAGCTGGAGCTTTTCCCCTTTCTTTAGGGTGATCGTGAACATGATCTCCGAATCCGGCTTGCTGCCGCTGTCCACCTTTACCGTATAATCGCCGGAGACCTCACGCGTCCCGTAAATGTTGTTTGCGACTCCCGCGACATACACATAATACTTTTTGCCCTTCTTGGTCGCCACCTCGATGGATCTCGTCTCATCCTGCCCCGCTATGCCGGTATTCAGGTGGTTTTTATCCTCGTCATACACATACCATGTAATTCCCTTTGGGATATTGCTTCCCACCGTGACCTTCGTGGTATCCGCCCCGGCGGTAAAGTAGAAATAGTCCTCATCCTCGCGGTTGTCCAGCTTGAAATCATACTTTTTCCCGCTGGTCAGCTCCGTGTACGCCTGCCCCATCGTATCGGCCGCATCATCCAGCACCTTTGAGGTCTTTAGCTTAAACTCCGTTTTGTCGGTCGCGCCAAGGATAACGGATTTCTGGATACAGATGTAGTAAACACTCGACGGTGTCAGCTTAAAGGACATCTCATATTCCGTACTCATACTTCCGCCGACGGTTCCCTTCGCCTGAAAATCCTCGTCGTACAAAGTTACATTGGCATTCGTGCCCTCAATCGTCAGGGAATCAAAATGATACCAGTATTCTTTATCCTTTTCTGTTGTGAAGGTATACCATTGCTCCGTCGCTTCCTGAGATACCGTGCCCGTCAGAGTATCGCCCATCTTCATTTTTACTGCTTCCTGCCTTGTCGCACCGCCCTGTGCCGCCTGCGCGGTCAGATTCCTTGAAAGCAGTACGCTCCCCAACACAAAAAGTCCCAAAAGCAGCGTTGCAAACAATCTCTTTTTCATTTCCATACCCCTTTCTTTTAGCGGCGGATGATCTCATCCCTTGCCGGCCCGTTGGATACCATCGTGATCGGTGTCCCGATCTCCTTCTCGATAAACTCGATATACCTGCGGCAGTTCTCCGGAAGACCCGCATATTCTTTGATACCGCGGATGTCGCATTTCCATCCCGGAAGCTTTTCATAAACCGGCTTTGCCTTTGCAAGCTTTGCAGTCACCGGGAAATCCTTTGTCACTTTGCCGTCAATCTCATAGCCGACACACACCGGCAGCTCATCGAGATAGCCGAGCACATCAAGCACAGTCAGCGCCACCTCCGTGGCTCCCTGCATGCGGCAGCCATAGCGCGTTGCTACCGCGTCAAACCAGCCCATGCGCCTCGGTCTCCCCGTCGTTGCGCCGAACTCTCCGCCGTCGCCGCCGCGCTTTCTCAGCTCATCCGCCTCATCCCCAAAAATCTCGCTGACAAATTCCCCCGCACCCACCGCTGAGGAATACGCTTTCACAACGCAGATAATGTCCTTAATCTCGTACGGCGGGATGCCCGCCCCGATCGCACCGTAAGCGGCCAACGTGGACGAGGAAGTGACCATCGGGTAGATACCGAAATCCGGATCCTTCAACGTGCCAAGCTGCCCCTCTAACAGCACCGTCTTCCCTTCCTTCAATGCATCATGCAGGTAAAGCGCCGTATCCGTCACATACGGGGCTACCATGTCGCGGTATGAAATCAGTGTCTCCATAAGTTCCCCGGCGGAAAGCTTTGGCTTATGATACATATGTTCAAGAAGAATATTCTTCTGTTCCAGTACGCGCTCCACTTTTTCTTTCAGCAGTGTCCCGTCAAAAAGCTCCGATACCTGAAAACCAATCTTCGCATACTTATCCGAATAAAACGGTGCGATCCCAGACTTTGTCGAGCCGAACGACTTCTTTCCAAGCCGCTCTTCCTCATACTCGTCAAACAGGATATGGTACGGCATCATAATCTGTGCCCGGTCCGAAACAAGAATCTTCGGCTTTGGCACACCGCGGTCTACCAGGGATTTGATCTCCCCGCACAGATATGGGATATTTAACGCCACACCGTTACCGATGATACTCGTCGTGTGGCCGTAAAACACACCGGACGGCAGCAGGTGGAGCGCAAATTTTCCGTATTTGTTTATGATCGTGTGGCCGGCATTGCTGCCGCCCTGAAAACGCACGATGACATCCGAGGATTCACCGAGCATATCCGTGATCTTTCCCTTGCCCTCATCCCCCCAATTCGCTCCTACGATCGCTCTTACCATAAAAATACTCCTCCAATCTTCGCGTTCCGCCCATTTCCCGTTCTGCTTTCCATCTTTTCCCTGATATCACTGAGGGAAAAATGCTGTTCCACGGGCTTTTTAAAACGGAACAATCCACAGCACAAAGCAGGGTATCGTAACAGTT
This sequence comes from uncultured Lachnospiraceae bacterium, assembly GCA_947053345.1. Taxonomy (GTDB): domain Bacteria; phylum Bacillota; class Clostridia; order Lachnospirales; family Lachnospiraceae; genus RGIG4057. The sequence goes on from CAMRSM010000044.1 coordinate 10,196, forward strand.
GTGCCACAATTCCCTGCCCTATTACTTCTGCATTATATCACAATATATTCCATAAGTAAAATCAATATTTTTTATATCTGATATAAGAATTTCTTATATCATGCCGGTTCGTGGGCATCCGGCTTTGAGATTACACCATTTCTGTGATTGCGGACATTTCTTCTCTGATGGTAAGAAGTATGGCGAAGTGTATGCGCTGTAAATCTGTTTAATGAAACAGCAGGTTCGTTTAAATTAATGCGTTTTACAAGTTGGTTTATAAATCCGGTTATGTTAGAGACATTAAGTGCTCTATTCCACCTACTTGTGGGTACTTGTCTTCCATAATGATGCCAGTAAAATAAGGTCAATCTCTTATTCCGTCAGGATTTGCTTTTATGTTTCCGTTGCCCATGCACAATTGTGTTAATTTGCCGTGCTGCTTTTCTGTAATTACCCCTCCGATGGTAAAGCTGTAGCCTCTGGTGCCGTGGAAGGTTGCGGCTCCCTTGTCGGTACAGGTTCTGACTCCGCTGACTCATCCCCTGTACCAAAATGAGATCCTTGTACACTAAAACAGGATCAGCTACCTCCCCCTGCCAATGCCGTCAACTAAATGGCAACTGTTCTAGCCAAAGCTACCCAAACACCGGTTCCCAGAATAGCATGAAATGTTGAACTTACTTATTCCAGGATTTTTTCAATATTCTGTTGTAATTGATTCTCCAGGGCTTTCAATCTCCATTCTGGAAGATTATATTTAGGGTGCCTTGTAAACACAAACCCCCGCAGGTTAATTAGCACCTTTTCTAATTCTGGAGTAATACAGATTTTTGCCGTCTGTAAAAATGTATCTGCTAACCTTGGTCCGTGACTTAGCATATAAATATCCAGCCTATTAAAATCATCCTCTTCTGCATATGGTAGTAGCGAAATATTATGGTCAAACAAGGGTGCAAAATCCACAATTTTTTGAGTATCATTCTCAATCAAGAAACCAAAATTCCCCTTATGCCGGTCTTCATTCATAATAACCGCATCAAAAACAAACATTGTTCTGGCTCGTTCTTCAAAACCATATTCCGCACATACTCTTAACACAGAACGAATTGTATCACCATTACTTACTGCATTATATGGTAAATATCCATACTTTTCAGAAGTAAAAATATCACACACAGAATGCACACGCCCGCTACGACTTCTCAATCCGTATTTTACATAAGGAACATGAAAATACTCTGCAACCTGTGCGGCATAATATTCTGAATAAGGTTCCAGCCCCGCATTCCTTGCACCAGAAGATCCCCTTTTTAACATTCGTATCTGTCCATCTTCTCTGACCCAGCATTTTGCAAAAGAACCATCCGTTCCGTATTCCGGTGATGTTGTTGACAAATTTCTTCCATGCAAACCACCTTCAAACGCTGTCTTTGCAATCACTTCATTAAACTCATGGGTATAGAGCGAAACATCCTTCCATTTTAACAGACTGCCAACAGGTTTTACCCAATAGGTGTCTATCAATGACAATGCATGGGTGATATCTAAATACCCTTGCAGGGTTGCGCAACCAGCCTCTTGCAACAACTGTGCTATATTCTCTCTATGTTTTGGTGCGCGGCGATTTGAAATAAAACTTTCTAAATCATTCATCCACCTTGGCAATACTATTAAAACTTGTTGTATTTCAACTTCCCCCCACTCATTTACACGGAATTCGGCAATCTCAACGTCCTTATTCATAAGAATGTATTCTTTTGTTTCAGCACTTTCCTCTTTCTGAGCTGCCTTCTGCATTCGTGCCACTCCCTCTAATGCCTCTAAAAGCCCTTCTTTCCCCCCATTGATATGCCTGCTAAAGACATCCATATGTTCAATCTCTTTTTTCATTATTAGCCTCCATCCGCATTTTAATCCATCCCCAAAAATCAATTATTTCCCCACCGCTGCCATTCTATGTACCATGGGCAATAACCTGTTTCCTTGCCAGAACACTTATAAAGAAAAAACTCTGCCCAATGAGCAGAAGCTAAAGTTTATTTAAACATTATTCTCTTCAGACCCAAACAGATTCAATGATACTGCTTCGGGATCATGTAAACTTCATTTCATGTCTAAACTACAGCACTGTAAGAGCAACTGTTTTTCGACCAAAGACTGCATCTGTGAAATGATAACGTTAGTGTTTTTAAAAAAGGAACTTGGCAGAATCAAATCTGCACCAAAACGTTTCTTAAACACGATACCCATAAAAGGTTCCTTTGTTGCACGGCTTCTCGTATAAGTCACCCCGATACCGAAACAGTCAATCCACGCATCTTCCATTTCATCATCCGTTGCTATAAACCTGACAATCCCCTAACCAATACTAGTAGAATTCCCTTTTATCTTTTCTACAAGCACCCATATTTTAGGATACTTTTATACCATCTCATCCCAAGTCATTAACTTATTTGATTGTAACATAATTTGCATTCCACTTTCAAAAAACCAATACCTCTTTCGTTAAGTTTACATTACCTAACAACATACTGTCAAGTAAAGTTTGAAAAACATAAGTATTGCTGACTACATTATTTTCCTCCTGTTGTTCATAACATTCCCGCGCAAATAGTCTGGTTCAATCACATAATATTATGCTCCATACTCCAATAGGTTTTTCTCTTTTATCATCCCACTAAAAAAAGCGGGGCAGTCTCCCCCTCACTTTCTTAATTTGTTCCGCCCGGATTCTCCGCTATACTTCCGACACCTCAATAATTAAATAGCAAATTCTCTTTTTATTCTACGTTTTTTCTTTTTTCAATACTTTTTGAAAAAGCCACAGCACCATTTATTTTATCTTTTCATGCATCAAACCAAGCTGCCTCAAAAAACAAAAAGAGCTGGCCCAACACCAAGCCAGCCCTTCCCGCCTAAAACAGATTCGTCCTGGAAACATCCCCGCTTGCAACATCCTTCTTCCCCACAGCAACTCTAGCAACCATTGCATCAAACTCCGCACTCCCCAATTCCACCTCATGCAAATGGCTATCATGCCGGTCGTAGTACTTCTTATCATAGGAAACTGCACTCCCCATCCCCTTAAAAGTAATGACCAAAAGCATCTTCTCCTTGTACTCTATCATATGCATATCTTTTAATATCTGATCCTTGTACTCCTCCCGTATCGGCTCCTTCTCAAGCACAGAACGTAGGAATCCCTTATATGCATCTGCATCATTCTTCCAATACTTCTTTATCTCCGATTCTACGCCAGTCACGTAGCACCGCTTGTACTCCACCCACGTTACACCATAATGATCTTTATGCGACTGGGCAGCATTCAAATCGTTCGCAACACCAAGCAGCACTGTTGCTGTTTTCTCCGGGTGGGTATTTACCATTGCTGTTAATGTCTTTACGATTTTTGATATACAACCAGGGTTCCTCTGACCATTCTCCAGGTTTGTCAATCCCAGCTTAAAGTCATACATCTGCTGCTCTGCCCCATAAGAAGATAACATCTTCTCTAATTCCTGCTCCCACTCTGAAACAGGTTTTGCAGGTAGCCGCTTCACCATCGAAGGTTGTAGAATACTCTTTAATCTCCTTATACTCGTGTTACGCACGGTTGCATTCCATTCTGTATCATCTGTTATTTCCTTAAATTCCCGTTCCCCGATACCCTTTAATGCCATTGCTGTTTTCTTATAATCACTGATCACATAATAGCTCTCATGCAATTCATACAAAGCTAAATATAACGCCTGAAACACTTTTGCCTTCCCCTTTGTTTCTGAATTAGCAAACAATAACTTTTCAAAAGTCATATTCACGGAATCAAACATTTTGACGATATCACGATAGATATCCAAAAACTGGCGCATCAAGCGCTTACACGTCCACTCCCTGATTGCCCTATTCAGATTCTGATAATTCATGCTTGGTTCTGAATAGAATGAATTTATAGTTTTAGAGGATGGGGAAACGTTATTACCAAGCAAGATATATCCATATATCCTTGCAATCAATTCCTCATCCCTTGAAATCCGGATATTATCCGGTGTCAAAATCCCCTGTTTCATCCAGAAAGACTGTCTGATATCAATATTGTATTTTAATCTCTTGTTACTCAGACTCAGTTCTGGCATCTGACGGAACAGGACAATATCATTCTCCGTAACATCTCCCCGGATCTCACACGCAGTCTTTCGTACTAAATCTGCAAACTCCCCAACGGCTCCCGCCTGCCTCAAATCCTGTTTGGACAATTTTCTCCCCGTGGAATTGATCCGTTTAAAAATATTAATAACATCCTGATCCGATGCCTCTGTTGTAGAAACAGGTAATTCATAATTCAGAAACATTCTACAGGTTTCCCTATCAAAAGTATCTTCATGTGTTGTAATATTCTCTGTTTTAACAATGTCTGCGGAACCAGCCAGAGCATCCACGTTGAAATAATGCAACTTTCCATCACGCCCCCTTGCCGGGAACTCATTTTTAACAAATGAAAATATGGCATCCAGACGCTGTAGCCCATCAATAACATCATATTGGTAATCCTTATTATCCCCCGCCTTATACTTTACCAAAAGAAACAATGGTACAGGATACCGAAGAAGGATTGTGTTGATAAATTCCTGCTTTTCCTCCACTGTCCAAACCAATTTTCTCTGATACTTCCTGTTGATAAACAGCTTGTTTCCCTGGTAACGCATGAACATGTCAAGAATATAAGTTCCCTTTACATCCAATTCATTTGCCATAGTCCGCACTCTCTCCTTCATAAAATTTACCTCCATTCTAACATTATCAATTTTTTTATCAAGTATTTATGCAATACAATATGATTTACAGGCTTCACCTAATAGTGAATTGATTTTATCTTCAACTTACTATGATCTAAGCGGTTTTGATAATTTTATACATCACTCTGTAAATGAAAATTCGGAAAAAACACAGCTTCGAGATACTATTACGCTCACTTTAACGATATACTCCAGTATGTACAAGACGAATACTTCCCAACCAAAACACTCTGTTTACTGAAAATGGTAAAGAGTGCCTAAAGAGAGCAATTAAAAGAATGTATATGCGATTTCATTGATGAAAAATGTATCGCAGTATACCAACTGCTTCGCTTCTTTATAACCAAGTTAAAAGAAAAAGGGTTGCGAAGATTCACAACCTTGGTATAATTAAAATAAGGGCATGGTGGATGCCTTTCTCTTCGCTGGTTCCTCCACCTCTTCCCTCATTTATAAATCACGATGCAAGATACTCCCTCAAAATATTAGCCACCTCAAACATTACAGCAGCTACACCTTTTTATAAATAACTCTGCATTGTAACTGGTTTCATTGCCAGTCCCCAACGGAAAAGTCCCCGCCAATGACGGGGACTACGCAATTAGACAGAAACCTATTCTTTTAGTTTTTCATATCAAACCACTTATTAAATTCGACAGCACTCCCTCTTCCCATACCGAAATCTGCGCCACTTCCGTACTGGCAACTTTGTAGGCTCTGCCCTGTCTGAGCCAGCCCATAACGCAGTTATTAAAGTATTTTTCGCAGTCCATGCCCCGCCGCCTAACTTCTGCAATGCAATCCTTCCAGAACCGCATTAAACTCCGTTTGGTTCTGCGCTTTCTTTAGTTTCTTCCGGTTTGCATCTGCCTCCGCAAAAGATTCGGCCAGATACAGCCAAAGTTCTTTCATTCGGAACATCGCGTTGCGCTCCCCCATATACTGCGCATAATCCGAGAACAGACGGTCGGAAAATTCACGGATACGTGCCGTGTCGGCTGTCGTGGAAGGAAAATCTCTTATACCGGTTTGTTTGATTTCCGTATTATCCTCTGCCACCCGCTCTATTTCGTCCCCTGAAACAGCCGGCTCCTGCCCTGCCTTCCGGCACTTCGCCACAAGCCACGGGTCGCGCAAGATCCCACGCCCAAGCATGACCGCTTTTTGTTGCGCCGTACGGCATTTCTTTTTGGGTTCCTTCTCTTTTTGCAACCCATACATCTGTGATCCTTTCAGCCTGTCCCCCGCCGCATCCCACTCCCCCGCAAGGCGCACAACATCCTCCGCCCGGTAAAGATCCCCGTTGTAGCACAGCGGATTTTTACTCTTTCCCACCGCGTCAAAATACACATCGCGGTGCGGAATCCCCTCGTAGAACTCCTTCCCTGCCCTTGGATGGATGATCAGTTCCTCCAAAGGATATTCATTAAAAATCTCCAACAGTTGTGCAAACTCATCCAGCGAATACATCCCAAGCCTTGTCTTTACCGAAATACGCACCGAAGGTCTCTCAAAGATCCGGTCAAAAAATTCCCGCAGCCGCCCTGTTTCCATCAAAAAACCCGCGCCTTTCCGTTTTGCCGTCACAGTGCCGGACGGGCAGCCAAGATTTAAGTTGACCTCCCCATATCCCATTTTTGCGAGTTCCTGCGAGGTTTTGATAAAGTCTTCCGCCTTGTTCGTCAGAATCTGCGGAACGACGTTCGGGATGCGGTTATTTTCCGGGCAGATATCGCGGTATTCCCGCGGGGTAAAGCATATATTCTGGTTCGGCGAGACAAACGGTGCAAAATATTTGTCCATCGGAGCAAAATAATCGTGGTACGCGTTCCGGAACACAAAGCCAGTGATGCCCTCCATCGGGGCAAGATAATATTTCATGACAGCCTCCATACATAACTTTAATTTTTTCACATCCAACAAACATCCGGATTTTTCGGAGGAGCCGGATCAATTTTGCCATATCAAAAATATCCGGATAATTCAAACTTCAAAAAAAAACCGAAAAGCAGCTTCTCCCGAAACCGAAGCTTTTCTTCCGCCCTTCCCGGGCAAATCAAAAAATTTCCTGCCGCCTCCAAAATCTTCTTGTATTCTCCCCCGCTTCTTCGTATAATTATCATAGCATGAGCGGTTTGTCCGCGCAACGCAAAATTTTTCATCCAAACGGAGGTTTTTTCCATGAACAAAAATCAATTTGCCACCACCCCGCCGATGGGCTGGAACAGCTATGATTACTACGATACCACCGTCACCGAGGCGGACGTAAAAGCCAACGCCGACTATATGGCAGCACATTTAAAGCAATTTGGCTGGGAGTACATCGTAGTGGATATTGAATGGTACGCACACGATGCCGGAAGCCAGAGAGACCGCTATCAGTACATCCCGTTCTGGAGTGTCGAGATGGACGAATATTCCCGCCTGCTGCCGGATCCGGCGCGCTTCCCGTCAAGCGCAAATGGTCAGGGTTTTAAGCCGCTTGCCGACTATGTACATAGCCTGGGATTAAAATTCGGCATCCATATCATGCGCGGCATCCCGCGGGTCGCGGCGCACAACCACGGCAAAATCCTCGGCACGGACGTGACCGCAAACGAGATCGCCAACCCGTCCTCCATCTGCGGCTGGAACCCGGATATGTACGGCGTTGACCGCAGGAAAAAGGACGCGCAGTGCTACTACGACTCCATCTTCCGGCTGTATGCGGACTGGGGGGTTGACTATGTTAAATGCGACGACATCTGCAACACAAACCTTTATCCGCATAACCCGTATTCCGCGAAGGATGAGATCGAAATGCTGCACGAGGCGATCATGAAGACCGGGCGGCCGATCGTCCTCAGCCTCTCGCCGGGACCGGCACTGATCGAGAAAGCATGGCATTATGAGAAATACGCGAATATGTGGCGCATCACGGACGATTTCTGGGATAACTGGGGGCTGCTCTTAAATATGTTTGAGCGCTGCGAACTCTGGCAGAACCACGTGTCCGAGGGCTGTTTCCCGGACTGTGACATGCTGCCGCTCGGATGGCTCGGGCAGGGCTTCCACACAGACAAGCATACCTGGCACACGAATCTTACCAAGGACGAGCAGCGCACGATGATGACGCTCTGGTGCATCTTCCGCTCCCCGCTCATGCTCGGGACCGAGATGCCAAGACTTGACGATTGGACGCTCTCTCTGTTAACCAACGCCGATGTGCTTGGTCTGTTAAAGCATTCCGCAGGCGCAAGGCAGATCGCGCGCGATCCGGCGCACGCGGTATGGTTCTCCCATGATACGGCGGAAGCTGCGGATTATGTGGCGCTGTTTAATTTTGCCGATGAGGAGACGACCGTTTCCGCGGATCTGTCCGAGGAGGGCGTTACCGGTACCGTCACGGCGAGGGAACTCTGGGACGGGGAGACGGCTTCCTTTACGGACGGAATCATCCGCGCATCGGTTGCGGCGCATGGGGCGAAGTTGTGGAAACTGGCAAAATAGAAAAAGCCAGATGAGGAATCATGCTGCCTCTGTCATGTGATAATGCAGGGAAGCTGACAAAATATGTCGGGGTTGTCGCAAAATAACATTTTCCATCGGATACGGCATTGATAGGGCAAAGCCCGCCGTATATTGCAGGAATCCTGTATTTTGCGGCAGCCCCAGATTCTTCTCCAGCCCTATCCCTGCCGTAAGCTCGTCAGCATCTCCATCTTCAATTCATACAGCGCCGGCGACATATCCATATAGTGGATGTGCGGGTTCTCGAAGCGCTGCTCTTCCGCCCAGATCTCGTCAGCAAGCTGTTTTTTCACATATGCCCGGATTTCCTCCATTGTCTGCCTTCCCCCGATGACCTTCCCGTTCTCGATCACCTTCTCCTGCAGTTTTTTACAGGTGCAATTTTTGAAATACCGCACTGCCCAAGGCTTCGTCTGGTCAATATAGCGGTACGGCTTTGTCAGGTCAACTTCCTCGTCCGCACGGGAAAGCAGATCCGCCACGGATTTCCCGTTCTCGTCGTAGATCCGGTAGACCTGCTTTAAACCCGGGTTCGTGATCTTCTCCGCATTCTCGGATACTTTGATGCGCGGCGCGAACACACCGTCCTTCTCCACGGCAACCAATTTATAGACCGCGCCGAACACCGGGTCGGACTTCGCCGTGATCAGCCGCTCCCCGACACCGAAGCTGTCAATCTTACCGCCCTGCCCCAAAATCGAATTGATCGTGTATTCATCCAGGCTGTTGGAGACCACGATCTTGCAGTCGGTAAGTCCCGCCGCATCCAGCATTTTCCGCGCCTTTTTCGAAAGGTACGCGAGGTCGCCGCTGTCGAGCCGTATGCCCTTTAAGCGCCTGCCCATCGGTTCCAGTACCTCCTTTGCCACGCGGACGGCATTCGGGATGCCGCTATTTAATACATCATAAGTATCCACCAGCAAAACGGTGGCATCCGGATATGTTTCCGCATATTTGCAAAATGCCGTATATTCGTCCTCAAAATACATCACCCAGCTGTGCGCCATCGTCCCGCTCACCGGGATGTCAAACATCTGTCCCGCAAGCACCGTCGCCGTGCCCACCGCGCCACCGATGTAGGCCGCGCGCGCGCCGTACACCGCCGCATCCATATTGTGGGCACGTCTGGCACCGAAATCCGACACCGCCCTGCCGTCCGCCGCCTGCACGATGCGCCTTGTTTTGGTCGCAATCAGCGACTGGTGGTTGATCTGCAATAAAATCGCCGTCTCGATCAGCTGCGCGTCGATCAGTGGTGCTACCACGGTCAGTACCGGCTCATTCGGATACATGACTGTCCCTTCCGGGAATGCGTAAACATCACCCGTAAAACGGAAATCTGCCAGATATTTAAGAAACTCTTCCGAAAAGAGTCCCTGCTTTTTTAAGTATTCGATGTCTTCTTTACCGAAATGAATATGTTCAATATAGTCAAGTACCTGCCCCAGCCCGGCAAAAATCGCAAAACCGCCGTTGTCCGGGTTTCTGCGGTAGAACACGTCAAATGCGACCCGCGCTGTTTTTTCGGTTTCATCCGTTTTCCACTGTTCAAAATACCCGTTGCTCATCGTCATTTCATAAAAATCCATCACCATCGCGAGGTTTCTCGCGTCAAACTGTCGATATGCCATGTGCCCCTCCTCCACTTCTCTTATCTTACAAGCATCCCACTCCCACAGACATTATTTTGCATCCCTTCACAATACGTTCCGACGGTCTGCGATCTGTAAAATTCCTGTCCTTTTTTATACTCCTGTCACACCGATCTGGCAGCTTCGCATCGTCTCAAGCGCTGCCTCATGTTTCTGCGGTGTGACCCCGGCACAGCAGGAAGCATCCACGCTGACCGGCATTTCCGGCATATATGCTTTGATCAGCAATGCATTGGATACCACACAGATATCCGTGCACACACCGATCAGTTCAACAGACAAAATCGAATCCTCTCTGGCTTTCAGCTCCGCCGCAAGCTCCACGCTGCCAAACGTCCCTTTTTGAAAGCAACGGGCTTTCCTGTTTTTGCACAGCTCGCCAAGCGGCTCTTCCAGTTCCCAGCCGGATGTCCCTTCAATACAATGCTTTACCGGGAGATTCTTTCCTTCCTGCGTGCAGAAATAATCCTCCCCGTGCGTATCCTGCGTAAAAATCACTTCACCGTCAAACTCTTTTACCTTCTGCGCGACAGCGGGCAGGATTTCCCTCGCCCTGTCACTCCCAAGCATCCCCGTCACAAAATCCTTCTGCATATCCACAACAACCAAAAGCTTATACTTCATCTTCTACCTCCGATTTTTCCGTCCGGCGCTTTTTTGCACCCGTCCTGCCGCACTGCTTTTTTTATTTTCACATGTCCCCGTTTCCGGATTATGTGCATTTCTGTCTGCTTTTTCTGCCTTTTCAGGCTCTTTCTCCCCTGTGTCCACACCTGTTTTCTTTTTTTCCTTCGGCACGCCATACCCAAGGTACTCATACACCGCCACCTTCATGCCGTTGCCCGCCATCACCCAATCCCCGGTCTCCGCCATTTTTCCCGGTTTGATGTAGCGCGTTGTGATGTTCCTTGTAAAATTCGAGGCGGGATATGGAGTGCCGGACATCGCCTCATATGCCGCGCGCAGATCCGCCATTGTAAATGCACTCTTATCTTCGAGCAGCTCGAATGCAATGTCAGTATAATTTAACTTCCCCCGGATGCGGTTCACCCCTTCATGGATGATCTTCGCGTGGTCAAAAGCCAGTTCGGACTCCGAAAACATGATGACCCGCTCCTCATTCATAAAAACAAACGAACCGTCCGCGCGCTCCTTGACCTGGAACAGACAGGCCTCCTTTGCATCGTCCCCGGCACGGCAGCAGCCGGATAAACTGTCTTTGGGTGCCAGCCCAAGATACGCCACCGAAATCACGCGCATCCGCGGGTCGCGCGCCACCTCGCCGAAGGTCGCAAGCTGCTCCATATATATATCCGCAAGTCCGGTCTCCTCAAAAAGCTCCCGCCGGGCCGCCGCATCAAGGCTCTCGTCAATATTTACAAAACCGCCCGGCAGTGCCCAATGTCCCTGAAACGGATGGCGGCCCCGCCTGACCAAAAGCAGGGACAGCTCCCCGCGTTTTGTCTGCGTAAACACCAGGGTATCCGCCGTAACGGACGGGCGCTCATAATCCCCCGGCCGGTAATTTTTTAAAAATTCTTCTTCCGTAGCCGTGGTGTTTCCGGCGAGGCTTCCGGAAATGTCGTGAACCTTATTCGCGGCTATCCCGCCGGCAGGACTGTCCGTGATATTGATAACGTCCCCTTCCGGGGCTTGGTTGGCGGTACCCTCGCCCGCCCTTCCCCTCTTAACCCGTACGGCAGCGCAGTGACCTTGTGTCCGACCGGCTTGTTTTTTCCCTGTTTGCATAGAATCCCCCTTTTGTATAATAAATTCAGGCCGTTCAACATTTCCCTGTAAACCTTAAAATCTGCTCTTATCTATATCAAATTCTATCCATCTCCTATCTGACGGGAAATCATGTTTTTATTCGACTGGCAAGATGGTTATCACGTCCGTGGGATCCCTGCTCATTGCCATTGGGATAATATAATGGATTCCCGGATTTTGCCCCACAGCTCATGATCTTAGCCCAAGCTTTTCTCCTGCAGTTTCATTTATCACCAAAATAATCATTCGAATCACTCTTGATTTATTATATGATCTTCAAATGATTATTGTCATTATAATCATTTGATTATGATATGTCAATAGGAAACTTAGAAAAAATAGAAAAATCAGGCTTACAGAAAATGGCAATCTCATTTTTTGCATTCAGAAGTACATAATCGTAACGGCATTAATATCATGTCAGAGTGGTACGCAAGGGGTATATTTCAAGTACAGGGAAAAGAAGCCGCCAACCGAAGCCGGGTAAATCCGAAAGAGCATTTACAGTATTTTGCGGCAGAAGCAGCGGGCACACCCCGCAGGGCGCAGGATATGGGGCGATAACGGACAGGGCAGATATTGTTGATGAGATTATAATAAGAATTAGCAAATAAGCATACGGCGGCAGTGAGAGAAAATCCCCTTGCCGCCATTTATTTATAAAAATTTATTTTGCTTCTGACAGTATTTTCAGCACTTCATCTGCTGCCTTATCCATAGGAGAATTTGCAGAAAAGCTCTTATCTCTCGAAACGATTTCAACAATATTCTGCTTCATATTTCGGGGGCTGACGATTACTCTCAACGGTACACCGATCAAGTCAGCATCCGAGAACATAACTCCGGCACTTACCCTGCGGTCATCATAAATGACCTCGACACCCTTGCTTTGCAGTTCTTCATAAAGATTATCGGCATAAGCCTTGACCTTAACGTCGTCAGCACGAACAGCGCAGATGTGTACCTGCCACGGTGCAACTGCCAAAGGCCATACCGGACCATATTCATCGTGATGAGCCTCACAGATGGAAGCGGCAAGTCTGCCGACACCGATGCCATAGCACCCCATAATCGGATACTGCGTTTCGCCGCCCTTGTCAATATAAGTCATATTCATAGACCTGGTGTATTTGGTGCCGAGCTGAAAGATGTTCCCCACCTCTATGCCACGGGATACCGTAATGGCAGGCTTGCCGCAATGTGGACAAATGCCCCCATCCGGTATCTTGGCAAAATCGTGGTATTTCGCACCTTCCACATCACGGCTCATATCAAGGCCTGTGTAGTGGTACTCGCATACATTCGCACCGCAGGAAAGATTGTTCATTCCTTCAAGGGAACGGTCATACAGAACCGTAAAATTACCGTTCAGATTAACAGGACCGATGTATCCTGCGTTGAGCCCGCTTTCCTCGGTGATAATCGCAGGATGGATATCATAGCCTAAATAGTTGGTGAGCTTGGTTTCATTAACCTCAAGATCGCCGCGGATAAACAATATGATATAACGGTCATCCGAATTGCGCTGATACACAACTGCCTTGCAGGAGGTTATTTCGTCACAATGCAAGAACTCGCATACTTCCTCAATAGTGTGGATGTTTGGGGTATGCACCAAAGTCAATTCATCCGAACTACCGTTTCTTTCGTTTTGAATAATACACTCTGCCGCCTCCATATTGGCACGGTAACCGCATTCCGCGCAGATGGCAATAGAGTCTTCACCAATAGGGGTAAGCAGCATAAATTCGTGAGAAATATTGCCACCCATCATACCAGAATCAGAAGCAACGGAAATAACCTCCGGCAAGCCTACCCTTGCATAAATGCGCTCATAAGCCTTATGGCACTTATCGTAATATTCCTCTAAATCTTCCTGACTTGTGTGGAAAGAGTAAGCGTCCTTCATTGTAAATTCACGCACTCGGATCAGTCCGGCTCTCGGTCTTGCCTCATCCCGGAACTTGGTCTGGATCTGGTACACCATAAAAGGATATTTCATATAACTTTGCCCGTAATCACGAACTAGATGAACGGCTGCTTCTTCGTGCGTCATACCAAGTACAAGAGGGCTGCCGCTCCGATCATTAAATCGAGCCATTTCTTTGCCGATGCTCTCGTATCTGCCGGACTCCTGCCAAATAGAAGCAGGCATAACAACAGGAAACTGCACTTCCTGTCCGTCAATAGCATCCATCTCTTCACGAATGATTTGTTCAATTTTACGAGTAACTCTTTTCAAAGGCATATAGGAAGAAAAAATACCATTTGCTACATACTTCATATAGCCGCCGCGCACCATCAAAGCGTGGCTGTCCACGATACAGTCTGACGGTCTTTCCCGGAAACGCTCTCCGACAAGTTTTTCTAGTTTCATATAAGGATACCTCCATTTTTGCTTTTGAACACAAAAAAAACCTAAGCCAATATTACATCAGCTTAGGGCGAACTATAAACAAGTCCGTGGTACCACCTAAATTCGGATATGATCCGCACTCTCTAGCACAGGACAAATTCCGATGCCATATCTCTGTAACGAGAGAACCCGGCAAGGCTTACTGTTATTTCAGCTCACAGCTCAAAGATGGGTTGGGCATCTTTTCAATAAAGGCTCGCACCGACCGCCTTCTCTCTGAAAATCCGAGACGCTTACTATTTCTTATCATAGCTTTTGTGTTCAATTTTGCAAATTATACCATAAGACTTAGTAACTGTCAATGGTTCGTTAAAAGTATATGTAATTCCACAGAATAAAGATCCTGCTCCTGCCCTTTTCCATATGCTCCGACACACACTCACAAGCAATCTGCTTTCTAACGGGGCAGCGCCAAAGGATGTGCGGGAGCTACCCGGACACGCCGTAACTGTTCCTCTCTGGATAATTCAACGGGCAGGACGATTTCAACCTCCCGCGCAAGTTGGGCGCTTTCGGCAGATAAGGCGGTGGCTGCGTGTCCGGCGTTCCTTTTTGGATAGCTTCTGCCGCAACATCTTTTCCCGGTTCTCAAACTGTCGGATTTTCTTCTTCCCGTCCTCAATCTCGACGGTCAGTTCCTCGCGGGTTTTCTCTCTTGGTTTCGTCATGGGTGTTCGCTCCTTTCTGCTCGCCGGCATAGAAAAAGGACAGTCGATTTTCTCGGCTGCCCTTTTTTGTGCTGCTATACTTATCCGTCTGTGTCGTTTGAGGTTCTTGTATTATCCAAAATCCTATTTAGTAATTCTTCTCCACTCATATTATCAGAAATCCCAAAACCCGGAATAGACACAAATTCTTCTGTATCGGTTGAAATCAGAAATCCACGTCCATTTAGTTGAATAACCTCTACAACGCAGGTTGCTGTATCTTTATTTTTATCTACTTCGGTTTTGAGATTAAAGCCGCGTTGATAGACAAAAATAACCCATTTATTTTCCTGTTGTACTACTGTAACAGTACCGATACATTCATCATTGGACATTACAGGTATCAAATATTTATTATCAAATGCTAAAGTTTCCAGAATTGTATGGCTATCTTTTGTCACATTAGCCGTTGAATAAATAGGGACTACACATTTGAGGTCAAGGGTTGCATTTTCTACTTCTGCCCAATTCTCTATGTCTTGGCCTGCCATATCCCGCTTGATTGCGTCAATGACATTTTGTTCAGCAAAAAGGACGGGGGCTGTCTGTAAAATAATTTGGTCGCCGCCTACTATTGTACCGCCCCCGCCGTCTTCACTTTCTTGTGGATTTAGCATTGAAGGCACGATTATTACGGCAACTGCAATAAGGCATAAGCAAGCTGCCATAGCGCCCCATTTTACCAAAACCGGCTTTTGGGTTTTCTTTTTATAGTTGAGTGCTTCATCAACATACTTGCTGTCAAGCTCACTCATGGCTTCGGAAAATTTCTTTGAATTCATACGAATACCTCCCTTTCAGCTAAATAGCTTTTCATTTTCTGACGGATGCGGCTCAGCCGGACGGAGATATTTTTCTCCGAAAGCCCTACAAACTCGGCTATGTCTTTACAGCTATCAGAAAACCAATAGCGGCGCATGAAGATAACGCGGTTTTCAACGGTCAGCGTGTCCAGAAAACTTTCAATGATACGGGCTAACTCTCTGGCTTCAATCTCGGCTTCCACTGTGGTCGGGTCTGCTATACAGGCTTTTATTTCCTCCATAGCAATCGTGTAAGTGCTGCTGCGTTTCTGTAATAGATTTTCAGTGAAATGTTCCGGACGATTTTGCAGATATAGGATAGCAGCGGGTCTGGCTTCGCCGGGGGGATTGCGTTCCATGCTCCTAAGTAAGCGTCATTGACGCACTCCTCCGCGTCCTGCCTGCTGTTTACAATGTTATACGATAGCTTGTGGCAGACTTTACCGTATTTTATATCCAGCTCCCGTATGCCCTGTTCTGAACGCCCAAAAAACATTTCAATGATTTTTTCATCTTCTATCATCACACCGCCTCCTTTCCGGCTTCACCTATATACTACGGTTTCAGCGGCGAATACTACATTAAATCTCAAATTTTTTTTAAATTATTATACCATGTCGTTCCGACATGTTTCCCTGCGGGGCGTGCACACGGTTCGCCAAGGAAGATGTCCTCCTTCGTCGGACGGCGAACCGGCGCTAGTATAATGTCTTGCGGACATTATACCATACGTCGCGTGAGATTGTTTGCGGTATTTTTCGGGTGCTTTCTCCGGCTCTTGACTGTCAATCATAGATTAACTCATGTTTTACGATTTCCTCTGCCTGTGCATTGCAAGCGTTTAACAGCCCTACCCATGCAAGCCGGTCTTTCGCCTTTAATTCCTCGGTGGCTTCCGCGCTCTTGGCAAGCTCCGGCATGATAAGGTCAATCCGGCTCCGGGTGGCTGCGTCAATCTCCGCGCAATGCTCATACAGTTTTCCGCTGGCAACAAGGGCGGTGTAGAGGTCGGGGCGGTAGCCCTCAAGGTAGGCTTTCCGTAAGTGTCCATAATGACCGATATGGGGCTGTCTTGCTTATCATGGCGATGGTAAGCTCGGAAAAATCCGTATATTTTTTGACAAGGGCAAGGAACTTTTCAGCATTGACGGTTTCCCGGCTTATGCGGTCAAGCTCCTGCTGGTCTTGCGCTATACTCTCGGTCAAGTCCTCTAATTCCGCTTCAAAATCATGCAGCATTTGCTCAAAGAGCTTGTCAGAAAGTTTATCGTTTATATTGTTCTCATAGAGTGAGAGTGATATAATCAAAAGCAAATACTTGTGTTGAGATACCGGTGGAGCATGCTCGAAAGGCTTTGCGAAACGGTTTAATTAATGTTTCTGCCATATATAATGGCGAACTTGTTGGAATGGGGAGACTTGTTGGAGATGGTGCTATGTATTGCTATCTTCAAGAAATAATAATTTTGCCCCAATTTCAACGAAAAGATATTGGTACAATGATTGTTAATCACTTAGTTGATTATGCAGGAGAAAATTCTACTACTGGAAAATTTACAACAATCGGCGGCGTTTCAGCCAAAGGAAAAGAACCTTTTTATGAGAAAATAGGGTTTGAGGTTATCTCAAATGGGATTAAAAAGATGAATGAAATTAAATAAACAAAAAGAGTGGGATAACTAAGTGATATTTATCACAAGATTTTCTTGTGTTTATATAGATATTTTCATGTAAAGGAGATGATGTGATATGAAAAATAATGGTAGTTGTATTCAAACACGGAGGGTGACTATAATTTAGCTCTCCGTAGACAATAAGGAGAGATTGATGAATATATTAAATTTTGAAAAAAAGCACGTTAAAGAAGCAACGGAAATTGCCCTTGCAAATTATAATGATGAGCGGCAATATGTAAAAGAATTGCCGCAAGTGTGTGATATTCCTGACTTAAACGGTTTTGCCGAAAATGGATTGGGTGTTGCTGCATTTGAAAATGAAAAGATGATAGGGTTCTTGTGCTGTTGTGAACCTTTTGACAATGCGTTTCGTGCCACCGATGTGAGAGGGATTTTTTCGCCTATGGGTGCAAATGCAGCCGTTTCTAAAAACCGCCCCCAAATTTATGCAGCCATGTATCAGGCGGCAGGAGAAAAATGGATAAAGACCGGGGCAGTTTCCCATGCAATCTGCTTATACGCCCATGATGAAGAACTTCAACAACAGTTTTTCCGTTATGGCTTCGGTTTACGCTGTTTAGATGCTATCCGTCCGATGGAATTGATTAATTGTGAATTTTGTGCCGGATATGATTTCGTTGAATTGCCAGAGGCAGAATATCATTTTATCCATCCGCTTCATTTAGCGTTATATCAACATTACCGAGAAAGCCCTTTCTTTATGAATCGTGAGCCCGAAACACGAGAGGAGTTTGTAGTATCTTCAATGCAGGAAGGGGCACGTTACTTTGTGGCAAAGCAGAACGGAAAAATATGTGCGTTTGTAAAAATTTCGGTTCCCGG
>CAMRSM010000045.1 GCA_947053345.1 uncultured Lachnospiraceae bacterium
GATGCAACATTTTGCGGGAAATGTTGCATAAAGGCGGGATATGTTTTATCCGGACGGTGTGTGTGCCGAAAATAAGCGGTATGCGCACCGGGCGGATCAACCGTTTTCCGTGCTGTCCGGAGGGATGCCATACCCGGGAAAAGGCAGGACGCGGGCGGCATGGGTGCGGTGTGGAACTGTAAAATGGTTGTGATCCTTGCAAAAAGTTCCGTGGGATATAAAATCCTGCGGGGGTGTGTTGACCGGACGGGATAAGGTGCTTTTGTGGAATATGGCATTGCGCCAGGCACTTTGTTTTCTCGGGAAGGAAAACGACCTGGTACGGGGCGAAGGATCGCCCCCACAACTGACCGCGGAAGGTTCCCTGCAAGATGGTGGGGGACATATGCCCCGCCCGGTCGGGCAGGGATAAAAAAGCGGCAGAAATTCAAAAACATGGAGGTAAAATCACTATGGTAGTACAACACAATTTACAGGCGATGAACGCCAACAGAATGTTAGGGATCACGACCGGCCAGCAGGCAAAGTCCACGGAGAAGCTCTCTTCCGGCTACAAGATCAACCGTGCGGCGGACAACGCAGCAGGCCTTGCAATCTCCGAGAAGATGCGCAAGCAGATCCGCGGTCTTGACCAGGCATCGACGAACGCACAGGACGGTATCTCCGCCGTGCAGACCGCAGAGGGTGCACTGAACGAGGTTCAGGATATGCTCCAGAGAATGAACGAGCTCGCAGTACAGTCCGCGAACGGCACGAACTCGATATCTGACCGCCAGTCCATCCAGGACGAGATCGACCAGCTTGCAACGGAGATCGACCGTGTATCCGAGACAACCAAGTTCAATGAAGCATATTTGCTCCGTGGTGACAATACAGCAGCAAAGAAGTTTACATTTGCATATGGCGCAGTGACCGAGAGCAAGTCAATTGCGATTTCGTTCGACAATGATGGTTCGGATACCGGGACAGATGCTGCGACGGGTCTTACCGTTCAGGTTGAGTTTGCAGACTTAGGAGATGAGACTTCAGCAGCAGCGGCAGATCAGAATGCCCTTGCAAAATCCATTCGTGACCAGGGTCTTTCGGTTACAAAGGAAATCGTTCCTAACGTAGATGAAGAGACCGGCGTAGCAAGTACAACGGAAGGAACTCCAATTTATACTTTGAGCCTGAACGGTGAGAGTGCAAAGAATTACACTGTAAATAAGGGCGAAGATGATGGGGTCTTTGAAATTGTTGATGCAGCAGGCAAGACAATCGCGACCGTTACGGTGGCAGAGGGAACGCTGGAAGAGAGTGATGTCGGAAAGAGCCAGTCCGCGATCATCACCGCAAAGAATCTTGTAGCGGCAGAGAAGGAAGGCGATGTAAAGCAGTTCTATGACAAGGACGGCAATGCAATCTCTGCAAATGCCCTGAGAGATTATTTCACGGCGACAGACGAGGAGGGTGAAATTACGATCATGCCACGTGCAGGCGTGAAGCTTTACGATGCAGTCGGCAATGCGATTGATATGGTAGAGACCGCTTTTGGCGAGGATGGAATGGTAGTAGCAGATCAGAACCTGATCGGCGACCTGAAACTCAAGCTCCATGTCGGTGCTGATGCGACCAGAAACAACCAGATCACGATCAACCTTCAGGCAATGAGTGCAAAGAGCCTTGGCGTGAACGGCCTGAAGGTGAGCGGCGCGGACGACAAGAACGCACTCGACGCGATCGAGACGATCAAGTCCGCACTTGCAACCGTATCCGCACAGCGTTCCGAGCTCGGTGCGGCGCAGAACCGCTTAGAGCACACAATCGCGAACCTGGATAACATCGTTGAGAATACTACCAGTGCAGAATCTTCGATCCGCGATACTGATATGGCTGAGGAGATGGTGAAGTACAGCAAGAGCAACATCCTTGCACAGGCTGGCCAGTCGATGCTCGCCCAGGCGAACCAGTCCAACCAGGGTGTACTTTCCCTGTTAGGCTAATTTGGAAGGAGGATTCTGGATATGATGAAGTTTAAGAAATTTTTGGCGGCTGCCATGACCGGTGCCATGGTGCTCGGTGTTGTGGCTGCGGCTGCCCCGGAAGTTAATGTTTATGCAGAGACAACTGGTGATGGTGGGAGTTCAACAACTACCCCGGCAGCATCTGCTTACAAGCTCACCGTTGATTATAGGGACTTTGTTGGCGTGATAGAGAGTCCGGAGAGCGCAGCAAGCGCCTATGTCATCCTTGAAGTCTTAAAAGAGAATAAGGCGGACTCGAAAGAGAGTGCTAGGTATACTTACCCGGTTACGGCAGGTACTGACGTTGTGATTGACCTTTCCTTCCTGAAGATCACGAAGGCACCAGTATATCTCCGCGTACATGGGGATAACGAAGCTGTGACGGATAAGACAGAAATCGTGACTGTTTATCCACAGATGAAGAAATTTTCCATGAAATATACCCCGGGTGTAAAAGTGGATGAGTACTACAAAGCGTTTGTGATCGATAAGGTAGCGGCTAAAACAGAGGATGAGATTAAAAAATTCGAGTACCGCACGCTTTACGGTTCTGAGTTTACCTCTCTGATTGACTTTAAAGATGCAAAGAGCGTGGCAGAGATTGCCGGTACAACGCTTGTCGTACGTAAAAACGCAGTTGAGACAGCTGATGCAACAGAAAAAGATCCGGCAGGTGCGATCAGCCCGGAAGTAAAGGTGAAGGTTCCGGCAGCGCCGAAGGCTCCGAAGGTAGCGATCGACTATGTAAAGAATACCGTTAAGCTGCCAAAGAAGGTTAAGTATGCTGTTATCAAGGCAGATTATACTCTTACTGACTTTAAAGTAGCGGCAGAGAAAGGGGAAGCTCTTTCGCCGGCGCAGATTCTGAAGAATTGTGGTGTTGTTGATGCTGATAGCGGGGAAGCAGATGCTGCTGTGTTGAAGGCAGGCTTTAGTATTGTAGTTTTCACTCCTGCTGATGGTAAGAAAGCAGATTCTGTCCATGCGATCGTACCGATTCCGGGAACGGCGGAGCTTGCCGAGCCTACGGTAAGTGATGATAAGAAGACCACGACTGTCACGATCGAAGAGGGAAAGATTTATGCGACCCTCACAAAGACGGACAAGGGCTATGATCTGGAGGCAAAGGGCGGAGATTTCGCATTCAGCCTTGATGATACCAAGTGGACGACTGTAAAGGCAGGTGCGAAAAAAGCGATCAACATGACGAGAGATACCGATGGCAAGCTTTTTGTCAAGGGTATGGGGAACAAGGCAAGCCAGACCTTAGAGACATCGAACAAGGTTGATGTAGTATGGTACAAGATCAACTCGATTAAGGTAGAGGTAAGTCCTGCGGAGATTACGGCAGCTGCGAGCGCAAAAGTAACTGTAAAATGTACGGTGGATGCGACAGCAGGTGCAACGGATGATGACAAAAAGGTAACCTATAGTGTGACGGGTGGCTTAACTGTCAATGAGTCTGGCGAAATTGTGATTGGTGCAGATACAGCAGCAGGCTCGTATACGGTGACGGCTACATCGATGGTCGATGATTCCGCAACAGGGTCAGCAACATTCGAGGTAAAAGCAGCAGCTAGTCAGGGCGGTGGACAGTAATAGCTAACTTGATACGAATCACCAAAATATCGCTTATGTTTAAGTGAATCGCAGAAGGACTTTTGCGCAACATTATGGGGCGTAAAAGTCCTTCTGTAGTATTTTCGGTAGATCAGATGATAATTCTTTATTTTTAAATCAAACAAATCGTTTTATGCTATAGGCCAAATGAAAAATCCGGAAGGAGCAAACGATCATCCCCTCAATCTGATAAAACTATTTTATCCTTTCAGAACAGAGATGTAAAAAATTAGCTCTAAGGGTTTATAGGTATCCCTTGAACAACCGAAATACATTCTACAAGGAGTAAGATGCTTTCTGCAAAAAGAATCTAAGTAAAATGCTATGGAAGAACAGGAAAAATTGCAAAGAAATAAAAAAATAAGAAATCACATATTTAATGGTTTTTTCAATGTATTAACAATAATGTGCATCCCCCTCATCCAAACGATCACACAGAAGAATGAACATCCTTTTAGAACGAACCTTATGTTTACTTTGTTTATAATACTTTTAATATTTTTTGCCTATAGAGAGTACCATCAATACAAAGAGGAATGTGAAAATGAACAAAAGCTTAAGAACACGGAACGGAATGCACGTGCAAAAACCATTTTAACCCAAATTGTACGGTTAATAGACCGTAAAGCTGATAATTACCGCAAAAATACATACGAACTTAAAGTTGTGGATAAAGAATGGCCCTATATTTATGGAGTACATAATTATTTGCAAGAAACATGTGAAAATCTAAAGATCACAATAGCAAAAATAATTCAGGAAGAAAGCAGCTATGTGGATGTTTCTCTTATATATAAATATTGCTCCGAAAGGGAGTGGAAGTGGTTGGCCGGCAGGTCGGGAATAAGTGATATGACGGATTTGAATGAGTTTGTGAGAGATTCCAGTACACTATACCATTATGTTATGTGCCATAAAGAGAAAGCGCCTGTATTTTGCAATGACAAATCGGAGAGCAACATATATAAGCCCGGAAGAAGGGATGGTCTTTTTGACAGCAGAGGATCTTTTTATGCGATGCCGATAACATTTTGCAACAACAAGGAAGCTCTGGTGGAGGCGATTCTCCTGATCTCGACATACGGTGTAAATTTTATCCCGCTAGGTTCAAGCAAAGAGCAGGAAAATGAATTCCGGAGGATATTAGCTTACGAAGTTGTACCATATTACATTTCAATTATACAATCGGAACTTGGGGCATTGTACATGAGGCATAATCTGGATAAGGTGCAGCATTATCCGGCGGAGGGATTAGGGGGACGGGGATGTCATGGGGAAGGTTCATCCGAGAAAATTTGAGAACTGAGAGATCGACTACCTCTGCAAACGGTGAGGCGGTATTGGCCGTGACAACGGTTCTGAAGTGACAAAAATCCCTGCGGTGGCATCCACAGGGATTTTTATGTTGGACTATGTTCTGATTACGTTTGGCTGCCAGCATTATAGCGGATCCGGAAACTGGCGGTATTCTACATTTTGCAAATTTTGTTTTCCAAGATAGCCCGCCCTTTCCGGTCTATGGCTTCCATAAATATCTTCAGGTTAACCGCATTGTTGAATGCTTATTTTTTCAATACCAAAGTCCCCATCTTAAATGACGCAATCGCAAGCTCGACCACTTGTGGGTTGCATTCACGGTATTTGAAATAGTAAAACAACAAATCAACATACTCCTTCAGTTTGTCTTTATGCTCCAAGCTGACATTTTCCTCCCCGCAACACAGGCATTCACTCAGCATGAGATAAGCCGCAAATCTTTCATTCACGAAAATATCTTTTTCGTCATAGGAATTAGAATTATATTGCAAAGGTTTTCTTTTCACGATCCATGCGATTGTATATGCAAATATCTTTTCCGTCCTTACCCTCTCAATGCCATGAAAAGCCTTTAAACGGTCAATATCAGAATAATAATCCAGAATGACCTGCATCAAGATCCGTTCGTTGCAGAAGACCGTTTCCTGGAAGTGAGATTGCTCAATAAAATCATCAGCTGTTTTTTTCAGCTCGATAAAACGTTGTTTTAACTCCTCTTCATCATGATTCTGAATCAATTCTCGATAATCCTGCCTTTCAGCCATGATTCCAAATCCCCCATTTTTTAAGCAGTTCCATCTCCCCTAAGCTCTGAAGGTCATTGATCACAATATCTGCCATTTCGGATTGAAGATTCTTCCTTAAATTTGAAAAATACTGTGCCTGTTGTTCGCGCGTAAAACCAAGGGCAGAGTTTGGCAATATATCCTTTTGGTATTCTCCCTCCCGTATTTCCTTCATCAATCTTTCAATCCCTATACTGGCACTATTTAATGATTTTTCCATTTTAGTTTCCCTTTCTTAGCAATATCTCATTGCAATAATCACGGATGTTAATGGAATCCCCGCTTGGAGGCTTACATATTATTCCATCCTTCGTTTTGGTTTTTTCCTGGTCTACACTTTGGGCAGTTTGTTTCCAATCCGAATATTCATCCGCCGGAAAATATTTAGCACATTGTTCCCAACCGTCCTCATTAATCTGAAAACATGTTGACATCATCTCGTCGATGGAGTCGGTGAGTTTGGATAAGGTATTGGTATAACGCAATAGAAAATTATTGTCATTGCGGTATGGATATTTAACCAGGTGGTCAAATTCGCCAAAGACTTCTTCTGCCAATGTCCTCACCTGAATCTCACAGTAAAATCCGCCATATTTGATTACATAGTGCTGCGAACGGTATCCCTTATTGGAATACTCTTTCTTTATCTTGTCTTTATAAATATCCCGGTCGCCATACCGGATGTATGCGACAGGAATCTCTGCCATATATGGCATCTCTGCCACTTCAGGGGCTGTCCTTCCAGAGGATTCCTTGTTTTCCTTATAGGGAAATATGCGCGTGAGTTCATCGAAGACTGCCTCCCAATCTTCTTTTTTTATGACCAAAATCCGAAGACCGATCAAATCGCGGACAATCTGTGTATAAT
This sequence comes from uncultured Lachnospiraceae bacterium, assembly GCA_947053345.1. Taxonomy (GTDB): domain Bacteria; phylum Bacillota; class Clostridia; order Lachnospirales; family Lachnospiraceae; genus RGIG4057. The sequence goes on from CAMRSM010000045.1 coordinate 6,594, forward strand.
TTTCCTCGTTAATCCCGTCGTATTTTTTTGCTTGTTCCTTGCCCCTTTTTCGTATGATCTTCTCGATCAGATGTTCCGGTGCCTTGGCTCTGCACCGTATAGAATGAACGGGAACATCTCCCGTCAGTTGTCCCCTGCAAAAATCCTCAAGCTTTTTGCAACATTCCGCAAACTCGTTCATTTTTTGTAAACTCGTATAGTCCTGATAAATTCTTTCCAGAACATCCCATTCTAATCTTGAGTCGAAAAAACATTTCTGCAAGGAATATTTCTCTAAAAATGTTTCTTTATTGATCGTATTCTTTTTTTCCTCCATTTGTGCTGACTTCCTAACGACATAAAAGATTGGCTTCCTTACTGTTTCCTCCTTGTTTCATCATTCAGTAATATTTACGAAGCTATGCCATGATTATGACACACCTTTAAAAAAAATGCAAGCAAAAAATGTGCCGACAGGCATTCATTGCCGGGTTCATAGTTCCCCCCCAAAAAAAAAATTAGTCTTGAAAATACTGGTTTTAGAGATACTGTAAACAACCGCAATATTTTGCAGATGCATTTTCCTCATTATGAGGGTAAACAAAGCTTTCTCCCGGGATTCTGCAAATGCCCTCCTAGTAGCTTTTGGAGTAGGTGCTGTGTGTCAATGGCGACAAACCCGGAAACAGACTTTTGATTTGAATCCTGAGCTTCCTGAAACCAAAGTGAAAAATTAAAGATTCTTAAATTATATTTTTTTATATCGGCAAAATAATACATACATTATAGCACTGTTACACTATATTTTAAACTGTAACATAAAATATTCTGCGAGATTTTATTTCCGAACCAAATACTTTTGCTACACTTTAATAAATTTCCCCGAACTAATAACAAAGCTTTATTTTGTTTCCGGGTGATATCCAATAAAATTAATTTATTGGAGGTGAAGCCGATGGAAATAAATTACGTAGCAATTGGGAAAAGGGTGAAAAAATTCCGCAAAGAACGCGGGCTGACCCAAGAAAAGCTTGCGGAATTGCTCAACATCTCGGTTCCCCATATGAGCAATATCGAAAATGGCAAAACGAAATTCAGTATGCCGGTTTTGGTCAGTCTGATAAATTCATTGGATATAACAGCAGATATGCTGCTTTTTGAACAGATCACTTCGAAGGGGAAGGTGCACAGCATGGTCTTAAAAGAGGTGAATGAGGTGCTCATGGATTGTACGGAAGTCCAGATGCAGATGATTGGGGATTCCGTTCGCAGTACAAAGAAACTTTTGCAGCAGTATGATGAAAAAATAAATAAAAAGGATTAAGCGCAGTACCTCCAAAACGCAGGAAGCTTTCCAACTTATTTTCCTTTACAGGCGGACGGATTTATGTTATCTTAAATTTGATGGATTGTTTTTTTGTTGACAAAGTATTTATTTGCTATAAATAAAATGACAATAGCAGGAACGGAGGCTTTTATGCGGGGAATCGAGACAAGGATCCAGGAAATCCGCCACCAGATATTCCGGGAGGTTGCAAGAATGGCTTATCATACCGAATGGCCGGTGGATAGACGCATTGATGAATTGCCATATAAGATCATGCCGGGTGAAGTCGCAAATTTCGGCAAAGATATTTTTTTGGAGCGCGCGATCGTCGGGGAGCGCCTGCGTCTGGCAATGGGGCTGCCAAACCGCTCGGCGGCGGAGCATTCTCCGATTTCGGAAAATATTGAGGCGGCAGACCGGCCGGAGACTTATTACACCCCGCCGCTGATCAATGTGATCAAATTTGCCTGCAACAGCTGCCCGGAGAAGCGTGTGATCGTGACGGAGGGCTGCCAGGGTTGTCTTGCGCACCCTTGTGTGGAGGTCTGCCCGAAGGAGGCGGTGACGCTTGACTATAAACTAGGGCGTTCGCAGATCAATCAGGATAAATGCATCAAATGCGGGCGCTGTGCTTCCGCCTGCGCGTACAATGCGGTCATTGTGCAGGAGCGCCCGTGCGCGGCGGCATGCGGGATGGGCGCGATCCATTCTGATGAGAACGGCAGGGCGGATATTGATTATGAGAAATGTGTTTCCTGCGGACAGTGTCTTGTGAATTGTCCGTTCGGCGCGATTGCGGACAAATCCCAGATTTTCCAGACCATACGCGCCATTCAGTCAGGCGAACGCGTCTATGCCGCGGTAGCACCCGCTTTTGTCGGGCAGTTCGGGCCAAGGGTCACACCGGGCAAACTACGTTCCGCCATGAAGCAGCTCGGCTTCCACGATGTGGTCGAGGTGGCACTCGGCGCGGATCTGTGTGCGACGCAGGAGGCGGAGGATTTTGTGCGTGAGGTGCCGGAGCATCTCCCGTTTATGGGGACATCGTGCTGCCCTGCATGGTCGATGATGGCAAAGAAGCTTTACCCGGAGCACGCGAACTGCATTTCGATGGCACTGACCCCGATGACGCTGACTGCCCGCTATATCAAGCAGCACGACCCGGACGCGAAAGTGGTGTTCATCGGACCGTGCGCGGCAAAGAAGCTGGAGGCCATGCGCCGCACGGTGCGCAGTGAAGTCGATTTCGTGCTGACGTTCGAGGAGGTTGCCGGGATTTTTGCCGCAAAACATGTGGAACTGGAAAACGCCGAGGAAGATCCGAACGGCGTGGATAATGTGTCGGCGGACGGGCGTAATTTCGCGGTTTCCGGCGGCGTAGCACAGTCGGTGGTGGATGTGATAAAGAGCCGCTTCCCGGAGAGGGAAGTGAAAGTGGCGAATGCGGAGAGTCTTCAGGACTGCCGCAAAATGCTGGCAATGGCGGTTGCAGGGAAGTATGACGGTTACCTGCTTGAGGGCATGGCATGTCCGGGCGGATGCATTGCCGGGGCAGGAACGATGCAGCCGATCGCGAAGTCCAGGGCGGCGGTTAATCTGTATGCAAAGCAGGCCAAACACACGAATTCAAGTGAGACGGAGCAGGTGAAGGAGCTGGAGAAGCTGATTTACTAAATTATTAAGGAACCTGCCTGTGCGGCTGGAGGGCGGTTATACCTTCAGAAAAAGGAAATGGGATCGCGTGTATCAGGAAAAAATGCCGGGTGGCGGTAAGGGAAGGGTAAGACGTTCGGGCGAAAGCAGAAATGGAGTTTTGGAGAAGGTTTTATCTGTAAGCAAAATATAAAGAAAATCTTCATACTTTTTTTATTGATTTTTCCTCCGTTTCGATTTATCTTATTTCTAATACATGGAAATCATGACGCAAATATTGGAGGCTTGGTATGTTAGAATTAAAGGATATCCGCAAGACTTACCGCGTCGGCGACATCGAGACAAAAGCGCTCGACGGTGTCTGCGTGGCGTTCCGCGAAAAGGAGTTTGTCGCGATTCTTGGCACGAGCGGTTCGGGTAAGACCACCTGCCTGAATATCATCGGCGGGCTTGACCATTACGATTCGGGCGACCTTCGGATCAAGGGCAAGAGTACAAGGGATTTTAAGGACAGCGAGTGGGACGCGTACCGGAACAATTCCATTGGTTTTGTCTTCCAGAGTTACAACCTGATTTCACATTTGAGCATCGTGGCGAATGTGGAACTTGGCATGACCCTCTCCAATGTGCCGGCACAGGAAAGGCACGCCAAAGCGCTGGAGGCGCTGGAACGGGTCGGGTTGAAGGAACATCTGCACAAAAAGCCGAACCAGCTCTCCGGCGGGCAGATGCAGCGTGTGGCGATTGCGCGCGCGCTGGCGAACGACCCGGAGATCCTGCTGTGCGACGAGCCGACGGGGGCGCTGGACAGCACGACGAGCATCCAGATCATGGATCTGATCAAGGAGGTCGCGAAGGATAAGCTGGTGATCATGGTAACGCATAACCCGGATCTCGCCGAGCAGTATGCCGACCGCATCATCCGCTTTTCGGACGGCAGGATCATTGATGACAGCCATCCGCACGAGGAGCGCCCGAAGCCGGATCAGTTCCGCTTAAAAAAGACAAGCATGAAGCTGCGCACGGCGCTGCACCTTTCATTTAACAACCTTTATACCAAGAAGGGAAGGACTTTCTTGACGGCATTTGCATCGAGCATCGGTATTATCGGCATTGCCGTCATATTAAGCCTTTCGACCGGTTTCCAGGCGGAGATTGATGATTTTCAGGCGGGGGCGATGGCGGAGTTCCCGGTCATTATCAGCCAGGCGACGCAGGAAGTTAATATGGAGGAATACATGCAGGAATCCCAGATCTGGCATGACCGTGTGACCGGCACGGGCGAGTACGCGGATACGGACGGTGTACAGATTGTGGATTCGTCGACGACGATCAAAACCCATACCAACAAGCTGGAGGGGGAATTTGCGGAATATCTCGACAACATTTCGCCGGATATCTGCGGAAGCATCGGCTATGTGCGCATCGCGAACATGAATCTGGTCAAAAAGACGGCGGACGGTTATATCCCGGTCAGCTTCGCCAGCCCTATGATGCAGGGCGATATGGCGGGCATGACCTCCACGAGCAGTATGGGGCTTTCCTGCTATCCGGATTCGCTGAAAGGTGAGAGCTATCTGGAGAAGAATTACGAGCTTTTGGCGGGAAGTTACCCGGCGGCGGAAACGGATGTGGTACTGGTTGTCAATACGAGGAACCAGCTGGAAAAATCCCTGTTGGAACAGTTTGGTTTTACGCTCTCGGAAGGACAGACCGAAGTACCGTTTGGGGATATCGTCGGCACGTCTTTCCGTGTGGTGGACAACAATGATTACTATGTGACGACCCAGTACGGCACATTCCTGCCGGGAACGGATTACGAGGCAATGTATGTTTCCGACAGGAGTTTTGACATCAAAATTTCCGGTATTGTGCGCGCGAAGCAGGGCACTTCGATGTCAATGCTCGCGGCGGGCATCGCGTACAGCGACGCGCTGACAAAACGGATCATCGCGGCGGGGCAGGAGTCGGACATTGTCAAAGCACAGCTTGCGTCGGATGTGAATATCATGACGATGCAGGAGTTTAACGAGGGTGAGAAGGACCGCTTTATCGCCTATCTTGGCGGGAGCGCAACGCCGTACATGGTGCTTCTGTTCCCGAGCAGTTTTGAGGCGAAGGACGAGGTGGTCGCTTACCTGGACGCTTACAATGAAGGCAGGGCGGAAGACGATGTGGTAACTTATACCGATTTGGCCGGGACAATGTCGGAGATGACAAGCGGTATTATGGACGGGATTACCATTGTGCTGGTCGCGTTTGCTGCCATTTCGCTCGTGGTCAGCATGATCATGATCTGTATCATCACCTACACCAGCGTGATTGAGCGCACGAAGGAGATCGGTATCTTAAAAGCGCTCGGCGCGAGGAAGAAAGACATAACGCGCGTATTTGACGCGGAGACAATGATCTTAGGTGTGTTCTCCGGATTGCTCGGCGTGTTTATCGCGTGGTTGTGTACGTTTCCGATCAACAGCGTGATCAATAATTTTGCCGGCCTGACGGGAGCGTCGCACCTGCAGCTGGCGCACGCTTTGATCCTTGTGCTCGTCAGTACGGTACTCACCGTGATCGGCGGCCATATTCCGGCGAAGATGGCATCGAAAAAGGATGCGGTTGAGGCGCTCCGGGCGGAATAAACGGATGGCAGAAACACCCTGCGCCCCCTGTTGCTTTGTTTAGGAACAAGGGGGGCAGGGTGTTTTCGTATGCTTTTCTATACACGCTAAATTTGCGGTGGAAATTCGCGTAAAACATATTCTGTATAGGCATAAAGTGTATAAATCCAAAAAATGAAAGATAAATCGACAAAATTTTCAAAAATGGTAAGATAAAAGATGAAATATACCGATATACTATAGGGAATACTCTCTTTTTATTGTATAATACGATTGCAGTTTGTTTTACAACTATGTGGTTTGGAACGGACAGGGGATGTTCCACGAAATTAAGGAAAGCGGGGAAAGTACGGGATGAATACGGGGAATAAAGTATGTGGAAACGGGAAATGGAAACGTCTGGGCACGTTACTGCTTGTAGTATGCTTGCTTTTATCGGGCAAAACAACAGCAGCTTTCGCGGATATGCCAGGGATGGGATCACGCTCTGGCGCGGCAGGTGGTCTGGGTTTTGGAACCATGTCTGCCCAGCCGGCATTGCCGGAAGGGGTGTCGTACCCGACGGGCGATATGATTTATGATGAACGGGAGATTTCGGGAGAGGAAATACCGGCCGATATACCGATTTACGGCAGTCATTCGGTATTTTCGCTTGAACAGGCAGAACGCGACGCGGCACTGGATGCGCCGAAGGAGCGGTATGGTTACCAGCATCTTCCGGAAAAATTTAAGGGATTTTACGATGCCTGTTGGACAGCGATCTTAAATTTCCGGCAGAATGAGTTTAATACGACGGATTACATCGAAGAGAAGGATACAGTGGCATTGTGCGGGGTTGACTTTGGCAGTTTTGGCCTCAGCAGTTCGGAAGCATGTGCGGTATATTACTGTATACGCAACGATTTTCCGGAGTATTTCTGGCTCTATTCGGGTTTGCGCTATAGCAGTGACGGTATCTTTTATGTTTTATTGAACCGTGACTATTTTACAAAAGAAGCAAGGCAGAGGGATCAGCAGGCGTTGATTGACGGGACGAAAGCGTATGTCGATGCGGCAAAAAATGCGTCAGATACATATGAGAAGGTTCGCATCGTCCACGATAAGCTGATCCGGGATGTGGAATATGCGTGGAACTCGAAAGGGCAGCCGGAGCATGCTTTGTGGGCACATTCTGTTATGGGGGTATTTAACGGAAAAAATGCGGTTGTGTGCGAGGGTTACGCAAAAACATTGCAGCTGGTTTTGAGGGCACTGGGCATTGAGAATGTTTATATCGTCGGCACGGCAGGCGGAGCAGGGCATGCCTGGAATGCGGTTAAGATCAATGACGAATGGCTTCTCATCGATGCCACCTGGGATGACGTGGGTGCGGATTTTGCCGGGGATGGGCTTTTGTACCTTTATTTTTGTATCCCGGCTTCCGTATTTAACTATGACCATAAAGCAAACAAAAGCACTACGGTCGGAAGTAATTGGCTGTATGAGCTTCCGGTGATGAGCAACTCAAATCAGTATACTTTTTATTCGAAATATAGTTGTGATTTTACTAAGATATCCAGCAAAGCGGATGCAGAAACACAGCTTCGCACGGCAGGCCGCTTGGTGCCCGGGCAGTATATCCATGCATTGGCCGGCAGAACCACGCTCTCTTATGTCATGGCGGCAAGCGGTGTATATAATTATGTTTCTGCCCCGGATGGGAACGGTGTTGTGATCATTGATGCGGCACAGTATAAGGTAAAGAATCCTGCAACGGGTATTACGCTCAGCGAAACCGCATTGGAGATTGACCGTGACCAATCCAAAACGGCTGCTTTGACCGCGGTTTTGACGGCAGCCGGGGGCACATGTGATGATGTGGTGCGCTGGTCCTCCTCAAGCAATTGTGTACTGGTCACTCCGGGGCAGGACGGCAGAAGCGCAGTCATCACCGGGAAGAGGAACGGGACGGCTGTCATTACGGCAACCGCGGCTGCAGGGGGCGTGAGCAAAACTTGTACGGTGACCGTGATCGGCACAGCGGAGTACGAGAATATTTATCTGGATGCTGCCTTTACGGTTACGCCGGAGGAAAAAGATTTTACGGTTTGGGTCAACGGCGGGAATGTTGGTTCCTCTAAAGAAACAAAGTATAATTACAAGGTGCGCAGCCTCTATACCGATATCAAAGCTTCCAAGATCACAACAACCGATTCGAAAGGCAGGACGAAAACGAAAAACGGTAAGCTTGTGGCGGGTATTACACTTTCGTCAGAGGAACCGGAGCTTGTCAAGGGGAAGATCGTGGACAAGGAGGCGGCAAAGACCGCTAAGGCGACGGTCAACGCAAAGACGGGGCTTATCAAGGTTACTGCGCAGAAGGTTCCGGGGGAGGTATATCTGTGGGTGATCGATACCGGGAATGCACATTCCGTGGCGTACGCGAAAATTACGGTTACTGCCGCGCCGTCGAAGCTTCTCGTGAATGACGGGGACTATAGCGCGGAAGGCAGGGAACCGGTGAAGAAACAGACGCTTTCAATCGGCGAGAGTGTACAGGTGTACCTGGAGCCGCTTCTGGCATCAAAGGGCACGGAGATTGCGGAGGGAGGAAGTTATTCGGTAACATACAGTAAGAATGGTGAGAATTATGTGGATGTTACTCCGGTCGCAGGTTCAAAGTATGGTTTTAACATCACGCCGGTTGCACTTGATACCGCAAAGGCAGGCAAAACCCTGAATGTGAGGGTGAATTTTGTCTGCAATGAAAATAATAAGAAAGCTTCGGTCAGCATAACGATCACGAACCCGATGGAAAGCATCGAATTTACTGCGGGAACAGGATTGGAGACAGAGGGGGAGGATGCGTTTCTGGCGAAATATTCGGAGACACAGGCGCAGAGCCTGACACTTAATTTTGACGCGCAGCCGGTTGATCCATCCCTTGCCACGACGGATAAACCGAAGGTTCTTGCGGTTACGGGGGAAGAGGGAATCCACATCGACGAGAAGGGAAGGCTGAAGGTCACCAGACCGGCAGGGGATGCCGCAAAGATCAAGGCATCGCTGAGCCGTGATAAAAAGAGCATCATTGTAAAAGTGCCGAAGAAGCTGGCAGTCGGGACAAAGACATATTTTGTCCTATACTACAATAAGGATTGTTATAAGGTATGTTCGGTCGAGGTGGCGGAGTAATATAATAATTTGGGTAATAAACTGGGTGTCGTGTGCAATGCTGGACGGCACCCGGTTTATTGACGGCTGTTTCTGGATTTTCAGAAATTCCGTATATCCCCTTGACGAAATTTGAATTTCGTTATACGATAGGCAGGTAGGATTTAATGGAAATCCCTGCAAGGCGGGGTTTCGTTTATGAACGGTAATCGCTGCATGGCAGTATGCGCGGCAAGCCGGTGGTGGGCGTGTACATCGTGGACATGCCGGAAAATCGAACAGAATGGGGATTGAGATGGAACGAGTTGCGGTAGTAACAGACAGTAACAGTGGTATTACACAAAAAGAGGGCAGGGAACTGGGAATTTCCGTCCTGCCGATGCCGTTTATGATTGACGGGGAAACTTACTATGAGGATATCAGCTTGACGCAGGAAGAATTTTATCAGCGCCTTAAGGCGGGGGCGGATATTTCCACATCGCAGCCGGTGGCGGGCGATGTCATTGATCTTTGGAAGGGACTTCTGAAAGAATATGATACGGTGGTGCACATTCCGATGTCAAGCGGGTTAAGCGGCTCGTGCGAGACCGCCATCATGCTTGCGGAGGATTTCGACGGCAAGGTGCAGGTAGTCAACAACCAGCGCATTTCCGTGACGCAGCGCCAGTCGGTGCTGGATGCGATCGAGCTTGTGAGGCAGGGATGTACGGCGGTGCAGATCCGCGAGATTTTGGAGCGGGACAAGATGGAGTCAAGTATCTATATTATGCTTGATACTTTAAAATACCTGAAAAAGGGTGGACGCATCACCCCCGCGGCCGCGGCGCTCGGCACGATTCTGAACCTGAAGCCGGTACTGCAGATCCAAGGTGAAAAATTGGATGCGTTTACCAAGGCGCGCAACGTCAAGCAGGGGAAGCGCGCGATGTTGGAGGCGATGAAGCGCGACATTGAGACGCGCTTTGCGGACGGAAGTGAACAGCCGGTTTATCTGGAAGTGGCGTACACCTACGACCTTGAGGCGGCGAACGCGTTTAAGGCGGAGGTGCAGGCATTGTTCCCGGGCTATGAGATCGTGATGAGCCCGCTGTCCTTGAGTGTGTCCTGCCATATCGGGCCCGGTGCGCTGGCGGTGGCTTGTTCGAGGAAGCTGCCGGAGTTAAAGTAAGGATGGAAACACCGCTGTGGGGGATGGAAGCCCTTGCAGCGGTGTTTTTGTTGGTTTTTTGGGGGATGGATGAAGCTTATTTTTGCGGCTGTTCTGATAATACATTATGGATACGTTCATTCCGACCTTCCACCAAACCACAATTCCATGCGAGTATTGTGAACATGATTAGGAGTACGAAAATGATATTTGACAGGAGCAGGGGGTATATTTTTGTTTCTTTGTTCACAATTTTATTAATATAAAAAAATAGACCAAAAAGAAAATTGGCAAGCACTAATCCGATCATTAATGTAATGAGTATGGTCCTATATATGCTGGATTGTGCTATATTGTTGAGGACTGAAGTTGAAAATGCGATTCCCGCTGTAAATGCAAGTACAACGGAAGCGAAGATTCCTAATATGGTAATATATTCCTTTTGTTGGTCGTTTATTTTATTCTCCATGTCTTTCTGATTCTGTGCGATGTTCTTCTGTGCTTCCTCGATGATTTTTTGATCTTGTCCTATGTTCTTTTGACTTTCCTCTATATGCTTAATGTTTTCCGATACGATGTTGACCTTGTTTTTTATATTTTGAATGGCTTCTCACCGGAGATTTTTAATTCATCGGCATCGGAACATGACATTCTTGCAATATCAAGGCTTACATGGTCATATAGTTTTTTGATGGAATCGCTCACATCAATGGGTTCACCACGATTCGCATAGCTTTTCTGCTGATAGCCCTTTCTGATCTGTCCAAGATTTTGTCCAAGGATATTGCGGAATTCCTCCCGCTGTTGGTTTTCTTTGTTCAAATCCATAAATTACCCCGCAGTTCGGATCAATTCACGAGGAATGAGCTTGTGGTTTCCGGCACCATTCTGATAAATCTGTTCCCATGCCCCGCCTCGTTTATGCGTTTCGGCTACCATTTCCCAAGGATCCAATTCTCTTTTTTCTTCAACAATTTGATTGATGATTTCGGTATCTCCATAATTTTCTATCGAGATATTGTCAAAGGAAAATGAGATTGGCATTGCCCCATAAGCACAAAAATAATAGTGTACATTTGGAACAACCGGGCCGAACGTCCATGCCTGGATATCATCAAAAAATGCAGTATTTCCGTTTTTTAAAAAAGCCTTTTGAATATAATAAAGGATCTTCTGAAGCTGGAGATTACTGATCGGACGTTTTTCTTTCACACATTTTGTAACAATGTATTTGGCTAAGTCGAGTGCAGTATTCATTGCAGTTTCCTCCTTCCATTCAATCATTAGTTCTTGCTAATATTATATCATGATGTTGTGTTCGAATCTACATAAAAATTGTGAATTTTAGTTTTCCGTCGTTTTCTAAAGAAATAATATAAAATCACACTTCCCATTGACGCGCATTTAAGAATGATGTAAAATATTATACAATAATATAAAATATGCCAAGCGAGGTATCACAGCATGAAAAACATAAAGAAGATGATCAGCATCTTCGGGATGACAGCCGCCCTCATTGCAGGGAGTACCATGGGTGCGGGCATGTCCGGCAGCATGGGGACGGTGCAGGCGGCATCGGAGCGGATGGCGGAAAATAATGGTTCGGCAATGTGGCATGAGATCGCGAAAAAAAGCGCCCCTGCGCCAGATAAAACCCCTGCCTTGAACAAAACTGCCGCGGTTCTCATCAAAGGACAGACCCTGCAGCTAAAGCTCTCCGGCACAAGCGCCAAGACCACCTGGTCTTCCTCCGATCAATCGGTTGCGTCCGTCAATACCGCGGGAAAGGTCACGGCAAAGAAAAAAGGTACGGCGACCGTTACGGCCAAAAGCGGCGGTAAGAAGTACACGTGCAAAATCACGGTCGAAACCCCGAAATTAAATAAAACCTCCATTACGGTTGTCGAAGGTAAAACCTATAAATTGAAGCTTTCCGGAACAACCCAGACGGTCAAGTGGTCGAGCAGCGACCGCGCGGTGGCAAGGGTGAGCGGCACAGGTAAGGTGCGCGGGATAAAGGCAGGGGAGTGCACCGTCACGGCGCAGGTCGGAAAAAAGAAATATTCCTGCCATGTGGTGGTGACGGAGGGCACACCGGAAAAATTAACAGAAGATAAGCCGGAACAGGAAAGCAAGGAAAAGCCGGTTCAGGAAACTGGGGAAAAACCGACAGGGGAGACAGAGCAAATCCCGACGGAGCAGGAGGTTTATGCCGCCATTTCGGCAATGCAGTCCGAATACCCGGAAGGCATGGCGTGGACGAATGAGAATTTTTATTTCTGGAAGGGCGGGGTTTACAGCGGCGGCGCAGGCTGCGCGGGATTTGCCTTTGCCATGAGCGACGCGGCGTTCGGCGCGCTTCCGGTGCGGGTGCATACGGATTATTCGAAAATCCGTGTGGGCGATATTTTGAGGGTCAATGACGATACCCATTCCGTGATCGTTCTGGAAGTCACGGATACGGAGGTGGTCGTCGCGGAGGGCAATTACAACAATTCAGTCCATTGGGGCAGGAGGATTGGCCGCGATGAATTACCGGGGGAGGGCAATTATATTATGACAAGATATCCGGAGTGAGGGGTGTATAGGGGTTCTGCGGGGATCAAACCCGCCGGAGGGATGAAAGGGATTGCAAGAAACCGGACAGTCCGTAAATCTTAACCGGTTTCCACAGACAAATGAAAAGAAAAAGAAGACCGAACAGGAAAAATTTATGAAATAAAAAAATTAAGAAATGCAACAACAAGGGATCGGGACAAGGAACTGCATAAAAGGAGGAGAGTTATCATGATAGAGAGTTTGATCGCGCAGTACCGCTTTGATGACGAGAAAAATCCGGGTGCGGACGCGGGCGGGAGGGGATTTACGGCGAAAGCGTGCGGCAGCAGGCCGCCGCACATCGGGATTGTTGCGGGACGCAGGGCGGCGGTATTTTCCGGCGGGGAGAACGGCACATCTTATTTCGAACTGCCAAACGGGATTTTTGACGGGGTAAACGACGAGACAGGGATCACGGTGACGGCGTGGGTAAACTTTGCCCAGGGAACCAATGTGTGGGAGCGCGTGTTTGATTTCGGCAAAGGTGACCGTGGACCCTATCTGTTCCTGACAAGGAATTTCCGGGGCGTTTGTTTTAAGGACGGGGATCTGTTCGCGGATCCGGTGTTCACCTACCCGCTTGGTGAGTGGGTGCATGTGGCGATGAGCGTGAGCGGGACGAAGAATGGGACGCTCGGAAATGCCGGGCCATGTATTTATGTCAATGGTGAGGCGGCGGCAAACGGGCAGATCAGCCAGACTGCGAGCGGTACATACAAGCGTCTGCGCGAGTGGTTTGCGACCTTTGCGGATCCGGAGAATTACAGCCGCAATTACATCGGCAGGTCACAGTTTGCGGCGGACGGCGATTTTTCGGGAGCAATCGCGGATTTCTGCATTTTTAAAGGGGTGCTCGGCGCGGACGAAATCGTGGATATGATGTGCGAGACGCTGACAGACGAGCAGATTTTAGTCCCGGCGGCGGAGAGATATCTGGCAATCCGCCAGCAGGTGATCACGGAGGATATCGAGCTGCCGGCAAGTCTGCTTTGCGGCAGGGTACGCGTGGAGTGGGAGTCGGACAGGCCGGAGCTTTTTGACGGGAACGGGAAGGTCGGGCAGGTGAAGGAACCTGCGGTCGTGACACTGACGGCAAAGCTCCGCCTGCAAAAGGAAATTTCCCTGCCATCCGACGCTTGCGTGAAAAAGCAGTTTACCTTTACGGTCATGCCGCGGGAGATTGCACCGTACACCCTGACCATCCATAAGGACAAGCCGGTGCTTGATATCAGCAAAACCCTGTACGGCCTGTTTTATGAGGACATTAACAATGCGGCGGACGGCGGTATTTACGCGGAGATGGTGAGGAACCGTTCCTTTGAGGCGTTTTATTTTGACACATACGATTTCCATTCGGGGGAGAATGGCCGCTCCACCGGGCGCAACCATACGCCTCTTGCGGGATGGTACGGCGATCTTGATAAACTGGCCGTGAAAAATAAGGGTGGTCTTGCGGGGGTGTTCGGGCAGGCTGACCCGGACGGCAATGTGACCTATGTCGAGGCGGCGGATGGTGCCGTGATTTCAAACCGCGGTTTTTCCGATACCAGCGGGAATTTTGCCATGCATTTTGTAAAGGGGGAACGCTACCATTTTACGGTCTGGGCGAAAGCAGATCATGACGCACTTCTTTCGGTGCGCCTGCTGGATGCGGGAGGGAATGCCGTCAGCGAAACAAAAAAAATCACCATATCCGGCGGCTGGAGGAAATACGGCGAAAAGCAGGCCGTTATGTTTACGGCGCAAAAGGACTGTCTCGGACAGTTGGAATTGTCGTTTGCGGGCTGTGCGTCGATCGACATGGTTTCGATGTTCCCGGAGCATGTCTGGGGCTTTGGCGAGGAAGAAGGCAGCGTGAGCGCGCATAAAAATTACCTTGGAAACCCGAATTACCGTCTGCGCCGCGACCTTGTTATGGCAATGAAAGAATTGCACCCGGCGTTCCTGCGTTTTCCGGGCGGCTGTATCTCGGAAGGTTCTTATATCTGGGATAATGTCTATGACTGGAAGGATTCGGTGGATATTGTCGAGAAGCGCAAGGAAAATTTCAATGTCTGGGGCTATATGATGACACTGGGGTTGGGATATATGGAGTATTTCCAGCTTGCGGAGGATTTGGACGCGGTGCCGCTCCCAGTCATGGCGTGCGGCGTGCTCTGCCAGGCGCGCTCGGACTACGCGAACCCGGCGGGTGGAAAGCTTCAGGAAAAATACATCGCTAATTTTACGGATTTGATTGATTTTGCGATCAGCACGGATTTTGATAAGAACCAATGGGCGGCACTGCGCAGGGCGATGGGGCATGAAGCGCCGTTCGCACTGCACTATCTCGGTGTGGGCAATGAGAACTGGGGCGAGGAATTTTACGCTAGCTTTGAGGAGTTTTACGGTAAGATCACGGCGTATATGAAGAAACATTATCCGGACTGGGAGCTGCATATCATCTCAACCGTGGGAGCGCAGGCGGACGATGGGGCGTACGAGAACGGCTGGCGCTATCTGAGCGGAAACCATTCCGGCAGGGGCGCGAAGGTGCGGTTTACGGACGGGGAGCGCAGTTTTGACAAGCAGGTGGGATGGTATCAGTACCAGAAGGATTTTATGGAAACAATTGCGGATGAGCATTATTACCGCTCGAATGAATATCTGCTGGAAAATGCGGACCGCTACAATTATTATGCGCGCGCTTACCGCGAGGACGGGAGCGTGGAGGACGAAAAAATCAGCAAAGTTTTTGTCGGGGAGTACGCATCCAGTGACAAGAACACACTTGCGGGCGCAGTGGCGGAGGCAGCGGTGATGACTGGTTTTGAACGCAATTCGGATGTGGTGCGTCTGGCGGCGACTGCCCCTTTGTTCAACAAGGTGCTCACGGACGGTACGTACCGCTGGACACCGGACGCTATCTGGTTTGATGACGAGACGGTATGGCGCACGCCAAATTATTATGTGCAGAAGATGTTTGCGGAACATCTGGGGGATAAGCTTCTGCACACGGAGTTCTCGGAGTACCGGGACGCACGGCGCGTTTCGCTTCTGCCGTGCGGCGGCATCGAGCTTGTGACCGGGGAAGCGGATCTGCTGTTAAAGAAACTGACCGTAACAGCGAACCCGGATGGCAGGGTTTTGTTCGGGCAGGATTTCCGTCAGGAGCTGGACCGGCGTTTTATGCTCTACCCGCATACCTGGCTGGAGCCTGGCAACGGGGGGCTTTTGCTAAAAGGAAGCCGTGAGTCGGCAGGTCTCTACTTGCCAGGGGATTTCACGAATTGTACCGTGACAGCGGTGCTTACGCGTGTTTCCGGCAATGGCGCGCTGACGCTCGGTGTCGGTGTTTCCGGCATCGGCAAGGGGAGGAATGCGGTACAGTACGTGATCGGCGATGCCGGGAAAACATCCGTGCGTGTGGTCAAGGACGGTGTGGAAGGCTACGCGCTCGGTGATTTTTCATGCGGCAGGGCGGCGGGCAACCTGCGCGCGGCGCTTGACGAGGAGGTTGTGACCGGGGAGGAATATACGGTTACCGTAAATTACGGCGGTGTTTTTGAAGCGCCGGGGAAACGTATGGACACAGCGGAATCCAGCTGCGGTTATGCCGCACAGGGTTATGGTGCGTACCGCCATCTGATCTGCTCCCATAAGGTAAAAGGTGTGGAAAGCCGCGTCCTTGATTATAAGCTGGAAGCATACAACCGCGCCGTCTTCCATTCGGTAACGGCGGACAGCGAAAAGGTTTACACGAAGCTTGTCAACCCGGACAATTACGCGAAGAAGGTCGAGATTGTCTTTGGCGGGCAGGATGCGGCGGGAGGAAGGCTGCAAAGCGGCACGGCAAAATGGATCTGCCTGACCGGGGACGAGGCGCTGGTGCATGAGCCGAACGTCAACAAACGCGGGGCGGAGCGGATCGTCCCGGCAGAGAAAGACATTCCCGTAATGTCCTCGAAGCTTACTGTGACGCTTCCGGCAAATTCCGTATCCGTGGTTGTGACGGAAAAATGAAAAAAGAAAATATAAGGGTAGGATTTTTTAGAAGAATGCGGTATAATATCCATATGCTGACAAGCAGAATGGGGTAAGATGCCCCATTGCAGAACATTTATGAAAAAAAGAAAGGGGAAGTTATGGATTTCAGGAACGAAAATGGGGTTTTAACTGCGCGCCGGAATGGGGAGACGCTTCGGATCGAAGCATGGGGGAAGGATTCCCTGCGCGTCCGCGCAACGATGTTCTCGAAGTTTACGGGGAATGACTGGGCTCTGACGGAAAGACCGGAGCAGGCAAGCCCTGTGGTGGAGATTACGGGGGAGGAGTATGGGGAGCCGTCGGCCTGCATCACCAATGGCAGGATCAAAGCGACCGTTAATTTTGCGGGCGTGATTACATTTTACCGCGACGGGGTACAATTCCTGCGGGAATATTACCGCAGTTACGGCGGGACGCTCTCGAAGGAGAGCCGCTGCTTAAAGGTCATCAACCGTGAGTGGAAGGGTGTGATCGGAGGGAGCGATTTCTCCCTCAATCTGAAATTTGAGAGCAACGACGGGGAAAAGATTTTCGGTATGGGACAGTACCAGCAGTCCTATATGGATTTAAAGGGCTGTGTTCTGGAACTGGCGCAGAGGAATTCCCAGATTTCCGTGCCGTTTTCGGTTTCAAACCTCGGTTATGGTATGCTCTGGAATAACCCGGCGGTCGGCAGTGTGACCTTTGGCCGCAATTATACCGAGTGGATTGCACGTTCCACGAAGGAGATGGATTACTGGATCACGGTAGCAGATGCCCCAAAGCAGATCCTTGCAAATTATACGGGTGTGACCGGGCGTTCTCCGATGTTCCCGGAGGACCGCATGGGGCTTTGGCAGTGCAAACTGCGCTACCGCACGCAGGATGAGGTGCTCTCGGTGGCGCGCCAGTACCAGAAGGAGGGCATCAAGATCGACCTGATCGTCATTGATTTCTTCCACTGGACAGTACAGGGTGACTGGAAATTTGACGAGAAATACTGGCCGGATCCGAAAGCGATGGTGGACGAACTGCATTCGATGGGCATCAAGGTGATTGTGTCGGTATGGCCTTCGGTGGACCGCAAGAGTGAGAATTTCTACCCGATGATGGAGAAGGGGCTTTTGATCCGGACGGAGCGCGGTGCGCAGCAGACGTACGATTATCAGGGTGACTGCGTGGAGATCGACCCGTTCAACCCGGAGACAAGGGAGTATGTATGGGAAGTCTGCAAGCGCAACTATTACGATCTCGGCATCGACGCGTTCTGGCTTGACAATTCCGAGCCGGATTACGGGGTTTATGATTTCGAGCATTACCGCTACATGGATGCGCCTGCGCTTTCTTGCAGCAATATGTACCCGCAGATGTACAGCCGTGTATTCTATGATAAGATGAAAGACTTGAGGGACGGCAATGTGGTCAACCTCCTGCGCTGCGCCTGGGCGGGCAGCCAGAAATACGGCAATGTTGTCTGGTCGGGGGATGTGCCGAGCACGTTCGAGGCATTCTATGACCAGCTGCAGTGCGGCCTGAACATGGGGCTTGCGGGGATTGCATGGTGGACGACGGACATTGGCGGCTTTATGACCGACGATGTGAATGACCCGGATTTCAGGCAGCTTCTGATCCGTTGGTATCAGTTTGCCGTTTATTCCGCAGTATTCCGTATGCATGGCGACCGCGGCCCTTACGATATCCCGGCACTCGACGACCGCGACTGGGGCGGCGGATACCTGCACACCGGCCAGCCGAATGAGCTCTGGAGCTACGGCGAGGATAACTACAAGATCATGAAGAAATATTATGATATCCGTATCTCGATGCACGACTATATCAGGGATTTGTACAGGGAAGCGTCAGAGAACGGCTCTCCGCTGATCCGCACGATGTTCTACGAATTCCCGGAGGATAAAACCTGCTGGGAGCTCCAGGATCAGTATATGTTCGGCAGCAGGTATCTGGCAGCTCCGATTTTTGCGCTCAACCAGTTCGAGAGGGATGTATACCTCCCGGCAGGGAACTGGAAGCTGACAAGCGACGGCAGCGTATATGAGGGCGGGCAAACCGTGCATGTTGCAGCACCGATCGACTATATGCCGGTGTTTGAGAAGATGTAAATTAAAAACAGCATATGCTACCCCGGCCGTAGGTACCGGAGGTATATGCAGAATTTCAAAACAGCATGTGTCCGAAACAGCGCCGGAAGTCCCCTTTCCTGGTTATAGGTGCGGTGACGGACACATGCGAAACTTTAAGAAGAGAGGTCATAAAAGATGGATTTGGTTTCGGTTCGCGAGCTGTATCGCGAAAAAGAGAAGTATGTGGGAAAGGAGATCACGGTCGGCGGATGGGTGCGCAGTAACCGCGATTCGAAAAGCTTCGGGTTTATCACTTTGAACGATGGCACATTCTTTGAGGCGCTGCAGGTCGTTTACGCGGATAAGCTCGCGAATTTCCCGGAACTTACAAAGATCAATGTCGGCTCGGCGGTGGTCGTCACAGGGGAACTTGTGGCAACGCCGGACGCAAAGCAGCCGTTTGAGATCCAGGCAAAGGAAGTGGCGGTGGAGGGCGCGTCCACGCCGGATTACCCGCTCCAGAAAAAGCGCCATACGATGGAATATCTGCGCACGATCACGCACCTGCGCCCGCGCACAAATACGTTCCAGGCAGTATTCCGCGTGCGTTCGCTGATCGCTTACGCGATCCACAAATTTTTCCAGGACAGGGATTTTGTCTATGTGCATACGCCGATCATTACGGGCAGCGACTGTGAGGGCGCGGGCGAGATGTTCCAAGTAACGACGCTTGACCTTGCGGATCTTCCGAAGGATGAGAAAGGTGCGGTAGACTACACGCAGGATTTCTTCAATAAGCCGACGAACCTCACCGTGAGTGGGCAGTTGAACGGCGAAACTTACGCGATGGCATTTAAGAATATTTACACATTCGGGCCGACCTTCCGGGCGGAAAATTCCAACACGACAAGGCACGCCGCAGAGTTCTGGATGATCGAGCCGGAGATTGCGTTTGCGGATTTAAAGGATGACATGATGCTCGCCGAGGCAATGCTAAAATACGTGATTGGCTACGTGCTTGCGCATGCGCCGGAGGAGATGAATTTCTTTAACAGTTTTGTCGATAAAGGGCTTTTGGAACGCCTGAACCATGTTATGAATTCGGAGTTCGGGCATGTGACCTACACCGAGGCAATCGAGCTTTTGGAGAAAAATAACGATAAGTTTGATTACAAGGTTTCGTGGGGATGCGACCTGCAGACGGAGCACGAGCGCTACCTGACCGAGGAGATTTTTAAGAAACCTGTCTTTGTCACGGATTATCCGAAGGAGATCAAGGCGTTTTACATGAAATTGAATCCGGACGGCAAGACCGTTGCAGCGATGGACTGTCTGGTTCCGGGTATCGGCGAGATCATCGGCGGAAGCCAGAGGGAAGATGATTATGATACACTGCTTGGCAGGATGAAGGAACTGGGCTTAAAGGCGGAGGATTATGATTTTTACCTTGACCTGCGCAAGTACGGTTCCGCGCGCCATGCAGGATTTGGACTTGGGTTTGAGCGCTGCGTGATGTACCTGACCGGCATGGGCAATATCCGCGATGTCATCCCGTTCCCGCGGACGGTGAATAACTGCGAGTTGTAATAATAAAAAATGCCGCCGGATGAAGTGTTATTTTCATCCGGCGGCATTTTTTGTGCATGATTTATTATTTATGTATAATTGTTTGGGAAATATAGAATAGGAGTATGGAAGCAAAAGTAGATGCCCGGAATACGCCTTTTGTTTTTGATACAGAGCAAAGGCGGGGAAATATGCCGAAGGGAGCAGGGGAACTGCCCCGCCCGGTTTTGCGCACAGCGTGGGAAGTTTATTGCCCTGCCGGTGCAAATTGTTCGGTTCGGATATCGGTTCGCCGGTAGATATATTCATCTTCCCCGCATCCCTGAAGAACTATCTCATCATCGGTGTAACGCTTTACGCACCACATAAGCCCCTTGCTTGTTGTGAGGCATTTGCCGAGTTCACATTCCTCTGTCGGAATATCAATTTCCCTGAATTCATAGGAAAAATCACAGAAGAAGCGGCAATAATTTTCGCTGTTATCTTTATAATTGCGTATGCGGAAAAATTGTCCCCCGCTGAACATTCCCAGATCAAATACAATATTGTACGACGCACCACAATAGATATTGGTATCTTGCGGTCTGACAGAAAAAATATATTCGGTTCTGCCCGTGCACAGAAAGAAATTGAGGTAATCCGCATCTGCGCTATAGCTGTCTGCCATGCGCCAAAGGGTCAGGCATGTGGGGATTCCGCTCTCTTTTACGCAGGGCAGCGGTTTTCTTGTGTGATCCACCAAAAACTGTTCCAGGCGGCGCATGGATTCTTTTTTACTGTTGTCATATGTTTCGCCGAGTTGTGAGGCTAAGGTATCGCTGTTTGATATTATAGTTTGTACTTTTGGAAGGGAATAAGCGTACTCTGTAATTTGTTTTTGCTGATTTCTTTCACAGACCGCTACCAGGTGTTTGTGGTTTTCATAGCCGGAATATAGTTTTGTTCCTAATATGTTTTTATCAGGAGTGCAGTAATAAACCAGTGCAAATTTTTCTGTTTCAACAATTTCCGAGTGTGCGGACCGATACACCCCGCAGGTGAAAGGCTCGATATTACTGTCGAATGTACTGATCCCGTCTTTGATGATGGAGTCCGTTGTTACACAGAAAATTTTGCTGATTAATACTATTTTTGCGAGTTCCGGATAGGTCTGGTCTAGTTCCCAGCGGGAAACGGTCTGCCTTGTTGTGTTAAGTTTTTCGCCGAATTCCTCCTGTGAGAGCCCATGTTCGGTTCTGATCTGGTATATTCTCTGTCCGATTGTCATTCTGATTCCTCCTATTTTTAGTTCCGCATCCGCCCTCCCCGTGCCATCTATCCCGGGAAGGAATTTCTGTCCGCAGGGCTCCCAGAACTTCCTTCCTGGCCCGGTCCGGGCGTATGCTGATTTTAGTTCCGCATCCGCCCTCCCCGTGCCATCTATCCCGGGAAGGAATTTCTGT